>MERD01000001.1:0-10830 GCA_001771935.1 Betaproteobacteria bacterium RIFCSPLOWO2_02_FULL_67_26
GAGTTCGACGTGCTGGTCGGCATCAACCTGCTGCGCGAGGGGCTGGACCTGCCGGAGGTGTCATTGGTGGCGATATTGGACGCCGACAAGGAGGGTTTTCTCCGGTCGGAGCGCTCGCTGATCCAGACCATCGGCCGCGCGGCGCGGCACATCAACGGCACCGCCATCCTCTACGGTGACACCGTCACTGACTCGATGCGGCGGGCCATTGGCGAAACCGAGCGGCGCCGCAACAAGCAGATCGCCTTCAACGCCGCGCACGGCATCACCCCGAAAAGCGTTTCCAAGCGCGTCAAGGACATCATCGAGGGCGTGTACGACCACGAGGAAGCGCGCAGCCAGCTGAAGGCCGCGCAGACCGAGGCGCGCTACGGAGCGATGAGCGAGAAGGACCTCACGCGCGAGGTGAAGCAGCTCGAGAAGGAGATGCTGGAAGCCGCCCGCAACCTCGAGTTCGAGCGCGCGGCCCAGTTGCGCGACCAGCTCAGGGCGCTGAAACAGCGCCTGTTTCTAGAGGCGGCGTGACTTGTAGTAAGCCCTTCCCGTGGTTGCTTGATGCTATGCTGCTGGCTGTGTCTCGTTAAGCCGGCTTCATTTGGTCGGGAATAGCGACGCGAATCACCAACCTTCGCACATGGCCGTGTCAGGCAAACCGATCCGTCTTTCCGGACACGCCCGCGAGCAGATAGGACACCGGGGAACCACCGAGCAGGAAGTGCATGAGGCGATTCGGGAAGGCAGCTGGGGCGATGCCGGGGGAGGCCGCCGCGATGCCCGCAAGGATTACAAGTTCGATGCCGAGTGGAATGGCCGCCGCTATGCCACGAAACAGGTACGGCCGGTATTTGTCGAGGAAGCGGGAGAGATCGTCGTAGTAACGGTGTACGTGTATTATTTCGAGCGGAGGCAAGGATGAAGATCACCTACGATCATGAAGTGGACGCCCTGTATATCCGCTTCAAGGACACGACCGTCACGACCAAGCACCTCGCCGACGGCATCGTGGCTGACTACGACGCGGCAGGGAAGCTTGCGGGGATCGAAATCCTCGACGCGACAAAACGCCTCGACGATCCATCGGTACTCAAGCAGGTGATTCTCGAAGACGTCGCGATTGCGCGATGAACCTGCGTCCTGCGCGATAGAGCGCCCAGTTTCCCTTCCCCTAGAAGCGCCTTCCGCCGTCCGCCCATCTTGATGTCGCGAATTGCGACATCAGGATTTCAAGTTTTCCAATGCTCGCCCGGCGCCCCGGAATTACTCTCGGATAACGATTCGGGTCTTCAGTGCGAAACCCGAATTAAAATCAATTTGATGGCGCAGCCGATCAAAATCCTGTTCGTGTGTATGGGCAATATCTGCCGATCGCCGATGGCGGAGGGGGTGTTCAAGCACCACGTCTCCGAGGCAAAGCTTGACGACTGGATTGCAAGCGACTCGGCGGGCACGCACGACTACCATATCGGCGAGGCGCCGGACGCGAGGGCGCAGCGCATCGCGGGAAAGCGGGGCTACGACCTGAGCCGCCTGCGCGGCCGCCAGGTGAGCCGGCGCGATTTCGACGAGTTCGACTACGTGCTGGCAATGGACGAGATGAACCTGCGCCTGCTCCAGCGCCTGTGCCCCACGCAGCACGCGCACAAGCTCAGGCTCTTCATGGAATTCGGGGCCGACCCCCAAGTGCGCGAGGTGCCCGACCCCTATTACGGCGGCCCGGAAGGATTCGAGCGCGTGCTGGACATGGTGGAGCAGGCCGCGCGCGGCCTGCTCGATCACCTGCGCGAACGGTGCTAGCCGGGCAGGGCGGTTTCTTTTTCCTTCTGGCCGCCGCTGGCCGCAGATTCCGCCGGGCCGGTCTCGATCTGCACCAGCGGTCCGTCATCCGCCGGAGCCTGCGGCTGGCGCACGCGCTTCGGGCGCGGCGCGGACTCTTCCTCCACGACGCGCTCCTGGGCGGTGCGCACCTTCTCCGGATCGGACTCGACCTGCTGGAGGTCCGAGGGCCATTCGATCCTGACCGGCTCCGCCGGCGCGTACCCGGCACCCGAAGGCGCTTCCGCCGCTTTTTCGTGCGGCGGAAATTCGCGCACCCGCTCGGCCTCGAACGAAGAGGGCGCGGTGGGTGCCTGGTACGGTGCGGCCATCGGCGTTGCGACTTCCACCATGGTGTCGGAGACAGCAGGGGCCGCTTGAACGGCGAAGCTCTCCCCGGCCCCTGGCGCCGGGCGCTCTTCAGCCAGCCGATCCGGTTGGCCGTGAGGTTGCGGTCCGCGAGAAGTTTGCTGCTCGTGCCGGTCGCGTCCTCCACGGCGCCGTCTGCGGCCGCGTCCCTCGCGTTGCTCTCCCGGTTCTCGCGGCTGCTGCTGGCCCTGCGCCGGACCGCGCTGCGGCTGCTGGGGAGATTGCGGCTGCTGCCGCTGCCCCTGTGGTTGCTCGTGGCGGCGATGCTGCTGCTCTTGCCGCCGTTGCTCGTTGCGCTCCGGGTCATGCCGGTTGCGCGCGCCATCGCGCTGGCGGTCCTGCCTGCCCTCCTGGCGCTGGCGCTGGCCGCCGGCCCGTTCCGGCTCACGCTCGCGGCGCGCGCCGTCACGCTCGTGCCGGTGGCGGCGCTGACCGCCGCGCTCCGGCACCGGGCGCGTGGTCTCCGTGGCGACCGGTGTTGCTTCGGCCGGTTTGCGCTTGAAGAAACCGAAAATCTTGCCGATGATCGAGCCCTCCTGTCTCGCGGGCTGCGGCTGCGGCTGACGGACCGGTTCCGGCCTCGTTTCCTTCGCCACCGGCATCGGCGCGGGCTGGTCCGGGGTGATGCCCTTGACCAGCGCTTCCGGGCGCGCCGCGGCGGGCTCGGGTGCGCCGGGCACCGTCTTTTCCTGCTCGGTCGGGGCTTCCACGAGGTTGTAGCTTGCCGGCAGCGGTTCGGTCTTGTTGAGATCGTCGTGGCGCAGCCTCGTCACCGTGTAATTCGGCGTCTCGATGTGCATGTTCGGGATCAGCATGACCGAGACCCGGTGGCGCGCCTCGATCATCTGGAGGTCCACGCGTTTCTCGTTCAGGAGAAAGGTTGCGACATCCACCGGCACCTGGGCGTTGATGGCGCCGGTGTTTTCCTTCATCGCCTCTTCCTGGACGATGCGCAGGATGTGCAGCGCGGTGGATTCGGTGCCGCGGATGTGGCCGGTGCCGTGGCAGCGCGGGCACGGGCTGTGCGCGGTCTCGCCGAGCGACGGCCGCAGCCGCTGGCGCGACAGCTCCATCAGGCCGAAGCGCGAGATCTTGCCGAGCTGCACCCGTGCCCGGTCGTAGCGCAGGGAATCGCGCAGGCGGTTTTCCACTTCGCGCTGGTTGCGGCCGCTTTCCATGTCGATGAAGTCGATGACGATGAGCCCGCCCAGGTCGCGCAGCCTCAGCTGCCGCCCGATCTCCTCCGCGGCCTCGAGATTGGTGCGGAACGCCGTCTCCTCGATGTCGGAGCCGCGCGTCGCCCGGGCCGAGTTGACGTCGACCGAAACCAGCGCCTCGGTGTGGTCGAACACGATGGCGCCGCCGGACGGCAGGTTGAGCGAGCGCGAGTAGGCCGATTCGATCTGGTGCTCGATCTGGAAGCGCGAGAACAGCGGCACGTCGTCCCGGTAGAGCTTGATGCGGTTGACGTTCTGCGGCATGACGTGGCTCATGAACTGCCGCGCCTGCTCGTAGACCGGCTCGGTGTCGATCAGGACTTCGCCGATGTCCTGGTGGTAGTAGTCGCGGATGGCGCGGATCACCAGGCTCGATTCCTGGTAGATCAGGAACGCGCCGGTCTGCTGCTGCGCGGCGCCTTCGATCGCGCGCCACAGCTGCATCAGGTAATTGAGGTCCCAGGTGAGCTCTTCCGAGGAACGGCCGATCGCCGCGGTGCGCCCGATCACGCTCATGCCCGGGGGCAGGGGCAGCTGGTCGATCACGTCGCGCAACTCGTTGCGGTCCTCGCCCTCGACGCGGCGCGAAACGCCGCCGCCGCGCGGGTTGTTGGGCATCAGCACGAGGTAGCGGCCGGCGAGGCTGATGAACGTGGTGAGGGCGGCGCCCTTGTTGCCGCGCTCGTCCTTGTCGACCTGGACGATCAGTTCCTGGCCTTCGTCGATCGCTTCCCTGATGGTGGCGCGGCCGACGTCCACCCCGGGCTTGAAGTAGGCGCGCGCGATCTCCTTGAAGGGCAGGAAGCCGTGACGCTCCGCCCCGTAGTCCACGAAGGCGGCCTCTAGGCTCTGCTCGGCGCGGGTGATGACCCCCTTGTAAATGTTGCTCTTGCGCTGTTCCTTGCCGGGGGTTTCGATGTCGAGGTCGACGAGCTTCTGGCCGTCGACGATGGCGACGCGCAGCTCTTCGGCCTGCGTCGCATTAAACAACATGCGTTTCATTTTTATCTTCTCCCGCGCTCGTACACGGGATGGGGCAAACCACGGGGCCTGCGTTCAGGCAGGCGCCGCTGACCGGATCAGTCGCGTGGAATGAGCATGATCGACATGAAAAGCCGGATGTCTCGTGCAGTTTGCCCAGGTGGGGACCCGCGCCGCGCGCGGAGCCCGCGAATGCCTATGGTGTCGTGAGCGCGTAGTTCGTCTACTATCGCTACTTCTGCGTGGTGAGCGACATTAACCATTTCGTCCGGCGAATCCGTAGTCGTCTGACGATTCGCCTTCGGCACGCCCGATCTTGCTGGCGCGCTCCTGCGGCCAATTCTGGCGTAAGCGCAGGCCGACTCCCGGCCCGGGATCGCGGAGCACTTCGCATCACGCTTCCCGGCAGTCGCGACGTACGGAAAATATTATATACAAATGAAAGGCTTAAGTAAAGATTCCGCAAGCTGGCACGAGGTGGAGGCGGAAGCCGCCGGGCAGCGCGTGGACAACTACCTGACCAAATGGCTGAAAGGGGTCCCGAAGAGCCACATCTACCGCATCCTGCGCAGCGGCGAAGTGCGCATCAACAGCCGCCGGGTCGGCCCCGATTACCGGATGCAGGAGGGCGACCGCCTGCGCCTGCCGCCGTTGCGCACCGCCAGGCGGCCCCTCGCGACAGTGCCTCCGCCCGCGTCGCGCCTCAAGGCCGACGTCATCCACGAGGACGACTTTCTGCTGGTGATAGACAAGCCTGCCGGCGTCGCGGTGCACGGCGGCAGCGGCATCAGCCGCGGCGTCATCGAGCAACTCAGGCTGGAACGGCCGGAGTGCCGGTTCCTGGAACTCGTCCACCGGCTCGACCGCGACACCTCCGGCGTGCTGCTGCTCGCGAAGCGGCGAGCCGCGCTCACCGCGCTGCATCGGCAGTTGAGGGAAGGACAGGTCCAGAAGCACTATGTCGTGCTGGTCAAAGGCGACTGGCGTGACGGCAAGCGCAGCGTAAGACTGCCGCTCCACAAATACGTGCTGGCTTCGGGCGAGCGGCGGGTCAGCGTCGGGCGCGATGGCATGCCCGCCCACACCGTGTTTCGCCTGCAACGGAACTGGAGCGGCTACAGCCTGCTCGAAGCGGAGTTGAAGACCGGCCGCACCCATCAGATCCGCGTGCACCTTGCCCATCTCGGCTATCCGATCGCCGGGGACGACAAGTACGGCGATTTCAAGCTCAACAAGCAGCTCGTCCGGGAGGGCTTGAAGCGGATGTTCCTGCATGCCTGCAAGGTCGTGATCTCGCATCCCCAGAGCGGCGCCATGCTGGCGCTGGAGGCGCCGCTGCCGCTCGATCTGAAAGCATTTCTTGCAGCCCTGGATGCCGGGGAATCGTGAACTCGCGGCGCTTCGACCTGCTGGTATTCGACTGGGACGGCACGCTGATGGACTCCGCGGCCGCGATCACAGCGTCGCTGCGGGCCGCTTGCCGCGATCTCGATCTGGCCGTGCCGAGCGAAGAGCAGGCGCGCTACGTCATCGGGCTCGGCTTGCACGACGCCATGTCGCATATCCTGCCCGGCCTCGACGCGGCGCTCTATCCGCGCGTGGTCGAGCGCTATCGCGTTCATTACCTCCGGCTCGACGCCGGCACTGCCTTGTTCCCGGGCGCAGCGGAGACGATCGCGGCACTGCGCGACTCCGGTTTCCTGCTGGCGGTCGCGACCGGCAAGAGCCGCCGCGGGCTGGATCGAGCGCTCAGTGCGACCGGTCTCGAGCGCTACTTCCATGCCACGCGCTGCGCCGACGAGGGACCTTCCAAGCCGCATCCCGGGATGCTGCAGGGGTTGATGGAAGGATTGGGTGTCGAAAACGAGCGCACGCTGATGATCGGGGACACGACGCACGACATGGAGATGGCCCGCGCCGCCGGGGTGCCGCGGCTGGGCGTGGCCTACGGGGCGCATGCCCGGGAGGCGTTGCTGGGCTGCGAGCCGCTGGCGTGCGTGGACGACTTCGAGAGCCTGCGGCAATGGCTGCTGGCGCATGCGTAATTCCTGCAACGCGGGATGGGGAACCGTTAAAATGCCGGCATCGCCGCGGGCCGCATGGCCGGTGGCGTTCCGGACTGAGGGTGGCAATCATGGCTGAACTGGAACCGGGAAAGCCCGGATCGAGCTGGGAGCGTCAAACGATCGAAAAGGTCGCTTTGGCGGCGATCGACGAGCAGCGCCACGCGCGGCGCTGGGGCATCTTCTTCAAGCTGCTGCTGTTCGTCTATCTGTTTGCGCTGCTGTTCGTCGGCATGGGATTGTTCGGCAAGAGGGAGACCGGCGCCGACAAGCACACCGCGCTGGTCGAGGTGCAGGGTGTCATCGGCCCCAACAGCCTCGCCAGCGCCGACAACGTCACCGCCGGACTGCAGGAGGCGTTCAAGGACAAGCGCACCCGGGGCGTGATACTGCGCATCAACAGCCCGGGCGGCAGCCCGGTGCAGGCCGGGCACATCAACGACGAGATCCGGCGGCTGCGGGCCAAGTACCCCGATATCCCGATCTACGCGGTGGTGGAGGATATCTGCGCCTCCGGCGGCTATTACGTCGCGGTGGCCGCGGACCGCATTTATATCAACAAGGCGAGCATCATCGGCTCGATCGGCGTGCTGATGGACAGCTTCGGCTTCACCGGGACGATGGAGAAGCTCGGCGTCGAGCGGCGGCTGCTCGCGGCGGGGGAGAACAAGGGCTTCCTCGACCCGTTCTCGCCGATCCTCGATTCACAGAAGGAGCATGCCCAGGAGATGCTGGGACAGATCCACCAGCAGTTCATCGGCGTGGTGCGGCAGGGACGCGGCAAGCGGCTGAAGGAAACGCCGGACATGTTCTCCGGGCTCCTGTGGGTCGGTCCGAAGAGCATCGAGATGGGACTGGCCGACGCGCTCGGCAGCGTCGAGCAGGTTGCGCGCGACGTGATCAAAGCCGAAGACATCGTGGACTTCACGCTGCGGGAGAACGTCGCGGAACGGCTGGCGAAGCGGTTTGGAGCCGGGATGGCGGAGGGCCTGGCGCGCTTCGGCGTGCTCGACGGGTTTCAGATCCGCTAAGTTCAGTCGCGATAGAGCAGGAACACGGCCAGCCGCCGGTCGAGCACCGGCGGTTTTTTTTTCCACTCGGAGATGGCGCGCGTCGCCACGGACTCGGTGGGACGCGTGAGATCCACCGCGATGCAAAGCAAGGTGTCCCCGCGGCAGTGCTCGAGGAGGGTGTCGAGCATCGCTGCGTTGCGGTACGGCGTTTCGATGAAGATCTGCGTCTCGCCACGCGCCCGCGCGTCAAGGTCCTTGAGGCTGCGAGCGCGCTCGCTCTTCTCCACTGGCAGGTAACCGTGAAACGTGAAGCGCTGGCCATTCAGGCCCGAGGCCATCAGCGCCAGCAGTATGGAGGAGGGGCCGGTGAGCGGCACCACCCGGATACCGGCCCCATGCGCGCGTCGCACCAGTTCCGCGCCGGGGTCCGCCACGGCGGGGCAACCGGCCTCGGACATCAGCCCGCAATCCGTGCCGGCGATCAAGGGTGCGAGCAGCGCATCGATGTCCCGCGCCGGCGTATGCTCGTTCAAAAGATGGATGTGAAGGTCCTGCAGCGGACCCGGATGGCGGATCGCCTTCAGAAAGGCGCGCGCGGACCTGGCGTCCTCGGCGATGAAGGTTTGCAGTGCTCGCGCCGCGTCGAGCGTGGCGGACGGGAGGCGGGATGGCACGTCTTCGCTGCCCAGCGCCACCGGGATCAGGTACAACGTCCCCTTGCCCGTGACCGGCTCAGACAAGGGCAACGCCTTCTTTTCGCAACATGTCCGCGAGCCGCACCAGCGGCAGGCCGATCAGGGCGCTGGGATCGTCGCCGGTCACGCGCTCGACCAGCACGATGCCGAGCCCCTCGATCCTGGCGCTGCCCGTGCAGTCGTACGGCTGTTCCAGCTCGAGGTAGCGCTCGATTTCACGGTCGCTGTATTGGCGGAAACGCACGGTTGTCGGCGCTTCCGCCGTCTGCATGGCGCCGGTCTCGGTGTTGAGCAGCGCCAGCGCGGTATGGAACAACACGTCCTTGCCGCGCATCGCTTTCAACTGCGCTACCGCGTTGCGGTGGCTGCCCGGCTTGCCGAGCTGCGTACCGTCGAGCGCCGCGACCTGGTCGCAACCGATGACCAGCGCGCCGGGAAAGGACGGCGCCACCGTCCGTGCCTTGGCTTGCGCCAGTCGCAGGGCGGTTTCGCGCGCCGGCTCATCCGGCAGGGCGGACTCGTCCACCGCGGGCGCTTTCACCTCGAATGGCAGGCGCAACCGCGCCAGCAACGCGCGGCGGTACGGCGACGTCGAAGCGAGCACGATGCGGCGGGAATTCAAGGGCGGGGCGGGGTCCTAAGTCTCTGCCAAATCTGGATTTTTCTGCAAATTCTTTTTGACAGAACTGGGCAAAAATACTATCATGCGCGCCTCATGGCTGTCATCGATAGTCTGGAGTTCGCCCGGACCGGACAGACGCTGAGCGGCAGTGTGCAGATTTCGCGGCTGGCGCGGCTACAGGACAGCCTGATCGACGGCCTCGGCGAGTTGCAGTATGAGGTGAAAGGCGGTCACGACGCGCGCCGGCGGCCGGTTCTCATGCTCGAGGTCGGCGGCGTGCTGCACCTGCAATGCCAGCGCTGCCTCGGGATGCTGAATCATCCGCTGCGGTTGTCCAGCACCCTGCTGCTCGTCAGCGGGGGCGCGGCCGCCGCGGACGAATTCGACGCGGAGGACGCCGAATGGATCGAAGCGAGCGCGGCGCTCGATGTAACGGGGCTCATCGAGGACGAGGTCCTGTTGAGCCTCCCGTACTCGCCGCGGCATGACGAGGGTCTCTGCCGGCACGGCACGGACGCGATGACGGCGGACAGCGCCGGACGGGCGGTGTTTGCGAAGCTCGCCGACCTGAAACGGACCAGCAATTGAGACGCAAGGAGCGATAGACATGGCAGTACAGCAGAACCGGAAGTCCCCATCGAAGCGCGGCATGCACCGCTCGCACGACGCGCTGTCCAATCCGCCGCTGGCGCTCGAGCCGACGACCGGTGAGGTGCACCTGCGGCATCACATCAGCCCGAACGGCTACTACCGCGGCAAGAAGGTCTTGAAGACCAAGGGCGATTAGGCGCGGCGCGCCGGCTATTGCGGCGGACGCGATCGCACATGACGCGCGCCGGGGAGGGAAATCGCGGATGGACGTGAAGGTTGCCATCGATTGCATGGGTGGCGATCACGGCGCGCATGTCACCGTGCCGGCGGCTCTCAGCGTCCTGCGCAGCGATCCCGATGTCTCCTTTCTGCTGGTGGGCCGGCAGGACGCGATCGAGCGGCAGGTGGCCCGAGGCGGCTCCGCGCCGGCCGGGCGGGTGAGCGTCCGGCACGCGAGCCAGGAGGTCGAAATGGACGAGGCGCCCGCGGCGGCCATGCGCGGCAAGAAGGATTCGTCCATGCGTATCGCGATCAACCTCGTCGAGCAGGGCGAAGCGGCAGCCTGCGTCAGCGCGGGCAATACCGGGGCGCTGATGGCGATCTCGCGTTTCGTGCTGGGCATGCTGCCCGGAATCGACCGCCCCGCGATCGCTACCCTCCTGCCGACGCTCGAGGGCCATACCTATATCCTGGATCTCGGCGCCAACGTCAATTGCGCGCCCGAGCACCTGCTGCAGTTCGGCATCATGTGCTCGGAGCTGGTGCGCTCGGTCGAAGGCAAGGCGCGCCCCACCGTCGGGCTGCTCAACATCGGCGTCGAGGACATCAAGGGCAACGACCAGGTGAAGCAGGCGGCGGAACTGATGCGCGCGAGCGATCTCAACTTCCATGGCTACGTCGAGGGCGACGATATCTACAAGGGCACGACCGACATCGTGGTGTGCGACGGTTTCGTCGGCAACGTGGCCCTCAAGACCTCGGAAGGGCTGGCGCAGATGCTCGCCACCTACCTGAGGGAGGAATTCGGGCGCAATGCGCTGACCCGGCTCGCCGGGCTGGTGGCCATGCCGGTCATCAACGCCTTCAAGCGCCGCGTGGACCACCGTCGCTACAACGGCGCGAGCCTGCTCGGGCTGCGCGGCATCGTCGTCAAGAGCCACGGTTCGGCCGACGCCTTTGCCTTCGAGTTCGCCATCCGGCGCGCGATCGAGGAAGCGCGCACCGGCGTGCTCACCCACATCACCGCGCGCATGGCTGCCGTCCACAAGAGCGCAGCGTGAGCCACTTTTCCCGGATCGTCGGCACCGGCGGCTACCTCCCGGCGAAGGTGCTGACCAATCATGACCTCGAGCGCACGGTGGACACCACCGACGAGTGGATCACCACGCGCACCGGCATCCGCCAGCGGCACATCGCGGCGGACGGCGAAAAAACCAGCGATCTCGCGCTCCACGCTAGCCGCAGGGC
>MERD01000001.1:10849-15431 GCA_001771935.1 Betaproteobacteria bacterium RIFCSPLOWO2_02_FULL_67_26
GTTCCCGAGCACGGCGTGTCTCCTGCAATCCAAGCTCGGCGCGAAAAATTGCCCGGCTTTCGACGTGCAGGCAGTGTGCAGCGGCTTCATCTACGGACTCGCCACGGCCGACCAGTTCATGCGCTCCGGCCAGTACCGGCATGCGCTCGTGGTGGGCGCGGAGATCTATTCGCGCATACTCGACTGGAACGACCGCGCGACCTGCGTGCTGTTTGGCGACGGTGCCGGCGCGGCGGTGCTGCGGTCGAGCGCGAGCCCGGGGATATTGTCGAGCCACCTGCATGCGGATGGAGCGCACGCCGGGATGCTGTCGGTGCCGGGAACGGTGTGCGGCGGGCAGGTGAGCGGGCGGCCGCTGCTGCAGATGGACGGCGGCGGGGTGTTCAAGTTCGCGGTCAAGGTTCTCGACGCGATCGTGGAGGAAACGCTCGCGGCGAACCACCTGCAGAAATCCGATATCGATTGGCTGATTCCCCATCAGGCCAATATCCGTATCATCCAGGCTTCGGCGAGAAAGCTCGGGATGAGCATGGAGAAGGTGGTGGTGACGGTGGACCGCCATGCCAACACCTCGGCCGCCTCCATCCCGCTCGCGCTCGACGAGGCGGTGCGCGACGGGCGCATCCGCGCCGGGCAGCACGTGCTGCTGGAGGCCGTGGGCGGCGGTTTCACCTGGGGCTCGGTGCTGGTGAAATGGTGACCCCTTGAAATTCGCATTTGTTTTTCCAGGGCAGGGATCGCAGTCGATCGGCATGATGCAGCCCTTCGCGGACTCGAAAGCCGTGCGCGCGGTGTTCGCGGAGGCCTCGGATGCGCTCGGGCAGGACCTGTGGCAGCTGGTGGCCGACGGACCGGCGGAAGCGCTCAACGCCACCGTCAACACCCAGCCGGTCATGCTGGCTGCGGGCTACGCGGTCTACCGTGCCTGGCGCGATGCCGGCGGACCGGAGCCCGCGCTGGTCGCCGGCCACAGCCTCGGGGAGTACACTGCACTGGTGGCGGCGGAGGCGCTGGCGTTCCGCGACGCCGTGCCGCTGGTGCGATATCGGGCGCAGGCGATGCAGGAGGCGGTTCCGGTGGGCGAGGGCGCGATGGCGGCGCTGCTCGGCCTGGAAGACGATGCAGTGAACGCGGCGTGCAGGGAAGCGGCACAGGGGCAGGTGGTGGAGGCGGTCAACTTCAACGCGCCGAGCCAGGTCGTGATCGCCGGGCACAAGGCGGCGGTCGAGCGCGGTGTCGCGGTGGCCAGGGCGAAGGGGGCCCGGCGCGCGATCATGTTGCCGGTGAGCGCGCCCTTTCACTCCTCGCTGCTCAAGCCGGCCGCGGATAAGCTCGCAGCCCGCCTGGACTCGATCGCCGTGAGCGCTCCCCGCATCCCGGTGGTGAACAACGTGGACGTGGCGATGGAAAGCGAATCCCGGCGCATCAAGGACGCGCTCGCCCGGCAGGCGTGCAATCCGGTACGCTGGGTGGAGGTGGTGCGCCGCATTGCGGGCGCGGGCGTCGCGCACGTCGTCGAGTGCGGCCCGGGCAAGGTGCTGGCTGGCCTGACGAAGCGCATCGAAGGCAGCCTCCAGGGCTACGCCATCACGGACCCGCGATCGCTGGAGCTGACGTTGCAGGCGTTGAAGTCATGATGCTCGACGGAAAGACCGCGCTCGTCACCGGCGCCTCGCGCGGCATCGGCCAGGCGATTGCGCTGGAGCTCGCGCGGAATGGCGCCGTCGTCGTCGGTACCGCCACCACGCCGGCCGGCGCGGACGGCATCAGACAGCGGCTCGCGGCCGCGGGCGCCAGCGGCACGGGCATGGCGCTCAACGTCAACGACGCGCAGCAATCCGAATCGGTCGTCGCCGGGATACAGAAGCAGTTCGGGGACGTTGCGATCCTCGTGAACAATGCCGGCATCACGCGCGACAACCTGCTGGTGCGCATGAAGGACGAGGAATGGGACGAGATCATGGCGACCGACCTCAAGTCGGTCTACCGGCTGTCCCGGCTGGTGCTGCGCTCGATGATGAAGGCGCGCTACGGCCGCATCATCAATATCACCTCCGTGGTCGGCGTGACCGGAAATGCGGGCCAGACCAACTACGCCGCGGCCAAGGCCGGCGTCATCGGCTTTTCCCGGTCGCTGGCGCGCGAGGTCGGGAGCCGCAACATTACCGTCAACTGCATCGCGCCGGGATTCATCGACACGGACATGACGCGGGCGCTCAACGAGCAGCAGCGCGGAGCGCTGATCGAGAGCATACCGCTCGGCCGGCTCGGCACGCCGCGGGACGTGGCCGCCGCCGCGCTGTTTCTGGCTTCGCCGGGGGCGGATTACATGACGGGTTGCACGCTGCACGTGAACGGCGGCATGCACATGGAATAACATGACAGTTTGTTGAATTTGTGGGGATTTTTTGAGTTGCGAATCTGGTAAAATAGCGCCCCACACCGGCGTTTTACATCCTGTCGAGGAAAGGGGAACCGAATGGAGAATATCGAGCAACGCGTCAAGAAAATAGTTGCCGAACAACTGGGCGTCAACGAGGCGGATGTCAAGAACGAATCCTCGTTCGTCAACGACCTCGGCGCGGATTCGCTCGACACGGTGGAACTGGTGATGGCGCTCGAGGAGGAGTTCGAGACCGAGATTCCCGACGAGGATGCGGAGAAGATCGCCACCGTCCAGCAAGCGATCGACTACATCAAGGCCCACGCCAAGTCCTGATTGGCATCCCGCCCCGGAGCCCCATTGTCCAGGCGTAGAGTCGTCGTCACCGGTCTCGGTGTCGTTTCCCCGGTCGGAACCGGGGTCCCTGAAGCCTGGAGCACCATACTCGCCGGAAAGTCCGGCATCACCCGCATCACGCGCTTCGATCCCGCCGCCTTCAGTTCGCAGATCGCGGGGGAGGTGAAGGGTTTCGATCCGGCGCAGGTCCTCTCCGCCAAGGAGGCGCGCCGCTTCGACACCTTCATCCACTACGGGCTGGCGGCCTCGATCGAGGCGATCAAGGATGCCGGGCTCGATTTCGACCGCGTGCCGCGGGAGCAGGTTGGCGCCTGCATCGGTTCCGGCATCGGCGGGCTGCCGCTGATCGAAGACACCCACAACGCGATGCTCGCCGGGGGCCCGCGCAAGATTTCGCCGTTCTTCGTGCCGGGCTCGATCATCAACCTGATCGCCGGCCAGCTCTCGATCATGTACGGGCTCAAGGGGCCGAACCTGGCGCTGGTGACGGCGTGCACCACGGCGAACCATTGCATAGGGGACGCCGGGCGGATCATCGAGTACGGCGACGCCGACGTGATGGTTGCGGGCGGTTCAGAGGCGTGCGTTTCCCCGCTCGGGGTCGGTGGTTTCTGCGCCGCGCGCGCCCTGTCCTCGCGCAACGACGCTCCCGCCGCGGCGAGCCGTCCCTGGGACCGGGACCGCGACGGCTTCGTGCTGGGCGAGGGCGCCGGGATCCTGGTGCTGGAGGAGTACGGGCACGCGAAGAAGCGGGGCGCCAGGATCTACTGCGAGCTCGCCGGCTATGGCATGAGCGCGGACGCCCACCACATCACCGCGCCGTGCGAGGACGGGGAGGGCGCCGTGCGCTGCATGTCCAACGCGCTCAGGAACGCCGGGGTCAACCGGGAGCAGGTGGATTACATCAATGCCCACGGCACCTCGACCCCGCTCGGCGACGTCGCCGAGACGGTGGCGGTCAAGAACTGCTTCGGCGATCACGCGAAAAAGCTGGCGGTCAGCTCGACCAAGTCCATGACCGGGCACCTGCTGGGCGCGGCGGGCGGCATCGAGGCGGTGTTCTCGGCGCTCGCGGTGCGCGACCAGGTCGCGCCGCCCACGATCAACCTGCTCAACCCCGATCCGCAATGCGACCTGGATTACGTGCCCCATACCGCGCGCCGGATGAAGATCGACGTCGTGCTCTCGAATTCGTTCGGATTCGGCGGCACGAACGGCAGCCTCGTCTTCCGCAAGCTGTGAGCGCGGTGCGCTGCCCGCGCGCGCATGAAATGTCCGGATGAAACAGGGGGCTGAGCGCTTTCTGCGCATCCTGCTCGGCGCATCGGTCGCGGGCGTTGGCGCTTTCTGCGGGGCATTCGTTTACTACGCGACGAGCGAAGTGGTCCCGGCATCACCGCCGGTCCTGCTGAGCCTCAAGTCGGGAAGCAGCCTGCGGAGCGCCGCGCGGGAAATGGAGCGGGCGGGCGTGCTGCGCCAGCCCGAATTGTTCATCGTGATGGCGCGATTGCTCGGCGAAACGGGCAACATCAAGGCGGGCAGTTACGAAATCGACGGGCCGATCACGCCGTTCGGGTTGTTGCGCAAGGTCACGCTGGGAGAGGTCACCCAGGCCACGGTCACGTTCGTCGAGGGCTGGACATTCCGGCAATTGCGCAAGGCGCTCGACGACCATCCGGCGGTGCGTCACGACACTCGGGAATTGCGCGACGCGGACATTCTCAAGCGGCTGGCGGTCGATGCCGGATCGCCCGAGGGGCTGTTCTTTCCCGATACCTACCATTTCGGCGTGGGCGCGAGCGATCTTCAGGTTCTACGGCGCGCCTACCGCTTGATGCAGTC
>MERD01000002.1:0-8478 GCA_001771935.1 Betaproteobacteria bacterium RIFCSPLOWO2_02_FULL_67_26
CAAATCGCAGAAGTCGAAAAACGAATATGACTTCTGAGCGCCAGGCTTACATCTACGTCCAGCTCCCCGGCACGCTTAACACCGTGCCGGCCGCGCTCCTGAAGGTCGAAAAACTGCCCGACGGAACATTCGTCGGCCGCTTTCGGTACGGCGACCGCTACCTGGAGCGCAAGGACGCGATCGCGTTCGACCTTTTCCAGCTGCCGCTCGGCGACACCGTCCACGAATTCACCAAGCTGAAGGGCATTCCCGGCGCCGTGCGCGACGCCGGGCCCGACGCCTGGGGACGGCGCGTGATCGAGCACAAGCTGCAACGCGGTTCCGGCGACCTGGAAGAAATCGATTACCTGCTGAACGGGCCGCAGGATGGCGCCGGCTACTTGAGCTTCGGCTCCAGGGTGGAGCCCCCCGCGCCGAAACGCCGATACAACCGCACGCACCAACTGGCGGACCTGATCGCCGCCGCGGAGGCGATAGAAGAGGGCAAACGCGTGCCGGTCAAAATTCTCGAACAGCTCGAGCCCGGCACCTCCATGGGCGGCGCCAGGCCCAAGGCCACGATCGAGGACGGCAACCGCCTGTGGCTCGGCAAGTTCCCGGAAAAAGCTGACCGCTGCAACCTCCAGCGAGTGGAATACGCGACGCTTGAGCTTGCGCGCCGCTGCGGCATCACCGCCTGCAATGCCCGCCTGCAATCCGTCGCGGGACACGATGTGCACATGGTGGAACGCTTTGACCGCGAATACATCGAAGGAGGCTATCTCCGCTTCGGCTTCGTCAGCGGACTCACCCTGCTCGATTGCGAGGACAGCCATCTGGATCGGGATCGCTGGTCCTATCTCTTGCTGGCCGATCAGCTCCGCCGCTGGTCAGAGACACCCGACGCAGATCGCATCGAGCTATTTCGGCGCATCGTCTTCAACGCTGCGGTGACCAACAACGACGATCATCCCCGTAATCATGCAGTGATTCGCACCTCGCGCGGATGGCGCCTTACCCCGGCGTATGATCTGGTGCCTGCTCCCCTAGTCAGTCTCGAACGCCGCGATCTGGCAATGACGGTTGGCAGCTATGGCCGCACGGCGAGCATTTACAACCTGCTTTCCCAATGCGAGCGATTCGGGCTGACTACCGAAATGGCGAGGAAGGAGATCGAGAACATCGTCGCGACCATCCGCACCTGGCGGGACCATTTCCGCGCATGCGGTGTGTCCGAAAAGGATGTCGATTACATGGCCCAGGCGTTCCTGCCGGAGTGTTTTTTCTTCGAAAAGCCGCTAGAACAATAAAGCAGCGGGAAATGCTTACCTTCAACGCATTGCTGACGATTCTCGGCAGGCGTTCCCGGCAGTCGATCTACGACCTGATGCGGCGCGATCCGTCGTTTCCGAAGCCGAGGCAGATCGGCAGCGAGTTTTCCGTCGGCTGGCTGCGGAGCGAGGTCATCGAATGGCTCAGTTCGCGGCCGAAGGCGGAGTTGAATGGGCTGGATGCGGTCGCACGGCGGAGGATCAATCGCGGAACGCCAGCCAATTTGCATAAGCCACCAGATAACTTAGGCTAGGTTTCATGCAAATGCCAGGAAGACTTCTGACGGCGCGTCGTCACCAAATAGCTTCTTTTTCCGTTCGTTGTGCCATTTCTCGCACCGGTGCTTTAGCTGGCTTTTGACACTAGGCCAGTACAAGCTGAACGGCTCTCCATTCGCCCGGTTGCCTTGTTGTAATACCTGCGAGCGTCCATCGGCAATTTTGGCAAACAGCATTGAATAGCGCCAGAAGTCCTCTGGCCGATCCGTCTCGCGCATCTCTTTGAGCCAGTGCTCCGACCAATCGTTTCGCTCGTAAGCATACATTGCCGCCGACTGTGCCGTGCCGATGAATCCGGGTATACCGCGATAGCGAGCGAGTACACCACTGTTGAATTCATTTTTGTCCGACAGGCCCGCCACCATCAGGGCCCGAGCAATCTCTGGGGGCTTGCCCCGCCGCAAACGGGAGTCGATGTATGCTCTGAGTTGTTGGTATTTGCCGTTCCAGAGCGCGGCTAATACTTCGAGAGCGATGTCAGCATCGTTTCCCGCTCTATCAAGGCGATCGAATCGGAGATCTTCAATCGCGGGAGAGTCCTTAACGGACCAAAGCGTGATTGCCTCAAGCGGAATCCTGGCTGTGCCGAATGTCCAGCGAACAAATGGCTCGCTGCCTGCTAGCTTGGTGATTAGCTGAGCCGCCTGTTCCGGATTGCTATCAGCAAGAGAAAATGCAAGCAACAATCCAAGATTGTGGATAGCGGCAAGACGCGGCTTGGGCAGGTTCACAAAGAGATCGAACCAACTCTGCGCTAGCTTCGAGTCAGCGGCCACTATCGCTTCGAACTCTCCAATCTGGAGTCGGTCAATAATGATGTTGGCCTTTTCTCTCGACAGGGTTGCCCTGAATGCTTCAAAGGCCTCGTGAATGCGTTTCTGCCGTTGCTCAAATGCTTCGTTGCTTTCCGAAAGCCGATTAAATGCTTCCTTAAGATCGGAGGGCTCGTTCGCTTTTTCTCCTGCACTGTAGCGCGGAGGGTCTGTGCCGTCGGTAGCGCATTGGTCCATCTCGATATCCGGCACCGGGAGGTCTAATTCCAGGCTGGCGGCCCTCCTTATGGCGGAATCCACGAGCGATGCAACATCCTTTGCAGCATCACCGCCTAGCCTTCTAGCCGTCCGTCCGTAGAGTTCCGGGGTGATTCTTCCGATGGCCTCTCGAAAAGAGATCATTCCACGCGCCGCGGCTTCAAGGATCACGCAGGAACCGTACCAAATCTCATGACCGTTCTGATCTGAAATTTCGGCGGCACTCCATCCGCTCTTCACTAGCGCGTCGATCGCGGATTCATCGCCTATGTTTGCAACTAGCCCCATGGCTTGAGTTCGAATCCGTTTGGATGCAGAGCGCGTGAGTGTGGGTAGATTGGCCCGAACGTTTTGGGATATCGGAGTGGCGGTTCTCAGGGCGAAGGCCAGCAGGAAATACTGGGAGCGTTCGTTGCCTTGTCGAAGCGCCTCGTCGAACAAGGCTTCAAATCGTGAGCCATCAAGGGGCTTCGCCGATCCCAGCAATTCAACCAGAAGGTCCTCCCCCGCTTGTTCTGAAAGGACCGCTGCAATCTGCTCGTTTGCGCTCAGAAGGGGAAAGGCAAGAAGCAGGTGGTACTGCGCGACGATCCACCGTTCACTTTCGCTAAGGGGATTAGCACCGTCTCCGACAATTCCCGCCGTCAGCTGCTCAACCAACCGCTCCGCATGCTCACGGGTTACAAGCGCGTTGTGCTTTCGACTTTCAAACAAGCCTTGGCGTAGCGGGAAGCCCTTGCGAACAAGGAGGCTTGATATGAACTCACGATGCTTCTCTATACCTACGTGCGGTTCGAATCGCGCAATTCCCTGACGGGCCATTTCGAAGAAGTGATCCTCGCTGGTTTGCCCCATATGCAGGCGCAATTTCGATACGTCAACGGCCGCATATGCTTTTGCGGTCTCAGCAACGTTCTCCGGCCTCGCGACCTCGGGATCACAGGGGTCAGTTGCACAATAGGTTTCAACTCTACGCCAGCTGCCAAACTTCTCCCGGTCGGCAGTCAGTTTGTTGATCAAGGCTTGAGCTCTTGCGGCATCGTCAGGATCGCCAGTCGCCATGAGCGGTTTTGCGAGCGCCCATTTGCCGATAGGTGATACGTCGATGCCTTCGTACACCTTGCAAGCGTTCAGGATGGCTTCGCGTGCTTCATGCCAATCAGTACGATTGAAGGTGACAAGGTGCCTAAACTCCTTGTAGGGCGCTCCAAAGTCGGGATTCAGTGCGGTCGCAAAGCTCCAATGGGCGAGAGCCGTCGCAAAAGGAGCAACCGGTTTGCCGGCGATAAGCTTGAACGCGAGGTGTGTGAGTGAAGCGATGCTGCCGCTGTCATCGCGGATGAGCGCGTTCAGCACCATCCGTTCGGAAGACGATAGGGCGTTTAAATCGCCATCGATCTTGCTTTGCCGCTGCCGCCGTTCCGTCTCGACTTTCTCCGCGGGATCGCGCGACGCATGGGAGAACATCCGAATCTCTGGAGAAAGGGAGTAGTGTCCCAGCCAGGCTTGGATAAGGGGCGACATCGTCGACCAGGCAGACTCAAACTTCTTCGCCTGAAGTAATGCCGCCTCAATCCAATCAAAATTTGGCTGTCGCTCGGACGTCAGGCATATACGACGCGCGGCATACATGAAAACTTCGGGGCGCTTTAGGGCAAGCCCTGCGAAAGCGGAAAAGTCGTCGTCATTCAGATTTTGCAATCCAGCGAGCGCGTCAACGATTGTCGTGCCAATCTCTATCGGACAGTTGTCGTCTAGGCAGGCAATGGTGAGGGCGGCAAATACCGCGTCGGCGGTTCGATCGAGAGCGCTGATCGGCTCAATCATCGCTTCCAAGGTGTCGTCGAGGTCGCGTTTGTTGCGAAGCGCCTTGCGGAGCTCATCGCGGATAGCGAAGCCAAGGGCCAGTGGAATGCTGTCTTCGTCCAAGCTGTAGCGAGTCGGATCATCCTTGATAGGAACGAAGAACCGGCCGTCCGAAACAGCTTCTAACTCACCATCGAATACTTTGAGATCATCTTGTTGCGGCCCTCCCATGCGATCGAGAATTTCCCGAGCATGATCTTGCAGCGTGCGCGCGAATTCATGGGCCGGGCGCGAGGAAAGTGCGTCGCGCTCTTGTATGCGCATATGTTCGAAAAGTAACCGGCTGACGCTCAGTTCCTCGAGTTCCTGAATCTGCACGCTCTTCAGTAACTCCAGCGCAATGCCAAGCAAACGGGGATTGCGCAGAGATGCTGCAACCTGAGGCCGCACCTGCGCATCCGCGATGCCGCGTGCGGCAAGAATCGCTTTGCGCTCCTCGTCAGTCCATTCAGGCACATTTACTTCGATAGTGGGGGAAAGCAGGCGGCGCTTCACCCGGCTTGAGTAGTATGCCGACCGTGCGGTAACAATGAGTCGTCCACCGATAGGGTCAATCTCGACGCTCATGGCGTCGAGAACGTGTCCCCAGTCCGTTTGCGGACGTTGATTCAAGCCGTCGATGATGACGACTAGGCTCGGGGCATCTAGCTTTCCGACACTACGCCACCGGTCCAGCTTTCGGTGCCACCAGTTGCGCGTGGCCTCCGTTGGGCGGCCGCCAGTCTGAGCGACCAGCTTGTCAATCAGCAGGCTCTTCCAGTCACCCGAGGCGGAAGTAACCCCAAAATCGTCCGCGGTGAAAATAACCGTTAGCGGCTTTTCTTTGAGCGAAAGCCAACTTTGCGCGATTAGCCATGATTTTCCGACTCCTTCGCCTCCGAGCAATGCGGCGATCTTGCCGTCGGGCATGCCGGTCAGCAACGGCTCCAGTTGACGGAAGAGAACGTCTCTGGCTGCCGGTTTGCCTGCCGCCGCATCGCCAGGTGCCAGTGCCTGGTGCAGGAAGCGTTTTGCCTGCCGTTTATCTGAAAAGACTTCCGTCAACCAAGCAGTGTTAGCAGTTTTGGCTAGGCCGACTCCGGTTGTCGGTTCCAACAATTGGGAACGAATTCGGGTGGCGCGCTCTGCAAATGCATCGTCATTCCGGATCGCCGCCAGAGCTGCGATGGCCCTGGATGCGACCGTGGGTGAATTGATGTGCGCACCGAGAAATGCCGACACCGGTGTTTCGGCCATCGCAAGCGCGATGCCTAACGGCGGTAGAGAGTCGTCGCTCCAGTCCAGGATAAGGGTTGCAATTCCGGCCTTTTGCCCGACGTCGCGGACGTCGTCGACAAGCTGGGTTCTGACTTGCGATGTCGCGCCGAGTATCCAAAGGTCGATGTCGCCCTTGTCTTCAATGGAAAGTTCGGCAACCTTCGCAAGAATTTCCGTCCTTGGGATATTGCCGTCATAGCGTTTGGCTTCGAAGCACACGGCATCGGCAGCGTAGGTCGCCTTCCCGTCGACCCCAAATTGCGACCCACTGCCGGCGAGACGGAACGGAACGCCGGTAATTTCTGTCAGTGTTGTGGACAAGAGACCTTCAAACCCCTCTGCACCGGTTGCAGGTAGGTTGAGTAGGGCATCCCGCAGGCTATCGATATGTCCACGCATTTACTGACAAGCTCCAGTTGCCAATCGCATCTGCTCTCTCATTGCACGCCAAACTCCGAACCGCGCTAGTTCCCCTTTGTCAGACAAGTGTAGGTTTCAGTGTAGGTCGCGCGATTTCCCCTCAGGTCTTCATAGGGGAATCGCCCTTGTGCATCATGGGGGTGTGTCGTTCGAGGGGCTGGTTCATCGCGGATGGGGACTGCTACGGCGTATCTCGCCGGCAGCCGTCATCTTGTTTCCCAGGGATCGACCACCGGTACCTTCAGATCTGCAAAATGCCTCACGTTTCGCGTAGCGAGAGTGGCGCGCCGCGCCAGCGCGATGCCGGCGATCTGCGTATCACGCATGTCCACCGGGCGGCCGGCCTTTTGCCGCTCCGCAGCCAGTGATGCCGCCTCGGTCGCGGCGGCGCTGTCGAAATCCAGCACGCGGTTTTGCAGATCCTCTTCCAGCAGCCGCGCGAAGGCCGCTTCCAGCGCCTGCCGCCGCCGGCCCGAAGGCAGCAGCGCCAGGCCGAGGCGAGCCTCGAACATCGTAATGCTGGTGATCCAGACCGACTCGGCCGGCTGGCGGTCCAGCCATGCCACCACGGGGGCCTCGGGCGCCTTGCGCATCAACGCCGACAGCACGTTGGTATCGAGAACGATCACGTGCCGAAGTCCGCCGACCGCGGGGACTCGCCGTGCAATTCCGGCAGGTCCGTCGTCAGGCCGGTCTTCGCGAAGCGCGCCGCGATACGCGATCCCAGCTTGGACGCGGGCCGGTTTTCTTCCTTCAGCGCATTGCGGAGGATGTGGCGGACCTCTTCTTCCATGCTCCGCCCGTGACGCTCGGCGCGGCGCTTCAGGCGCGACTTAACGTCGTCTTCCAGGTGACGAACGATGAACTGGGCCATGGCTCTCCTCGCGATTGAGCAAATTCGATATCATGATATCAAATTGGTGGAATACCGGCAAGACGGCTCCGCCGCACTGCTGGAAAACCCGCTGATTCGGCTGTTGCACGAGCCCGTGCCGGCAATAACCCACACCGGGCGGGCGCCGCTATTTTGCACGTTGCCGGACCGTGCTGGCCGCCGCGCGCGGCCCCGGCCGGCCCGGCGAATGCTGCTAGAATCCCCGCGTGCAAAGCCGTGCCACGACGACTCCGCGAGAACGGCGCCTGTTGCCTGCCGCGGCTTGCGCAATCCTTTTCGCCTGCTGGCTCGGCTCGCGTGGCGGGACGGCGCAAGGGGCCGCCGGCGCCGATACCGGGTCGCAACAGCGTCTCGACTCCGTCGCCCGCTTGATGGCCGGACTGCCGCCGTCCCATCCGGGTCATGAGGACCGGGCCCGCACCGCGGATTGGCAAGCGCACAGCCGCGCCATGCGGGCATCCTGGTCCCGGGTGCGCGACGGCCAGCGGGCCGCGTTGATCGCCTGGCGCCAGGCCGAGATTCCCCGCGGGTGCCCCGTCGGCCGGACGCTGCTCTACCCGTTCAGCGGCCCCGATTTTCTCAATGCCCACTGGCTGTTTCCCGACTGCGAAACCCTCGTGCTGTTCGGGCTCGAGCGCATCGGCGAGGTGCCGGAGCTCGAGGCGATGACGGACAAGGAGTTCGCGCAGCTGCTCGCGGGCGTTCGCAGTTTCATGATCAACCTGTTCGTGCGCAATTACTTCGTCACGGGCACCATGGAGAAGGGGTTCCAGTCCAAGCGGGTGCGCGGGCTGGTGCCGGTGTTCATGGTATTGATGGCGTTGTCCGAGGCCGAGGTGCTGCGGGTCGCTCCGCTCGACGCCGAGGGCGCGGCGACCGCCAGGCCAGGTCGGGGCGACAGGACGCCGCGGGCGAAAAGCGCGAAGCGCGAGTTGCGCGGCGTCGCAATCGACTTTCGCACCGTCGGCTCGGCGCGGGCGCAGCGCCTGAACTACTTTTCTCTCGATGCGACGGACGCCGGGCTTGCCGGCTACCCGCAATTCCTCGATTACCTGCGCGGGCTGGCGCCGACCACCACGCTGATCAAGTCGGCTTCCTACCTGCTGCACGGAAATCACTTCAGCCAGATGCGGGACGTGCTGCTCGATACCAGCGGGTTCCTCGTGCAGGACGACACCGGGCTGCCTTATGCCCGCCTGGTGAAGCGCGGCTGGCAGGTGCGCCTCTACGGCCGCTACGGCATTCCGATTCCGCCGTTCGAGTACGCCTACCAGCCGTCGCTCGCGGCCGCCTACGAGAACCAGAAACCCCGGCCGTTGCCGTTCCGGTTCGGTTACCAGGTCGATGGCGGCGAGAACCGCTCGAACCTGATGGTCGCGCGCCTGCCGTCCGCCCGGCCTTCGTCCATGACCGGGCCGGG
>MERD01000002.1:8485-10185 GCA_001771935.1 Betaproteobacteria bacterium RIFCSPLOWO2_02_FULL_67_26
TGACGTGGCGCGCCGCGCCGCGATCGCGCTGCTCGCTTGCGTTCTGGTGGCGGTGCGGGTGGACGGCGCGTCTGTCATGGAAGCCGAGATAAAAAGCGCGAGCTTCGTCACCTCCGACGGCGTGCGCCTGCACGTGCTGGAGGGGTGCCCGCGCGGAGCGGCGGCCGAGCCGGCGTCCCGGTCCCCGGTGATCGCGTTCGTTCCCGGCTGGTCGATGCCGGCCGCCATCTGGCGCGGACAACTGCTCGAGCTGGGGGCCGCGTACTGCGTTGCCGCGCTCGATCCCCGCGGGCAGGGCGAATCGGAAATTTCCGCGGGCGGCTACACGATCGAAAGGCGGGCGGCGGATGTGGGCGAATTCGTCGCGCGCTATTCGCGCGTCGTGCTGGTGGGGTGGTCGCTGGGGGCGCTCGAGGCGCTCGAGTACGTGGACCGCTACGGTTACGCCGCGCTCGCCGCGCTCGTCCTGGTGGACAGCTCGGTGGGAGAGGATCCCGCTCCACCGTCGGGGGCGGATTTTTCCGGCGCGCTCAAGCACGACCGCCGGGCCGCCATCGAGAACTTCGTGCGCGGCAGCTTCCGATCGGAGCGCGCGGCGGCCGAGATCGCCGCGCTGACCGATGCCGCGCTGCGCATGCCGCTCGAGGCGAGCCTGTCCCTCTTTCCCCGGGAGCTGCCCAGGGATCACTGGCGCGGCATCGTGCGGGCATTCCCGAAGCCGCTGCTGTACGTCGTCAGCGCGCAGTTCGCCGCGCAGGCACGGACCCTGAAGCGGCGGCGCCCGGAGACGCACGTGGCGGTTTTCGACGACGCCGGACACGCGCTGTTTGTCGACGAAGCGGCGAGGTTCAATGCCCTGCTCGCGCGGTTCGTCGGGGAGGCGGCCGAGCCGCCGCTCGCGCCACGGCGCGATTGACGGCCAGGACGGCCTTCGTCGGCGCGCTCGAATTGATGGGCCTGGGCGCCGGCAGGGGATAGACTAGGAGGGTGTGGACGATCGCCGGATTACGCCTGACGGCCGCGCGGATGGCGTGGCCGAGGGGCGCGGGCACCGTGCTTGCGCTATCGTTGCTGGCTGCGTGCACCCCGAAGGCCGCGCTGCTGCAGGCCTTGGTGCCCGACGGCACCCTGTCGGTCGTGATGAGCCACCTGGAGAAGGAGAACGACAGCAATCGGCGCCGCGTCGTCGAGCTGGAAGCCCGCAAGGACTGGGACGGGCTCGCGAAGTTCGCCGAGGAGAATATCGCCAGGGACCGGAACACCGCCAACTGGTGGCTCGTAGCCGGCTACGCGCACGCGCAGGCGGGACGGAAGCAGCGCGCCATCGAATGCTACGGCGAGATGGTGCGGATCACGCCCGACGACATGCTCGGGTGGAACCTGCTCGCGCAAGCGTATCGCGATGCGAAGCAACCGCAGCGCGCCGTCCAGGCCCTCAGCAATGCGCATCTCGTGAGCAAGGGCACGGCCGAGACCTGGTTCCTGCTCGGGGAGAGCTATTCCGACCTGGACCGGTACCTCCCGGCGGCCGCGGCCTACCGCGAGTCCATCAAGATGAACGGCGAGTTCGTGCAGGCCTGGTTCGGCGTTGGCCGGGCGTACGCCCGGCTCAATCGCCGGGCCGAGTTCGAGCAGGCGCTGAAAACGCTGGAGCGGTTGAGCCCGCCGCTGGCGAAGGAACTCGCCGAAATGCGCCCCGC
>MERD01000003.1 GCA_001771935.1 Betaproteobacteria bacterium RIFCSPLOWO2_02_FULL_67_26
AGTCTCGGTCGCCGCGCCGAACACCACCACTTCGCGCGCCCCGGCGGCGAGCGCGGCGTCCAGGCCCTTCCGGTTCGGCACCAGCACCGGATACGAGACGCCCGGCTTGCGGCGGATCGCCGCCATCACCTGCGCGTTGTCCGCCATCTGCGGCACCCATTTCGGCGACACGAAGGCGGTCGCCTGGATGACCGGTAGCCCGGCGTCCTGCAGGCGGTGGATCAGCTCGACTTTGACCTCGGTCGAGACCGGGACGGCCTCGTTCTGCAAGCCATCCCGCGGCCCGACTTCCACCAGCTTCACGCGCTTGGGCAGGCTCATTTCTTCCCGGGCTTGGCTTTCTTCTCTGAAGCGGGGGCGACCCAGGACGCCTTGCGCTTCTCGAGGAAGGCGGACAGGCCTTCCTGGGCCTCGGGCGTGACGCGGATTTCCGCGATGCGCTGCGACACCTTCTCCATGAGATCGCCGTCAACGCGCGCGCCCGCGACCTCGGGGATCAGCTTCTTGATCGCAGCCACCGCGGCGGGGCCGCTCGAGTAGAGGTGCGCCAGCATGCGGCCGACGAGGCCGTTCAATTCCGGTTCCTCGCAGATGTCGTGCACCAGCCCGATGCGGAAGGCCTCGGCCGAGTCGAACTCCTCGCCCGAGAGCATGAAGCGGTGCGAGTGGCGCCGGCCGATCGCCGCGACCACGTACGGGCTGATCATCGCCGGAATGATGCCGAGCTTCACCTCCGACAACCGGAAGGTCGCCTCGCGGGCGGCGATCGCGATGTCGCACGCCGCGACCAGCCCCACGCCACCGCCGCGCGCCGCGCCGCGCACGCAGGCGATGGTCGGCTTCTCCAAGCCGTAGAGCGTGTGCAGCATCATCGCGGTGGCGCGCGCGTTCTCCAGGTTCTGCGCGCGCGAGAATTTCGCGCTGCGCTTCATGTGCTCGATGTCGGCGCCGGCGCAGAAGTTCTTGCCGGCGCCGGTCAGCACCACCGCGCGCACCCTGGAATCGGCCTCGAGCTGCTTCAGCGTCGCCGTGAGCTGATCCACCATTTCCGGGTCGAAAGCGTTGTGCACGTCGGGGCGGTTCAGCATCACCGTGGCGTTGCCGTCGGCGTCGATCTGCGACAGGACCTTTTTGCTCATCGTTTTCTTGTCAGGTTATCCGTAAGGCAAGGCGCACATTATAGGTTACATCCTGAAGACGCCGAAGCGCGTGTCCCCGATCGGGGCGTTGAGGCTCGCGGATAACCCGGACGCGAGCATGCGCCGCGTGTCCCGCGGGTCGATGATGCCATCGTCCCACAGCCGCGCGGTGGCGTAGTAGGCGCTCGACTGGCGCTCGTACTGCTCGATGACCGGCGCCTTGAACGCGTCCTCGTCCTTGCGGGCCCATTCCTTGCCGCCCCTTTCCAGCGCGTCGCGCTTCACCTGCGCCAGCACGCCGGCCGCCTGCTCGCCGCCCATCACGGACATCCGGGCGTTGGGCCAGGTCCACAGGAAGCGCGGCGAGTAGGCGCGCCCGCACATGCCGTAGTTGCCGGCGCCGAAGCTGCCGCCGATGATGAGCGTCACCTTGGGCACGCGCGCGCAGGCCACCGCGGTCACCATCTTGGCGCCGTCCCGCGCGATCCCGCCGTGCTCGGCTTTCTTCCCCACCATGAAGCCCGTGATGTTCTGCAGGAACACGAGTGGAATGCGGCGCTGGCAGCAGAGCTCGATGAAGTGCGTGCCCTTCAACGCCGACTCCGAGAACAGGATACCGTTGCTCGCGAGCAAGCCGACCGCGCGGCCTTCGATCTGCGCGAATCCGGTGACGAGCGTCGCGCCGTAGCGCGCCTTGAACTCGTCGAATTCGCTGGCGTCCACCACGCGCGCGATGACCTCGCGCACGTCGAACGGCGTGCGCGGGCTCGCCGGGATCACGCCGTAGAGCTCTTCCGCGTCGTAGAGCGGCTCGCGGCCCGTCTGCACGCCGGGCGCTGCGGGTGAAGCGGCGCCGAGGTTCGTCACCGCCCGGCGCGCGAGTTCCAGCGCATGCCGGTCGTCCTCCGCGTAATGATCGGCGACGCCCGAGATGCGCGTGTGCACGTCGGCCCCGCCCAGCTCTTCCGCCGTCACCACTTCGGCGGTCGCCGCCTTCACCAGAGGGGGGCCGGCCAGGAAGATCGTGCCCTGGTTCCTGACGATGATGGCCTCGTCCGACATTGCCGGGACGTACGCCCCGCCCGCGGTGCACGAGCCCATCACGACGGCGATCTGGGCGATGCCCGCGGCCGACAAGTTGGCCTGGTTGTAGAAGATACGGCCGAAATGATCGCGGTCGGGAAACACCTCGTCCTGGCTCGGCAGGTGCGCGCCCCCGGAATCCACGAGATAGAGGCACGGTAGCCGGTTCTCGAGCGCGATCTCCTGCGCGCGCAGGTGCTTCTTGACCGTCAACGGGTAGTAGGTGCCGCCCTTGACGGTGGCGTCGTTGGCGACGACGACGCAGTCGCGCCCGCTAACGCGCCCGATGCCGGTGATGATGCCGGCGGCGGGGACCGGTTCCGGGTACACCTCCCACGCGGCGAGCGGTGAGAGCTCGAGGAACGGCGTCCCGGGATCGAGCAGCGCCGCGACGCGCTCGCGCGGCAGTAGCTTGCCGCGCCCCTGGTGCTTCTTCCTCGCGGCGTCGCCGCCGCCCTGCCGCGCCAGCGCCAGCCGGCCGTTCAGCTCGGCGACGCGCGCGCGCATGGCTTCCGCCGCGGCCTTGAACTCCGCGGAGGAGGTTTTCAACTTGGACTTGATGACGGCCATTTCAGCGCGCAAGCTCGGCTTCATAGGCGGCGAGGGTGGCGGCGTCGAAGCAGGCGAAGACGATCTTCGCGGGCAGGGGATTTGCGGCGGCGAAGTTCGCGCATTCGCGCACCGCGATCCTGATCGCATCCGCCAAAGGGTAGCCGTAGGCGCCGCAACTGATGGCGGGAAAGGCGATGCTCGTCAGCTGATGGGCGGCCGCAAGCCCGAGACTTTCGCGGTAGCACGAGGCGAGCAGCTCCGGCTCGCCGCGCTTGCCGCCGCCCCATACCGGCCCCACGGTGTGGATGACGTGTTTCGCGGGCAGCTGGTAGCCCTTCGTGATCTTCGCCTGCCCGGTCGGACAGCCGCCCAGCGTCCGGCATTCGTCGAGCAGCCGCGGTCCGGCGGCGCGGTGGATCGCGCCGTCCACGCCGCCGCCGCCGAGCAGCGTCGTGTTCGCGGCGTTGACGATGGCGTCCACCGCGAGCGTGACGATGTTGACCTGCCGGGCTTCCAGCTTCTGCCGCATGTCACCAGCCGCCGGATTCGAGCCACTTCTCGACCTGATCGAGGCGGTCGGACCCCCAGAATGGCTCGCCGTCGATGACGATGTACGGTGAGCCGAACACGCCGCGCTCGATGGCGGCATCCACCTCGGTCTTGAGGCGCTCCTTCACCGCCGGGTCGTTGAGCGCCAGCGCGAGCGCGGCCTTGTCCACGCCGAGCCTGGCGGCGACGTTGCCGGTGACCTCCGGGCTGGAAATGTCGCGGTCCTCCGCGAAGTAGGCGTGGTAGAGCGCCTGCGCCAGCTTCCTCGCCAGTGCCGGGTCCTTGTCGCCGAGCCAGTAAAAGGCGCGGGACGGCGCCGTGCTCGCCACCGGGAATTTCGAGGGCAGCTTGAACGGCACCTTGAACAACCGCGCGCTGCGCGCGAGGTCGTGCGCGGCGTAGCTGCCTTTCAATGGGATCGTGGGCAGCGGCTGTCCGCCCGTGATCTTGAACACCGCCCCGAGCAGGATCGGCCGCCAGGTGACCGTCCTGCCGTGCTTCGCCGCGAGTTCGTCTATCTTCGTGCTGGCGAAGTAACCGTAGGGGGAGGAGAAGTCGAAGTAGAAGTCGATGGGGTTGGCCATACCGTTCTCCGGAGCTAGCTCAAGCGTTCGAGCGCGATCGCGGTCGCTTCGCCGCCGCCGATGCAGAGCGCGGCGATGCCGCGCTTCATGCCGCGCCGTTCGAGCGCCGCGAGCAGCGTCACCATGATGCGCGCGCCGGAAGCGCCGAGCGGGTGTCCCAGCGCGCAGGCGCCGCCGTGCACGTTGACCTTGTCGTGCGGCAGGTCGAGATCGTGCATCGCCGCCATCGCCACCACGGCGAACGCTTCATTGATCTCGAACAGCTCCGTGGACTTCGCGTTCCAGCCGGTTTTCTCGAAGAGCTTGCGGATCGCGCCCACCGGCGCCGTGGTGAACCATTGCGGCTCCTGCGAGTGCGTGGCGTAGCCCGCCACCCGGGCGAGCGCCGCGATGCCGCGCCGCTCCGCTTCGGAGCGCCGCATCAGCACCAGCGCCGCCGCGCCGTCCGAGATCGAGCTGGAATTGGCGGGCGTCACCGTGCCGTCCTTCCTGAAGGCGGGCTTCAGTTGCGGGATCTTGTCGGGGTTCGCCTTGGGCGGCTGCTCGTCGCTCTTCACCACGGTCTCGCCCTTGTTCCCGACGATCTTCACCGGCACGATTTCCCGGTCGAAACCGCCGCTCTTGATCGCTTCCTGCGCCCGTGTCAGCGAGGTGATGGCGTAGCGGTCCTGCGCCTCGCGCGTGAAGCGGTAGCGGTCGGCGCAATCCTCGGCATACGTGCCCATGAGGCGGCCACGGTCGTAGGCGTCCTCCAGCCCGTCGAGAAACATGTGGTCCTTCACCTCGCCGTGCCCGAGGCGCAGGCCGGAGCGCGCCTTGGGGAGCAGATAGGGGGCGTTCGACATGCTTTCCATGCCGCCCGCGACCATCACGTCGTTGACGCCGAGCGTGAGCATGTCGTGGGCCAGCATCGCCGCCTTCATGCCCGAGCCGCAGACCTTGTTGATCGTCATGCAGCCGGTGGCGGGCGGCAGCCCCGCGCCGAGCGCGGCCTGGCGAGCGGGCGCCTGGCCCTGGCCGGCGGGGAGCACGTTGCCCATGATCACTTCCTGAATGTCTTCCGGCTTCACGCCGGCGCGCTCGACCGCGGCGCGGATGGCGATGGCGCCCAGCTCCGGTGCGGCGAGCGACTTGAGGTCGCCCATGAAACCGCCCATGGGCGTGCGTGCGGTGGACACGATGACTATCGGATCGTTCTGCATGCTCATCCTTTCAGCCCCGCAGTGCAGCGAGCCGGTCGAGCGCCTCGAGCGTTTCGGCCTCCAGCGCCGCAACCAGCTCGGCCGCGGGCAGCGCGCGGGAAAGCGGCGCGCCCTGCCCGGCATACATCGCAACGAAATCCGGGTTCCCGGCTTTTGCCGCCGCCGCTCGCAACTTGCCCGTGAGCGTATTCTGCGCCGGAAAGTCGAGCTGCGGCGCCGCGCGCTCGTGCATCTCGCGCATAAAACGGTTGGCGATTGCCCGAGCGGGCTTGCCGGAGAACTGCTCGGTGACGAGCGTCGCGTCCTCTTTCGAGTTCAGGACGCTTTCCTTGTGCGCGCGCGGGGAGCCGCTTTCGGGGCAGGGAATGAACGCGGTGCCGAGCCATGCGGCCTGTGCTCCGAGGGCAAGGGCCGCGGCGATGCCCGCACCATCCATGATGCCGCCTGCGGCCACGACGGGAATCTTCACGCTGCGCACGATCAGGCGCACCAACGCAAGGGTCCCGGTCATCGAATCGTACGGGTTGCGCAGGTAACTGCCGCGGTGGCCCCCCGCTTCGGCCCCCTGCGCGACGATGAAGTCCACCCCCAACGCTTCCAGGTTCCGCGCCTCGGCGATGCAGTTTGCGCTGCCGCCGACTTTCACGCCCAGCGCCTGGATTCGGCGCACGCGCTCCTGTGGCATGTCCCCAAGGTGAAAGGTGAATACAGCGGGACGGATTTGCTCGACGGCGCGTAATTGCGCTTCCAGGTCCGGCGCGTACGGCGGACGCACAGGTTCCGGAGGTGGCAACCCGAGTTCCTGGTAATAACCTGCGACGGCATCCAATGCCCCGCGCTGTGCCGCCGCATCAATAGCAGGGGGTTGCTTTGCGACGAACAGATTTACATTGAATGGCGCGTGAGTGCGCGCGCGCACCGCCTCGGCCTCCCGCAACATGGTTTCGGGCTGGGTATAAGCGGAACCAAAGGATCCGAGCGCGCCGGCGTGGCTGACCGCCGCTACCAATTCGGGGGTGGAAGCGCTCGGCATGGGTGCTTGGATAAGCGGCAGGCGTATGCCCAGCCGGTCGCAGAGGGGGGTGTGCAATTCGGCCATTTATCGTTTGTTTTCAGTGTTAGTTAGTGGTCACTTCATAGGGAAAAAGTTACTTCGTTTCGTCGAACAAATCGCGCCCTATCAACCAGCGTCGAATCTCGGACGTGCCCGCCCCGATTTCGTACAGCTTCGCGTCGCGCAGCAGGCGGCCGGTGGGCGAGTCGTTGATGTAGCCCATGCCGCCGAGGCACTGGATCGCTTCGAGCGCCATCCCCGTCGCCTTCTCGGCTGCGAACAGGATCGCGCCCGCGGCGTCCTTGCGCGTGACCGCGCCGCGGTCGCACGCGCGGGCCACCGCGTAGACGTACGCGCGGCAGGCGTTGAGCGTGACGTACATGTCGGCGAGCTTGCCCTGCATCAGCTGGAACTCGCCGATCGGCCGGTCGAACTGGCGGCGCTGATGGAGGTGCGGGATCACGGCATCGAGACAGGCCTGCATGATGCCGAGCGGGCCGGCCGCCAGCACGACGCGTTCGTAATCGAGCCCGCTCATCAGCACGTCGACGCCTTTGCCCGGCGTACCCAGCACGTTCTCTTCCGGCACCTCGCAGTCGTCGAACACCAGCTCGCAGGTGCTGGAGCCACGCATGCCGAGCTTGTCGAGCTTTTGGGCGGGGGCAAAACCCTTGAAACGGTTTTCGACGATGAACGCCGAAATGCCGCGCGCGCCGGCGGCGGGGTCGGTCCTGGCGTACACGACCAGCACGTCCGCGTCGGGGCCGTTGGTGATCCACATCTTGGTGCCGTTCAGCACGTAGCGGTCGCCGCGCCGGTCCGCGCGCAAACGCATGCTCATGACGTCGGAGCCGGCGCCGGCTTCGCTCATCGCCAGCGCGCCGACGTGCTCGCCGGAGATCAGCGGCGGCAGGTAGCGCCGTTTCTGGCGGTCGTCGCCGTTGCGGCGGATCTGGTTCACGCACAGGTTGGAATGCGCGCCGTAGGAAAGCCCGACCGCGGCGGAGCCGCGGCTCACTTCCTCCAGCGCGACGACGTGCGCGAGGTAGCCCATGGAGGTCCCGCCGTATTCCTCCTCGACGGTGATGCCGAGCAGCCCCAGTCGTCCGAGCCTGGGCCAGAGGTCGCGCGGAAATTCGTTGGACCGGTCGATCTCCGCCGCGCGCGGCGCGATCTCGCGCGCGGTGAAGCCGCGGACCGACTCGCGGAGGATGTCGACCGTTTCGCCCAGCTCGAAATCGAGGCCTCGGTACACAGCGCTACTCCAGACATACCATATTAATCAATGATACTATGCATAACGTTTACGTTAACGTCAATTATGTATGCAATGCATCATTCAGCTTAGGCCACGGCCTTCGAACCGTCGCCCTCCGGCTTGCCTTTGAGCAACCGGCGGCACTGGTTGGCAAAAAAGCTGATCTCGTTCAGCATCACCTCTATGTCCTCCCGCTGCTGCTCGAGCAGCGCGCGCCGGCGCTCCAACTTGACGAGAAAGTCTGCGAGCTGTTTTTTCTCGTCCTGGGAAACATCGTACAGGTTGAACAGCTCGCGGATCTCGGCGAGGGAGAATCCGAGCCGCTTGCCGCGTAGCGCGAGCTTCAAGCGTACCCGATCGCGGTTGCTGAAGACCCGGTTGGTGCCCTCACGCCTGGGACTCAACAGCCCCTGGTCCTCGTAAAATCGGATGGTGCGCGTGGTGACTGCGAACTCCCGGGCCAGTTCGGAAATAGTGAAGGTATTACTCATTGTGCTTCGCAGCAACGCCATGTAATATAGCTGAAATTCAGACTATACTACGTTTACGTAAACGTCAAGACCAGTAACGAGAGCGCGAAATGGCCGAAAAGCCGCAGCCGGAACAGCCGTCACAGCAGTCCTACGACCCGGCTCGATTGGCAAATCTCTATGCCGACATAGCACGGAAGAGCGGGCACCTCGTCACGCAATACCTGGAACGCGGACAGAACGGCGGTCTCCCCGGAATGCGCGATGAGCTGGGCATCACGGAGGCGTTCTTCCACGCATGGGCCCGGCTGCTGTCGGACCCGTTCAAGCTCGCCGAGACCCAGGTGAAATACTGGCAGGACACCGTGTCGCTGTGGCAGCACTCCATGATGAAGCTGATGGGGCACGCGCCCAAGCCGGTGGCCGAGCCGCATCACACGGACCGCCGCTTCAAGCACGCCGACTGGCAGCAGAATTTTCTCTACGACTACCTCAAGCAGTCCTACCTGATCGCCGCCAAGCACCTGCACCAGACGGTGGGCCAGGTCGAGGGGCTCGACGAGCAGATCTCGAAGAAAGTGGATTTCTACACCCGGCAATACATCGACGCGCTCTCGCCGAGCAATTTCATGCTGACCAATCCCGAAGTATTGCGCGAGACCGTGGCGAGCGGCGGGCACAACCTGGTGAAGGGGCTGAACAACCTGCTCGAAGACCTCGCGCGCGGCGGCGGCGAAAAGGTCCGGCTGCGCATGACCGACGAGAACGCGTTCAAGCTCGGCATCAACGTCGCCACCACGCCGGGCAAGGTCGTCTTTCAGAACGAGCTGATCCAATTGATCCAGTACTACCCGGCGAACGGGGCGGTCTACCGGCGGCCGCTGCTGATCATTCCGCCGTGGATCAACAAGTACTACATCCTCGACCTGCGCGAGAAGAACTCGTTCATCAAGTGGGCGGTCGAGCAGGGGCATACGGTGTTCGTCATCTCGTGGGTCAATCCCGACAAGAAGCTCGCCCACAAGCGTTTCGACGACTACCTCACTGAAGGCACGCTGGCCGCGCTCGCTGCGATCGGGAAGGCGACCGGCGAGAGCGAGGTGAACGCCATCGGCTATTGCCTGGGCGGCACACTGCTCGCGTGCACGCTGGGCTATCTGGCCGCAAAAGAGGACGAACGCATCCGCTCCGTGACATTCTTCGCCTCGATGATCGACTTCGAGGAAGCCGGCGAGCTCGAGGTGTTCCTCGACGAGAAGCAGGTGGCGGCCCTCGAGAAGCGCATGCACGAGCGCGGCTACCTCGAGGGGTCCGAAATGGCGACCACCTTCAACATGCTGCGGGCGAACGACCTCATCTGGTCATTCGTCATCAACAACTATCTGCTCGGGCGCGACCCGTTCCCGTTCGACCTGCTCTACTGGAACTCCGATTCGACGCGCATGCCCGCGACCATGCACAGCTACTATCTCCGCAACATGTATCTCAAGAACCTGCTGGTCAAGCCGGGCGGCATCGAGCTCGGGGGCGTGCCGATCGACCTCGCCCGGGTGAAGACGCCGCTCTACTTCGCCTCCACGCTGGAGGACCACATCGCGCCGTGGCGATCCACCTATGCCGGGGCGAAGCGCTTTACCGGGCCGGTGCGCTTCGTGCTCGGCGGCTCCGGCCATATCGCGGGCATCGTCAACCCGCCGGCCGCGAACAAGTACTGCTACTGGACCCATCCCAGGCTCCCGGATGACCCGGACAAGTGGTTGAAGGGCGCGTCGCAGCACCCGGGCTCGTGGTGGCCCGACTGGGCGGGCTGGGTCGCGCAGCACGGCGGCGACAAGGTGCCGCCGCGGATACCCGGCAAGGGCAAATTGAAGGCGATCGAAGACGCGCCGGGCGCCTACGTTAAGATGCGCGCAGACAAGAGCTGACCGTCGCCGTTTCGGCGCGTTTTCATAGGGGGAGTGATGAAAAGTAAGTGCCTACTCACTGCGGCGATTCCATTCGGGCCGTGCAAATAGCCGGCCACACCTTCCTCGTCACCGGCGGCGCATCGGGCCTGGGCGCGGCGACGGCGCGCAGGCTCGTTGCCGCGGGCGGCAATGCGGTCATTGCGGACACCAACGCGGAGCAGGGGAAAGCATTCACGCTCGAGCTGGGCGCCCGCGCGGGCTTTTCTCAAACGGACGTGACCGACGAGTCGCAGGTCGCGAAGGCGGTCGCCGCGGCGCGCGACAAGTTCGGGGCATTGCACGGCGCGGTGAGCTGCGCCGGTATTGCCCCCGGGGAGCGCGTGCTGGGCAAGAGCGGGCCGCACCGGCTCGACAGCTTTCGCCACGCCATCGAGATCAACCTCGTCGGCACCTTCAACGTGCTGCGCCTTGCGGCGCAGGCGATGGCGGAGAACAAACCCGATGGCGAAGGCGAGCGCGGCGTGATCGTCAACACCGCTTCGGTTGCCGCGTTCGACGGGCAGATCGGACAGGCCGCTTACAGCGCGTCGAAGGCGGGGGTGGCGGGGCTGACGCTGCCGGCGGCGCGCGAGCTGGCGCGACTCGGCATCCGCGTGATGGCGATCGCGCCGGGCATCTTCGAAACTCCCATGGCCGCGGCGTTCAGCCCGGAGCTCAAGCGATCGCTCGCGGCGCAGGTGCCGTTTCCGCCGCGCCTGGGGCGGCCGGACGAATTCGCGGCGCTGGTCGAGCACATCATCGTGAACCCGATGCTGAACGGGGAAGTGATCCGGCTCGACGGCGCGCTGCGGATGGCGGCGAAATAGTCATTCCCCGACCACCGGCTCGACTTTGCCGGTCTTGATCCATGTGATTACGGCGGCGATCGCCACGTCTTCCCGTCCCTGATGACTGTGCAAATGGCCAACACCGCAAGGTTCGCCCTCCGGAATGCCGCCGCGCACGGTCACCAGGTTGTCCTGGGCGTAGGCGCGTACCGGGGCGTAGGGCGTGCCCGGACAGGCGTCATTTTCATTATGGAGATGCAGCATCGGCATGCCCGCCGCCTTGCGCGGAAAGATTCCCGAAAAATCCCCGTACAGCTGCAGAATGTTGCCTCGATTCGGGTTGGGAAAATTGATGGTCGCGGAGTGGATGATGCCGGCAACCTCGTCCTTGCCGAGATGGATGGCGAGCGAGCGCGAACTGACCGTGCCCATGCTGTGGCCCAGAAGGAACTGCCGGGACAGGCCGTGCTTTTCCTTGAGATGGGCGATGAGCCGGCGCACGTCATCGGCGTGCTGCCGGGAGAAGCGGTATTGATGGAGGCAGTTGGTGGCCGGCGGTTTCGGGCTTTCCCCCCACTGGTCGGTCGGGCAGTCCACGATCACGAAGGCGATGCCTGCCTGCATGAGCAGGCTCTGAACTTTGCCCCTTCCCATCCAGCCGAGATTTCTCTTCTTGTCCTGAACGGAATTGATGAGCGCGTAGCCGGGTACGCCGCGGAAGAACAGCAGCGCCGTATCCGTGGCCCTTTCCGGCTTGGACAGGATGGCGCGCATGCGCACGGGCTGGTCGCCCTGCTTGCGCTCGAGCTCCACTTCGATAAGCACGTCGGTCTGCGCGTGGGCTAGCGATACCGCGAAACATCCCGCAACGCATGCAAGTAGCAGACTTCTCATGAATCCTCCTGATTCAACGCGTCGGAGTTGCCAGTTTCATGTCTGTCATGTTCCAGCGCAAGGGCTGGAGAGCGGATTCCGGGCCGGGTCGCGGCACCGAGGCAATTTAAAGTGTTACGCTTCAGCCACGAGCCACCTGAGTCATGGACTTTAAGAACATCCTGCTCGAGCAGCCCGAGGCGGGAATCTACCTGCTGACGGTAAACCGGCCGAAGGCTTTGAATGCGTTGAACGCCGCGACGCTGGATGAAATTGCGGCGGCCATCAAGAAGGTTGCGATGGACGATGGCGCACGCGTGCTGCTCGTCACCGGCGCAGGCGAGAAAGCGTTCGTCGCCGGCGCCGACATCGCGGAGATGCAGAACGCGACGATCGAGCAGGCGCGCGAATTCTCCGAGAAAGGCGGGCGCGTGATGCACGCCCTCGAAGCACTGCCGGTTCCGGTGATCGCCCTCGTGAATGGCTTTGCGCTGGGCGGCGGCTGTGAGCTGGCGCTCGCCTGCGACTGGATCCTCGCCGCACCGAATGCCGTATTCGGCCAGCCGGAAGTGAACCTCGGCATTCCGCCCGGCTTCGGTGGCACGCAGCGCCTGCCGCGCCGGGTCGGCCCCGCCCGCGCGCTGGAGATGCTCACGACCGCGCGCCAGGTGAAGGCGGAGGAAGCCGTCGCCATCGGGCTCGCCAATCATATGCATCCCGCCTCCGAGCTCAGGGCGAAGGGACTCGACGCGGCGCGCACGATCGCATCCAGGGGCCCGGTCGCGGTGCGGCTCGTCAAGCAGGCGGTGCAACGCGGGGGAAATCTTGACCTCTTCGCGGCCTGCGCCCTGGAGACGGATCTGTTCGTGCAGGCGTTCGGCACGCAGGACCGCAAGGAAGGCATGACCGCCTTCCGGGAGAAGCGTGCCGCGAAATTCCGGAACCGGTAACCCATTTTCACCATTCCATACAAGGGGATACTGCGTCCGGACGGGTGAAAACCCGGTGCTATAATGCCTTCCCCGGCGCCAACGGTGCGAGCGCCGGTCAGCCGTCTGCAGGCTCCTGGAATCGTAAACGGTGGCCGTTATGGATCTGAAAGACATCCAACCCGACGCTGATCCGCAGGAAACACGGGAGTGGCTCGACGCGCTCGATTCGGTGCTGGAGCGCGAGGGCCCGCCGCGCGCCAACTTCCTGCTCGAGCGGCTGGTCGAAAAGGCGCGCGCGCACGGCGCCTATATCCCCTACAACGCCAACACGGCGTACATGAACACGATCCCGATGTCGCAGGAGGAGCGCTCGCCGGGGGACGCCGAGCTGGAGAACAAGATCCGCTCGCTGGTGCGCTGGAACGCGATGGCGATGGTGCTGCGCGCCAACAAGGAATCCTCGGAGCTCGGCGGGCACATCGCGAGCTTCGCTTCCGCCGCCACGCTCTACGACATCGGCTTCAATCACTTCTTTCGCGCCTGGAATGACGGTTTCGGCGGCGACCTCGTCTATTTCCAGGGGCACTCCGCGCCGGGCATCTACTCGCGCGCCTATCTCGAGGGCCGCATCACCGATGAGCAGTTGAAGCATTTCCGCCAGGAAGTGGGCGGCAAGGGACTGTCGTCCTATCCGCACCCCTGGCTCATGCCGGATTTCTGGCAGTTTCCGACGGTGTCCATGGGGCTCGGCCCGATCATGGCGATCTACCAGGCGCGCTTCATGCGCTATCTCAAGGACCGCGGCATCATCGAGCCGCAGGGCCGCAAGGTGTGGTGCTTCTGCGGCGACGGCGAGATGGACGAGCCGGAGTCGCTCGGCGCGATCTCGCTCGCCGGGCGCGAGCGCCTCGACAACCTGATCTTCGTCATCAACTGCAACCTGCAGCGGCTCGACGGGCCGGTGCGCGGCAACGGCAAGATCATCCAGGAGCTGGAGTCCGCATTCCGCGGTGCGGGCTGGAACGTGATCAAGGTGATCTGGGGCTCGTACTGGGACCCGCTGTTCATGCGCGACAAGACCGGCATCCTGCTGCGCCGCATGGAGGAGTGCGTGGACGGCGAGTACCAGGCTTTCAAGTCGCAGGACGGCGCTTTCGTGCGCAAGCACTTCTTCGGCAAGTATCCGGAGCTGCTCGACATGGTCGCGCACATGTCCGACGACGATATCTGGCGGCTCAACCGCGGCGGGCACGACCCGCTCAAGATCTACGCGGCGTATGCCGCGGCGACGAAGCACGTCGGGCAACCCACGGTGATCCTCGCCAAGACCGTGAAGGGCTACGGCATGGGCGAGGCGGGCGAGGGCCAGAACATCACGCACCAGCAGAAGAAGATGGGCACCGCCTCGATCAAGGCGTTTCGCGACCGCTTCGAGGTCCCGATCCCCGACGAGAAGCTGGAGGAGGTGCCGTTCTACCGCCCGCCCGAGGACAGCCCCGAGATGAAGTATCTGCGGGAACGGATCGCGGCGATGGGCGGCAGCGTGCCGGCGCGCCGGCGCAGGAGCGCGGCGCTGGAAGTGCCGCCGCTCGCCGCGTTCGACGCGCAGCTGAAGGGCACCGACGGGCGCGAGATCTCCACCACCATGGCTTTCGTGCGCATCCTCAACACCCTGGTGCGCGACAAGAGCATCGGCAAGCTGGTCGTGCCGATCGTCCCGGATGAGTCGCGCACGTTCGGCATGGAGGGGATGTTCCGCCAGCTCGGCATCTATTCCCACGTCGGCCAGCTCTACACGCCGCAGGACTCCGACCAGCTCATGTACTACAAGGAGGACCAGAACGGCCAGATCCTGCAGGAGGGCATCAACGAGGCGGGCGCGATGTCGTCGTGGATCGCGGCGGCGACCGCCTACAGCACGCACAACCAGCCGATGGTCCCGTTCTACACGTTCTACTCGATGTTCGGCTTCCAGCGCGTGGGCGACCTCGCGTGGGCCGCCGGCGACATGCGCGCGCGCGGATTCCTGCTCGGCGGCACGGCGGGTCGCACCACGCTGAACGGGGAAGGGCTGCAGCACGAGGACGGGCACAGCCACCTGCTCGCGTCCACCGTCCCGAATTGCGTCTCGTACGACCCGACGTTCGCCTACGAGCTGGCGGTCATCATCCAGGACGGCCTGCGCCGCATGTACCGGGAGCAGGAAGACGTCTACTACTACATCACGGTGATGAACGAGAATTACGCCCACCCCGCGATGCCGGAAGGGGCGGAGAGCGGCATCCTGCGCGGCATGTACCGGCTGCCTTCCGGGGAAAAGCCGGGCAAGGCGGCGAAAGGCAAGCTCAAGGTACAGTTGATGGGCTGCGGCACGATCCTGCGCGAGGTGATGGCGGGCGCCGAGCTGCTGGAAAAGGATTTCGGCGTTGCGGCGGACATCTGGAGCGTCACGAGCTTCAACGAGCTGCGGCGCGACGGCATCGAAACCGCGCGCTGGAACCTGCTGCACCCCGAGTCGGAGCCGCGGCGCTCGCATGTCGAGCAATGCCTGAGGGACCATCCCGGGCCGGTGATCGCGGCGACCGATTACATGAAGGTGTTCGCCGACCAGATTCGCGCCTACCTGCCGCAGCCGGCGCGCTACAGCGTGCTCGGCACCGACGGCTTCGGCCGCTCCGACACGCGGCGGGCGCTGCGCGGCCACTTCGAGGTCGACCGGCGCTACGTCGCGGTGGCGGCGTTGAAGGCGCTCGCCGATCAGGAAGCGCTGCCGCAGAAGAAGGTCGTGGAGGCCATCAGGAAGTACGGGGTGGATCCGGAGAAGCCCAATCCCGCCAAGGCCTGAACGGCGTGAAATCCTTTCACCGTTCACCGTTCACGGTTCTCAGATGAGCAGCATCATCGAAGTCAAGGTCCCGGACATCGGGGACTTCAAGAACATCCCGGTGATCGAGGTGCTGGTCAAGCCGGGCGACCGCGTCGGCAAGGAATCCCCGCTCGTCACGCTCGAGTCCGACAAGGCGACGATGGAAGTGCCGTCCCCGTCCGCCGGCGTGGTAAAGGAGCTCAGGGTCAAGGTCGGCGACAAGGTTTCCGAAGGCACGCTCGTGCTCACGCTCGAGTCCGCCGGCGATGGCGCGGCCGCCGCGAAGCCGGCGGCGGAGAAACCCGCTCCGATCCCGGCCCCGGCGCCGCAATCCGCGCCGCGCGCCGCGCCTGCTCCGGGGCCTGTTGCGCAGGCCGTGCCGTCGGCCTCCGCGCTCGCGCCGTCGCCCCCGGGGGCGACGGTGAACGAGGCCGGCTTCGCGCACGCGCACGCGAGTCCCTCGGTGCGGCGTTTCGCGCGCGAGCTGGGCGTGGACCTGGCGCGCGTGAAAGGCAGCGGCCAGAAGGAGCGCGTGCTCAAGGAAGACGTCCAGAACCACGTCAAGAGCGAGCTTTCGCGGCCGCGCGCGGCCGAGGGCGGGCTGGGGCTCAACCTCCCGCCGCTGCCGCAGGTGGATTTCGCGAAGTTCGGTCCGGTCACCACGCAGGCGCTGTCCCGGATCAGGAAGCTCTCGGGCGCGAACCTGCACCGCAACTGGGTCAGCATTCCGCATATCACGCAGCACGACGAGGCCGATATCACGGAGCTCGAGGAATTCCGCAAGATCCAGGTCGAGGAGGCGAAGCGGCAGGGCATCCGCTTCACGATACTGTGCTTTCTCCTGAAAGCCGTCGTGGTGGCGCTGAAGCAGCACCCGGAATTCAATGCTTCGCTGTCGGCGGACGGCGAGAGCCTCGTCCTCAAGCAGTACTTCCACATCGGGGTTGCCGTGGACACGCCCAGCGGCCTGGTGGTGCCGGTGATACGCGACGTGGACAAGAAGGGCCTGATGGTGCTGGCGAAGGAGCTCGGTGAAGTCAGCGCGCGCATGCGGTCGGGGAAGATCTCCCCGGCCGACCTGCAGGGCGGCTGCTTCTCGATCTCGAGCCTCGGCGGACTGGGCGGCTCCCACTTCACGCCGATCATCAACGCGCCGGAGGTGGCGATACTCGGCGTCGGCAAGTCGGTGACGCGCCCGATGTGGAACGGAAAGGAATTCGTTCCCCGGATGATGCTCCCGCTGTCGGTGTCGTACGACCACCGCGTCATCGACGGCGCGCAGGGCGCGCGCTTCATCGCGTTCCTCAGCAGCGTACTGTCCGATATCCGCCGGCTCGTACTTTGAGCAGTTCCGCTCCCATAGGCGTGCTAGGCGGCACTTTCGATCCGGTTCATTTCGGCCATCTGCGTCTCGCCGAGGAACTGTGCGAAACGCTCAAGCTGGGCGAGGTGCGCCTGATACCGAGCGGCACGCCGCCGCATCGAAGCAGCCCGCGGGTGGCGCCCGAGCATCGCCTGGCGATGACGCGGCTGGCGACGGCGGACAACGCCCGATTCAAGGTGGACGAGCGCGAAATTCATCGCGCCGGCCCCGGTTATACGTTCGACACGCTCACGGAGCTGCGCGGGGAAGCCGGCACGGCGTGTCCACTCGTGCTGCTGCTCGGGGCGGACGCGTTTCTCGAGTTCGCCACGTGGCACCGCTGGCACGGGATTTTCGGGCTCGCGCACATTGCCATCGCCCACCGCCCGGGATTCCCGGTCGAGCGCTGGGCCGAACGCATGCCGCAGCCGCTGGCGCGCGAGTACACGGCGCGGCTCATGCAGCAGCCGCTGGCGACCCACCTTCAACCCGCGGGAGGCATCGTGGTGGTCCCGTTCACGGCGCTCGACATCTCGGCGACGGCGATCCGCGACATGCTGCGAGCCGGCGCCAGCCCGCGTTACCTGCTCCCCGCCCCGGTTCTTGACTACATACAATCGCACAAGCTATATACCTAGGAGTTTGATGAGACTCGACAAGCTGGCCAAGACCGCCGTCGCGGCGCTGGAAGACATCAAGGGACGCGACATCGTGGTGCTGGACGCGCGGCGGATGACCTCCCTGTTCGACTGGGTCATCGTCGCGACCGCCGACTCGGCCCGCCAGGGCAAGGCGCTCTCCAATCACCTCCAGGAAAAGTTGAAAGCGCTCGGCGCGCGCGTCCACGGCGTGGAGGGCGAGCGCACCGGGGAGTGGATCCTGGTCGACCTGGGCGCGGCGGTCGTGCACATCATGCAGCCCGCCACCCGCAAGTATTACAACCTCGAAGAGCTGTGGGCGCCACCGCCGCGCGCGCGGCGCCGCCGCGCAGCCGCTGCCGCGTCCTGAACGACCCGCATGAGATTCCTCGTGGTAGCGGTCGGCCACCGCATGCCGGCGTGGGTCGACGCCGGCTTCTCGGAGTACGCGGGACGCATGCCGCGGGATGCCCGCGTCGGGCTCGTGGCGCTCAAGCCCGCGTTGCGCGGCGGGCCGGTGAAGCGCGTGCTCGAGACCGAGGGCAAGCGCATCCTGGCCGCCCTGCCGGCGGGCTGCGTCAGGGTCGCGCTCGACGAGCGCGGGGCGCTTTTCGACACGATGGCGCTGGCGCGGCGCATCGCGCGCTGGCGGGAAGGGGGGCGGGACGTCGCCTTCGTCGTGGGCGGCGCCGACGGCCTGGCGGAAGAGGTGAAGCGGTCCGCCGACCTCGTCTGGTCGCTTTCGCCGCTGACGCTCCCGCACGGGCTCGCGCGCGTGGCATTGGCCGAGCAGCTTTATCGCGCGATGTCGATATTGCACAATCACCCCTACCACAGGGAGTGAAGCATGAGCATCGGCGACCAGCGCATCTATCTCGCCTCGCGCAGCCCGCGGCGGCGGGACCTGCTCAAGCAGATCGGCGTGCCGTTCGAGCTGCTGCTGCTGCGCGAGGACCTGCGGCGCGGCGTCGACGTCGACGAGACGCCGCTGCCGGACGAGTCACCCGGTGTGTATGTCCTGCGCATCGCCCGCACCAAGGCCGAGATGGCCGTGCTCCAGATCGCGCTGCGGGTGCTGCCGCAAAAGCCGGTGCTCGCCGCCGACACCACGGTCGTGTTCGACGGCCAGGTCGTCGGCAAGCCGGACGATGTCGAGCACGCCGCGCGCATGCTGCGCGCGCTGTCCGGGCGCGAGCACCAGGTGCTGACGGCGGTGGCGGTCGCGCTGAGGGAGCACGTCGAGACGCAGATTTCCGTGTCCAGCGTCTGGTTCCGCGAGCTTTCCGACACCGACATCCGGCGCTATTGCGCGAGCGGCGAGCCGCTCGACAAGGCGGGCGCCTACGCGATCCAGGGACGGGCGGGCGCGTTCGTCATGCGGATCTCGGGGAGCTATTCCGGTATCATGGGCCTGCCGCTCGCGGAAACCACGGAGCTGCTGCAGAAATTCAACATCCCGGTCTGGTAGGGCTTCCCCCGATGGCCGTTACCGAGGAAATCCTGGTCAACGTCACTCCGCAGGAAACGCGGGTGGCCGTGATCGAGCAGGGCGTCACGCAGGAAGTGCACATCGAGCGCGCCGCCTCGCGCGGGCTCGTCGGCAACATCACCATGGGGCGCGTGATCCGGGTGCTGCCGGGGATGCAGTCGGCGTTCATCAACATCGGCGGCGAGCGCGCGGCGTTTCTGCACGTCGCCGACATCCGCGGCCATCGCCACAACGGGGCGCCGGCGGTGCCGATCGAAAAGCTCATCGGCGAGGGCCAGAGCCTGCTGGTGCAGGTGGTGAAGGACCCGATCGGCACCAAGGGGGCGCGGCTCTCGACCCAGGTCTCGATCGCCGGCCGCTTTCTGGTCTACCTGCCCCAGGAATCCCACATCGGGATCTCGCAGCGCATCGAGGACGAGGAGGAGCGGGCGCACCTGCGCGAGAAGCTGCGGCAGTTGCTGCCGCCCGGGGAGAAAGGCGGGTTCATCCTCCGCACCGTGGCGGAAGCCGCCTCCGACCGGGAGCTCAGGTCCGATATCGACTACCTGCGACGGTTGTGGAGCGGCATCCAGGAAAAGGCCGCCGCCGCCGCGCCCCTGACGCCGCTCTACCAGGACCTCGACCTGAGCCTGCGGGTGCTGCGCGACTTCGTGCACGAGGACACCGCGCGCGTCCTGGTCGACTCGCGCGAAACCTGCCGGAAGCTGCACGAATTCGGGCAGGACTTCACGCCCAACGTCGCCGAGCGCATCGAGCACTACCGGGGCGAGCGCCCCCTGTTCGATCTCTACGGCGTCGAGGACGAGATCGAGAAGGCGCTCGCCCGGCGCGTCGACCTCAAAAGCGGGGGCTACCTCGTCATCGACCAGACCGAGGCGCTCACCACGCTGGACGTCAACACCGGCGGCTTCGTCGGCGGCCGCAGCTTCGACGACACCATCTTCAAGACCAACCTCGAGGCGGCGCAGGTGATCGCGCGGCAGCTGCGGCTGCGCAACCTCGGCGGCATCATCATCGTCGATTTCATCGACATGGACACCGACGAGCACCGGAACGCGGTGCTGAACGAGTTCCGCAAGGCGCTTGCGCGCGATCGCACCCGCATGTCGGTGAACGGCTTCACCCAGCTCGGGCTCGTGGAAATGACGCGCAAGCGCACCCGCGAGTCGCTGGCCCAGGTGCTGTGCGAGCCGTGCCCGGTGTGCGAGGGGCGCGCCCGGCTGAAGACCCCGCAGACCGTGTGCTACGCGATCCTGCGGGAGCTCGCGCGCGAGGCGCGCCAGTTCAACGCGCGCGAGTACCGCATCCTCGCGTCCCCCCCGGTGATCGATCTGTTCCTCGACGAGGAGTCGCAATCGCTCGCCATGCTCTCGGACTTCATCGGGAAGCCGGTGTCGCTGCAGGTCGAGACCACCTACAACCAGGAGCAGTACGACATTATCCTCATGTAGACGGCGTGGATCGTGGATCGTGGGTCGTGGGTCGCCCCACGGCTAACGCCTGGAGGTTCGCTGCGAGTTCCGGTCCGCCGGTAATTTCCAGCAGCTTGCTGCGGCTCGAGGCTCCGCGGCGGATGATGATCGCGGATTTCGGAATTCCCAGCGCCTCGCCCAAGAATTGGACCAGCACGGTGTTCGCCTTGTTGTCCACCGCGGGCGCGGCGACCTTGATCTTCAGCGCAGCGCCGTGCAATCCAGTGATTTCGCTCCGCCGCGCGTTCGGCTGCACGCGTACCATCAGCAATATCCGCCGGGAGGCGGTGTCGTAGCGCATCCAGTTCGATCCTCGATCCACGACCCACGATCCACGCGCTTTGGCGCTAGAGCAGGCGCGCCAAAGCGCTCTCGGCCCAGGCGACGGGGAGCATCAGCAGGAGCTGGATCGCCACCAGCAGGAACAGCGGCGAGAGGTCGACGTTGCCGATTGGCGGTATCCGCCGCTGGAACACGCGGAGAAACGGGCGTGTCATGCTGTTCGCGAGCGGCATCAACGGGTTGTAGGGGCCCATCCAGGACAACACGACCTGCACGATCACCGCGGCGATCACGATGTAGAGGCCGATCTTGAAGAGCGTGACCAGCGCCAGCAGTACGAGCGCGGCGAACGCGACCCCGGCCTCCGGCCCGAACGCATAGCCCCGGATCTGGAGCAGGATGGCAAGCTCGGCCCCCTGCGCGAGCCACGCCAGGGCGAGCGTCGCGAGGTCGAGGCCCCACAGGCCCGGAACCAGGCGGCGCGCGGGCCGCACCATGAAATCGGTCAGCGCCTGGAGGAACTCGGACAGCGGATTGCGGTACGGCGCGCGCGCCCACTGCAGGTAGAAGCGCAGCAGCAGGGCGACGACGAACAAGCCGAAAACGGTGTTGACCAGGAAGATCAGCGCGCCGGACAGCACCCTTCAGTCCCTGCCCAGCTCGTCGCCCAGCTCGCGCGAGCGCTCGGCCGCGGCGCGCACCGCGCGCACGACCGCCTCCTTCACACGGTCAGACTCCATGGACTCGAGCGCGCGCTCGGTGGTTCCGCCCCTGGACGTAACTCGGCTGCGCAAGGTCTCCGGCGCCTCGCTCGACTGCGCCGCAAGCTTGACCGCGCCGGCAAACGTCTCGAGCGCTAGCCGATGCGCGGCATCCGGCAAGAGGCCCAGTTCCCGGCCGGCGCGCTCCAGAGCCTCGATGAAGTAGAAAACGTAGGCCGGGCCGCTGCCGGAAACCGCGGTGACCGCGTCGAGATCCTGCTCGCGCTCGAACCAGAGCGTGCGGCCCACGGCGCCGAGGACCTTGTCGGCGATGGCGCGGTCGCCGGCGCTGACCGCCGGCGGGGCGTACAGGCCGGAAATTCCCGCGTGCGCGAGCGCCGGGGTGTTGGGCATGACACGCACGACGCGCCGGTAACCTCCCAGCCAGCGCGACAGGTCCTTCACCCGGATGCCGGCCGCGATGGTGACGACGAGTTGCGAGGCCAGCAACGGCTTGAGCGCTCGCGCGACATCGCGCATCTGCTGTGGCTTCACCGCCAGCACGACGCAGTCCGTCTTCAGCGCCTGGGCGCCGGGCGCGGCATGAGCCCTCACGCCGAACTCGCGCGCGATCCGGTCGCGGGCGGCCGGGGCGATCTCGACCACCTGGATCGCCTTGCGCGGCCAGCGCTTGCGGACGAGCCCGCCGATCATGGCGCTCGCCATGTTGCCCCCGCCGATAAAAGTAATCTTCATTCAGAAAGGCGTGAATGGTGAATGGTGAATGGTGAATGGCAACCGAACCCAAACGGAACGCGTATATTATCAGCCGCGCAGCGGCACCGTTCACTGGTCACGGTTCACCGTTCACCGTTCACCGTTCACGATTCCTCGGGCCGAAGATGGCCGTGCCGACGCGCACCATCGTCGCGCCTTCGGCGATCGCCGCCTCCAGGTCGTCGGACATGCCCATCGAGAGCGTGTCGAGTGCGTGGCCGTGCGCGGCCAGCTTGTCCTTCAGCTGGCGCAGCAGGGCAAAGCGCCGGCGCTGGAGCGCGGCATCGCTCGTGGGCTCCGGAATCGCCATCAACCCGCGCAGCTTCAGACGCGGCAGCCGCGCAATCGCCTCCGCGAGCCTCGATTCCCCGCCCGGCGCCACGCCGCTCTTGCTCTCCTCCCCGCTGACGTTGACCTGGATGCAGACATTGAGCGGCGGTTGTCCCTCCGGGCGCGCGTCGTTCAGGCGCGTCGCGATTCTCTCGCGCTCGACGCTGTGCACCCACTGGAAATGGGCCGCGATCGGGCCGGTCTTGTTGCCCTGGATCGGGCCGATGAAGTGCCACTCCAGTCCAAGCTCGCGCAGTTCCGTGATTTTTTCCACGGCTTCCTGCAGATGGTTCTCGCCGAACGCCTGCTGCCCCGCGGCGTGCGCTTCCGCGACGCACCGGGCCGGGAAGGTCTTGCTGACCGCCAGCAGCACGATGTCCCCGGGCGCCCGGCCCGCGGCTTGAGCGGCCCGCGCGATGCGCGCACGCACGGCTTGCAAGTTGGCTGCGATTAAGGCCATAATTTTGCGCTCTACTCCTCACGCTTCTGGAGAATTATAAATGGACATCTCCGAACTGCTGGCATTCGTTGTCAAGAACAAAGCCTCCGACCTGCACCTCTCGTCCGGTCTGCCGCCGATGATCCGGGTGCACGGCGACATTCGCCGCATCAACCTGCCGGCGATGGAGCACAAGGACGTGCACGCGATGGTCTACGACATCATGAACGACGGCCAGCGCAAGTTCTACGAGGAAAACCTCGAATGCGACTTCTCGTTCGCGATCCCCAATCTCGCGCGGTTCCGCGTCAACGCCTTCGTGCAGCAGCGCGGGGCAGCCGCGGTGATGCGGACCATCCCCTCCAAGATCCTGTCGCTGGAGGATCTCAAGGCGCCCAAGATCTTCGCCGAGCTCGCGGACCAGCCGCGCGGGGTGGTGCTGGTCACGGGGCCGACCGGATCCGGCAAATCGACGACGCTCGCCGGGATGGTCAACCACAAGAACGAGAACGAGCACGGGCACATCCTCACGGTGGAAGACCCGATCGAATTCGTGCACGAGTCCAAGAAGTGCCTCATCAACCAGCGCGAGGTCGGCCCGCACACGCTGTCCTTCTCCAACGCGCTGCGCTCGGCGCTGCGCGAGGACCCGGACGTGATCCTGGTGGGCGAGATGCGCGACCTGGAAACCATCCGCCTGGCGATGACCGCGGCCGAAACCGGGCACCTGGTGTTCGGCACGCTGCACACCAGCTCCGCGGCGAAAACCATCGACCGGATCATCGACGTGTTTCCCGCCGAGGAAAAGGAAATGATGCGCGCGATGCTGTCGGAGTCGCTGCGCGCGGTGATTTCGCAGGCCTTGCTGAAGACCAAGGACGGCAGCGGGCGCGTGGCAGCGCACGAGATCATGGTCGGCACGCCGGCGATCCGGAACCTCATCCGCGAGGCCAAGGTGGCGCAGATGTATTCCGCCATCCAGACCGGCCAGTCCTACGGCATGCAGACGCTCGACCAGAACCTCCAGGACCTGCTCAAGCGCAACATCATCACGGTGGACGAGGCGCGCACCAAGGCGGCCAACAAGGACAACTTCCGCTAATGCGGTGAGCGGTGAGCGACGGCGCGCCGCCGCACCGATTCCAGCTACGAACGGAGCCAGACGATGGAAAGAGACCAGGCAGTCAAGTTCATGAACGACCTGTTGCGGGCGATGGTGGCGAAGAAGGGGTCCGACCTCTTCATCACCTCGGGT
>MERD01000004.1:0-1116 GCA_001771935.1 Betaproteobacteria bacterium RIFCSPLOWO2_02_FULL_67_26
CCCGAATATCGCGCACGCGAGGGCGATGGATCACGACTTCACGGTTGCCCCCGATGACATCGCCCGAACGCTTGAAACGATGGGCCTCCGGCAACCCTGAGCTCCGGCGATGGACGATCCCGCGTTGTCCAACACCTACCGGGTCGTGCCCGAACCGAGTCAGTGCTTCGCGTTCGAGCCGCTGACGGAGGACGGTGAGCGCCGGTATCTATTCAGCCAGATGCTCGACGATTATTCGCGGCCCCGGGAGGGCGCAGCCATGGTGCAGACCTTTCCGCCGCGCGTGGCCCGGCTCGATCAGGGCAGCGTGCTCGGGCTGTCCTTCCTTCCGGTGACCCGGGACAAGACCACGTGCCTGAACTTTTTCACGCACAACCCGGGGAACCCCGACAAGGTCACGAATTTCGAGGAGACGGCGAACGTCGATCTCGTGGCGCCCGATCGGATTCGGGGGAGATTCGATGGCATCGACCGCTACGACGAGGGCGTGCTCGTCGGCGACCACTGGAACTTCGGGCACTGGCTCTACAACCACCTGGCCCGCCTGGCGCTGTCCGCGGCGGCGCCGCGGCTCACGGGCGTTCCCCTGGTCGTCGGCGAGAATATCCTTCCATCCCACGCGGAATGCCTGGAGCGCCTGGGCTTTCCGGGCCCGGCGCTGATACGCCTGCGCAAGGGGCGCCTCGCGCGCTTCCGGACATTGTGGGCGCCGATGATGCCTTTGTGCGGGTGGGGGCGCAATATCTTCTGGTCTCCCGGCACCATTGCTTTCCTGCGGGAGCGGCTGGGCGTCGACCCGCAAGCGCGCGCGAGGCCCGGGCGGCGCCTGTACATCACGCGCCGCGGCAGCCGCTGGCGCCGGGTACTCAACGAAGACGAGGTCGTCGCGCTGCTCGCGCAATGGGGATTCGAGGTCATCGATCCCGGGGCGCTGTCCATTGCAAGGCAGGTCGAGATCGCCGCCGATGCCGAGGCCATCATGGGGCCGTTCGGCGCCGGCCTTAACCTGTTCCTGTTCGCCCCGCGCAGCGCGACGATCTTCGAGCTGAAATACCCCGTCCCCACCATGGACATCAACCTGTCGATCTGCACGCACATCGGCCAGCGTTTCGTTCC
>MERD01000004.1:1126-10996 GCA_001771935.1 Betaproteobacteria bacterium RIFCSPLOWO2_02_FULL_67_26
CACGCACATCGGCCAGCGTTTCGTTCCGGTGATGGGATTCCCGGTGGTCGCGGCCGCCAACGAAATGAACCACGACTTCATCGTCACGCCCGACGTGGTCGAAAAAGCCCTGGACACGGCGGGGCTACGCCGCTGATTTCACCTGCACGGCGCAGCCGGCGCCGGCGTGCGCGGCTTGCGGCTCTTGCTGATCACGCGACAACACGTCACGGTTTCTTAAGAGCCGCCGCCAGCGAACCGAATACCGCTTCTCCATTTCGGTACGCGATGCGCTCCGCCACGTCGCGCGGCAATTCCGACAGCCACATCCGCGCCAGCCGCGCGTGCTCCTCGATGAAATACCACCGCTGCGGCGACGGCGTGTCGGTGCCGACCATGAAGCGGTCCGGCAACTCCAGGAACACCTTGCGCCATTCCGGGTTGAGCTTGCCTTCCGGCGCGTGATCGGTGCGAAAGGCGAGGTCGCACCACAGGTTCTTGTGCTTCAGCAGCATCGCCCTCACGCGCTCCGGCTGGTCGAAGCCTGCGTGCGCCCAGAGCAGGCGCGCGCCGGGATCCTGCCGGAAGACGCGCTCCACGGCGTCCGCGTCGGAATGAATGTGTATGAAGATCCTGTACTGCCGCGCCAGCTGCACCATGCGCCGCACGACCGGCAGATCGGCGTCGGCCCCGAACACGTGGAACTCGCCGATCGCGACGTAACGGTGGCGGCGCAACCGCTCCTCGACGTGCGGGATGATGGTCTCGTCGCGCACCCAGGTCCCGATCTCGCCGCGGCTGCGGTACGGGCGCAATTCGGGGATGATCAGCTCCGGCGCCTCGGCGTAGAGCTTCTGCGTGCCATCATCGCTCGAGCTCGACACCAGCGCGCGCCGCACCCCGCTCTTCCTCAGGATCTCGATCGCCGTCTTCGGCGGCAGCACGTCCCACGAGTCGTGGCTGTAATGGATGTGCGCGTCGAAGATCGGCAACTCTGCCGATCGCGCCTGGGCAAGCGGCAGGGCCGTCAACCAGAGGCCGAGAACCAGAAATCGAATCATGCCCGGGAATGATAGCGCAAGCTAACGCTCGCGCAACGCCCGTTCGCGCGCCTTCAGCACCGGCTTGAGGAGGTAGTCGAGCACCGTCTTGTGCCCGGTGAGCACGTCCACCGTGGCGGTCATGCCCGGGATGATCGGCAGGTCCTTGTCCAGGTGGCGCAGGCTCGCCCGGTCGGTGCGGACCAGCACCTTGTAGTAGGGATACCCCTTCTTCTCCTCGACGAGCGAATCCGCCGACACGTGCTCGACCCTGGCGGGCAATCCGCCGTAGATCGAGTAATCGTAGGCGCTGATTTTGACGGTCGCGGCCTGCCCGGGATGGATGAAGGCGATGTCGTCGGGCCGGAGCTGGGCCTCGATCAGCAGCGTGTCCTCGAGCGGCACCACTTCCAGTATGCTCGCCCCGGGCTGGATCACCGCGCCGATGGTGGTCATGTTGATCTTCTTCACCACGCCGCGCACCGGGGACCGCACCAGCGTGCGCTTGACGCGGTCATCCATCGCCACCGCTGTCTCGTCGAGCGCCGCCAGCTCGTTCCGGTTTCTCGTCAGCTCTTCGTTCGCGTCCGCGCGGAAGCGATTGCGGCGGTCGTCGATGTTGGTCTGCAGCTCGTTCACCTGCCGCCGCAGGCGCAGGATCTCCACTTCGGAGATCGCGCCCTTAGCGACCAGCGGCTCGGACATCGCGAGCTCCCTGCCGGCAAGATCGAGGCTCCGTTTCAGGCCCGCGACGGTCTCCTCCAGCGCGCGCCGGCGGCTTGCGTAGCTCGCGGTTTCCCCTCCCACGCTGTTCGGCGCGCCGCGCACCACCTCCGCCGGGAACGACAGCCGTGTCCCCTGCGCTTCCGCCGTGAGCCGCGCAATCGCAGCCAGCAGTGAAAGCCGCTTGACCTGCGCCTCGCGAAAGGACGACGTGAAGCGCGTGTCGTCTATCCGCAGCAGCACCTGGTCCTTGCCGACCACCTGCCCTTCCGCGACCGACAGCTCGGCCAGGATCCCGCCTTCCAGGTTCTGGATCACCTGCACCTGGCTGGAAGGAATGACGCGGCCGGTGCCGACCGCCACCTCCTCGAGCCGGGCGAGCGCCGCCCACACCAGCGCGATCACGAAGAACAGCGCCGTCAGGTAGAGCACGGCGGAGGCATACGGATGCGCCTCCTGCACGACCGCGGCGCGCGCATCCGGCATGAATTCCGTGTCGCTGCGCTCGCCCGCATGCTGCTGGAGACCTCCTCCGGGAACGCTCACGTCGGATTCTCCCGGTTGGGCCGCGCTGCGCCCTGCGACAGCGCCTGCAGCACCTTGTCCTTCGGGCCGTCGGCGACCACGCGGCCGTAGTCGAGCACGATCAGGCGGTCCACCAGCGTGAGCAGCGACGGCTTGTGCGTGACCAGCATCAGCGTGCGGCCTGCGAGGAACTGCAGCAGCGCGTTGACGTAGGCCTGCTCGGTGGCGGCGTCCATCGCGCTCGTCGGTTCGTCCATCACCAGCACGCGGGGCACGCTGAGCAGCGCGCGGGCGTTGGCCACCGCCTGCCGTTGCCCGCCCGAGAGCCCCCTGCCCTGTTCGCCCACCGGCAAGTTGAATCCGGCCGGATGGTGCGCGACGACCTTGTCCACGCCGGCAATGCGCGCCGCCTGCACGATGGCGTCGTCGCTCGCGCCGCGGTCGCCGATGACGATGTTCTCGCGCACGGTGCCGTAGAAGAGCTTCACGTCCTGCGGCACGTAGCCGATGTGCCGCCGGAGATCGGCGGGATCGATCTGGCTCACGTCGATGCCGTCCACCAGAACGTTGCCCTGCTCGGCCTGATACAGGCCGAGGACCAGCTTCGCCGCGGTGCTCTTGCCCGAGCCGATGCGGCCGAGGATCGCAACGCGCTCGCCCGGCGCGACCCGGAAGGAAGCACCGTCGAGCGCGGGCTGTTGCTGGCCCGGATAGCGGAACGTGACCTTGGAGAACTCGATACCGCCTTCGATCGAGGCGCGGTGCAGGAAGGCCTTGCCGGGCGGCCGCTCCACCGGCGTCGCCATCAGCTGGTTGAGGCTGACGTAGGCCATGCGCGCGTGCTGGTAGCGGGTGAGCAGCCCCGCCACCTGGCCGAGCGGGGCCATCGCGCGCCCGGCGAGGATGGTGCAGGCCACCAGCCCCCCGACCGTGAGCAGGTTGTCGGCGATAAGGTAGACCCCGCCGATCACCATCACGATGGTCACGATCTGCTGCATGAACTGCGTGAAGTTGATGCCCAGCGCCGAGAGCATGTGCGCCCGCAGCCCGGTGGCCGCCACGACCGCGACCGCCTGCTCCCACTTGCTCTGCATCACGCTCTCGGCGGACACGCTCTTGATGGTTTCGAGGCCGTCGATTGCCTCGACCAGCACGCCGTGCTTCTGGGCCGCCACGGCGAAATTGGCGCGGATGACCCGGGTGAGCGGCACCTGCAGCGCCAGTCCCATTATCACCGCCGGGACGATCGCGACGAGCGGCACCAGCACCAGCAAGTCACCGAGCAGCGCGATCACGACCAGGAACAACACCGCGAACGGCAGGTCCACCAGCCCGGTCAGCGTAGCGGAGGTGAAAAAATCCCGCAGCGTCTCGAACTCGCGCACGTTGTTGGCGAAGGAGCCGGCCGAGGCCGGGCGCTGCTTCAGCTGGATGCCCAGCACGTGCTCGAAGAGTTGCCCGGACACGACGACGTCCACCTTCCTGCCGACGCCGTCCACGAAGTAGGCGCGCAGCATGCGGAACACGAAGTCGAACACGTACACCGTCAACGCCCCGATCGCCAGTACCCACAGGGTCTCGATTGCGTTGTTCGGCACCACGCGGTCGTACACGTTCATCACGAAGAGCGGCGAGACCAGCACGAAGAGGTTGATCATGACCGAGGCGAGCAGCACCTGGCCGTATTCGCCCCGGTAGCGGAGGATGGCGCCCCAGAACCAGGAGCGCCGCAGCATCCCGCCGAGATCGCCGGCCCGGTCGTCCACCTGGTGCTGCGGCCGCGCGAAGACGCACGTGCCGGCATAAGCGGACTGAAGCTCGGCCGCCGAGAGGTGCTTCGAGCCGGTACCCGGAAAAATCGCGTCGGCGCTGCCGTCGCTGCGGCGAGCGGTGAGCACGCACGCCCCGCCTCGGTCCGGGCGCAGCACCAGCACGGCAGGCAATACCAGGTCCGGGATGCGGTCGAGCGGGCGGGCAACGATGCGCGCGGTGAACCCGGCGCGCTCCGCCGCGCGCGCGAGCAGCTCGGGCGTGAAACGGCCACCCGCGAGCGGCAGCCCGGCGCGCAATGCCTCGGCCGACATCGGGCGCTGATGCAGCACCGTCAGCTCGACCAGGCAGTCGAGCAGCGGATCGCCGGTCTGCTCGCGAATCCGTTCGCTGTGATTATCGGGCATAGGACTCGGTGACCGGCCGTTGCGCATCCAGTTTCGTCAGCTCGTCCGACAATCCGAGCGCGCTGACCAGCGCGCTCATCGCCGCCAGCACGCGATACTCGCTCAGGCGCAGCGCGGCGCGCCCGCTCGCGAGGTTGGAGCGCGCCTGGAACAGCTCGTTCTCGGTGTTGAGCACATCGAGCAGGGTGCGGCGCCCGAGCTCGAACTGGCTCTGGTAGGCGCCCAGGACCTGCTCGATCGCGCGCACGTGGCTCTCGAGGTACGCGAGACGGTCGCGCGCCGCGACCAGCGCGTGCCACGCGCGGGCGACGCTCTCCTCGGTCGCCTGCTGCGCGTTTCGCACCGCCTCCATCGCCCCCGTCTCGCGCTCCATCGCCTCTTTCACCCGTGCCTGGTCGGCGCCGCCGCGGAACAGGTTGTAGCGCATCACCAGCATGGCCGAAGCATCGTTGTTCGGACCCGAGATGCCGTCGATGTCGCGGTTGCGGTTGGCGGAGAGCTCGACATCCACCCGTGGCGCGAGATCAGCCCGCGTCGAGCGCACCGTCGCCTGAGTCGCGCTGAGGTCGGTCTGCGCCGCCTTGAGACTGTAGCTGTTGCCGGCTGCCACGCCTTGCGCCGTGTCCAATGACGCCGGAACCGCATTGCCCGGGGAAACGGGCGGCTCGAGCGCCAGCGGCAGGCGGCCGACCACGCGCCGGTAGCGCGCGGCCGAATCCTGCTGGCTGCCCTGGAGGTTGACCAGGCTCGAGCGGGCCAACGCCAGCCGCGCCTCGGCCTGCTCGACGTCCGCGCGCTGCCCCACCCCGCTCGAGAACCGCAGGCGGACCTTGTCGAGCGTTGCCTGGTGGCGCGTCACGTTGTCCCGGGCCAGCACGACCAACTGGCCGTCGCGCAGGGAATCGAGATAGGCCTCGGCCACCCGCAGCGCGACCTGGTCGCCGGTTTCCGCCAGGCGCGCGCGCGCCGAATCCACGCGAAAGTTCTGGGTCTCCATCTGGCTGCGCACCTGCGATGCGTCGAAGACGTTCTGCCGCAGGGTAAGGTTCGCCTCCTGGCGCGTGAGGCCGCGGGTGCCCAGGCCGGCTGCGCGCGTCCCCGGGCTGTCGGTTTCCTGGTGGCCGCCGCCCACGCGCAAGTCGATCGAGGGATAACGGCCGGCGCCCGCCTGCTCGAAGGTCTGGACCGTGGCGCGCAGATTGGCTGCCGCCGCCTGCACCTCAGGATGCGCGCGCAGGGCGTCCCGCACGGCGTCCGGCAGGCGGTCTGCAGCGGCGTCGCACATCCATCCGGCTAGTGCCGCAACAAATGCGAGCAGCAACGCCCCCCCGCCAGTGGACCTGCCGTATGCCCCCGAATCCAGAGACCCCCCTCTCCTCGCGTCAACGCCCTCCGAGGGTTTAGATGCGAACAATTTCGGAGGGCGTTGATTTTACCGCGTTCTCAGCGGCCATGAACGCCGTTTAATTCAGTTTCACAATAGCTTTGCCAGGCTCGGCAAAGCATCTTTCAGCGGCAACACTTCGACGCCGCGCTCGTGCCAGCGGCGGGTCCCGCGGTACAGGAGATAGCCGCGCACCGCGGGATAGTCCTCGCGCAGGCGGTGCAACCCGCGGAAATCCTGTTCGCGCAGCCGTGAACTCGATTTGACCTCGAACGCGCGCATTCCGCGCTCGCCATACAGCACGAAATCCACCTCGTCGCCGGTCGCGGTGCGCCAATAATGCATGCTATAGCCGAGCGACCCGTAGTCGTTCGTCGCGCGAAGGTGCTGCAACAAGAGTGTTTCCAGCGCAACGCCGCCGATCTCCTCCGGCGCATCGAGCGGACCCCTGGGTCGGACTGCGCGGAACACGCCAGCGTCGAAGAAGTAGAACTTCGGGTGTGCGACGATCCGGCGCTTGGCCCGCCGCGCGAATGGCGGGATGCGCACCGCAATCATCAGATCCTCGAGGATACCGAAGTAGGCTTCGGCGACCTTGCCGTGCACGCCGCATTCGCGCGCCACCGCCGACACGTTCAGCACCGATCCCTGCGAGAAACTCGCCGCTTCGAGAAATCTGCCGAACGCGGCGAGGTTGCGCGTCAGGCCCTCCTGCTGCACCTCCTCGCGAAGATAGGTGGACACGTAGCTGGCAAGATAGTCGTGCGGGCGATCGGTGGTGCAGGCAAACGGCAGGGTGCCGAATTGCAATGCGCGCCCAAGGTCGAAGTCGCTGCCCAATTCCGCCGCGGTGAGCGGGTGCATGTGGCGGGTAAGCGCCCGGCCCGCGAGCAGGTTCACGCCGCGCGCGCGCAGCTTGCGGGCGCTGGAGCCGGTCATGACGAACTTCAGCCGCCGCCCCTCGATCAAACGATGGACCTCGTTGAGCAGCTCCGGCACGCGCTGGATCTCGTCAATGAGCACCCACCCGCGATGGTGCGAAGGAATCCGGTCCTCCAGACGCCGCGGCGACGCAAGCAACTCCGTATACGTCGCGGAATCAAGCAAGTCGAAATAGGGCGCCTCCGGGAAGCGCTGGCGCAGCCATGCGGTCTTGCCGGTACCGCGCGGTCCGAAGACGAAGAAACTCTGGCCAGCCGGGGCCTCGAGCAATCTGGAATACATAACTCCATTTTACATTGATTTCTGGAGTTTTCGACTCCAGCGGCTTTTCGAAGTCACCGCGCCTGCATCAATCCCGCCATACAAAAAAGGGCGGGATACCTCCCCGCCCTTTCTCACTTCCAGCGCAACTTTACGAATCACCCGTACTCACGCAGTACCACGTCACGCTGCATCACGTCACGCTTTATCAAAACACTTCCGCTCAGACCAGGACCAGGTTGTTGTCCTGCACGTCGAGGAGCGACGCCGTCACGCCTTGGAGAGTAGCTATTGGCGCGAAATCGAAGCTCGAACCCGGCCCGTCGGCATCGACCGATACCGTGGTGTCCCCGCCCAAAGGCGCGACTTCGACGAAATCCGACAGCGTGGAGGTGCCGGAATCGAAGCCGATCAGCAACTGGCTGATGTCCAGCACGTCGCCGTCCGCGCCAATCACAAAATCGGTAATAACGTCGGTCCCATCACCGGCACCAAACACGAAAGTATCGATCCCGTCACCACCGTTGAGGATATCGTTACCCGCGCCGCCGGTGAGCACATCGTCATCCCCGGCACCATCGAGCTGGTCGACGCCGGCGCTGCCGGTCAACGTGTCATTCCCGGATCCGCCGGAGAAAATCGAGCCATAGGGCAGCGGCAAATACGCCAAATCGACGACATCGGCTCCGCCCAACGCATCGTACTGGGTGCCGTCAAGATACGAACCCGTGACCGCGGGGTTGAAAGCATCCACCACATCGGCGCCTTCAGTAAACAGCGCCGGCTTCTCGGCCGCCCAGTTGACCGCCTGTTCGAGGAGCTGGTCGGCGTCGCCACTGCGCACCCAATTCGTTGCAAAGCCCTCCTCGCCGTCGTTGAGGGCATACGTTCCACCGAGGAAAACGGTACGGCCCAAATCCGCTTCGTCCCGATAAGCAATGGTGTGGCCGCCAGAAGCATTCGTGCCGAGCGATACCGCATTGCTATCCAGGGTGCCTGCCGCCCAATATTCCCCCGGATTGACCACCGAAATGGAGGGGACGTCCTGGGTAATCGGATGGTCGCTGAACGCCAGCGTATTGCCAAATACCGTATAACTAACAACCGCTCCTATCGGTGAAACGAAATCAGCGTTAAACACTGCACTAGGCATGGAAGTAGCGAAGAATCCAGTGGAGACGACTCCGCCGGTACCGCTCTCCGAGTATGCCTTGAGCGCGGCCCAGTAAGCCGACGTCATCGCATCACCGTAATAGCCGGAATGAATCACAACGTCATAGGCCGACAATTCCGGCAGCGAATCGGCGTCGCCCACCGAGAGGACACTGGCGTTGAAATCGAACCAGGTGTCGTCATTGAGCTGGTCGGCCGTCTTCTGCGCCGCAGCCGAGCTCGAGCCTAGAATTCCGTAAACGACCGCCACTTTGATCTGGTTGATGACCTCGATCGTCACGGCCGCTTCGTTGGAAAACACCGTGCCGTCAAACGCCTGGTAGGTAAAGCTGTCGATGCCGGAAAAACCCGCCGCAGGTGTGTAGGTATAGGTCCCGTCGCTCGAAAATGCGACGGTGCCGTAGGCCGGATCTGCGATCAGGAACGCCGTCAGGGCATCGCCCTCCGCGTCCGTATCGTTGGCCAGCACGCCGACGTCGTCGGTGACCGAACCATTTTCGTTGACTGTAGCAAAATCACTCTCCGCGGCCGGCTCATCGTTGATGCCCTGGATCGTTATCGTCAGCGTCCCCGGATTGGACACGGCGATACCGTCAGTAATCTGGTACTCGAACAAATCCTCGAATTCGGCGTCACCAAATGCCTGCGCCGCTTCTTCGTCCAGCTCGTAGAAATATAGACCGTCCTCGAATACCTCGAGGCTCCCATACGACAATTGGAAAACGCCCGTATGCTCCGGAACCATCGCGAGCGTGTCGCCGTCCGCGTCCTGGTCGTTTTCGATCACGTTGCCCACCAGCTGACCGGTGAAATCCTCGTCCGCGGACGCGCCATCGTTGATGGCCACCGGCGCGCTATTGGCGCCCTGGGTGATCGCGATCGCGATCGTCGCCGAGACGTTGGCGTCGCCATCGGTCACCGCGAACGTCAAGCTGTCGTCCTCCGTGCTGCCGTCGGACGGAGTGAAGGTCAGCGTATCCGTGGATTCATCGTACGACACGTCACCGAGCACTGCGCCGTAGCTCGAAAGGCTGACCACGTCGCCGTGATCCCACTCGAGAACGTAGGTCGCGAGGAAATCCTCGATCACGAGATCCGTGTTCTCGGCGGTCTCGAGGGAGAGGTCGCCGACCACCTCGGGTGCATCGTTGACGCCCAGGATCGTGACCTGGTAGCTCGCAGTCGCAGTAAGTTGGGCAGCCGTCGACGTATCGATCAAGGTGTAGGAGAACGCCGGGTCGCCGGCGCCCAGCACCACGTCCTCGCCTTCGGCCAGCGCGCGGATCTCATCCGCATCCGCCTGTTCCGCGACCGACCAGGTCAGCGTGCCGCCGGCGTCCAGCGTCAGGTCGCCGAAGTCGGTCGAATGGAAGGCCAGCACGCCATCCACCACCGGCATGTCGAAATCGAACGTGTCGAGATCGACCTCGAAGTCGTTGTCCAGGACGTTGCCGACGATGAACCCGGATGCCGGGGGCACCACAGCGTCCACCACGAATTCATCGTCGAACGCCCGCGGCGCATCGTCCACCGGTGCGACGTTCACGCGGACCGTGGCCGTGCTTTGCGCTCCGGCCGCGTCCTCCATGGTATAGGTAAAGCTGGCCGTGCCGAAGAAATCCGCATCGGGCGTGAACTGCACATTGCCCGCCACCAGGCTCGCCGT
>MERD01000004.1:11002-13040 GCA_001771935.1 Betaproteobacteria bacterium RIFCSPLOWO2_02_FULL_67_26
GACCGAATCCTGCACCGAAACCAGCGTCTTCGTGTCACCGGCGTCCACATCCGTGTCATTCGCGAGCAGGCTTGCCGCCGAAACCGTGACCGCCGTGTCCTCGTTGGTCGACGCCGTATCGTTAACGGCCACCGGGTCGTCGTTCACCGAGACGACCGTGACATTCACTCTCCCCGTGTCGCTCGCGATCCCATCCGTTACCGTGTAGTCGAACGATGCCGGGCCGAAGAAATTCGAGTTGGGCGTGAAGCGCACGGAGTCGAGGACGCTGTCGGAATTGGTATCGACCAGTACCGCCGTGCCGTTTACCGCGTTGTTGACCGCGGTCACCCGCAGGGCGTCGCCGTCCGCGTCGGTGTCATTGCCGAGCAGGCTGGCGAAGCTGATCGTCAGCGCCGTGTCTTCGTTGGTCGAGGCCGAATCATCAATTGCGACGGGCGCGTGGTTCTGGCCGTCTCCAATGATCTTGATCTCGAGTTTTTCGAAATTGCGCGCGTCCAGGTCGAACGCGCGGAACTCGAACCAGCGGTCGTCGCAGTCATTGTGACCGTGCCCACCGTGATGGTTGGAATTGAGCCACGCCTGGAAGCGCGCGATGTCGCCCTGAACGTCTGCTTGCGCAAACTCTGCCGCCGTCAGCTCGAGCCGGAGGGTGTCCTTGCCTGATCCCCCGTCGTAGCGGTCCCTGGCCCCGGTGTTCTCGCCCATCCGGTAGCTGAGGACGTCATTGCCGGAGTCCCCGTCCACGTAGTCGCTGCCTGCGCCGCCATCGAGCGTGTCGTTGCCGCTGCCGCCTTCCAGCTTGTCCTTTCCGGCGCCTCCGGTGATTTGATCGCGTCCACTACCCCCGTCCAGGTGGTCGTTGCCGTCGCCGCCATCGAGCACATCGTTGCCACTGCCGCCGTCCAGATGGTCATTACCCGAACCGCCTGACAGCACGTCGCTGCCGCTGCCGCCATCCAGGTGGTCATGACCGTCCCCACCGTCGAGCGTGTCGTTTCCCGAGCCACCTTCCAGCTTGTCATTGCCCGTGCCGCCGTCGAGCAAGTCATTGCCGGAGCCGCCATCGAGGCGGTCGTTGCCATTGCCGCCGTAGAGGCGATCGTTGCCGGAGCCGCCTTCCAGGACGTCATGGCCATCGTTGCCGTAGATGACGTCGTTGCCGCGGCCACCGTCAAGATGATCGTTGCCGGGCCCGCCAATCAGGACGTCGTCACCAGACGTGCCCTTCTTGCCGTGGTCCTTGTGCTTCGAATGGTGCTTGTCCGACTTTTTACCGCTCATGGCACTCTCCTGTGAGTCTCCGCCTCAATCGACCGCAAGATCAGCCGGTTGGGCAGCTAGCAAATGCATCCTGCTGACTCTTCTGCAATATCCGTGCCGGATCCAGGAAGTCAGTGCTCAAACGCGACAATCGGATCACGTAGCGTGAAATTCCGGCCGAACGATAGCATAACTTATTGATATATAGCTTATTATTCAAAAAGACGGATGTTGGTTTATATGTTGCGGCGCAGCCCACCTGGACAGCCCTCCAGCTGCCCCCTTCGTGGGACCCTTATTCCCGCGTCGAACTACTGTCGGCGGGTCGAATACTCAGCGTTCAGGGCTGGGTCCGGCTGGGGGTGCTACCTGGGCCCTGACTCCCGGCTTGAAGACCAACCAGAACGGCCAGAAGTAGAGCCGTGCTACGCTCATCCACCGGCCGTCGGTATCGTCGCCAAGGCCCATTTTGAACGTCTCGGGCTGGTTCGGCGGCACGTAGAGGGTCCCGTAGAGGCGATCCCAGATCGCGAGCTCGAATCCGCGGTTGCAGCCCCAATGACGGCGCTCGGCGCTGTGATGGAGCTGATGATGGGCCGGGCTGATGAGCCACCGGTTGAGCGTCGCGCCGTAGGACAGCCACACCTGCCAGTGCCGGAGGTTGCCGATAAGGTTGGAAACCCACATCACGACATGCAGCCCCAGGAAGGTATAAACGCCGATACCGCCGTCCACGTAGCGGTGGAACAGCCAACTGACCACGCCGGTAGTCACC
>MERD01000005.1:0-41313 GCA_001771935.1 Betaproteobacteria bacterium RIFCSPLOWO2_02_FULL_67_26
GGGTCGGATTTGGGTCCGACCAGCACGAAATCGTTGTACATCACCGGCAGGCGCTTCACGCCGTGGCCCTCGGCAACGAACTTCTCTTCGGCGGACTTCGCGTGCACGAACACGACGTCGGCATCTCCGCGCTTGCCCATGTCTAGAGACTGTCCCGTGCCGAGAGCGACCACCCTGACTTCGATCCTGGTTTTCTTCTGAAAGATCGGCAACAGGTGCTTGAACAGCCCCGACTGCTCGGTGGAGGTGGTCGAGGCCACCGTAATGAAACTCTGCGCCAGTGCCCCAGGCGCGGCAGCCAGCACCGAAGCAAGCAACAACGTTGCAATCCAACACCTCTGCTTCAACTCCAAGGCAGCTCTCCTCTGATGAATGCATCGGCCTCCGCAGACTCGGGTTTGACGAAAAATTGGTCCACCGGCGTACGTTCCACCAGGCGTCCCTGGCTGAGAAACAGGATTTCGTCGCCCACGCGCTTTGCCTGGCCGAGGTTGTGCGTGGTCATGACGATCTTGGTGCCGCCGGCGCGGATCTGGCCAATGATGGTCTCGACGTCGCGCATGGCGCCGGGATCGAGATTGGCCGTCGGCTCGTCCAGGAAAAGCACCTCGGGTCCCAGCGCCCAGGCCCGTGCGAGCGCAAGCTTCTGCTGCTCCCCGCCCGAGAGCACCCGCGCGGGGCGGTCGGCGATACCCGCCAGGCCAACCGCATCGAGGACATCGCGCGCCCGCAGATCGCTTTCCCGCGGCGAGACCCCGGCAAGCTCCAATCCGTAGATCACGTTGGCCAGCGCGGAGCGCCGCAGCATCACGGGACGCTGGAACACCATGGCCTGGCGGTTGCGCCCGTTCGCCGCGCCGCGCCAGGCGATGCTGCCGGAAGTCGGCTTGAGCAGGCCGTGACAGAGCCGCATCAGCACGCTCTTCCCCGCCCCGTTCGGCCCAAGAATGATCGTGCGCGGCCCGGCGCCGATCTCGACCGACACGCGATCGATAATCGTCTTGCCGTTGATTCCGAACGAAAGCGAATCGAGCACCAGAGGCAGCATGTCGCCTTCACCCGTAACGCCGCTGCGCGGTGTCCTTGACCCAGTACGCGGCGGCATTGAGCGCCAGCACCAGCGTGATGAGGATGACGCCCAGTCCGAGCGCGAGCGGCAGGTCGCCCTTGCTGGTCTCGAGCGCGATCGCGGTCGTCATGACGCGCGTCACGCCGTCGATGTTGCCCCCGACGATGATGACGGCGCCGACTTCCGCCGCCGCCCGCCCGAACCCGGCAAGCACGATCGTCACCAGCGAGAAGCGCGTATCCCACAGCAACGTCAACGCCGAGGCGATGGGACCGGCGCCCAGTGAGCGCAACTGGTCGCGATATTCCTGCCAGGCATCCTCGATCACCTGCCGCGAAAGCGCCGCAACGATCGGGAAAATGAGGATGGTTTGCGCCACCACCATGGCGGCGGGCGTGAACAGAATGCCGAACTGCCCGAGCGGCCCGGCACGTGACAGCAACAGGTAAACCACCAGCCCCACCACCACCGGTGGAAGGCCCATCAGTGCATTCAGCACGACGATCAGCGTCTGCCGCCCCGGAAAGCGGCTCACCGCGATTGCCGCTCCCAGCGGCAGGCCAATCAGGCTCGCGAGCAGGACCGCAGTCAGGCTCACCCGCAGGGAGAGCAGCACGATCTCCGCGAGCTTGGAATCCACCCCGACGATCAGGCGCCTGGCTTCGTCTAGTGCTGTGAGGATCTCGTACATTGCCTATGTTATGCCAGGCCCGTCATAAGTAGCCTGATGATTTTGCTGCAGGACTATCCGTGAACATCCTCATCGACGGTATCGCGGGGGCTGCTTGCGCGGAAGTGCCGGCACTTGAAGCGTCCTCACTGTCCCGGCTGTTACCCGCCGGTCATCGCGCGTCGCAGCCAGGCGCTCGCGGTGTCCACCAGCACCACGAGCACGAGCATCGCGAGAATCACCGTCATCGCCTGCTGCTGGTGGAACAGACTCAACGAAAAATACAGCATCTGCCCTAGACCGCCGGCGCCCACTACGCCAAGGATCGCAGCCATGCGGATGTTGATCTCCCAGCGATACAGCGAGTATGCAACAAACTGCGGCAACACGTTGGGCATGGTGCCATACAGGAACGCGAGTGATGGCCGGCACCCCGACAATTGCAACGCTTGCACCGGCTCGGCCGGCGCGTTCTCAAGGGTTTCAGCGAACAGTCGTCCGATGACGCCCGTCGTATGCCACGCGAGCGCCAGCGTCCCGGCGAACGGTCCGAGTCCTGCGGCGATCACCATCAATGCCGCCCACACCAGCTCGGGAATCGAGCGCAGGAAGTTGAGCACGAGGCGGGCTACGGCCCGCGCGACTGTCCCGTAGCGTCCGGACGCGGGCAGCGCAAGGAGCATCCCGAACACTGCAGCGAGCGCCGTACCGACTGCCGAGATGGCTATGGTTTCGAGGGTACCCTGGCCGATCTGAACCAGGTACTCACCCGACAAATCGGGCGGAAAGAACGATACGACGTAGTTCCACATCAGCGCCTGCGCTTCCGTCGTCAAAAGGTGCCCGAGGTCGAGCGAAAGGTATGCAAAGCTCGCCCAGACTGCTGATGCCAGCGCGGCAATAACCGCCCAGTGCATGGGCCTCATGCGGTCAGCTTCCGTAGCAACGCGCTGAGGGTATCCGCAAGCACCACGAGCAGCAGAAAAATCAGCAGGATCGTGCTCACCTCTCCACCATTGAGCATACGCATGGAGAGCTCCATCTGTTGCCCGAGGCCGCCCGCGCCAACAAAGCCCATGATGACCGACGCGCGCACGGCGCACTCCCAGCGGTATACGGTGTAGGAGACCAGTTCCGGCAGCGCCGCCGGCCACATGCCATAGAAAAACGCCACGAAACGACCGCTCCCGGTCTCGAGTAGCGCCGTTGTCGGCCGCACGTCGCCGGACTCCAGTATCTCTGAATAGACCTTGCCCAGCATGCCGCCGTAGGCTACGCCGATTGCCAGTAGGCCGGCAGCCGGCCCCAGCCCCACGGCGCGCACGAAGAGCAGCGCCCACACGATTTCAGGAATGCTGCGAAACAACATGAGGGCAAACCGCGCCGGCAAACGCAATACACGGCCCAGGATGTAGCCGCGTCCCGGTCCTATGCGGGATATCGACAAGCTGCGCGTCACGAACAACGCCAGGGGACAGCCGACCAGCATTGCGATCACCATGCCGGCTGTCGCGATCGCGAGCGTTTCCAGGGTGGATTTGAGCAGCAACTGGAGGAAATCGGCGGAGGTCGCGAGCGGAAAGAACGTCCCGATGAACTTTCCGACCGTATCCCGGTTGCGCGGATCGAACAGCACCGCCAAGTCGAATTCCGCCAACCGGAACCCGGGCCACAGCAGTGCGATGATCAGCACGGTCAGCGCAGCACGCGGCAAGGCGGAGGGATCCCTCGGGCCCCACACGGCAGCCGCTGCGCTCATCGTTCGCCACTCATGGGCGCGGCGATTCCCTCACGAACACATCGGCTTGCGGCGTATTCCGGCTGCCTCGACCGCGAGCGGCTGATCGCCCTGGGTGGGCACGGTCGCCTCGGACGCATAAAGCTCCCTCAACATCGCATCGGTGACGCGCACGGGCGGCAAGTCAAATTCCACTTCGCCGGCGCGCAGGCCGATGATCCGCGGAAACCAATGTAACGCCAGGTCCACGGCGTGCAGGCTTGCCACCAGCGTAATTCTGCGGGCCACCGCTTCACGGTTGAGTTCGCTGATGACCCGGTCGGAAAGGGCGGGATCGACCGCGGACACCGGTTCGTCTGCCAGCATCAGGTCCGGTTGCTGGTACAACACCCGCGCAACGCCGACGCGCTGCAGTTGCCCTCCCGAGAGACGATCGCACCGCTCGAACAGCTTGTCGGTGATTTCCATGCGCGCCAGCACCGATTGGGCGCCTGCTACGTCTACAGGGTAGGCGAGCGAGGCGAGGCCCTTCCACATGGGCCATTGCCCGACACGCCCGGCGAGCACGGCGGTCACGACCCGCTGGCGAGGCGGGATGGGCGGTGCCTGATGCACCATGCCGATGCGCGAGCGCAGCTTTCGCAGGGCGCCCCGGCCCAGAATCCACGGCGCCGCGCCCAGGACTTCAATCGCGCCGGTAGCGGGGCGTTGTGCGGTCGCGATCAGCCGCAGCAGTGTGCTCTTGCCGGCGCCCGACGGGCCAATGATCGCGACGCGCTCACCGGCACCGATCGAGATACTGACGCCGTTGACGGCGCGGTAGCCGTTCGAATAGACGAGGCCGACGCCGTCGAGCCGGAGGCTCACCAGGTCCTCATTACGGACAGATGCCGTGCCATCTTACTTGAGCAACCCCGCCGAACGGGCCGCCGCCTCTATGCCCTTGTAGTTCCCGAGCTTGGTTGCAACGAACCTGCTGGCCCGTTGCAGATCAAGGAGCTCCTTGTCAGCCGGTTTCTTGGGGTCGAGCTTCAGGAAAGCTGCCGTCAACTTATTTACCAGCGCCGGGTTCAGATCCCCGCGCACCGTCCAGTTGTAGTCGTAGTATGGCGGTGTGGTCCAGATCACGGCCACCTTCTTCAGATCCACCTTCTTTTCCCCGGCCAGCTTGTCCCAGACCGACGCGTTTAGCACGCCGGCCTCCACCTTGCCCGATTCCACCTGCAACGCAGTGGCGTCATGTGCGCCAGAATACGCAATGCGCTTGAAGTCCTTCTCCGGATTGATCTTGTTCTCGAGCAGGTAGAAGCGCGGCATCAGGTGGCCCGAAGTGGATGATACCGATCCGAACGTGAAATTCTTCCCCTTGAGGTCGGCAAGCCCCTTGATTCCGCTCGCGGTATTGGCGATGAACTTGCTGGTGAACTTCTCGTCCTCGGCTCGTTGCGCGATGGGAATAGCGTTTCCCGTGCGCAAACGCGCCTGTACGAAAGTGAATCCGCCAAGCCAGGCGAGATCGACCTTCTTCGCCGCCAGCGCTTCCACCACGGCTGCGTAGTCGGTGACCGGGGTGTATTCGACCTTCATCCCCACTTGCTTCTCCAGGTAGCTGGCAACCTTCGAGAACTTGCGTTGCAGCTCCGTGGGCGACTCATCCGGTATCGCCGAAATGCGCAACACATTCTGGGCGTGCGCAGTGACGTCCCCCAAGCCTGTTACCAGCGATAGCATGAAAATTACGTCAAGAATCCTGCGTCGGTTCATGAGATTTTCTTGAAAGTTGAGCAGCGCGCCGCTGGCAGCGCGTCAGAGCGCGTTTTATAGCATAAATTCCCCCATCTCCTTTGGTGGGCTAGAATGTGCGCACCAATGCCGGCCGGATAGTCGACGGAAAAGTCCCCATGAATGAGCCTGTTAGAGACGCGCGCGCGATCAGCTGCGCCGATGACTACGACCCGAACTCGATGCCGGTCACGAAGGCGCGAGAGGTCATCGCCCGCTTCCTGACGCCGCTAACCGCCACGGAGCGCGTGAACATCCGCGCCGCGTTCGGCCGGGTGCTGGCCGAGGACGTGGTGTCTCCTCTCGACGTTCCCGCCCACGACAATTCCGCCATGGACGGCTATGCGGTGCGCTTCGCCGACCTCAAGGCCGACGGCGACGTCACGTTGAATAACGCCGGCACGTCCTTTGCCGGCGCGCCGTTCAAGGGCGCGGTGGGCGCCGCTCAATGCGTGCGCATCATGACCGGCGGCGTGGTGCCGGCAGGCGCCGACACCATCGTCATGCAGGAGCACGTCAAGGCCGACGGCGACAGGGTCACCATCGGGAAGGGGCACAGGAAGGGTCAGAACTTGCGCAAGGCTGGCGAAGACCTGGCGACCGGCCAGGTGGCGTTGAAGCGCGGCATCACGCTCAAGCCGGCGGATGCCGGGTTGATCTCCTCCCTCGGCATCGGCGAAGTCACCGTCTACCGCAGGCTGCGGGTCGCGTTCTTCTCCACCGGCGACGAGCTGGTCTCGATCGGCACGCAACCAAAGGAAGGCCAGATCTTCGACAGCAACCGCTACACCCTGCACGCCATGCTGACGCGCCTCGGCTGCGAGGTGATGGACATGGGCGTGGTGCGCGACGATCCGAAGCTGCTCGAACGCGCGTTCGGCGAGGCGGCGGCTTCCGCGGACGTGGTCATCACCAGCGGCGGCGTTTCGGTGGGTGAGGCCGATTTCGTGAAGGACCTGTTGAACCAGCTCGGCGAGGTCGTGTTCTGGAAGATCGCGATGAAGCCGGGACGCCCCCTCGCCTACGGCAAGATCGGCGCCGCGCATTTCTTCGGCCTGCCCGGCAACCCGGTCTCGGTCATGGTGACGTTCTACGAATTCGTGCGCGACGCCCTGCTGAAGCTCGCCGGCTGCGACCCGGTGCCGGTGGTGCCGACCTTCAAGGTGCCCTGCACTTCCAGCCTCAAGAAAGCGCCCGGCCGCACCGAGTTCCAGCGTGGAATCCTGTCGCAGGACGCCGCCGGCAACTGGAGCGTACGCGTCACCGGCGAGCAGGGCTCCGGCATCCTGCGCTCGATGTCCGAAGCCAACTGTTTCATCATCCTGCCCACCGACCAGGGCAACGTCACGCCCGGCGCACTGGTCGAGGTGCAGGTGATGGAAGGGATCATATGACCACCATCAAGCAGGACGATTTCATCCAGAGCATCGCCGACGGCTTCCAGTTCATCTCCATCTACCACCCGGTGGATTTCATCAAGGCGATGGGCGAGGCCTACGAGCGGGAGCAGTCGCCGGCAGCGAAGAACGCAATCGCGCAAATCCTCATGAACTCGCGCATGGCGACCGAAGGCCACCGCCCGGTCTGCCAGGACACCGGCATCGCCGTGGTGTTCCTGAAGGTCGGGATGGACGTGCGCTGGGACGCGAAGATGAGCGTCCAGGACATGGTCAACGAGGGCGTGCGCCGCGCCTATACCGACAAGGACAACCCGCTGCGCGCCTCGATCCTTGCCGATCCGGCGGGCGCCCGGAGGAATACGCGCGACAACACGCCGGCGGTGGTGCACATGGAGCTCGTCCCCGGCAGCACGGTGGAAGCCAGGCTTGCCGCCAAGGGCGGCGGCTCCGAAAACAAGTCGCGCTTCGCCATCCTCAATCCCAGCGATTCGGTGGTGGACTGGATCCTCGAGCAGGTCCCGACCATGGGCGGCGACTGGTGTCCGCCCGGAATGCTGGGGATCGGCATCGGCGGCACCGCCGAGAAGGCCATGGTGCTCGCCAAGGAATCTCTGATGGACCCCCTCGACATGCACGAGTTGAAGGCGCGCGGCCCGAAGACGCGGGCCGAGGAGCTGCGCATCGAGATATTCGAGAAGGTCAACGCCCTCGGCATCGGCGCCCAGGGCCTCGGCGGCCTCACCACCGTGCTGGACGTGAAGGTGCTCGACTACCCGACCCACGCGACGTCACTCCCCGTTGCCGTCATACCCAATTGCGCGGCAACCCGGCACGTCGAGTTCCACCTCGACGGCAGCGGGCCCGCGCGCTTTGAGGCACCGGGTCTCGAGAACTGGCCAAAGCTCGCAGTCGATCTCGCGAGCGGCGCGCAGCGCGTCAATCTCGAGACCCTCACCAAGGCGGAAACGGCGACATGGAAGGCGGGCGACCGGCTCCTGCTCACCGGAAAAATCCTCACCGGCCGGGACGCGGCCCACAAGCGGCTCGCCGATCTCATCGCGAAGGGAGAAAAGCTGCCGGTGGATTTCACCAACCGCTTTATCTACTACGTCGGGCCGGTGGACGCTGTCCGCGACGAAGTCGTCGGGCCGGCCGGCCCCACGACCTCGCGGCGCATGGACAAGTTCATGGATACCATGCTGGGTCAGACCGGGCTGCTCGGCTCGATCGGCAAGTCGGAGCGCGGGAAGCAGGCGGTGGAGGCGATCAAGCGCCACAAGGGGATACACCTGATCGCGGTGGGCGGGGCCGCCTACCTGGTGTCGAAGGCGATCCGCGCCTCGCGCGTGCTGGCGTTCCAGGACCTCGGCATGGAGGCGATCCACGAATTCGACGTGAAGGACATGCCGGTGACGGTCGCCGTGGACGCCACGGGCAACGCGGCGCACGAATCCGGTCCCCGCGAGTGGCGCGCCCGCATCGCGAAGATTCCGGTTACCGTCGCCTGAGATCAATCGCGGCCAAATGAAAAAGCCCGGGAGTCCCGGGCTTTTTTTCAGGCGGCAGACCGGTTCTGCTACTTTTTCTTGGCCGCGGGTGCGGACGCAGCGGTCGCGATGCCCTTTTCCTTCTTGTAGCGCTCCACCACGCGGTCCTGCGACCTGGCGAGCGCCTCGGCTCCCTTCTTCGCCGCTTCCGCGCCCTTCGCCTTCTTCGCGGCGGCTGCCGCCTTGGCGGCGTCGTCCATGGGCGGCTGGGGCAGCTTGGCGTAGGCCAGGCCTACGGCACCCGCAACCAGCAGCGTTGGGACCACCATCCAGAATTTCGGCGTTTTCATAGCTTCCACCCCTCCTTCATGGCCGACGCATGGGCCGGCGCTGCAGCTCCGCCGGCGGCCTTGCCCTGGCCCTTCACTTCGTTGTACCAGTACTCGTGGTGCTCCTTGGCCCAGGTCTCGTCCACCACGCCGTTGCGCATGGATTCGTAGGCGTCTTCCATGCCTATCGTGCCGAGATAGATGTGCCCGAGCGCAGCCGCAATGAACAGGACGGCCGAGATCGCGTGAATGACGTTCGCCATCTGCATGGTCTCGCGACCCTGCGCGAAGTTCGGGAAATCGAGGACGAATCCCGTGACGCTCACGATGATGCCAAGAAACGTCACCCCGAACCAGAACCAGGATTTCTCCGCGATATTGAAGCGCCACGACGGCACGTGCTTGCCGGTGAACAGCCCGCCGAATTTCGTCAGCCACTGCCAGTCGCCGCGCTGCCAGATGTTGTCCTTCACGAAGGTGAAAAACATGACTACCGTGCAGAGCGCGAACAGCGGTCCCACGAAGTTGTGCAGCGTCTTGGAGAGCGTCGCCATCCACGAAAAGAGCGTGTAACCGAACATCGGCAACAGGACGTACTTGCCAAACAGGGTGGTGAGTCCGGTTACGGCCAGAATCACGAAACTGATGGCCGTTGACCAGTGCACGATGCGATCCCATGGGCCGAAGCGCTCGATGAGCCGCCCGCTGCGCGGGTGGCCCAGCATGATCTTGCCCCGCCACCCGTAGAAGATGCCGAGTGCCGCAACGACGAGGACCAGAAGCCAGCCGCCGTAGATCGTGATGGGGCCGTTGCGAATCTGGCGCCAGATCTCGCCTTCACTCTGTACCAGAACCGTGGTCTCGATGCCGCGCACCTGCGAGGTCTGGTACGGGTGCTGGCCGCCGCGCACGTCGCGCCACACCGGCGCGTTGTTGAGCGGTTGGGTCTGCTGGCGCTGCACCTGCTCCTTCGCGTGCTCCTGTGCAACGCCCTGCGCTGCCAGCGGCAACGGCGCGAACAGCATCACGCACGACACGAACAGGAGACGAAACGACACTCGCATATTACTTAGGGCGGGCATGCGCCCCTCCTTTGTTGTGTGTTGCTAACCGCCCGAAATACGCACGTACTCGTTCTGCCCGAGATTGCGCGCTTTGACCGACTTTTCCCAGGCCGTCTTATCGCCCTTGAACTGGTCGTTGTCCCAGGGCTGCTTGTCGGGCTTGCCCTGGTACTGGCCCTGCTTGTAGACGGTCACCGAGGGCTTTTCGCCGCAGCCCGCCACGGTCCAGGCCAGGGCCGCGACGGTCGCGAGTATCAGCATCCGGTTCATGACTTGGCTCCAGGTTGCGCCGCGGGCTGCTTCTCGGGCTTGCCGTAGGCGGTGCCCCAGCCCCACACTTCCGAGCCCTTGCCGCGTTTCAATACGCGGTTGCGATAAATGTCCGCGATCACGTCGGAATCGCCGCCGAGCAGCGCCTTGGTCGCGCACATCTCGGCGCACGCTGGCAGCTTGCCCTCCGCGAGGCGGTTGCGGCCGTACTTCTTGAACTCCGCCGCCGAGAAGTCGGGCTCGGGGCCACCGGCGCAGAAGGTGCACTTGTCCATCTTGCCGCGCAACCCGAACGCGCCGTCCTGCGGGAACTGCGGCGCGCCGAACGGGCAGGCGTAGAAGCAATAGCCGCAGCCGATGCACAGATCCTTGTCGTGCAGCACCACGCCCTCGGAGGTCTTGTAGAAGCAGTCCACCGGGCACACCGCCATGCAGGGAGCGTCCGAGCAGTGCATGCAGGCGACCGAGATCGATTTCTCGCCCGGCACGCCGTCGTTGAGCGTCACCACCCGGCGGCGGTTCACGCCCCACGGGATCTCGTGCTCCTGCTTGCAGGCAGTCACGCAACCGTTGCACTCGATGCAGCGCTCGGCATCACACAGGAATTTCATTCTTGCCATGGTGAGCTCCTCTTTTCCCTATGCCTTGGCGACCTGGCACAGCGTGGTCTTGGTTTCCTGCATCATGGTCACGATGTCGTAACCATACGTGGTGGCGGTGTTGACGGCCTCGCCGCGCACAATCGGCGCTGCGCCCTCGGGGTAGTAGTCGAGCAGGTCCTTGCCTTCGAACCAGCCCGCAAAATGGAACGGCAGGAACACCGTTCCCGGCGCGACGCGTTCGGTCACCTGCGACTTGACCTTGATGCGTGCCTTGGTGGGCGTTTGCACCCAGACATACTCGTTGTTCTTGACCCCGCGATCGTTGGCGTCCTTGGGATTGATCTCGACGAACATCTCCTGCTGCAGCTCGGCGAGCCAGGGATTGGACCGCGTCTCGTCGCCGCCACCCTCGTATTCCACCAGGCGGCCGCTGGTCATGATCAGCGGGTACTGCTTGACCGCGTCCTTGTTCGCGTCCTGCACGGTCTTGAACAGCACCGGCATCCGCCAACGGTTCTTCTGGTCGGCGTGCGTCGGGTACTTCTCGATCAGGTCCGGACGCGGGCTAAACAGCGGTTCGCGGTGCAGCGGCACCGCATCCGGGAAATTCCACACCATGGCGCGCGCCTTGGCGTTGCCGAACGGATGGCAGCCGTGGTTTTTCATGAACACGCGAATCAGCCCGCCCGACATGTCGGTCTTCCAGTTCTTGCCTTCGGCCGCTTTTTTCTCGCCCTCGCTCAACTCGTCCCACCAGCCGAGCTTTTTCAGCAGCACGTGGTCGAGCTCGGGGTAGCCGGTGGTGATGTCGGCGCCCTTCGAATGCGAGCCGTCCTCGGCCAGCAGGTTGACCCCATCCTTCTCGACGCCGAAATTTGCCCGGAAATTGCCGCCGCCATCCATCATGTGCTTGGACGTGTCGTACAGGTTGGGCGAACCCGGGTGCTTCAGCGCCGCATTCCCGTAACACGGCCACGGCAACCCGTAATAGTCGCCGTCGAGGACGTAGCCGGTCTTGGCATCCTTGCCGCCCTTCGCGCGCAGCGTCTTGACGTCGAACACGTGCAGGTTGCGCATGTGCGCCTGCAGGCGCTCGGGCGACTGCCCGGTATAGCCGATAGTCCACACCCCGCGGTTGATCTCGCGCAGCGTGTCCTCCATGTCGGGCTCGGTCTTCCCCTCCTTGCCCTTCGTCAGCTTGATCTTCGCCATGAATTCCTTGGCGAAGCCGAATTTCTCGGCAAGCTGGTACATGATCATGTGATCGGTGCGCGAATCGAACATCGGTTCGATCACCTTCTCGCGCCACTGGATCGAGCGGTTGGAGGCGGTCGCCGACCCCGCGCATTCCATTTGCGTGGCCGCGGGCAGCAGGTACACCCCGTCCTGCCGCACCATCGCCGCCATCGCCGCCGTCGCGGACGGGTACGGGTCGATCACGACCAGCAGGTCGAGTTTCTTCATCGCCTCGACCATTTCCTTGCCGCGGTTCTGGCTGTTCGGCGCATGGCCCCAGAAAATCACGGCGCGCAGGTTCGGGTCCTGGTCCAGGTTCTCGTTTTTCTCCATCACAGCGTCTTGCCAGCGCGATACGGTGATGCCCGGCTTCTCCATCAGCGCCTGCGAGGCGAAGCGGCCTTTCAGCCACTCGTAATCCACGCCCCACACGCCGCTCCAGTATTTCCACGAACCGGTAAAGATGCCGTAGTAGCCGGGAAGCGAGTCCGGGTTCGGACCGACGTCGGTCGCGCCCTGCACGTTGTCGTGGCCGCGGTAGATATTGGTGCCGCCGCCGGAAACGCCCACGTTACCCAGCGCGAGCTGCAGGATGCACGAGGCGCGCACGATCGCGTTACCGTTGGTGTGCTGCGTCTGGCCCATCGCCCAGACGATGGTGCTGGGCTTGTTCTTTGCCATCTTCTCGGCGACGTCGCGGACCTCGGCTTCCTTCATGCCGGTGACCTTTTCGACTTCCTCCGGCGTCCACTTCGCGACTTCCGCCTGCACCTTGTCCATGCCGTAGACGCGGGCCTTGATGTATTCCTTGTCTTCCCACCCGTTCTTGAAGATGTGGTGGAGCATGCCCCACAGGAATGCGACGTCGGTGCCGGAGCGGATGCGGTAATACGTGTCCGCCTTGGCCGCGGTGCGGGTGAAACGCGGATCCACCACGATGACCTTGGCCCCATTCTCCTTCGCGTGCAGCGTGTGCAGCATCGAGACCGGATGCGCTTCGGCGGCGTTGCTGCCGAAGAACAGGATGCACTTGGAATTCTGCTCGTCGTTGTACGAATTGGTCATCGCCCCATAGCCCCAGGTGTTCGCCACCCCCGCCACCGTCGTCGAGTGGCAGATGCGCGCCTGGTGGTCCATGTTGTTGGTGCCGAACATGGACACGAACTTGCGGAACAAATAGGACTGCTCGTTGTTGTGCTTGGAAGAACCGATCCAGAACGTCGCGTCGGGGCCGCCCTTCTCCTTGTCGTTGCGGATCGCGAGCAGCTTGTCGCTCACTTCCTTCAGCGCCTGGTCCCAGGTGACCTTCTGCCACTTGCCGCCGACGAGCTTCATCGGGGTCTTCAGGCGGTGCGAGTCATGCGTCATCCCGTGCTCGCGGATCGACGCGCCCTTGGCGCAGTGCGCGCCGAGGTTGATCGGCGAATCGAACACCGGCTCCTGGCGGATCCACACGCCGTTCTGCACCACGGCGTCGATCGCGCAGCCCACGGAGCAGTGCGTGCAGATCGTGCGCTTGACTTCGAGATTGCCGCCGGCGTCCTGCGCCGCTTCGGCCTTGTGAACGAGATTGAACGGGAGCTGCGTTGCGACCGCGCCCGCTCCGAGCGTGATCCCGGAGCGCTGGAGGAAGGTCCGGCGATCGATGGTCCTGCCGAGCATGCCCGCGACGTTGCGGGTGAGGCGGCTCGGGCTCGCGGAAACGGAGGTTGATTTTCTCGTGAGCAGCATGGCGGACTCCTCAGACTTTGGTGGTGCGGTAGTAATTCTGGACGTGCTCGGTGAGGCGATAGCCCCTGGATTCGCCAGTCACCACCGCGCTCTTGGAGGATTGCGCGCCGTCCTTGCTGACCAGCGCAACTGTTGCCGATGCGCCGCCCGCACCTACGGCGAGCAGGAAACCACGACGGGAGAGTTTACGTTGCGGACTTTTCATCACATCCTCCTAACTGAAGCCAAGCGGATAAGCGAATTGTTATTGATGGCAAATTTACACTTGGGGGAGGGTCAAATCAACAGAAATTCGAGCAAATCTAAGAGCGAGAAGCGTTCTCGTATGGTTGCAATGGGCCTTAATAAGAACGATTCTCATACTACCGCGTGCTCTACAAATCCTGCATTTCGAACGCGGTCTTCTCCAGCTCAAAAAAGGCTCGCGCAAAATCCGCCACGTGGCGATAGAAAACGGCCGATACCGAACCCGTCACTGAGTCAAAGAAGGGAATGCACCCGGCGTAGGCAAACTCATTGAAAAACAAACGCTGCTCTTCGTCCGGCCGGCTTTCAAGGACAAGAAAACGCATCACGTCGCAGATCCCGGACACGTGATCCTCGACTTCAAATGCTGCACTGCGGCGAGCCAGTCCCCACTGAGCCAGTAGCTCGCGCAACCTGACCAGCTGCCTGTCGGGCGAGTTTCCCGGGATGTAGTGGGAGGTATAGGGCGTAACCTGCGCCCTGCCCACCCCTACAAACAAGGTGTCGTACTCCTGCTTCAGCACCGCCGGGTAAGCGCTCCTCGCTGCTCCGCGCAGCGCACTCCACGCTACACCCACCGCCCCAACTTCTCCTGCGGGTTCACCTTCCTCCCGGCAGATCTCGGCCAGCAATATCGAATCCGGCGCATCGTAGAACAGCCGCCCGACCAGGGCGTAGAGATTCGCGCGCGCCATTTCCTCCGGCACAAGTGCGCTTCCGCCCGCCGGCTGCGGCTCCCCGCTCATCGGCTCGCTCCGCCACCCTCGCCGTCCGGGGCATCGAAGACGTTCATCTCCGTCTTGTTTTCCATCATGTCGATCACGCGGCAATCCGCGCACATCTGCAGCCGGCGCCGGGACTGCTCCGTCGCAAACATCGAATGCGCGCTCAGCCGCCCCACCATGCTCTCTATCATCTGCCGGGTCGCAAACGCCTTGCCGCAGCGCACGCAGTTGTAGGGTTCGGCCTCATTCAATACCACCGCTGATTGGGCGCCCTTGCCCAGCAACAGGCGCGGCGCGAGGGTAATGGCGTCTTCCGGGCAGGTCTTCTCGCACAATCCGCACTGCACGCAATTGCGCTCGATGAACTTGAGCTGGGGCGCCTCCTTGCCGTCGAGCAATGCCCCTTCGGGGCAGGCGCCCACGCAGGCCATGCAGAGCGTGCAGGTTTGCCGGTTGACGGCTACGCGGCCGTACGGTGCGCCCGCCGAAAGCGGCACTTCCTCTTTCGGGGCCGGCGCGAGGCTGAGCAGATGGTCGAAGATGAAATCGAGCGTGGTGCGCTTCTCGTTGGACAGGTTGAACGTGGCCGGCGGAAGCACCCGGACGGTTACGGGCTTCCACACGGCCTGCTCCAGCGTGGGGACATCTCGCGCCTCGATCAGCTCGAAATGGCTCCCGCCAAGACCGAGTCCCGACAGGATCTCCTGGCCGAAGCCCAGCTGGCTGCGCAACGCCGACAGGTAATCCTGCGGCTCGGCGCCCGAGGACATGATCAGACAACGCGCGGCCCCGAACGCAATCGTGCCCAGCATCACGTCGAGGCCGAGGGACGCAATGTGAAAAACTTCGAGCGGGATCACATGCGCCGGCAGCCCCCGTCCACGGCGCGCCAGCCGGGCGATCATCTCGCGACCGTCCGTCGTGTTATGGAACAGCAGCACGGGATCGCGCCCGCCAGCGTCCCGGTAAACCTGCAGCACCGTCTTGACCCGCACGCCGATGTCCGACACCCGCGGATAGGCATAGCTCATCGCTCCCGAGGGGCAGACGCTGGCACAACCGCCGCAGCCCATGCACAGATGCGGCTCGACCCTGACGCGGTTCTCCCCGGGCTCGCTCTGAATCGCCCGGGTCGAGCAGACGTCGATACACCGGGTGCAGCCCGTGATCCCGGAACGGCTGTGCGCGCAGATTTTCTCCTTGTAGAGGAAGAACTTCGGCTTCTCGAACTCGCCGACCCGCTGCAGGAGCTGGTTCGCCGCCAGCGCCTGTTCGAGGGGATCGTTCCGCGGCGCGAAATAGCCCTGGGGCAACTGCGGCAGCTTGATCATCGGGTCGCGGGACAGGTCGAGGACGAGATCGAAGGTATCCCGGTGCGGCGCCTCGCTCCGCGCGAAGTCGATCGCCTTGACCTCGCCGCAGGCTGTCACGCATTCGCGGTGGGCTTTGCACTTCGCGAGGTCGATCTGGTAGGAAAAATCGATCGCCTGCTCCGGGCACACCCGGATGCACGCGTTGCAGCGGGTGCAGGTCTCGAGGTCGATGGGATTCGTCTGCTCCCATTCCACCTCGAAGGCGCCGAGATAGCCCTTGACCGAGCGCACCGCGCCCGAGAACACGGGGAATTTGCGCTCGGCCGGAAGTTCCACGCCGCCGGCGTCCGTGATCAGCACGTTCACCGCGAGCTGCTCCGCCAGGCGCGTGCCCCACTCCAGCGCGGCTGCTCCCGGTCCCATGATCAGCAGCTGCCCTTCGGATTTGTAGGAAACGAGCGGCACCGGCTCGGGCTCCGGCACATCGGCCAGCGCCAGCAGCGCGGCGATCTTGGGTGTCGCGGTCCTGGCCTCCGCCGACCAGCCTCCAGCCTCGCGGATGTTGACGAACTTGAGGCTGCCTCCGCCCTTCATTTCCTCGTGCAGCTCGCTGAACAGCGGCGCTTCCTGCGTGCACGCCACCACCAGGTCCCCGCCGCTCTTCACGGCGGCTTCGAAAGTCGCGACATGGCGCCGGCACAACTCGCTCGCGAGATTCGGGGTGGAGTCGAGCTTGAGCGCCGCCCCCAACGCCTTGGCGTCGAGCGGCATGGTCTGATTGCAGTTGCAGATGAGCTTGCCTTTGGCCATGTTCCCGTAACCGCGCCGCTTCGGGTCCGCAAGAGGATACTGGAGGATGGCGCAGCGTAGCGAATCGCGCTACGCGGTGCCACTACGACTTCGCGGGCGTGCCTGCGACTTCGGGCGGAGCGGCCGCCTCATCCTGCGCGCCCGGCCGGAGCTCGGCCCCGGGCGTGGATTGCACCGGCGGTGGCTCGAGCGCTTGCGCCCGCGCCTCCTTCAACGCCTGTTCCTTCGCCACCTGTTCCTTGTCCTCTTTCGCCCATTCCAGGATTTTCTGCGCCTGCCTCAGGCCCGCCAGCATGGCTGGGGGGATCGGATCGGACTTGCTGTAATCGTCGATGTAGGTGTCGAGCCCGTCCATGACGTTGAAGCGCGGGTCGCTGAAGAGCTTCTTCAACGCGGCCCGGCGCACGTCCTCGTCCACCTTGGGATGGAAGAAAGCGCGGTAATCGGACTCGAACGTGAGCTTGTCGAGCGCCGGCAGCTCCGGCGCGGGCGCCTTGGGGTCCACCGGCTTGTCCGCGACCTGCTCCGGCGGTTGATCCTCCGCTTCCCGTTTCAATCGCGACCAGCGCGAGAGAAATTCCTCTTTGTCCTCTTTGGTGGTCATCCCGTCATGCCCGGTGTTCACGATGTCCCGTCGCGGTGCGATGCCACGCCCTTGTCCTTGCTGCTCGCGTAGCGCTTTTTCTTTTTGGGTTCCGGCTTGTAATGCGCGGCAGCGAATTCACCGATCCACGGCACCAGGTCGGGCGGGAGCGCGACACCGTCCACGGTCTCCGAGGTATCCATCCAGCGCGCGCCTTCGTGATAGCTGACCGTGAGCCGTTCCGGCCGCGCGACCGCGTCTTGCAGCTGCCACATCACGAACACCTTGGGCTGCGGCGAGGTGATGTTGTAGAGATAGCCTTCCGCCTCGTCGGGGTGCAGCTTGAGCACGAACCCGGGAAACAGGATTTGCGTGATCCGCTCGTCACTGACGATGACGCGCTCGCCGCTGCCTTCCGGCAAGACGTCGCGGACGACCCCCTTCGCTTCCCAACGCTCGGTCGCCCAGCGGTGGTCGAGCTTGACCCGTTCCATGATGACCGCGACGCGGTACGGGGCAAGATGGATGCCCGGTGTGATTTCGGTCATGCGGGCATTGTGCGCCAGGCGCTGCCACCGTGCAACCGGAAACGCGTTCAAATACTTGATTTCCAAACAGTGTTTTCCTTGCCGGGAAGCCTGTTGCTTTGGGATAATCGCAAGCAGGGTACCCGGCATGCCGCCGGCCTCGAATATGGACGCTCCACAAGACACGAAATACGCGCAGGGCGGGCCTCGCGACCGCCTCGGCCGGCCGTTGCGCGACTTGCGCATTTCGGTGACGGACCGCTGCAACTTCCGCTGCGTATATTGCATGCCGAAAGAGGTGTTCGGCGCCGACTACCAGTTTCTCGAGCGCAAGGCGCTGCTGACGTTCGAGGAGATCTCGCGCATCGCCCGCATCTTCACCGGCCTCGGCGTCGAGAAAATCCGGCTGACAGGCGGCGAGCCGCTGGTGCGGCGCAATCTCGAGCAGCTGGTCGGGCTGCTGGCCGGTATCCCCGGCCTCGACCTGACGCTCACCACCAACGGTTCATTGCTCGAACGGAAGGCGGCTGCGCTCCGGCAAGCGGGCCTCAAGCGCATCACCATCAGCCTCGATGCGCTGGACGACGCCACTTTCAAGCGCATGAACGACGTGGATTTCCCGGTCTCGAGAGTGCTGGCGGGAATCGAAGCCGCGGCGGCGGCGGGCCTGACGCCGGTCAAGATCAACATGGTCGTGAAGCGCGGCGAGAATGAGGCGGACATTTTGCCGATGGCACGGTTCTTCCGCGGCACCGGGCACATCCTGCGCTTCATCGAGTACATGGACGTCGGCCATACCAACGGCTGGCGCATGCACGACGTCGTCACCGCGCGCGAGATCGTCGCCACGATAGCCCGCGAGATGCCGCTCGAACCGGCCGATCCCAATTACCAGGGCGAAGTCGCGGAACGCTGGCGCTACCGCGACGGCAGCGGTGAAATCGGCATCATCGCGTCGGTTACGCAGGCGTTCTGCCGCGACTGCACGCGCGTCCGGCTGTCCACCGAGGGCAAGCTCTTCACCTGTCTCTTCGCGACCGCCGGCCACGACCTGCGGGCGCTGCTGCGCGGCGGCGCGTCCGACACTGAAATCCGCGATGCGGTCGCGGCAATCTGGGCCAGGCGCGCTGACCGGTATTCCGAGATCCGCACCGAGCAGACCGCCAAGCTCGAGAAGATCGAAATGTCCTATATCGGCGGCTGACGATGTATCGTCCCAAGCTCACCAGCGCCAGCCGGCCGCTGACCTTCGAGGTCGAGGCATTGAACGAGCGCGGCGAAGCGCTGCCGACGCCGATCGCGGGCGAGCATCCGCTTACCCTCTACCTCGACAAGCGCGAGATCGTCACGCTGATGACGCTGGGACAGGCGCCGGAGGCGCTCACCATCGGCTATCTCCGCAACCAGCGCCTGGTCGGCTCGATCGGGGAAATCGCCGCCGTGCAGGTGGACTGGGAAACCGATTCGGTCGCCGTCACCACCCGCAAGCGCGTCAAGGGCGGAGACCGGAAACTGAGGGCAAGGCTGAAGAAGCGCACCGTCACCACCGGCTGCGGCCAGGGCACGGTGTTCGGCGACCTGATGGAGGAAATCGATTCCATCCGGCTGCGCGACGACGTGCGGCTCAGCGAGGAAACGCTCTACGCGCTGCTCGATGCGGTGCGGCGCCACGAAACGATCTACAAGAGCGCGGGCGCCGTGCACGGCTGCGCCCTCGCCGCCGGCGCAACCATCCTTTATTTCATCGAGGACGTCGGCCGCCACAACGCGGTGGACGCCATCGCCGGACGGATGTGGCTCGACCACGTGGACGGCTCGGACAAGGTCTTCTACACCACCGGGCGGCTCACGTCCGAGATGGTGATCAAGGCCGCGCAAATGCAGATTCCCTTCCTCGTGTCGCGCTCGGGGCTGACCCAAATGGGCCACCAGATCGCGAGCCAGGTCGGCATCACCATGCTCGGCCGCGCCGTGAACAAGCATTACCTGCTGTTCACCGGAACGCACCGCTTCGTCAAGACCGTCATGCCAACCATGATCGCCTGACGCGCCGTGATGCCCGCGCAGCATCCCGCACCCCTCATCCCTCATCCCTCATCCCTCGTGACCGGCGTGATCCTGGCCGGCGGCCGCGGCACCCGCATGGGCGGCGTCGACAAGGGGCTGCAGCGCCTGCGCGGCAAGCCGATGGTCGCGTGGGTGATCGAGCGTTTTGCGCCGCAGGTGAACGAAATCCTGATCAACGCCAACCAGAATCCCGCGGCCTACGCCGGCTTCGGCTATCGCGTGATACCGGACGAGATCGCGGGATTCGCCGGCCCGCTCGCCGGATTGCAGCGGGGCCTCACCGAGGCGGCGCACGATTTCGTCGCAACCGTCCCGTGCGATTCGCCGTTCCTGCCGCGCGACCTGATTGCGCGGTTGCGCGGCGCGTTGGAGCGCGAGGCCGCCGAGATCGCCGTGGCCAGGACCGGCGACCAGCCGCACCCGGTATTCTGCCTGTGCCGCAAGAGCGTGCTGGGCGGGCTGACCGGATTCCTCGCCGGCGGCGGGCGCAAGATCGACGCCTGGTACTCCCGGCTCAAGGTGGTCGAAGTGCTGTTCGACGACCAGGCCGGCGCCTTCAGCAATGTCAACACGGAAGCCGAACTGAAGGCTTTTGAGGAAGGGCCGTTGCCTTGATGGCGCTGCGCCCGCTCACGCGAACAGCGCGGACTGCGTCTGCGCCGGCTCGTCGCCGAGCGCCTCGGGCTCCGCGATGTAGTAGCCCTGCGCGAAGTCCAGGCCGAGCTCGGTGATGCGGCTGAGCGTCGCCGCGTCCTCCACCGACTCGGCCACCGTCCGCATGCCCAGTATGTGGCTGATGCGGTTGATCGAATCCACGATGGCGAAGTCCATGGGATCGGTCGTCATGTCCTTGATGAACACGCCGGCAATCTTGAGGAAGTCCACCGGCAGGTACTTGAGATAGGCGAACGAGGACATCCCGGTTCCGAAATCATCGAGCGCGAAGCGGCAGCCCATGCCCTTCAGCTCGTGCATCAGCTCCGCCGCCTTGCTGAGGTTCGAGATCGCGGTGGTCTCCGTGATCTCGAAGCACAGCAGGCCGCTCGGCAGCTCGTAGCGCGTGAGGAGATTGCGCACGAAATCCGGGAAGCTCTTGTCGTTGATGATCGCGCCCGAGAGGTTGACCGAGTAGAAGCCGCGCTCGCCGCTGCCGTGCAGCTCGTGGGGAATCACGCCCGCCGCCCACTGCCGGTTGAGGAACTCCACCAGCGAGCTCACCACCCAGCGCTCGATCGAAGTGAGGAGGTTGTAGCGCTCCGCCGCCGGCATGAACCCGGTCGCCGGGATCAGGTTGCCGTCGCGATCGAGCATGCGCACCAGCACTTCGTAGTGCGGGTCGCGGCGCGGGGTCCGGTCGAGCGGCGCGATGCGCTGGCGGTAGAGGCGGAACTGGCCGAGCTCGAAGGCGTGCGTGATCTGCGACACGAGCCGCAGCTCTTCGTGCCGCCCGCTGTAGTCCGGGTCGCCCGGCCGGTGCACCTGGACCCGGTCGCGGCCCCGGTTCTTGGCGTCGTAACAGCACGCGTCGGCGGCTGCGAGCACCGCGCTCATGTCGCCGCTCGCCCCGTCGATCGGCACCAGCCCGATGCTCATGCCGACGCTGAAGGTCTTGCCTTCCCACACGAAGCGGAACTCGCGCACCGTCTCGCGCACGCCGTTGGCGATGCGCAGTGCCTGCTCGAGCGGGCACGCTTCCAGCAGCGCGCCGAATTCGTCGCCGCCGAGGCGCGCCAGCGTGTCGCTGCCGCGCATGCGCGTCATCATGATGGCCGTCAACTGGCGCAGCAGCTCGTCGCCGGCGCCGTGCCCGCAGGTGTCGTTCACCGCCTTGAAATTGTCCAGGTCCATGAACAGCAGCGCGTGCTCGCGCCGTTGCGTCGCCGCGGTATCGATCAGCTCGGCGAGCCGCCGCTCGAATTCACGGCGGTTGACGAGCCCGGTCAGCGCGTCGTGGCTGGCCTGCCAGATCAACTGCTGGGCCATGGCGCGGACCTGGCTCACGTCGTGAAACACCACGATCATGCCGTGCACGGTGCCGTCGTGCCCCCGGATCGGGGCATGGGAGTAGCGCACCGGGCATTCGCGCCCCTTGCGGTCCACCAGCCGCACGGCGACCGCGTCGGCTTGCGTGGAGGCCTGCGCATCCGTGAACGGCAGCGGCTCGATGGCCTTGCCGCTGCGCTCGTCCACGACGCGGTAGACCTCGTCGAGGCGCCTGCCGGCCGCCTCGGCGCTGGTCCAGCCCAGGTAATGCTCCGCCACCGGGTTCAGGTACTCGATGCAGCCTCCGGCGTCGGTCGTGATCACCCCGTCCACGATCGAGTGCAGGGTCACTTCCGCCAGCTCCTTTTCGCGCTCGAGCCGGGCTTCAGTGCGCGACACGATCCGGATCACCAGCACCGCGATCACGATGCCCGCGATCAGCGCGAGCGCCGCGCCGGCGCCGATCAGCAGGAACCCGTCGCGCATGCCCTCGTTCGCCGCTTCGATCGCCTTGGCAGTCTGCGCATGGTTGGCTTCCAGCAGCAGGTAGAGCGTTTCCTGCAGCCGGCTGTCGGCCAGCACGGCCTGCGTGAGATTGAGCTCCGACGCCGGAGCGATCTCGCCGCGCGCTAGCAGGATCGCGATCTTTTCACCGACATCCTGAGCCGCTTTCGCCGCCCCGATCGCGTCCTCCCGGGCGCCCTGCTCGGCCGCGGCGACCCGCAATGCGCGCAGCTTGTTCACCGCCCGCGTGTAACCATCGATAGCCCGCCGGTAATCGCCGAGTGCGGCCTTGCGCGCCCGCGCCGACTCCGCCGCGAACAGCTTGTCGATCAGCGCCGAGCGCTGGCCGTTCGCGAGAAAGAGCTCGGACACGGTCCCGATCTTGTGGCCCTGGGCCCCGGTGAGCGAGTTGATCTGGCGATTGAACGACTCGATCCGCGCGATCCCGAGCGCGATCAGGGCCGTGAGGATGGAGAGCAGCAGCCCGAAACTGGCGAACAGCAGGAACTTCGACCCCGGTCTGGCGAGCGACTGCAGCATTGCGCGGCGCGGCACCTTCAGGTTTCGGTGGCGGGTAGCGCCAGCCGCGCCGCCGGATCCTGCCGGTAGAACGCCGTGAGCTGCCGGTAGACATCGCGGTACTCGGACCGCACCGCGCCCGGGGTCTCGAAGAACGCCTCGCTCAGCACCGCGAAAAACTCCGCGGGAGACTCGGCGGCGTACGGGTCTATCTCCGTGGCCTCGCGGCGCTCGACGCGGCCGCGGAAGTCCTCGTACGCGGCCCCGAAGGCGCGCGACCACTCGCCCCGGTCCATGCCGGCGTGCAGCGGCGGGAAGCCATTGGCGTCCCCGTTCTGCATGTCGAGCTTGTGCGCGAACTCGTGTATCACCACGTTGTAGCCGGACGCCCCGCGCAGCTCGGCGTCGGCCCAGGACAGGATCACCGGTCCCGCCAGCCAGGACTCCCCCGACATCGGCTCTGCCACGCGGTGCACGACTCCGTCTTCGTCCATGTACTCGTACTCGGCGACGAACTCGTCCGGGTAGACGATCACCTCCACCCAGCCGCGGTAGCAGTCGAGATCGAGGTTGAGGATCAGCATACAGGCCTGCACCGCGATATCCATACGCATTTCGTCACGGATCGCCAGTCCGCCCGCGCCGACGATGGATTTCTCGTGCAGAAACAGCACCACCCAGTCGCGCAGCCGGGCCCGCTCCCTGCCCGGCAACGCGCGCGTGAACGGATAGCCCTCGAGCACGGCGCGCCACACGGTCTCGTCGAGCGAAGTCCGCTTGAGGATCCGCTCCCTGCGCCACGTCGTGAACCAGCGCATGAATCAACGCTTCTTGTCTTCCCGCAAGTCCACCACCTTGGCCTGCGCGGCGTCCGGTGGTTCCAGCTCGGCCGCCTCGATTCTCTGGAACTGCTGGGTGATCTTGCGGCTGGAGACCTGCACGTCCTCCGCGTCCTGGTGCGCCTGGCGGATGTGGTCGGCGAGCTTTTTCATGCGCTCCTCGAAACGGCCGAAATCCTGCCCCAGGCGCGACAGCGCCTCCTTGATGACGTGGATCTGCTTGCGCGTCTCGACGTCCTTCAGCACCGCGCGCGCGGTATTGAGCACCGCCATCAGCGTCGTCGGCGACACGATCCACACCCGCCTGGAATTCGCGTAATCCACCACCTCGGTGTGATAGGCGTGGATTTCCGCGAACACCGCCTCCGCCGGGATGAACATCACCGCTCCGTCCGAGGTCTCGTTCGGCAGGATGTACTTCTTCGCGATGTCGTCCACGTGCTTCCTCACGTCGGCGCGAAACTGGCGCTGCGCAGCCGCGCGCTCCACGTCGTTCGCGCCCGGGGCGATCATGCGGTGGTAATTCTCGAGCGGAAACTTGGAGTCCACGCAGACCAGGCCGGTCGGCTCGGGCAGCCTCAGCACGCAGTCCACCCGGGCGCCGTTCGAAAGCGTGTACTGCATCTCGAACGCCGCCGGCGGCAGCACGTTGCGCACCAGCGCCTCGAGCTGCACCTCGCCGAAGGCGCCGCGGGACTGCTTGTTGCCGAGCAGTTCCTGCAGGCTGACCACGCTGCCGGTGAGGGTCTCGATCTTCTTCTGCGCCTCGTCGATCGTGGCCAGCCGCTGCATCACGTTGACGAAGGTCTCGTTGGTCTTCTTGAAGCCCTCGTCGAGCCGCTCGCCCACCTTGCCGGAAATCTGCTCCAGCCGCTGGTCTATCTTTGCGTTGAGCTTGTCGGTGGTTTCGCTGAGATGGGCGCCCAATGACAGTTGCAGCTGGTGCAGCCTGTCGCGCGTCTGCTGCAGCTCATCGGCCACCACCGCGCGCAGCCGCTCCGAGCTGTCGCCGAGCGCCGCGCCGACCCGATCCGACTGCTTCGCGAGGCCCTCGTGCAGGTCGCGGAGCATCACGCGGTGCTTTTCTTCGAGCGGCGCGCCCTGATTGCGCTCGATGCCGGACACCTTGAGGAAGAGCGCGACCGCCAGTCCGATCAGGACCAGCAGGCCGAGTGCAATGACGAATTCCAACGCAGGCTCCAAGCGGCTCCAGTATACCCGCCCGGCGGTGCTATTCCGCCGCGCGCAGCGCGGCGATCGGTGGCCGGGACAGCGCGGCGCGCACGCTCGCCATGGCATTGACCGCGATACAGGCCGCGCCCAGTCCGAGGCCCCACAGCCCGATCCACGCGTTGGGGGTGTAATCCAGATGCAGCACGCGATCGGCGATGAGCGCCCCGATCCCCGTGGCCCCGGCGGCCGCCAGCACGCCCGCCAGCAACCCGATTGCGATGAATTCGGCGCGTTGCGCCGAGGCGACCTGGCCGCGACTTGCCCCGAGCGCGCGCATGATCGCCGCCTCCCTTACGCGCTCGTCCTCGGTGGCGAGCAGCGCGGCGTAGAGCACCAGCAGGCCCGCGGCGAGCGTGAACAGAAACACGACCTGGACCGCCTCGACGACCCGCTCCATGACCGCGAGCGCCTGGCGCAGGATCGCGCTGGTGTCGACCACCGTCATGTTGGGAAACGCCTGCGCCAGCTGGTTCATGACCTGGGCGTGCCGGCCGGCGAGATGGAAGCTCGTGATGTAGCTCGTCGGGTGGCGCTCCAGCAGCGGCGGCGTCGCGATCACGAAAAAGTTGACCTGCATCGAGTCCCAGTCGAGCCGGCGGATGCTGGTGACCGGCGCCGTGAACGTCTGGCCCCCCACCACCCAGGTGAGCTGGTCGCCCAGCTTCACGCCGAGCGTGCGGGCAATGCCGTCCTCGATCGACAATGCCCCGCGCTCCCGGTCCCGCGCCGAAAACCAGCTACCGCCGGTAATGCGGTTGTGCGCGGGCAGGACATCCAGGTACGACAGGTTGAACTCGCGCTCGACCAGGCGCTTGGTGCGTTGCTCCTCGTAGCTCGCCGCGCTCACCTCGACCGCGTTGATCGCTGCCAGACGCCCACGCACCATGGGAAGGATCGGCACCGGCGGCAGCCCCCGGTCGCGGAAGAATTGCGCCAGCGGCGCCCGCTGCTCCGGCTGTATGTTGAGGATGAAGCGATTCGGCGCATCGGGCGGTGTCTTGGCGCGCCACGCCGCCAGGAGGTCGCCGCGCGTGACCGTGAGCAGCAGGATGGCCGTCAGCCCGAGCGCAAGCGCGAGGATCTGCACCGTGCTCGAGCGCGCCCGCCGCCGCAGGTTGGCGAATCCGTAGCGCCACGCGACGCCCCCGAACCGGCCCGCCCGCGCCGCGAGCCGCAGGGCAACATAAGCGACGACCGCAAACGCGAGGCCGGCGCCGGCAAAGCCCGCGAGCGCATGGGCGCCCAGCTTCACGTCGTCCGCCTGCCACAGCACCAGCCCGGAGAGCGCGGCGATCCCGGCGCCATAGGACAGGAGCGGCCAGTCTCCCCCACCCTCGGCGTCCCGCCGCAGCACCCGCAGCGCGGGCACCCGGCCCAGGCGCGTGAGCGGGGGCAGCGCGAAGCCCAGCAGCATCACGAATGCGAGCAGCACACCCTGCGCCGCCGGCACCCACGAGGGCAGCGGCAGCTGGGCGGCGATGAACTGGCTCAGTCCTCCCGAGAGCAGATGCTGCGTGCCGTAGCCGAGCGCGCACCCGAGGACCGCGGCAATCGCGCCCAGCGCCACGAACTCCCATGCAAAGAGCGCGAACAACTGGCGCTGGCCCGCGCCCAGGCAGCGCATGACGGCGTAGTTGTCCAGGTGGCGCTCGGTGTAGCGGCGTGTTGCCAGCCCGATCGCCACGCCCGCCAGCACGACCGCCAGCAGCGCCGTGAGCCCCAGGAATTGCTTGGCGCGGTCCAGTCCGGCCCGAATCTCGGGACGCGCGCTGTCGAGCCCCTGGACCCGCTCGCCGCGCCCGAGGCTCGCGCGCGCCCAACGCGCGTAGGTGTCAATCGCCTGCCGCTCGCCCGCCAGGAGCAGCGCGTAGGTCACGCGGCTGCCGACCTGGATCAGCCCTGTCCGCGGCAGGTCCGCGACATTCATGATCAATCGCGGCGCCAGATTGAAAAACGTGACGCCCCGATCCGGCTCGAGCGTCAGGATCGCGCTCACGGTGAGGCGCGAGGCGCCGAGCTCGATGGCGTCGCCCACGCCCACGCCCAGGGCAAGCGCCAGCCGCTCGTCCACCCACACGCCCCCCTCCCCCGGCACGCGGTCCGCTTCGGCATCGGCGACGTTCAGCGCCGGCGCAATGCGCAGCCTGCCACGCAGGGGATAGCCCTCGCTCACCGCTTTGACGCCCGCGAGCTGCGAGGCTTCGTTCCGGCGCGCCATGCTGATGAAGCGCGTGCTCGAGGCGGATGCAAGGCCCTGCTTGCGGGCCTCGCCGGAGAACCGCGGGTCCAGGGGATGGTCGGACGTGATCAGGAGGTCGGCGCCAAGGAGCTGGTGCGCATCGCGGGTGAGCGCCTGGTTCACGCGATCGCCGAAGAACGCCACGCTGGTGACGCTCGTCACCGCGACCGTCAGCGCGACGGCCAGCAGTTGCAGCTCCCCCGCCCGCCAGTCGCGCACGAGCATGCGGGCTGCCAGGCGCAGGCGCCCCATCATCGCGCTCCGTTCACGATACGCCCGCCGGCGAGCCGGATCTGGCGCGTGCAGCGCCGCGCCACCATCTCGTCGTGGGTCACGAGCACCAGGGTCGCGCCGCGCTCGGCGTTCAGCTCGAACAGGAGGTCGATGATCGCCGCGCCCGTATCGGCATCGAGGTTGCCGGTGGGCTCGTCGGCGAACAGCACTTTCGGCTCGACGACGAAGGCGCGCGCGAGCGCGACGCGCTGCTGCTCCCCGCCGGAGAGAAGCTTCGGGTAGTGGCGCAGCCGGTCCCCGAGCCCCACCCGCGCGAGCATGGCGCGCGCCTGCGCCTCCGCATCGTCGCGCTCCGCGAGCTCCAGCGGCAGCATCACGTTCTCGAGGGCGGTCAGCGGGGCGAGCAGTTGAAACGACTGGAACACGAACCCGACCAGGCGCTTGCGCAGGGCCGCGCGGCCGTCCTCGTCCAGGGAAAAGAGATCCACGCCGGCGAGATGAACGCTTCCCGCGGTGGGCAGGTCCAGGCCGGCGAGCAGCCCGAGCAGCGTGGACTTGCCGGAGCCGGAGGCGCCGACCACCGCCACGGCCTCACCCGGCATGACCGCGAGCTCGATATCCTGCAGAATCGCGAGCGTGGCGTCGCCGTTGGGGACGAGCTTGGAGAGCCCCGCGACGCGAACGACAGGCTGTATTGAGGGTTCCGTCATGGTCCAATGGTTCTGCGCTGCCCTGCTGTGTGTTGCCACCGTCACCGCGCAGGCCGCGACCGTGCTCGTTTTCGGGGACAGCCTGTCTGCCGCCTATGGCATCGGCGCCAGGGAAGGCTGGGTGACCCTACTGGAAGAGCGGCTGAAGCGGGAAAAGTTCGATTATAGCGTCGTCAACGCCAGCATTTCGGGCGAGACCACCAGCGGGGGCGCGGCGCGCATCGAGGAAGCGCTGTCGCGGACCCGCCCCGCCCTGGTCATCGTCGCGCTGGGCGGCAACGACGGCCTGCGCGGTCTTCCCATCGCCCAGATGAAGGCCAGCTTGTCGCGCATCGTGGAGTCCGCGCAGCGCCGCGGCGCGCGCGTGCTGCTGGCCGGCATGCGGATGCCGCCCAACTACGGTCCTCAATACACGCGCGAGTTCGAGGCGGCGTTCGCGGATGTCGCGCGCCGCCACAAGGTGCCGCTGGTTCCGTTCCTGCTACAGGGCGTTGCTGACCGCCGCGAGCTGATGCAGCCGGACAACATTCATCCCACCGCCGCGGCGCAGCCGTTGATGCTGGAAACGGTGTGGAAGGGGCTACGGCCCCTGCTGAAAAAGCCGGGAGATCGTTAGATCGGGAAACCCTCACGTCATCATCACGCGCGGGTCGCCCGCTCCGAGCGTGCCGATCATCGTGGCGTGCCTGAAGCCTTCATCCCTGAAGACATCCAGAACGGCGGGAGCCGTCGCCGCATCGCACGCCACCAGCAAGCCGCCGCTGGTCTGCGGATCGGAGAGCACTTTCCTGCGCCACGCCGGCCAGTCCGCGGGACAAACGACCGCCTCGCCATAGCCCGTCCAGTTGCGGTCCGAGGCCCCGGTCGCGTATCCCGCCTCGGCCAGGTGGCGCGCCGCGGAGAGAATCGGCACGGCGTCAAAACTCACGCGCGCCTCGAGCTTCGAGCCGCGGCAGATTTCGAGCAAGTGCCCGAGCAGCCCGTAGCCGGTGACGTCGGTCATCGCGTGCACGCCCGCCATTTCGGCCAGGAGCACGCCCGGTGTGTTGAGCTGGATCGCCGATTCGAGCATCTGGGCGTACGCCTTGGGCCGCAATTCCCCCTTCTTGAGCGCCGCGCTCATGATGCCGATGCCGAGGCCCTTGCCGAGGATCAGCACGTCGCCGGGCTGCGCCCTGTCGTTGCGCTTCACTTTGGCCGGGTCCACCAGGCCCAGCGCCACCAGGCCGTAGAGCGGCTCGGGCGAGTCGATCGAATGGCCGCCGCCGATCGGCACGCCGGCCGCCGCGCACACGTCATGACCGCCGGCAACGATGCGCTGCACGACCTCGGTTGGGAGTTTCCCCAGCGGCACCCCGAGCAACGCCAGCGCCAGGATCGGCCGCGCGCCCATGGCGTAGACGTCCGAGATCGCGTTGGTCGCCGCGATGCGGCCGAAATCGTACGGGTCGTCCACGATCGGCGTGAAAAAATCGGTGGTCGCGACGAGCGCCTGCGTCGCGTTCAGGCGAAACACCGCCGCGTCATCGCTCGACTCGTGTCCGACCAGCAGATCGGGCCACGCCCGACCGGCCGGCATCCCGGCAAGCACCTCGCTCAGCAACGCTGGCGTGAGCTTGCAGCCTCAGCCGCCGCCGTGCGCGAGCTGCGTCAGCCGGATGGTCGTATTGTCAATGGGCTTGTTCATGATTTCCCGTAAACTACGCCGGTGCGCGCGCAAGAACAGGAATTTCCGTGCGGGAACCGGCCACAGCAACCGTAGCACAACTCCCCGGCTTTGACGAGGTCATCGACGTCCGCTCCGAAGGCGAGTACGGGGAGGACCACGTCCCGGGCGCCATCAACTGCCCGGCGTTGAGCGACGCGGAACGCGCCCGGGTCGGGACGATTTACAAGCAGCGCTCCGCATTCGAGGCGAAGAAGATCGGCGCGGCGCTGGTGAGCGCCAATATCGCGCGGCATCTCACCGAGCGTTTCCTCGACCGGCCGCGCACGTGGCGGCCGCTCGTTTACTGCTGGCGCGGCGGCGAGCGCAGCGGCGCGTTCGCGCACGTGCTCGCCCAGGTGGGCTGGGAGGTCGGCCGGCTCGACGGCGGCTACCGCGCTTACCGCCGCGCGGTGATCGCCGACCTCGAGCGGCGGCGGCGCGAGCTGCAGCTGCGCGTGGTCTGCGGGCTGACCGGCACCGGGAAGAGCCGGCTGTTGCATGCGCTACGGGACGCCGGCGGGCAAGTGCTCGACCTGGAAGCGCTTGCCGCGCACCGCGGGTCGGTGCTCGGGGACCTGCCGGAAACGCCGCAGCCGGCGCAGAAGATGTTCGAGAGCCTGGTCTGGAGCGCCCTCAACGGCTTCGACCCGGCGCGCCCGGTATACGTGGAGGCGGAAAGCAGAAAGATCGGGGGGCTGAGGGTGCCCGAGGCGTTGATCGAGGAAATGTGGAAGAGCGATTGCGTGGTGCTGGATTCTCCCCTGGACGTCCGCGTGCGGCTGCTCAAGCAGGAGTACGCGCATTTTTTCGACCGGGTCGAAGCCCTGATCGCGAAACTGGAGCTTTTGATCCCGCTGCACGGGCATGGCGTGGTTGACGAGTGGAAGACGCTCGCGCGGTCCCGGCGCTGGGACGAGCTCACCGCCGACTTGCTGGTCAGGCACTATGACCCCGCTTATTCCCGGGCCATCACCCAGCACTACCCCGAACTGCACCGCGCCCGAAAACTCACGCTGCACGATCCGGGCGACGCCGCATTCAAGGCATTGGCTCTCCAATGCCTCGAATCCGGCACGGATCCCGTTCACCCGTCACCCGTCACGCATCACTCATCACTGTGAAACTGGGCCTGCGCATCGAGGTCGCAACACTGCGCGGCACGCGGGAAGGCGTGCCTCAACTCGCCGCCCTCCTCAAGGAACATCGTGCCCGCGCAACGTTCCTGTTCAGCCTCGGACCGGACCGCACCGGGCGCGTGATCGGCAGCCTGCCCCGCGTGCCGAAATTGAAGTGCTATGGCCCGGTCGCGCTGTTGTCGGGCACGCTGCTGCCGGGCCCCGATATCGGCTCGCGCTGCGCCGGGATCATGCGGACGGTGCTGGACGATGGGCACGAGGCGGGCATACAGGCCTACGACCGGGCGGGCTGGCTGGTGAGCGCCGCGCGCGCCGGCGAAGCGTGGACGGTGGAAGCCATGCGGCGCGCCCGCGAGCGCTATGAGGAAATCTTCGGTGCGCCGGCTTTGACCCACGGCGCGCCGGGATGGCGGATGAACCGCTACGCCTACCGCCACACGCAACGGCTCGGTTTCCGCCACTGCTCGGACACGCGCGGCACCGGACCGTTCATACCGGTCATTCGGGGCGAGATCGTGGCCTGCCCGCAACTGCCGACGACGCTGCCCACGCTCGACGAGCTGCTCGCGGGAGGGCTCAATCCGGATGAAGCGGTGCGGCGCCTGACCGAGCTCGCCCGCCGGCCGCCGGCCGCCGGCCACGTCTACACGTTGCGGGCCGAGATCGAAGGCAGGGTGTTCGCCCCGGTGTTGCGCGCGTTGCTCGCGGCGTGGCGGGGGCTCGGACACGAGCCCGTTTCATTGCGCGAATACGCGGCAGGGCTGGATCTTTCGCGCCTGCCGCGCCGGGTCATCGTCGACCAGCCGGTACCCGGCATGGCCGGCATCGCGTCCGCGGAAGGCAAGGAATTTCTTTCGATGTGACGGTTTCGTTACCGCGGCCCCGGTCCGGCGCGCGCTTGCCTCCAGAACCGGTTTCGGTCACCATTGTTGCCGGACCATCACGCGAGGGGCCCCGGCCCGCAGAATGCTAGATCAGCCAGCACCCGATTTCGAGTTGCCCGCGACCGGCGGCAAGCCCTTCCGCCTCTCCCGCGCCAAAGGCGCTCCCCTCGTCCTCTACTTCTATCCCAAAGACAACACGCCGGGCTGCACGACCGAGGGGCAGCAGTTCCGCGATCTCTACCCCGAGTTCCAGAAGCACGGCTGCGCGATTCTCGGTATATCGCGCGACAGCCTGAAGTCGCACGAGAGCTTCAAGGCCAAGCTCGGCTTCCCGTTCGAGCTGCTGTCGGACGCCGACGAGACCGCGTGCAAGCTCTACGGCGTCATCAAGATGAAGAACATGTACGGCAGAAAGGTCCGCGGCATCGAGCGCAGCACGTTCGCCATCGACGCCAGGGGCATCGTTCGCCGCGAGTGGCGCGGCGTCAAGGTGCCGGGCCACGTGCAGGAGGTCCTCGAGTTCGTCAATACCCTGAAAACGCCATGATCCAGCGCAAGACCGCATCCGCACAGCCGTCCGTCATTGCCCGCTTCCCCGCAACCGCCAAGCTCTTCGTGCTCGACACCAACGTGCTGATGCACGACCCCACGAGCCTGTTCCGCTTCCAGGAGCACGACCTCTACGTCCCGATGGCCACCCTCGAGGAGCTCGACAACAACAAGATCGGCATGTCGGAAGTCGCCCGCAACGCGCGCCAGGCGAGCCGCTACCTCGACGAGATGATCACGCGCTGGAGCGGGGCCATCGCCGACGGCATCGCGCTCGCGGTGCACGGCGACAAGTCCGCGACCGGCCGCCTGTTCCTGCAGACCGAGGCGATCAACGGCGAGCTGCCGGCGCGGCTCGCCAGCGGCAAGTCGGACAACCAGATCCTCGCGGTGGTCAAGCATCTCCAGGAGCTGCATCCCAAGCGCCAGGTGATCCTGGTGTCGAAGGACATCAACATGCGCATCAAGGCGCGCGCGCTGGGACTGGCGGCCGAGGATTATTTCAACGACAAGGCGCTGGAAGACACCGACCTGCTCTACACCGGCGCGCGCGAGCTGCCGGGGGACTTCTGGGACAGCCACGGCAAGGACATGGAATCGTGGCAGCAGGGCGGCCACACGTATTACCGCGTGCGCGGACCGCTGTGCCCGAAGCTCCTGGTGAACGAGTTCGTCTACCTCGAGTCCGACCGCCCGTTCCACGCCCAGGTCAAGGAAGTGAGCGGCCGGACCGCGATCCTCATGACCCTGCGCGACTACACGAGCCAGCGCCACAACGTCTGGGGCATCAACGCGCGCAACCGCGAGCAGAACTTCGCCCTCAACATCCTGATGAACCCGCAGGTCGATTTCGTGACGCTGCTCGGCCAGGCCGGCACCGGCAAGACGCTGGTCGCGCTCGCCGCCGGCCTCATGCAGACGCTCGAGCACAAGATCTATTCGGAGATCATCATGACGCGGGTCACCGTGCCGGTGGGCGAGGACATCGGCTTCCTGCCCGGCACCGAAGAGGAGAAGATGAACCCGTGGATGGGGGCGCTCGAGGACAACCTCGACGTGCTGAACAAGACCGACGAGGAAGCCGGCGAATGGGGCCGCGCCGCGACCCGCGACCTGATCCGCTCGCGCATCAAGGTCAAGTCGCTCAATTTCATGCGCGGGCGCACGTTCATCCAGAAATACCTGATCATCGACGAGGCGCAGAACCTGACGCCGAAGCAGATGAAAACGCTGATCACCCGCGCCGGGCCCGGCACCAAGGTGGTCTGCCTCGGCAACATCGCGCAGATCGACACGCCCTACCTCACCGAGGGCAGCTCGGGCCTCACCTTCGTGGTCGACCACATGAAGGGCTGGCCGCACAGCGGCCACGTGACGTTGACGCGCGGCGAGCGCTCGCGGCTCGCCGATTACGCCGCCGAGGCGCTCTAGAAGCGGTCGGGGTTGGCGTAGTTCTCGAAGCGGGTGAACTCGCCGCGGAAGGTCAGCTTCACGGTGCCGATCGGCCCGTTGCGCTGCTTGCCGATGATGATCTCCGCGAAGCCCTTGTCGGGCGAGTCGGAGCGGTAGACTTCATCGCGGTAGATGAAAATGATCAGGTCCGCGTCCTGCTCGATCGCGCCCGACTCTCTCAGGTCCGACATGAGGGGCCGCCGGTCGGTGCGCGATTCCACGCCGCGGTTCAACTGGGACAGCGCGACGATCGGCACGTGCAGCTCCTTGGCGAGCGCCTTCAACGAGCGCGAGATCTCGGAGAGCTCGGTCGCGCGGTTCTCGCTGTCGGAGCGGGACGCCGACATCAGCTGCAGGTAGTCCACGACGATGAGGCCCAGCTTCCCGCATTGCCGGTACAGCCGCCGCGCCCGCGCGCGCAGCTCCAGGGGATTGAGCGACCCGCTCTCGTCGATGTGGATATTGGCGTTCTGCAGCTTGCCGAGGCCCTCGGTCACGCTCTTCCAGTCGTCCTCCTCGACGCGCCCGGTGCGGATCTTGTGCTGGCTCACGCGCGCGAGCGAGCCGAGCATCCGCATCGCCACCTGCTCTCCGCTCATCTCCATGCTGTAGACCGCCACCGGCAGGCCGTAGTCGATGCCGACGTGCTCGGCGACGTTCAGGGCGAATGCGGTCTTCCCCATGCTGGGCCTTCCGGCCACGATGATGAGGTCGCCCGGCTGCAGCCCCGCCGTCCTCTGGTCGAGGTCGGTAAAGCCGGTGGGGACGCCGGTGATGTCGCTGGGGTTGTCCGAGTGGTAGAGCTCGTCCATGCGGGTGACGACCCGCGCGGCGAGCTCGTCGATGCCGAGAAACCCCTGCTTGCCGCGCGTGCTCGCCTCCGCGATCTCGAAGACGCGGCCCTCGGCGAAGTCGAGCAGCTCGCCCGCCGACCGGCCGGTGGGATTGAAGGCGGAATCCGCGATTTCGGTGCCGACCGCGGCGAGGTGGCGCATGACGGAGCGCTCCCTCACGATCTCCCCGTAACGGCGGATGTTGGCGGCGCTCGGGGTGTTCAACGAAAGCGAGCCGAGGTAGGGCTGCCCGCCGACCTCGGCGAGCTTGCCGCTGCGCTCGAGGCTCTCGGCCACCGTCAGGGTGTCCGCGGGCTTGCCGTGCTCGATCAGCTCCCCGATGTGGTGGAAGATGAGCCGGTGATCGGCGCGGTAGAAGTCCTGCTCGGTGAGGAGGTCGGCAACCTTGTCCCACGCCGTGTTGTCGAGCAGGAGGCCGCCCAGCACCGATTGCTCGGCCTCGACCGACTGCGGGGGAACTCGCGCGGCCTCGACCTGTGCGTCCTTGACGATCGAGGTGACCTGGGCTTGGGCCATGATGCGCGCTTATGTTTTTCTAATAGAGGAAACCGATGGCGACGCATCGAGTGCTGCAATTTACCGAAAAAAAAGGGCTGTCACCAGCCCTTTTTTCACAAAAAAATAATTTCGTTACGAATGAACGCCTAAGCAATCCTCACGGCCCGTGGTTCACCGTTCACTGTTCCCCCAGCACGGAAACCGTGACGGTCACGACCACGTCGGCGTGCAGCGCGATCTTGATCGGATGGTCGCCGACCTGTTTCAACGGCCCCTGCGGCATGCGGATCGCTGCTCTGGGAACTTCCAGGTCGTGCTTCTTCAGCGCGTCCGAAATATCCACGTTGGTCACGGAACCGAAGAGCTTGCCGTCCACGCCGGCTTTCTGCGTGATCTGGACCATCAGGCCATCGAGCTTGGCGGCCCTCTCCTGCGCTTTCGTCAGCGCTTCGGTCTGCGCCTGCTCGAGGTCGGCGCGGCGCTGTTCGAACTCGGCCAGGTTCGCGGGCGTGGCGCGCTTCGCCTTCCCGTTAGGAATCAGATAGTTGCGTGCGAAGCCCTCCTTCACCTTGACGACATCGCCCAGGCTGCCCAGGTTCGCGATTTTCTCCAGCAGGATCACTTGCATGACGATGACCTCAGTGCAGATCGGTGTACGGCAGCAGCGCCAGGAAGCGCGCGCGCTTGATCGCGACCGACAGCTGCCGTTGATAGCGCGCCTTGGTGCCGGTGATGCGCGCCGGGATGATCTTGCCGTTCTCGTTGATGAATTCCTTGAGGACGCCGATATCCTTGTAGTCGATCTCCTTCACGCCCTCGGCGGTGAACCGGCAGAACTTCTTGCGCCGGAACAGCTGCCCGCGGCCGCGCTGATCTTTACCTTTGCCCTTTGCGAACTTGCCCTTGCCGAACTTGCCCTTGCCCCGGCCCCTGCCGCGGGACCCGCCGCCACCACCGTAGCCCTGTCTTTGCATCGCCATGATGCTATTCCTTTATCGCCAATGCTGCCGTTGCATGCAAAATCAATTGGGTGCTCAACCGGTTCTTGCGGTTGAGAAATCCGCTCAGCTTCACCGCCTGCCCCGGCTTGAGCCGGGCCATCGCCACCGCCACGTCCGCCATCGCCACTCCGCCCATCTCGCATTCCACCTGCCGCTTCAGCCCCGCCTCGGTCTGTCGCGACCGGTGCAGCAGCCTGAAGGCCAGCAACGGGATGCCGGCGGGCGTATAGCGCAGCGGCTCGATAGTGGCCAGCTCGCCGGTCAAAGCGACCTCGTTCGCTTCCACTTCAGGGCTCTACGCCGCCGCGGCTTCCGGCGCCGGGGCCGGCTTCGGCGCCTCTTCGGCAGCCGGCGCGGTCAGGGACTTCGATTTCTCTTCCTTCATCATGGGCGAAGGCGCCGTCATCGGCCCGCTCATGCTCATGATCAGGTGGCGCAGCACCGCGTCGTTGAACTTGAAGGCGTGGTCGAGCTCGCCCAGCGTCTCGTTGTCGCACTCGACGTTCATCAGGACGTAGTGCGCCTTGTGGACCTTCTGGATGGGATAGGTGAGCTGGCGCCGGCCCCAGTCTTCCAGCCGGTGGATCTTGCCGTTGCGCCCCGTCACCATCTGGCGGTAGCGCTCGACCATCCCCGGGACCTGCTCGCTCTGGTCCGGATGGACGATGAAAACGATCTCGTAATGCCGCATCTGACCTCTCCTTATGGGTTAAGGGCGCCTGAAATCAGGGGCCCCAAGCCTCCCGCATCGCTCCCGCGGTGAGGCAAGGATGGTGTATCCAGCTTCAAGCCGGATTCACGAAGGCCGGGATTATACCGAAGCCTGCTTGAAAATCAAAGGCTTTGACGAATCCGGCGGCACGGACTGCCCGCCTAATAGACCACTGCAAGCGAGCCGGTCAGGCGCAGGCTGTTGTTGTCGCGGTTGGCGGTCTCCTGAAGGGGATGCGCGAGATCGAGGCGCAGGCTCACCAGCTTGCCGTAGGTCAGGCGCAGGCCCATCCCGATGCTGGCAATGGAGTCCTGCTGGACCTCGCCCGGCAACGCGTTGTTGCGCTGGGCGACGCCCCAGTCGTAGAAGGCAAGCAACCGCCCCTTGTAGGTGTCGGGCAACCCGAGCCTGCCCGCGAGGTCCGGCGTGTAGAGCTCGAGCTGGCTCGAGTACCCGCGGTCGTTGCTGACCTCGCGCACCATGTAGCCTCGAACGGAGTCGGGGCCGCCGATCCCGTATTGCTCTCCCGAAACCAGCGAGTCGCTGGTGTACTGGCCGTTGAACCCGAGCCTCGTCTGCCATTCGTTCCGGAACTGGTGCGTGGTGTTGAATCCGTAGCGCGCAATCGTGTAGTTGGCATTGGCGCCGGCACGTGAACGCTCGAAATCATCCTGCTGGCCGTCGTTTCCACCGGGGATATTGGCCGCCAGGCCGGCAAACAGGGAGAGTTCCGCGGCCGCCATGCGCAGCACGCTGCTGTAAGTGACGCTCGCCGGGTGGACGGTGATATCCGGCACCTGCGGTTGCCCCTGGAACAGCACTTCGTTCTTGAAAGCGCGGTAGTCGAGCCCGAACGCGAGCTTCTGCTCGGCCTCGCCCCATTTCGGCAGGATCTGGTTCCAGCGCGCGGCGCCGATGGTGCCGCTGCCGCTCACGTTGAACAATCCCTGAACGACGCCCGAATTCACGTCCGAATAGCCTGCAATGAGTTCGAGCGAGCCGTTGTACCCGTAGAACGGTATGCGGTAGCCGCCGCCGAAAATCGTCACGTCGCTCGGCTGGGTCGGCGAGGTGACGTACTGCGCGGTCAACGTGTGATCGCGGTTGAAGAGATTGGTGTGCTGGAAGCCGAATCCCGTACGCAGGTAGCCGGTGTCGCCGGTGCCGGAATTGTCCAGCGAGAACATGAGCCGCCACGGCTTGTCGTCCACGATCTTGATCGCGACGTCTACCTCCCCCTCGGACGCGCCCGAGCGCAGCAGCACGTTGGTCTGCTTCACCGGCAGCTCGGCGGTGAGCTGAAGATTGAGCGCAATCTCCTTCGAGTTCGGGGTTTCGCCCTCCTTCACGGCGGGCAGGCTGCGGCGGATGTTCTGGGCATCGAAGTGCTTGTTGCCTTCGATCAGCACGCGCCCCACCCGCGCCTCCAGCACCCGGAACTGCACCGTGCCGCGCGTGATGTCCTGCTCCGGCAGCAGCACCTGGACGACGCCGTAGCCGCGTTCGCGGAAGGCCTGGTCCAGCGTTTCCAGCGCGCGCTGGATATCGGCAAAATCCTTGTTCTTGCCGGTGTAGGGTGCGACCAGGCGATCGATTTCGGGCGCCGGCAACAGGGTATTGCCGATCACCTCAAAACGGTTGATGTCGAAGCGCGGCGGCGGAATGACTTCCTGGGGTTCCTGGGCGTGGAGGTACGTTGGGGCAACGGGCATCGAGAACGCCGCCAACAAGAAGATGGCGCGAGCCCGCCTTAGCATTCCGGGTCCCCTTTTCATGCGCGCGCTGCGATTCCAAAAACAAACAGCCCGTGACACTGCGAAGAGTATCACGGGCCGGGTCAGAATTTCGAATCTCTTACCGCCGGTTGCTGTCCGGGTCAGGCTACTTGCAGATCGGCAACTCCTTCTTGTCCTTGTCGCCTTCCTTCTGCCCGGAATCGGAGGATGTGGTGGGCTCCTTTTTCTTCTCGTCCTCCTCGGTGGAAGTGGTCTGTACCAGCTCCGTCGCCGCCACCACCTGGTTGATCGCTTGCAGCACGGCAGGCTGCTGCTCGGCGGGCGGCAGCTCCGGTGACGGAGGCGGCGCCATGCCGTAGGTCAGATCAAACCCCGCGAACGGCAGGCTGGTCACCTGTGTGCCGGCCACGAAAAAGCCAGTATTCGAATCGAGCGGGTCCGAAACTCCTGCAACGCCGTTCACGAAGATGCCCCCGCTCGCGAGGGTCGGGAAGGTGATGGATAGGGTCTCCGGGATGCTGGACGAGATCTGCGCGAAGCCATTGTTGGCGATCAGATTGATGGCCGTGTCCACCGCGATGTCCACGTCCATGCCGCTGAGAACCGCGCCGGCGCCGGAGGTGGAGCCGGTCACGTTCAGAACGTCCGCGTCCGCCGTCATCAGGTTGCTTGCGTGCGCGGTGGTCGACGTCGTGGCGGCAGCATTGCCGATGTTTACAGTGGGGCCTACCAGGCCGACGTTGCTGCCGGCAACCGCCGCGCCGACGATATTCAGCGTTCCGCCTGCCTGCAGGAACAGGTCGCCGCTTGCGGATACGTTCCGGTCTATCGTCATGTTGCCGTTGGCGCCCAGGCCGAGGTTGCCCGTGGCGAAAATCGGACTGCTCAAGCCCAGATCCACCGTTGTGGTAACGGCGGCAATGGTTCCGTTGAAGAGCAAGCTGTCCAGCGTCAGCGAGCCGGCGTTGACGATGCCGATCTCGCCAGCGCCGCCGGTCGAACCCAGCGCCAGGTTCAGCACCGAGGTTTCCAGCGGATCGGCGAAGGAGCCGATGCTGCCGCTGTTCGCGGTGAGCACCGCCTTGTCGGCGACGATGTCGAGGCCCGAGGCGCTGTCCACCAGCGACCCGCCGGTGCTGGCCAAGGTCACGATGCCGCTGCCCGCGGTGATCCGGCCGACGTTGATATTTCCGCCCGCCGTGACGTTCACGTCGCCGTTGCTGGTGACAATTCCCGTCCCATTGTCGATAACGATCGCGCCGCCCGCGCTGGCGGCAAGGCTCCCCAAAGCGCTCGCGCTTATGAGTGTGAGCGCATTCGCATCCGTGATCTGAACCGCTCCTCCAGCAAGGCCCAGCGTACCGGTAAAGTCATTCGCGGCATTGGTCGCGATGATCGCCCCGCCCCCGGTGCTGGCGAGCGTCAGGGTGCCTGCTGTCACGGCGTCGTTATAGGTCTGCGCGCCGGTCGTGGTCACGCTGCCGCCGAGGCTGGTCGTGCCGCCGGCATCCGTGGTCAGTGCGCCCAGCGCTTGTGTGCCACCCACGATGCCGGAAAGCGTCGTCACGCCGCTGCTGTTGACCGTCAGCGTGTTGTTCTCGGCGGTCTCGCTGTTGACCGTGCCGCCCAGCGTCACGCTCCCGCTGCCAGTGTTGATCGTTGTGTTGTTACCCAGGATCGTCGTGCCGGTAACGGCGAAGTTGCCGCCATTCGTGGTGTAGGTGCTGTTGAACGTGACGTTGCCGTTGTACTGCTGCGCCCCGGTGTTGGTGACGTCACCCAGCACGATCGTCGGCGCGGTTACGGTGAACGCCCCCCCGAGCGTGAGTGGGGCAAAGGAAATCGTGTTGGCATCGGTGATCGCGACCGCGTTCGCTGCGCCGCTGTTCGACAGCGTCGTCAGCCCCTGGAAATCGTTCGCAGCCTGAGTAAGCGTAATCGGAGCCGCGCCCGCTGAAATTCCTGCCGTGCCCGTCACCGTCAACGCTCCGGTCTGTGTCACTGCGCCGCCGTTGCTCGTCGCCACCAGATTGCCGCCAACACTGCCCTGGCCCAGGCTCAATGCCCCCGTCGATGCCGCAGTGAGCGCGCCAGTTGCAAGCGTGCCGAGCGTCAACGCGTTCGCATCCGTGATCTGCGTCGCCCCACCCGCAAGCGAGGCTGCTCCCTGGAAGTCATTGGCTCCGTTGGTGAGCGTGATCGCGCTGTTCCCTGCGTTGATCGTGCTGATGCCGGAGACCGTCAGGGCCGCGCTCTGCGTGATGGGCCCGCCCGACGAGAGCGTCAGATCGGCCCCGTTCACCGCAAACGGCCCACCGAAGTCGATGCCGGCGCTTCCCGTGCCGGGATTGCGCAATACGATCGAATCGCTGAAAGTGTGCGCCCCGGCGGTGATGAGCCCGGTCCCGGAGGAGTGGCCGATCGTGATGAGCGAGAAGCCGTCCTGGACCGCCGCCAGGTCCGTCGTGCTCAGATTGAGATCGCCCGCGCCACCGGCAAGACCGATAGTGGTTGCCGTGTCAGTCGGCGAGATGGCCAGTTGGCCTGTCCCTTGCACCGCCGCCAGTGCCGAGAACTCGATCGCGTCCGCGCCGGCCGGCGCCTGCACGAACAGGGCGATGGGTCCCGAAGTCGTCGGACCGCCTATCGTGCCGGCGCTCCGGATGCCGTGCGCGAGCCCCGCCCCTGCACCGGTACCAAAAATCGAGATCCCTCCGCTCACGGATCTTATCGAAGTCGTGCTGTCGGCGATTTCCACGCCCTGACCATCATTGGTGCTCGAACCGGCCGTGCCGGTCAGCGTGATGGAACCCGCGCCGGTTGTAGTGACGTCGGCGCCGCCGCCGATGTGAATTCCGCGGTTGCTGTCCGAC
>MERD01000005.1:41363-43105 GCA_001771935.1 Betaproteobacteria bacterium RIFCSPLOWO2_02_FULL_67_26
GACGTTGGCGCCCGAGCCGTTGAAAAACGTGCCGTGGTTGCTCGAAGTGCCGCTGCCGCCGGTGCCGGCGATTGTGATCGCACCCGCGCCAGAAGCCGTAACTGGCCCCCGCAGTTCGATCCCCTGGTTGCTGTCGGACGAGCCATTGCCGCCGATGCCCGTGATCGAGATGCTGCCGCTCGCCGTGCCGATCGATGCCGACGCGCTGCTCCCGTACACGCCGCGGTTGCTCGACGTCCCGCTACCGCCCGTGCCGACCAGCGTGACCGTGCCGCTGCCCGCGGTCTCGACGTTGCCGCGGAGCTCGATCCCGTGATTGCTGTCGGACGAGCCGTTACCGCCCGTGCCGGCAATCGAAATATTCCCGTCGGTGGAGGTGACGGACGCATCGGAACTGGAAACGTATACGCCTCGGTTAGTCGAGGTGCCGGTGCCTCCGGTGCCGAGCAGCGTGATCGCGCCCGAACCGGTAGTCGAGATACTGCCCGACGAGAAATTGATGCCGGCGTTGTCGCTGCCCGTGCCGTTCCCACCGGTGCCGGTGATCGAGATCGGTCCGTTCACGGCCTGGAGGACTCCGCCGTTGCTGATCTCGACGCCCGCGGCGCCGGATCCGCCTGCCCCGCCCGTGCCGGTCAGCGTGACGCTTCCGGTACCCGTGGTCGACACCTGGCCCCACATCTCGATTCCCCTGGCGTTGCCGGTCGTGGTGCCGGTCAACTGGATGCTGCCGCCGGCGGACGTGACGGTCTGGCCCACCGAAACGCGAATACCCGGGTCGCTCACGCCGGTTCCGAACAGACTGATCGCCCCGGTCGTGCTCTGGATCGAGCTGCCGCTCCCGGTCTGCATGGTGATCCCGCGACCGCCTGCTGCCGCCGCCTGTCCACGCATCGTGATGCTTCCGGCGCCCGAACTCAGCGCCGCGCCATTCAGATAAATGCCGTTACCGCTTGAGGCTGCCGTCCCGACTGCAAATCCGCTCGCTCCTGACCCGCCACCGATAAGGATGTTGCCGCCGTTCGAGCTGATCGTCTCAACAGGCGTGCCGCCCCCACCGAGGAGGACTCCGCCCGCGCCGCTCGCATCCGAATCCGAATTGAGCGTGATGTTGCCGCCCGATGTGCTGATGCCTGCGCCAGCTGCCAAAAGGATGTCGTTGGTCGCCTTGAAATGAACCCCTTGCCCGGCCAGCAGCGCCGCTCCACCCGGCGTGAAAGCGGCCGTCAGGTTGATGTTCCCGCCGCCCTCGCCGCCATCCACCTGGACAAAGTAGGTTCCGTTCGGGTTGGAGTTGAGGAGATTCGATGCGCTATTGATGTTGACCACGCCGGTCAAGCCGACGAAATTGAGGGCGATGTCGCCGGTCGTCGTTCCGGTATTGCTCGCGGAGACCAGGCTGAAGTCGTTGCTGGCGATTCGTACCGGTGCGACCGGCGTGCCGATGCCGTTCACCGCCTGCAGCGCGAAGGCTTGAGCCGAAGCAATCTGCAATGCGCCCGCGCCGCCGATGATGCTGTTCCCGGCCCGAATACCGATGCCGCTGAAGTCGTCGGGAATGACTCCAGCGATCTCGCTCGGAACGTAGGTCCCGACGTAGGACGAGAACCAGTCCGTGCTGCCGGCGGCGCCATCGGCCGTGACGGTGCCGCCCCCGAGGGTGACGTCGTTTCCGGCGAACAATCCAATCAGGGCCGGGCCACCACCCGTGTCGTCCGCGAGGATCGAGGTCGTTCCGGACA
>MERD01000006.1:0-416 GCA_001771935.1 Betaproteobacteria bacterium RIFCSPLOWO2_02_FULL_67_26
GCGGCTCGGATACACGCTCAAGCGCCTGCCGGAGACCGAACGCTATTACAACGAGTGCCTCTCCGTCCCGCTATTTGTGGGCCTGACCGACGCGCAGCAGCGCGAATTCATCAACGCCGCGGTGGAGTGCCTGCCATGAGTATCCGCATCGGCAAGCGCGAGGTCGGGGACGGCGCCCCCTGTTTCATCGTCTTCGAGGCCGGGCCGACCCACGACGGGCTGGAGAGCGCAGCCGACCTTGCCCGCCTCACCGCGGCGGCCGGGGCCGATGCGATCAAGTTCCAGGTGCTCGACCCGGACCGGCTGGTCGCCGACCGCCGTCAACCTTTCTCCTACGAGGTGCTGGTCGACCGCGCCACCGGCAGGACGGAAACCGTCTCGGAACCCCTGTACGAGCTGCTGCGCCGCCGCAGCCT
>MERD01000006.1:469-9713 GCA_001771935.1 Betaproteobacteria bacterium RIFCSPLOWO2_02_FULL_67_26
CGTTTTTCGCCACCGCCGGCTTCCCGGACGAAGTGGATTTTCTCGCGGGAATCGGCTGCGACTCGATCAAGATCGCCTCGGCGGACATCAATCACTATCCGCTCATGACGCACGCCGCGCGCACCGGCATGTCGCTGCAGATCGACACCGGCAACGCGACGCTGGGCGAAGTCGAGGCGGCGGTGGACGTGATACGGCGCGCCGGCAGCGAAAAAGTCATCATCCACCACTGCCCTTCGGGATACCCCGCGCGCCTGGAAAGCATCAACCTGCGCATCGTGACGACGCTGAAAGCGATGTTCATGCTGCCGATCGCATTTTCCGACCACACCCCGGGCTGGGACATGGATATCGCGGCCATCGCCCTCGGCGCCAACCTGGTCGAAAAAACCATCACCCACGACCGCACGACGCGCAGCATCGAGCACATGTTCTCGCTCGAGCCGCAGGACATGCGGCGCTTCGTGACGGCGGTGCGCGAGCTGGAGACGGCATTGGGCTCCAACCGCAAGCAGCTCTCGGCCGAGGAGTTGGCGGCGCGCCAGAAAATACGCCGCAGCGCCCACCTCAAGCGCGCGGTCAGGACCGGCGAGCGGCTGGTGGACGAGTTGATCGAATTCCGGCGCCCCGGCGACGGCATCGGGCCCCACGAGATCGGCCCCTATCTCGGCGCGAAATTCGGCCGCGACATCCCGACCGGGGAGCAGTTGCGCCCCGGGGACCTTGACCGCCGGCCCTGATGATGTCGTGCGCCTGCCTGATTCCCGCCCGTGGCGGATCGAAACGCCTGCCGCGCAAGAACGTCGCCGATTTTCTCGGCCGGCCGATCATCGCCTATACGATCGACGCGGCGCGTGCGAGCGGTCTCTTCTCGCGCATTGCCGTCTCGACCGAGGACCACGAGATCGCGCGGATCGCCCGCGACTTCAAGGCGGAATGGCACGAGCGCCCGGCCGCGCTGGCCGCCGACAACGCCCGCCTGATCGACGTCTGCCTGGGCTTTCTCGACGACGAGGAGCGCGCGGGCCGGCGTTACGACACGCTCGGCTGCCTGCTTCCCACGGCGCCCATGCGCGGGGCCGATGACGTGCGCGCCGTCCACGACCTGCTCGAGTCCGGCGCGTGCGAATTCGCGATGGCGGTCACCACGTACGACCTGCCGCCGTTGCAGGCGCTGCGTCGCATTCCGGACGGTTGTCTCGAGCCGATGTGGCCGGAACTCGCCAACCTGCGCAGCCAGGACGCGCCAGCGCTCTACGTGGACAACGGCAGCACCTATTTCGCGGCAACGGATGCGCTGCGCCGGCAGCAAACCTTCTACGGGCCGCGCCTGCGCGGCCACCTGATGCCGCGCAGCCGCTCGGTGGATATCGACGAGCCGTTCGACCTCGAGCTGGCGCGGGCTCTGGCACAGAGGGCGCGATCATGAAGGTGTTGATCGTAGGCTGCGGCTCGATCGGCCGGCGCCACGCCGCGAACGCGGCGCGCCTCGCCGAAACCGCGGTTCACGACATCACCGCGGAAACGGCCCGGGATTGCGCGAGGGCGAGCGGCGCGCGCGCGTTCGAGCGGCTGGATGAAGCGCTGGCGTGGCGCCCGTCCGTCGTGGTGGTGGCAACACCTCATCGCTCGCATCTTGCCGTAGCGCGGCAGGCGATCGCTGCCGGCGCCCACGTGCTGATTGAAAAGCCGCTCTCCGATACCCTGGAGGGCGTGGCGGACTTTCTTGTCGCCGTGGATGCCTCAGGGCGGCGCGCCTACGTCGTCTGCAACATGCGCTTTCACCCGGGCCCGGCGGCGCTCAAGCGCCATATCGGCCGGGTGGGCAGGCCGCTGTTCGCCCGCGCGCACGTCGGCAACTACCTGCCCGCGATGCGGCCCGACCGCGACTATCGCACGCTCTACGCCGCGCGGCGTGCCGAAGGCGGCGGCGTCGTGCTCGATGCGATCCACGAGATCGACACCCTGACGTGGCTGCTGGGCGAAGTCGAGTCCGTCAGTTGCCAGGCCGCGCGTCTGGGTGGCCTGGAGATCGATGTGGAGGATTACGCGCTGCTCGCGCTGACCCATGGCGGCGGCGCCCGCTCGTCCGCGACCCTCGATTACCTGCGGCGGCGCAAGAGCCGGGGCTGCGAGATCGTCGGGGCCGACGGCGTGCTGGTCTGGCTGAGCGAGGGCAAGGATCCGGAGCGCTGCAGCGTGCGCCTGTATCGAGACAGCGCGGACGGCGGGGAGGCGCTGGTCGAAGTTCCGGCGATCGACACGGCGCAACCCTACCGCGACCTGATGGCGGCCGTCCTCGCCGAGATCGAGCGCCCGGGAAGCACGGCGTTGCTGGGCGCCCGCGCCGCCGCCGCGGATCTCGCGGTGGCGCTCGCTGCGCACCAGTCGGCCGAGCGGACTGGCGCGGCGGTCGATCCGCGAGGCCTGCGATGACCGGCATGCGCAATCGCTACGCCAAGAGCCAGGCGCTGCTCGCGCGCGTCGAGCGGGTGATTCCGCTCGGCAGCCAGACGTTCAGCAAGAGCCGCGTCGTGTTCCCCTCCGACGCGGCGCCGTTGTTCCTCACCCACGGCAAGGGCGCCCACGTGTGGGACGTCGACGGCAACGAATACGTGGATTTCATCAACGGGCTGCTGCCGGTCATCCTGGGCTACGACGACCCCGACGTCATCGAGGCGGTATCGCGGCAGTTGCGCAAGGGCGTGACGTTCAGCCTGCCCACGCCGCTCGAGGCCGAGCTCGCCGAGCTGCTGCGCGAAATCATTCCCTGCGCCGAGATGGCCCGGTTCGGCAAGAACGGCTCCGACGCAACCACCGGCGCCATCCGGATCGCCCGCGCCGCCACCGGCCGCGAGCGCATCGCCGTTTGCGGATACCACGGGTGGCAGGATTGGTACATCGGCGCGACCACCCGCAACAAGGGCGTCCCGCGCGCGGTGCGCGAGCTTACCCACACCTTCCCGTACAACGATCTCGACGCGCTCGCCCGGCTGCTCGAAGGCCACCCGCGCGAGTTCGCCGCCGTCATGATGGAGGCGATGAACGTCGAGGAGCCGCGGCCCGGCTACCTCCAGGGCGTGCGCGACCTCGCCCACGAGCACGGCGCGCTGTTCATACTGGACGAGATCATCACCGGCTTCCGGTTCCACCTGGGCGGCGCGCAGACGCTGTTTGGCGTGACCCCGGACCTCGCGACCTTCGGCAAGAGCATGGGGAACGGCTTCCCGATCTCCGCCGTCGTCGGCCAGGCGCGCTACATGAGGGAGATGGAGGAGATCTTCTTCTCCAGCACCTTCGGCGGCGAAGCCCTGAGCCTCGCGGCGAGTCTCGCCACGATCCGCAAGATGCAGAGCCAGCCGGTGCACGCGACACTGAACCGCCTCGGCGAGCGGATCATAGTCACGACACGCGCCCATCTCGAGCGGCACGGCCTCGCACATTGCATCGCCATCGCGGGCAAGCCGAGCTGGAGCCTGATGCAGTTCAAGGACGCCACCCACGCAACGGCCGCGGAGATCAAGTCGCTGTACCTGCAGGAAATCATCGCCCGCGGCATCCTCACCGCGGGGTCGCACAACGTGTGCTACGCCCATACCGGGCAGGACCTGCAACAACTGGACGCGGCGCAGGACGAGGCGATGCGCATCGTGCGCGAGGCACTCGACCGGGGCGAGGTCGCGAAGCGGCTCGCCGGCCCGCCGATCCAGCCGATCTTCCGGGTGCGCTGATGCCCCGCTTCGTCCTGCGCTGCGACGCTTCGATGGCCATCGGCAGCGGCCACGTGATGCGCTGCGCGACGCTGGCCGCGCGGTTGCGCGAGCGCGGCGCGGACGTCGAGTTCGCCTGCCGCAACTTGCCGGCCTTCCTGCGCGAGCGGATCGCCGCTGCCGGCGCGGGACGCGTGCACGCCCTCCCGGAACGCTCGAACCCGGGCCCCGCGGACGGCGAACCCGTGTTAGCGCATCGCGATTGGCTCGGTGTTTCCCAGGCGACCGACGCGGCGGACACGCTGGAAATCGTGCGCGCCGGGCCGCGGCCGGACTGGCTCATCGTGGACCACTACGCGCTCGACGCCCGTTGGGAACGGGCGCTGCGGCCCCACGTGCGCAACCTGCTGGCCATCGACGACCTCGCCGACCGCGATCACGACTGCGACCTCCTGCTCGACCAGAATTTCTTCCTCGACCCCGCTCCGCGCTATGCGCGGCGGCTGCCGCGCGCGGCCGACACGCTGCTGGGCCCGCGCTTCGCCCTGCTCAGGCCGGAATTCGCGGCGACGCGCGAACGGCAACCCGAGCGTGATGGCGCACTGCGGCGGCTGTTCGTCAGCTTCGGCAGTTTCGATCCCGCCAACCAGACCTCGCTCGCCCTGCGCGCGATGGCCGCGGCCGGTCTCGGCGAACTGGCAGTGGACGTCGTGATCGGGCGGGACCATAAGCACCGCGCGGAGATCGAGGGGCTCTGCCGCAAGCTGCCGCAGTGCCAGTTACACGTCGATGCCGAAAGCATGGCCGTCCTGATGGACGCTGCCGATCTCGCCATCGGCGCGAGCGGCGCGACCAACTGGGAACGCTGCTGCCTGCGCCTGCCGTCGCTCCTGGTGAGCGTCGCCGAGAACCAGTATCCGATCGCCCGCGACCTCGACACAGCGGGAGTGTGCCTTTTTCTCGGGCGCAGCGACGCGGTGACTGCGAACGTCATCGCCGCGGCGCTGCGTCGCGTCGCTGCTTCGCCCGGGCTCGCGCGCGAGCTTGGAACTCGCGCCGGTGCGCTCACCGACGGCCAAGGCGCGCGGCGCGTCACGAGCCGGTTGTTGCCCGAGCCGATCCGCCTGCGCCCGGCGCAGCCGTCGGATTGCGGCCCCATGCACGCATGGCGCAATGCCGAGGAGACGCGCCGCTACGCTTTCGATCCGGCCCCGATCGATCTCGACATCCACCGACGCTGGTTCGAGCAGGTGCTGCACAAGCCGGAGGTCGCGCTGCTCGTCGGGGAGCGCGACCCCGGCCCGGTCGGCGTCCTGCGCTATGATTTGAACGGCGGGGAAGCGAAGATCTCCGTGTACCTCGTTCCCGGCATGCAGGGCCAGGGCCTCGGCACGGCGCTGCTCGTGGCGGGCACTCGTTGGCTGCGCAACCGGTATCCGGAGGTGCAGCGCATCGTCGCCGAGGTCCGGGACGACAACGCGGCGTCGTTCGAGGCCTTCGCCAACGCGGGCTTCCGTCCCGGAAGCCAAAACCTGGTTCTCGACCTCGCACATGACCCGCGCGCCTGAACCCGCCATCGCGATCGCGGGCCGCCGCATCGGCCGCGACAGCCGGCCTTTCATCGTCGCCGAGATGTCGGGCAACCACAATCAGTCGCTCGAGCGGGCGCTGGCGATCGTCGAGGCGGCCGCGCGCGCCGGCGCGCACGCGCTGAAGGTCCAGACCTACACCGCCGACACGATGACCCTCGACCTCGACCGCGGCGAGTTCCGGATCGAGGACCCGGGCAGCCTGTGGCAAGGCACAACGCTCCATCGCCTGTACGACGAGGCGCACACGCCGTGGGAATGGCACCAGCCGATCTTCGACCGGTGCCGGGCGCTCGGCATGATCGGATTCAGCTCCCCGTTCGACGCCAGCGCGGTGGATTTTCTCGAGAGCCTGGACGTCCCGTGCTACAAGATCGCCTCGTTCGAGAACACCGACCTGCCCCTGATCCGCAAGGTCGCAACGACCGGCAAGCCGGTGATCATCTCCACCGGCATGGCGACGGAGGAGGAATTGCGGGAGGCGGTTGCCGCGGCGCGCCAGGCGGGCTGCCGCGAGCTGGTGCTGCTGAAATGTACCAGCACCTATCCCGCGAGCCCCGAGAACACCAACATCGTGACCATCCCTGACCTGCGCGAGAAATTCGGCTGCGTCGCCGGACTGTCGGACCACACGATGGGGATCGGCGTCGCCGTCGCGAGCGTCGCCCTCGGCGCCGCGGTGATCGAGAAGCACTTCACGCTCGCCCGCGCGGACGGCGGCGTGGATGCCGCTTTCTCCCTCGAGCCCGACGAACTCAGGGCCCTGGTCACCGAGACCGGCCAGGCGTGGCAGGCGCTCGGCGCCGTGAGCTACGGCCCGACGGAGAAGGAGCGCGATTCGCTGGTGTTCCGCCGGTCGCTCTACGTCGTGCGCGACATGCGCGCCGGCGAGACCTTCACGCCCGAAAACCTGCGTGCCATCCGCCCCGGCCTGGGTTTGCCGCCCAAGCATCTCGACGCCGTGCTGGGCCGCAAGGCAAGCCGGGACGTGCGCCGGGGCACTCCGCTCGCGTGGGACCTGCTGGACTAGGCGCAACCCATCCACAAGGACACCGCCATGCCCGATCCGCAAAGCTACGACGTGTTCCTGAAGGGGGAGCTGGTCGACCTCGTGGTGCCGAGCGAGCGCGCGATCCACGCCGACGGCTGGTACGACTGGTTCAACGACCAGGAGCTGACGCGGAACATGGAACAGGGCATGGTTCCCAACACGCCCGAGCGGCAACAGCAGTTCCTCGACGAGCTGCGCGCCTCGCCCACGCGCTTCGCGCTCATGATCAAGCCCAGGGACGAGGAGCGCCTGGTCGGCATCTGCTCGCTCTCCAAGATCTCCCACGTCACGCGTCAGGCCGACTTCGCGATGGTGATCGCCCGCAAGTCGCCGGGCTTCAAGAGCGCCTTTTTCGGCATGGAGGCGAAATGCCTGATGACCGAGCACGCCTTCGAGACGCTCGGGCTCGAGCGCATCAATTCCTACCAGTCGTCGGCGCTCAAGGACTGGCAGCGCTGGCAGATCCTGTTCGGCTACAAGATGGAAGGCATCATGCGCAAGGCCTTCCGCAAGGGCCACGACGCCCACGACCTGATGGTCTCCGGTTGCCTGCTCGAAGATTACCTTGCGCTCAAGAAATTGCGCGGCGGCCGCCTGTGGCCGGGATACGGCAGGATCATGGAGCTGATCCGCGACCTGCCCAGGGAAAGCCTGGAAGAGAAGCTGAACCGGGTGTTGACGGAAACGGTATCCGCGCATTGCGCGCAGATCCGGATGACATGATCGAGATCGCCACCGATTTTCCGTATCTCGGCGGGCGCGACTACGTGCACGGCACGTCGGTACTGAGCGGCTTCATCGGCGCGCTGGAACGCCAGGGCGCCGCGCGCATCCGGATCAAGCGGCTCAAGTTCCAGCGCGCCGCGCGGGCCAACGGAACGATGAAGCTTTCGAGCGCAGCCGCGGCGCCGGATGCGGCAGCCGCGAACTGCACGCTGACGGCGGACGCGGACGGGGCACTGTGGCACGGCCAGTTCGTCGATCAGGGCCTGCCGGTGACGCGCCGGGAGCCGGTGGCCTACTGCCTGACCCACGTGAAGTCCGCAGGGTTCGCCGGTGAGTGCGACTTCGCGCCGGCAGGGCGCGACGACCTGATCCGGGGGCTGGTCGAGGCCAACAAGCGCTTCAACGAAGCGGGTGCCGGCGCGAAGCCGGGCCAGGCGCAGGTGCAGTTCGGTTATCTGGAGCAATGGGACGTGCCGCCCCATGACATCCGCTTCGCGGGCAGGCTCGAGGCGCGCAACCTGATCACGCGCCAGACGCCCGAGGGCGTGCTCACCGTCAATCGACTGAGCTATGCGCCCGAAGACGGCCCCGCGACCACCCTGGTGCTGTGCTTCAACGTCGTGACCAAGAAAGGGGGCGCTCCAGGATGACGCTAGGGATCCAGGCGATCGCGCACGCCTACGGCGCCACGAAGATCGACAACGCGGCCGATGCCGGCCGCCTGGGCCACGACCCGGCTTTCGTCCGGGACAAGCTCGGCATCGTCACGCGCTACGCCGCCACGGACGCGCAGGCGACTTCCGACCTCTCGGCGGCGGCCGCTGCCGCTGTGCTCGACAAGACCGGGATCGCGGCCGCGGATATCGAGGCACTGGTGCTCGTCACCCAGACGCCCGATTACCAGCTGCCGCACACCGCCGCGCTGGTGCAGAGCCGGCTGGGCCTGCCGCAAAGCGTGGCGAGCTTCGACGTGAGCCTGGGATGCTCGGGATTCGTTTACGGGCTTGCGGCGCTGACCGGGTTCATGGAGCAGGCCGGGCTGCGCCGGGGGCTGCTCGTCACCGCGGACTGCTATTCCAAGGTCATCGATCCGGCCGACCGCGCGACCGCGCCGCTCTTCAGCGACGCCGCCGCCGCCACCCTGGTGAGCGACGCGCCGGTATACGTCGCCGGCCGACCGGTGTTCGGCACCGACGGCTCGGGCGCCGAAGCGCTCATAGTAAAATCCGGCGGCTCGCGGGCGCCATCGGTCACCGGCCGGCTCCACATGGACGGCCGGGCGATCTACTCATTCATGCTGTCGCGTGTCCCGCAGCAAGTCGAGGCGTGCCTGAAGCTGAACGGTCTTGCCCTCGACGATATCGACCGCTTCGTATTTCACCAGGCCAACCGCTACATGCTCGAATCGCTGCGCGACCGCATGAAACTGCCGCCCGGGAAAGTGGCGATTGCCGTGGCGGACGGCGGCAACACGGTGGGGTCCACGCTTCCCATCGTGCTGGAATCGCTGCTCGCGGAGCGCCCGCAACGGGTGCTGATATCCGGATTCGGTGTCGGCCTGTCGTGGGGCACCAATGTCCTCCAAGCCAACCGCCGCTGAGACCCGAATATGAAACCCGCCGCCAGCCATGACGCCATTGCCGGGATCCTCCACGAGGTCGACGACAAGCTCAAGTCCGCGACCGGGCCGCAGATCAGGGGCAAACACCTGAGGTCGGACCTCGGGCTCGACTCCCTCGACGTCATCAAGTTCATCCTGCTGCTGGAGGAACGCTACGAGCTGAAGATCCCGGACGCCGACATCGACGGCCGCGACCTGCTGCAGGTCGACCACCTGGTCCGCTACCTCGCCGAGCGCGCCCCGGGCTGAGCTCACGTCAGCGATCCCGCCGATGTTCGCCGTCATCGATTACGACATGGGCAATCTGAAATCGATTGCCAACGCCCTCAAGGCGCTCGGCGTGCCGTTCGAGCTCGCGGGCGAGCCGCAGGCGCTGCGGCGCGCCGCGGCCATCATCCTGCCGGGCGTGGGTGCGTTCGGTGACGGCATGAAGAACCTGTCCCGCCGCGGCCTGCTCGAGCCGCTCGCGACGCGGGTACTGAACGACGGCGTGCCGTACCTCGGCATCTGCCTCGGCATGCAATTCCTGGCGGAGACCAGCACCGAG
>MERD01000007.1:0-10376 GCA_001771935.1 Betaproteobacteria bacterium RIFCSPLOWO2_02_FULL_67_26
ATTACTGCTGCGCCGACGACACGCACGGCACGCCGATCATGCTGCGCGCGGAGCAGGACGGCGTCACGCCGGAGGCGCTGATCGCGCGCGTGCACGAAGAGCACAAGCGGGACTTCGCCGGGTTTCACGTCGAATTCGACAATTACTATTCCACCCACTCGGACGAGAACCGCGAGCTGTCGTACGACTTCTATCGCAAGCTCGACGCGGCGGGGATGATCGAGAGGCGGGCAATCGAGCAGTACTTCGATCCGGTCAAGAAACTGTTCCTGCCCGACCGCTTCATCAAGGGCGAGTGCCCGAAGTGCAGCGCGAAGGACCAGTACGGTGACGCCTGCGAGGTTTGCGGCGCGACGTATGCGCCGACCGATCTGAAGAACCCCTATTCGGCGATCTCCGGCGCGAAACCGGTGAAGAAGGAGTCCGAGCACTTCTTTTTCAAGCTCGGCAAGTGCACCGACTTCCTCAAGCGCTGGACCCGCGGCGCCGGCACGCTCCAGCACGAGGCCGCGAACAAGCTGGACGAATGGTTCAAGGCGGGACTGACCGACTGGGACATCTCGCGCGATGCGCCCTATTTCGGGTTCGAGATCCCCGGGGCGCCCGGCAAGTACTTCTATGTGTGGCTGGACGCCCCGATCGGCTACTTCGCCAGCTTCAAGAACCTGTGCGCGCGCAAGAAGATCGACTTCGCCGAATTCACGGATGCGGTGAAGAGCAAGGACGCCGGCACCGAGATGATCCACTTCATCGGCAAGGACATCCTCTACTTCCACGCCCTGTTCTGGCCGGCGATGCTGGAAAAGGCCGGATACCGCACGCCGAACCACATCTACGCGCACGGCTTTCTCACCGTGAACGGCGAAAAGATGTCGAAGTCGCGGGGCACCTTCATCACCGCGGAGAGCTACCTCAAGCAGGGACTCAATCCCGAGTGGCTGCGCTACTACTACGCCGCCAAGCTGGGCGCGACGATGGAGGACATCGACCTCAACCTCGACGATTTCGCCGCGCGCGTCAACAGCGATCTCGTCGGAAAATACGTCAACATTGCCAGCCGCTCGGCGACCTTCCTGTCCAAGCAATTTGGCGGTCGCGTCCAGGCGGTTCCCGACGCCCTGCCGTTCCGCGGGCTCGACGTTGCCAAGCACTCGGACGCCATCAAAAATGCCTATGAAGGCCGTGAGTTTGGCAAGGCATTGAGGCAGGCCATGGAAGTTGCCGACCATATCAATCAATACTTTGATCTGGAAAAACCCTGGGAGCTGGCCAAGAGCGCCGGCGATCCGGCAAAGCGTGAGCACCTTCATGCTGTTTGCTCGGTGGGCCTCCGCGGCTTTCAATACCTGACGCTCTGGCTCAAGCCCGTGCTGCCCCGGTTGGCTGCAAGCGCCGAGAAATTCCTGAATTGCGGCGAGTTGAGGTGGGATCGTGAACTGCCCAAGCTCAACCAGATCGGCAAGTATGAGCATCTGATGACCCGTGTCGATCCGAGGCAGATCGCCGCTCTGGTCGAAGCCAGCAAGGAAAGCCTGCAACCGACCCCGCAACCCCACTCGGAGCAGCGTCACGCCCAGCACCAGGAACTGGAGGTGCACGCCGCGGCCGCGACCGTTTCCATCGACGATTTCAACAAGGTTGATCTCCGCATCGCGAGAATCGTGAACGCGGAGCTGGTCGAAGGCGCGGATAAGCTGCTCAGGCTTACGCTCGACCTCGGAACCGGCACTAAGACCGTGTTTGCCGGCATCAAGTCGGCCTATGATCCGGAGCAGCTCAAGGGGCGGCTGACGGTGGTAGTCGCCAACCTCGCTCCCCGCAAGATGAAATTTGGCGTATCCGAGGGCATGGTCCTTGCTGCCTCCGGAGACGATCCTGGCATATACTTGTTGTCCCCCGACTCCGGCGCCCAGCCGGGAATGCGCGTCAAATAACGCGGGGGATCCAGGGCACAGGGCTGAGGGAACACGCATGTTCTGCCAACCGGCAGCGGCGTGATCTATTCACGAGTCACGAATCGCCACCTCAATGCAAGCTGTCAGCAACCGCACCTTCATCTGCAGCGTGCTGTTTCTCGACGTCGTCGGCTATTCCAAGAAGCCCGTCGCCGATCAGATCCAGCTCAAGGAGCGGCTGAACGCGCTGCTGACCGAGGCGCTGGCCAACGTCGCGGTGAACGACCGCATCATCCTCGACACCGGCGACGGCGCGGCGCTGAACTTTCTCGGCGATCCCGAGGACGCGCTGTTCGTGGGCCTCTCGATACGCGAGGCGCTCGCCACGCCGCTGCCGAACGGCCCGGGGCTGACGCTGCGCTTCGGCATCAACCTGGGACCGGTCAAGCTGATCAAGGACATCAACGGCCAGCCCAATATCATCGGCGACGGCATCAATGTCGCGCAGCGGGTGATGAGCTTCGCCGAGCCCGGCCAGATCCTGGTGTCGCGCTCCTACCATGAAGTGGTTTCCCGCGTTTCGGATGACTTCGCCCGGCTGTTCCATTTCGAGGGCTCGCGCACGGACAAGCACGTGCGCGAGCACGAGGTCTATGCCGTGCAGGCCGGCAGCCGCGAGGTTCTGCGCCTGCCCGCCGCCCCGAAATCCGGGATCCGGCCCGCCGCCGGCGAGGCGGCGTCCGTGCTCGACAGGCTCTCGCTCACCACGTCGGTCGTCACGGACCACCTGCGCCGCAACCCGCGCCTCGGCACCGCGCTCGCCGTCGTCGCCATACTCGCGGTCGCGGTGGGGCTGCGGGCAGGCCGCGAACCGGTGGACGTGCCGGTTGCGGTGCCTGCGCCGCCGCCGTCCAATGTCGCCGTCGCGCCGCCAGCCCCCGCCCCTGTAAAGGAAGCCCCGAAGCCGGCCGCCCCCGATACACCCGCCGCTTCCAGGCCGAAGCGTGCCGCGCCTTCCGCGAAACCGGTGCCCGCCAGGAAATCGGCTGAACCCGGCGCGCCTGCGGTCGCCGCAAGCGCTCCCCCCGCCGTTGCCAGGGCTCCCGAAGCAACGGCTCCCGCTCCCAAGGCCGAGACCGCGCCCAGATCGCCCGCGCCAGCCGGGTCCGGCACCATCCTGTTTACCGTCGCGCCGTGGGGCGAGATTTACGTGGACGGCGCGCGCCGCGGCGATGTGCCGCCGCTGTACGAACTGCGCGTCGGCGCCGGGCGGCACAAGATCGAGCTGCGGCACCCCGACTTTCCGTCCCACGTGCGTACCGTGGACGTCAAGCCCGGAGCGCGGATCGAAATCAAGCATTGGTTCCAGCCGGCGGAACAGCCGAACCCCTTCCGCAACCTATGGAAATGAGCACCATCGGGCGCTACGAGATCCTCTCCGAGCTCGGAAAGGGCGCGATGGGCGTCGTCTACCGCGCGAACGATCCGCTGCTCAGCCGGACCGTGGCCATCAAGACCGTCCTCATGTCGCTCGACCCGGAGGAGATGGCGGAATACGAGGCGCGCTTCTACCAGGAAGCCAAGGCCGCCGGCGGGCTCAACCATCCCAACATCGTCACCATCCACGACATCGGCAAGAGCGGCAACGTCGTCTACATGGCGATGGAGCTGCTGGACGGAGCCGAGCTGCGCACGCTGATGTCGCCCGGCCAGCCGCTCGCGGCGGCGCGCGCGGTCGAAATCGCCGCCCAGGTGGCGGACGGCCTCGCCTACGCCCACCAGAGCGGCGTCGTGCATCGCGACGTGAAGCCCGCCAACATCATGATCCTGCGCAGCGGCATGGCCAAGATCACCGACTTCGGCATCGCGCGCATGCGCCAGGCCGAGGTGCGGACGCAGACCGGCATCGTGCTCGGCTCCCCGCGCTACATGTCGCCCGAGCAGGTTTCGGGCAAGCGCGCCGACGCGCGCTCGGACATCTTCTCGCTCGGCGTGATCCTCCACGAGATGGTCGCCGGCAAGCCGCCGTTCACCGGCGAGGACGTGACGTCGGTGATGTACCAGATCCTCAACACCGTGCCGCCGCCGCCGAGCTCGCTCAACCCGGCCGCACCGGCGATGCTCGATTTCATCGTCGCCAAGGCGCTCGCCAAGAATCCCGACGAGCGCTACCAGGATGCCGCTGAATTCGCGCGCGACCTGCATTACTGCGGGAAGCAGATGGAGGTGGCCGGAGCGGCATCCGCCGCGGCGGCGCCCGCCGCGCAGCCCCGGCTCGACACGGAGGCGACGCAAGCCCTGGCGCGCTCGTTGCCCGGCGGCAACGCCCCAGACGCCGAAGGCGTCTTGGCCGAACCGGTTCCGGCGCTTGGCTTGTCCAAGGCATTCGATTCCCTGGAGGCCACGATCACGCTCGCCGCCCGGACCGGCATGACGGAGGCGCTCCCGGACCTCCTTGGGAAGACCGCCGGCACGGCCACGGAAGCCCGCGCGGCCGTCAGCGCGATGCGCAAGGCGCCCGGCTGGAGCCGTAAGGACAAGCTCGTCTTCGCGGCGAGCGTCGCCGGCGCCGTGGTCGTCGGCGCCATCATCGTTTTCGCATGAAAATTCACAGCATCGAAGTCGAGCGTTACCGCAGCGCATAGCATCCCGGGATACCGCGGGCGCAATTGCGCGCGCGGGCGCCGCCGCTTATGCTGCTGGCGTCGTGAAAGCCACGATGCCGCGTGAGGTCCATAAAGTGGATCGGACCCGAGCGCGGCAACCGCCCCGGAGCGACAAACCATGACGGAAGAAGCGCGAGCGTTCGGCTACCTGACGCAACCCGAGATCCGGTTCCTCGACGCGGCGGTCGAGCGGCTGATCCCGGCCGATGAGCTGGGGCCGGGGGCGAAGGAAGCGGGCGTCACCTATTTCATCGACCAGCAGCTCGCCAGCGTCTGGGGCTCGCACGGGCGCAACTACCGCGCCGGCCCGTGGCCGGAGGGCACGCCGCAGCAGGGCTTCCAGTCGCGGCTGACGCCGCGGGAGATTTACCGCGCGGCGATCCGCGAGGTGAACGTGCACTGCCTGAAGCGCTTCCAGAAGGTCTTTGAGTACCTCGCGCCGCGCGAGCAGGACGAGGTGCTCGAGGGACTGGAAAGCGGCGCCATCGAGCTCCCGTCCCTGTCCTCGAAGCTCTTCTTCGCGCTGCTGCTGCGGAACGCGATGGAAGGCTACTTCGCCGACCCGATCTACGGCGGCAACCGCGACAAGGCCGGCTGGAGGCTGATCGGCTTTCCCGGCGTGCCCGCGTCCAACTACAACGATCTCATCGACGAGCACAACGTGCCGTACCGGGTCGAGCCCGTGAGCATCCTCGACATCCAGCAGGGGAAGGTGAAGCTCGACAGCCAGGGCCTGCCGAAGCACGTGAAGCTCAAGGACGAAGAGAGGAACGCGAGATGAGCGCAACGCGGCTCAAGCCCGTGGACGCGGTGGTCGTCGGCACCGGCATCGTCGGCTCCATATTGAGCAAGGAGCTCGCCGACGCCGGCCTGAAGGTTGTCGCGCTCGAGCGCGGGCGCATGATCGACCCGCAGCACGACTTCGCGTCGCCCTCCACCTACGACGAGCTGAAATACGACCGCCACAGCGACATTTTCCAGGACCTCTCGCGCGAGACCATCACGTTTCGCAACAACGCGCGCGAGACGGCGCTGCCGATGCGCGAGATGGGCTCGTTCAAGCCGGGCGAGGCCGTCGGCGGCACGTCGCTGCACTGGGGCACCCACGCCCGGCGCCTGCTGCCCTGGGATTTCGAGACGCGCAGCCGCACCGTCGAGCGCTACGGCAAGAGCCGGATGCCCGCCGGCTGCACCAGCCAGGACTGGGGACTCACCTACGACGAGCTCGAGCCGTACTACGACCAGTTCGAGCACCTCTACGGCGTCGGCGGCAAGGCCGGAAACCTGAACGGGGAGATCCAGCCGGGCGGCAACCCGTTCGAGGGGCCGCGCTCGCGCGAGTTTCCGAACCCGCCCTCCCCGATGACCTATGCCGGCACGATGTTCGCCAACGCCTGCCGCGAGCTGGGCTACCACCCGCACGTCAACCCGGTCGCCGCCCAGACCCAGGCCTACGTCAACCCGTACAAGCTCATGCTGGGCCAGTGCATACGCGGCGGGTTCTGCAGCAGCCACGCCTGCTCGATGGGCGCCAAGGCGAACCCGTTGACGACCGTGATGCCGGCGCTCCTCAAGCAGGCCAACTTCGAGCTGCGCCCGCTCTCGAACGTGGTCAAGGTGAACCTGGACTCCGACCGCAAGCGCGCGACCGGCGTCACCTATCTCGACGCGAGCGGGCGGGAGTTCGAGCAGCCGGCCGATCTCGCCATTCTCGCCGCGTACACCTTCAACAACGTGCGCCTGATGCTGCTCTCGGGAATCGGGCGGCCCTACGACCCGGACGCCAACCGCGGGGTGGTCGGCAGGAACTATTCCTACCAGTCGGCGGGAGGCGTCACCTGCTTCTTCGAGGAGAAGGCTTTCAATCCCTTCATGGGCGGCGGCGCCCGCGGCACCGCGATCGACGAGTACAACGGCGACAACTTCGACCACTCGGGGCTCGATTTCTTCGGCGGCGCCTACGTCGCGGTCGCGAGCGGCGGCGCGATGCCGATCCGCTCGATCCGCGTCCCGCCGGGGACGCCGCGCTGGGGCGCGGAGTGGAAGCGCGCGGCGGCGCGCTACTACCAGCGCAACCTCACCGTGCGGCTGCACGGCGCGTGCCAGAGCTACCGCCAGAACCATCTCGATCTCGATCCCACCTACCGCGACGCCAACGGGCTGCCGCTGCTGCGCATGACCTTCGACTGGGGCGACAACGAGCGAAGCGCGTCGGCGTGGATCCTCGGCAAGGCGGAGGAGATCGCGCGGGCGATGAATCCCTCGCGCATGCACGCCCAGCCGACCGCCGGCCACTACGACATCGTGCCGTACCAGAGCACGCACAACATGGGCGGCGCCGTCATGGGCGCGGATCCCGCGACCAGCGCCGTCAACAAGTACCTGCAGTCGTGGGACGTATCCAATGTGTTCGTGATCGGGGGCAGCGCCTTTCCCCAGAACAGCGCCAATCCCCCCACCGCCACGATCGGCACGCTCGCGTGCTGGGCGGCCGACGCCATCAAGGACCAGTACCTGAAGCGGCCGGGGGCGCTGGTCTAGACGAGACGACCGCCGAGGAGAACGAGGCAGCATGAGATCCATCGACATCCACGCCCATATCATCCCCGGCTCGCTGTGGAAAGCCGCCGACTCGAAAACGGACTGGTTCGGGTTCCGCCACGAGCCCGGCGAAGGCCTCGGCACCTTCGTCGGCGGGGGCATGCGCACCGGCTTCAGCTCGCCCAAGGTGCGGTTTACCGTGGAGGAGCGGCTGAATGACATGGACGCGCAGAAAGTGGACGTGCAGGTGCTCTCGACCCACATGCCGTTCGTCGGCTACCACCTCGACGCGGCGCAGGGACTCGCCCTGGCGCGCGATGTCAACGACGAGATCGCCGCGACGGTGCGCCAGCAACCCAGCCGCTTCGCCGGGCTCGCCACCCTGCCCGTCCAGGACGTGAAGTCCGCCATCGACGAGCTGGAGCGCTCGATGACGAAGCTTGGCCTGAAGGGCGCGACGCTCGACACGAACGTGAACGGCGAGCAGTGGGACGAGCCGAAGTTCCTGCCGCTGTTCAAGGCCGCCGAGGCCATGGGGGCGATGCTGTTCTTTCACCCGCAGCCGCAGAACAACTTCCTGATGCAGCGCATCAAGCGGCACGGGCTGTTCAACAGCCTCGGCGTCGTGCTGGACGACGCGATCGTCGCCGCGGTCCTGATCTGCGGAGGCGTGCTGGAGGCCTGCCCGGACATCCGCATCTGCATCGCCCACGGCGGCGGCCCCGCCTGCTACGCCATGGGAAGAATGGATCGCGCCTGGCACGGCCGGCCCGCGACCCGGAGCACGCCCAAGCCGCCGAGCGCGTATCAGCGCCGCCTCTACTACGATACCGTCACCGGCAGCGAGGAAGCGCTCCGGTTTCTCCTCGACCGGGTCGGCGCCGAGCGCGTGGTGCTCGGCAGCGACTGGCCGTTCGTGCCGTGGCACCCCTCGCCCGTCGCCTGGGTCCAGGGCCTGCAGTCCCTCACGCAGGAGGAGAAGGACAAGATCCTGTGGCGGAACCTGGAGTCGCTGCTGAATCTGTGAAGACGACGATCGGGGCGCGCACCTTTTCCAATCGTGCGTGTGCCCCCTTTTCCATGCGCCGCGTCAGGACACTGTTCTGTTCCCTGCTCCTCCTCGCGTCGTCGGGGTGGGCCGCCGGCTACGAGGCGGAATGGGTCGATTTTCCCGCCCTCAAGGAATTCGACGGCTCGCCGGTGCGGCTCGAGGCGCTGCTGTTCCGGCCGGACGGGGCCGGTCCGCATCCGGCGATCGTGCTGCTGCACGGCTGTGGCGGCTTCTACACGGGCCAGGGCTACGTCACCGCCTCGTACCGTTACTGGCTCGACCTGCTGGCGCGCAATGGCTACGCCGCCCTCCTCGTGGACAGCTTCAATCCGCGCGGCTACCGCACGATCTGCAGCCTCCAGAAACGCCCGATACTGATCGGCCGCGAGCGCGTCGAGGACGCCTACGCGGCACTGCAGTGGCTCGCGCGCCGTCCCGACGTGAAAGCGGACCATATCGGGCTGCTCGGTTGGTCGAACGGGGGCTCCGGTACGCTTTACACTCTGCGCGGCGAGGGCCCGAGCCGGGGCTTCCGCGCGGGGGTCGCTTTTTATCCGGGCTGCCTGACGTTGTCGCGCGCGAAATCGCCGTACAAACCCTATGTGCCGCTGTTGGTGCTGAGCGGCGAGGCCGATGACTGGACGCCCGCCGCGCCGTGCATTGCCCTGACGAAAACCGCGCAGTCGCAGGGGGCGGCCATGGACATCGTGACCTACGCCGGCGCGCACCACAGCTTCGACCGGATCAATTCTCCGGTGCGCTTCCGGCCGGATGTGCGCAACCTCAACCGGCCTGGCGGCCGCGGCGCGACGGTGGGCGGGCACCCGCAGGCGCGGGAGGACGCGATCCGCCGCACGCTGGACTTCTTCGCGCTACATCTGAAAAACTGAACGCAAAGTTGATACGCGATCAACGTACCCTGCGCCGCGCCGCAGGCCAAAGCGCCGGATTGCGCGCGGTATGCAAGACCCTGAGAACCACGGTGCGTCGGGGTTCGACCAAATAGAAGACCGCGAAGGGAAATCGGGGAACGATGGCTCGGCGGACTTCGTCATGAACGACTGCGAACATCTCGGGATATAACTCGATGGTACGGAAAGTTGACTGCACAGCCTCGAGAAATTCGTCACCGAGCTGAGCTCGCTGTTCCTCGAACCAGTCGAAAGCGACAACCAGATCCTGCTGGGCGCGCCGGCGGTAGACCACCGGCAACATCATCGCGGCTTGCGGACCTCGGAAAAGATTTCGTCGCGCGTCAGGACGTCGTTCGGGTTCCGCCGATGCTCGGCAAGCGCCTCGTCGATTGCCGCCCGGTGAGCGTCACCCAGCGGCACCGCTGAGGGTGTCGCGGCGAGACTCTCCCAGATCAGTTCGACCAGGCGGAGCCGCTCCTCGGGAGGGAGTTTCAGAATCTCTGCAACGTCGGCGTCACTCATGAGAATAGCCTACCACCGTTGCTCATCGCGCGCCAACGTCTCCACAGTCAGCCAAGCCTGGCCCGTCTGTGGGCGTCGGCTGAGGATCTGGTAACGTTCAATCCTCATCGTCAATGATCTCTTCGCTGCTGAGGTCTTCCACGACAGAGTGGAGTTCGATATCAAACCACTCCTTGAACATCGCGAAGTCCCTGTTCTGCGGCCAGGCCGCCTCGTCGGTGTGCCACCCGTCAAGTTCGCGCTCGAAGACTTCGGCATAAATCTCTTCGACGATCTCCCACGCCTCCTCGTCGTCCTCGAAGCTCGGTATCAAATATATCGTCTGCTCATCGTCCGGATCGGGAACGAGACCCGAATCGTCAAGACCCGCAGCCCAATCGAGATACGGCTGCCTCGGCCGGGCGATCAACACACCGCGGTTGAGCATGATCAGGTCCTCGCGCAATCACGGTACATGGCGATCCCTCGTACGCACTAGTGATCACGGTACGGCAACGATTCGCTGAACGCCTCAATGCCTTCTTCCTCGATTACCTTCAGCGCTTCATCGAGGGCCTGCTGCTCAGTATCGAATGGTTCGATCCAGTGGGTACCCGTGTTTCTTTCGTCAAAAACCTGAAGCATCCACTTTCCGCTTCGATCCTTATATATCTCGACCGCGAGCTTCCAGCCGTCCTGTTCAAAGGTGCGGCTTAATTCAGACAGTGTTGGCTCGGACTTGCGCGGCACGGTCATCTCTTATTGGGCCTCGACGTGTCGTGCTAACGTCGAGCCAACCGGCGCGCGC
>MERD01000007.1:10393-11228 GCA_001771935.1 Betaproteobacteria bacterium RIFCSPLOWO2_02_FULL_67_26
CGGCGCGATGCTGGCCGCGCGTCCGGGTTGGGCGCCGAGTTAGGCAGCAAAAGCTCACCGATCACATTAACCCTCTTTCCATTTTTTGTTCTCTTCCTCTCTATGCTTAGTCAGCGACGAAATGAGGGTGTGTAGCACGTGGCGCTCTTCGCTACTGGTCCACAGTTGCCCAAACTTCTCAGTACAGAAGCTTTTTGGCATGGTTTCTTGATCCACGACCGGTTTCAACCCAACTCTCTTGACCTCGTTGACACATCGAGCGTAGTGAAACCACTGGGCAATAACGAGTACTCTCTTGACTGACTTCCTCCTACAGTACGCAGCAACCTTATCGAGGAATGACCGCGTGCTCTGATAAACGGGCTTGCCCAGGACCCTGCAGAAAGTCTGCCCGAAACTCTTAATGTGCGAAGAATCGATATCGGGGTCTTTCTTCAGCAACTCGCCGATCTCCCACTGAGCGATGATGGGCTTCCGTTTGCGTATGTACATACTCTTCACGATCGACGCGAGCTCTTGGTTCACCTTGCCAGGGTGAAGATTGGCAAACTCATCGGGCTCATTTCCGAAAGCGAAGCAGAGATAGGCGTCAAAGGCTCGTGAAGAACTGGGTCCTAGCCTGAAAGTCAGGAATTCATCTAACAAGGCCGCAATGCGCGTCGCGACCTTGCGACTGATACCACGCCCCTCAAGGTGGCGTGCAATGGCGTTGTGGAAGTCCTGAGAGCGCACTGTGCTGCCTAACGTGTCCCGATCACCCGCGTGAGGAAGCCAGCGCCGCGCGTACTCGCGTCGGCGTGGATCGGATGGTTATACCGCAACTTCGACGTAATCG
>MERD01000008.1:0-1447 GCA_001771935.1 Betaproteobacteria bacterium RIFCSPLOWO2_02_FULL_67_26
TCGTCGCCCGTGGCGCTGGGGGGCCAGTTCGGAACGTTGCGCCACGGCCGTTTCGGCGTGTTCGCCTCGTAGGCGTGGACCTGGGAATCGATAATCGGCATCGGGTAACCTCCTCAATGGTTCAGACGGGTTTGGGCGCGAGGACCAGATCTCTCAACGCTGTCGCGCGCACCAGCGACAGCCACACGTACGCAAGCACGATCACCGCGCCGCCTGCGAGCGCCAGGCGCGGGCCCACCCACTCCCCCGCGGTATTCAGCAGGAATCCGCTGAAGAACATCAAGCTCCATACCAGCGCGAACACGCTCATCACCCGCCCGCGGTAATGATCCTCGACCAGGGTTTGCAGTATCACCTGCACGCAGGTCACGAAATAGCCGTGGCACAGGCCGGCGACGAGGATCGCGCAGAAGGAAAGCCAGTACCAGTCGCTGAAGGCGAGGCCGATCAATGCCGCGTTATACACGGTCAGTGCGCCCACGATCAGGTTTCTCGGCGACAGGCGCGGCTGCAGCCAGGCATAGGAAAGAAATCCGGCCAGGGAGCCGACACCGGCGGCGGAGGCGAGGATGCCCAGGCCCAGCGAATCGACCTGCAACACGTCCTTGGCGAATACCGGAAGCATGTGGATGAAGCCCATGGCCAGGGTGGCGTTGAGCAGCGCCGCGGCGATGGCCCTGGCGAAGGCTTCGTTGGCACGTATGTAGCGCAGGCTTTCGGTGAAGTTGCTGAGCAGGCTGCCATGCGGACGCGCGCCGCTCGGCGCGGGGCGAACCAGGAACAGCACCGCGATCATCGTGCTGACCGCCGCCGCGCACGCGAGAAAAGTGGCCGGCGCGCCCGCCGCGGCAATGAGAAACCCCGCGACCGAGGGGGCAATCACGCGGCTGCTGCCGAATGCCATGGAGATCAGCGGCACCGCGGAGCGCAGCAGCGATCGAGGCAGCAGGCGCGGGAAGAACGACGCGCGCGCGGGCTCGTCGATCGCGGCCGTCAGCCCCCACAGAAACGCTCCGAGCGCGAGGTGCCACAGCTGCGCCACGCCGAGCAGCGTCGTCACGCCAACCAGGATCATGGCGATCGCGGCATTGGCCTGCGCGGCGCCAATGAGCTTGCGCGCGTCGATGCGATCGGCCAGCACGCCGCCCAGCAGCGTCAGGGCGAACTGGGGCACGAAACCGCAGAGATGGATCAGGCCCAGCTGCGCCTGCGATCCCGTGATCTCGAAGGTGAGCCACCCCAGCGTGAACGCAAACATGTGCTGGCCGACCACCTGCGCGACCAGGGCCAGCCAGTACCGGCGAAAGTCGCGCACCCTCAGCGCGAGGAGAGGATTGGCTTTGTCTTCCACGAATGATGCGGTTCGGGTTGCGCAAGCAAATACGGCGGCTCGCTGGCACAATTACGTCCTATCCAATGAGTGATCAGTATATGTCAGCAGGCATGG
>MERD01000008.1:1471-14363 GCA_001771935.1 Betaproteobacteria bacterium RIFCSPLOWO2_02_FULL_67_26
AGCCGAAAGAAGCCGCGGCTACTGGCTCGCCGGGCTCGCGCTCGCGGTCGGCGGCGTCGTCTGCTTCTCGCTGCGCCCGATCTTCATCAAGCTCGCCTACGCGTACGTCACGGACCCCGTCACGCTGCTCGCGCTGCGCATGGTGTTCTCGCTGCCGTTCTTCATCGCGGCGGCGCTCTGGGTGCGCAGCGGCACGGAGCACCGCCCGCTGGGCGGGCGCCAGCTCGCGGCGGTCGTGGCCCTCGGCATCCTCAGCTACTACGGGGCGAGCTTTCTCGATTTCCTCGCGCTCCAGTACATCCCGGCCGGGGTCGGACGCCTGCTGCTGTTCACCTACCCGACCATCGTCGTGGTGCTGTCGGCGCTGCTGATCGGCAAGCGCGTGACCGCGCGCGAGGTCGCGGCATTGGCGCTCACCTATGCCGGCCTCGCGCTGGTGTTTGCCCACGCCCTGGAAGGGGAGCAGAAGAATTTCGGGCTGGGCGCGACGCTGGCGTTCGCGAGCTCGGTCTGCTACGCGCTCTACCTCGTCGCCGGCGCCGAGGTCATCACCCGCGTCGGCTCGGTGCGGTTCACCGCCTACGCGATGAGCGCGGCGAGCGTCGCCTGCATCCTCCAGTTTTTCGCGTTGCGCCCGCTCGCGGCGCTCGATCTGCCGGCCCCGGTATACGGCTACGCCATCGCGATGGCCGTGCTCTCCACGGCGGTCCCGGTATTCATGACCTCGGAGGCGTTGCGCCGGGTCGGCGCCAACACCGTCGCGATCATCGGCGCGCTCGGCCCCGTGACCACCATCGCGTTCGGCTACTTCGGGCTGGAGGAAATCATGACGCCGCTGCAGCTCGCCGGCTCCACCCTCGTGCTCGTGGGGGTAGTCGTCATCAGCCTGCGGCCGCAAGCCAAAAAGGCGTGACGGGTGTCAGCGCCCCGCGCAGCGCTGGGCGAACTTCTCGCCCGGAGCAAGGCTCTCGGCGCACTTCAAGGCAGACGCCAGGCTCCCGTGGTTGTTTTTCTGCGCCAGCTCCGCGGCGGTATGGCCCAGGTAGACCCTGATCCGGGCGTTGGCCCCGGCGCGCAGCAGCCACAGCGCCGTGTCCGCGTGGCCCTGGATCGCGGCCATCATGAGCGGGGTGTTGACGTAGGCGATGCCGTCCTCCACGTCGCCATTGACGCGCGCCCCGCGCTCGAGGAGGTAGAGAACGATACGCTGATGGCCCTGGTACGCGGCGTAGGCGAGGGGCGTGTAATGGTAGGGCTCGTTCTCCAGGCTCGCGCCCGCATCCACCAGCAGGCGCACCGCCCGTTCGTGCTGGTCGCCGGACGCCATGCCGCGGTCGCCATCGTCGGCGCGGAAATAGGAAGCCATCATCAGCGCCGTCTCGCCGATGGGCGTGCGGGCGTTCACGTTCGCGCCGGAAGCGATCAGGTAGCGGAGCGTCCGGATGGCCGCGTGGCGCGCGGCAACCGTGATCAGCGGCGCGCCCTCCCGGTACCCCGGCGTCGAAATCGACTGGTTCACGCCCAGCTTTCCGGACTTGACCGCTGCCTGGATGTAATCGACGTCGTCGATGGCGATGGCGTTGTAGAGCCGCTCGCCGTCCGCGGTGCCGGTGGGCAACTGGGCGCACCCCGCGAGCACGCCGAGCACGATCGCTCCGAGTTTGAAGGCCCTCAGCATTTCCCTCGCCCCTTCATGCCCGCGTCGTTTTCGTTGTGGAAATAGTATATCCCGGCAGCACTCACACGGCGAACCTGAAAAGGATCACGTCCCCGTCGCGGACGGCGTAGTCCCTGCCCTCGAGCCGCATCTTCCCCGCTTCCTTCGCCCCCTGCTCGCCGCCGCACGCCACGTAATCCTCGTACGAGATGACCTCGGCGCGGATGAAGCCACGCTCGAAGTCGGTGTGGATGGTGCCGGCGGCCTGCGCGGCCGTATCGCCCCTGTGTATCGTCCATGCCCGGACTTCCTTCGGGCCCGCGGTGAAGAAGGTCTGCAGGCCCAGCAGCTCGTAGGCGGCGCGGATCAGGCGGTTCAGGCCCGGCTCCTCCAGCCCGAGGTCGGCGAGGAACGCGTTCCGGTCCGCCTCGTCCATGCCGGCGATCTCGGCCTCGAGCTTGGCGCAGATCGCCACCACCGGCGCGCGCTCCGCCTCGGCATGCCGCCGCACCCGGTCGAGCAGCGGGTTGTCCTTGAAGCCGTGCTCGTCCACGTTGGCGACGAAGATGGCGGGTTTCGCCGTGAGCAGGAACAACGGCCGCACCAGGGATCGCTCGGATTCATCCAGCGCGAGCGCCCGCACCGGCTTCCCCTGGTCGATCTGCGATCGCACGCGGGCGAGCAGCGCTTCCAGCCGGACCGCCTCCTTGTCTCCCGAGCGCGCCCTGGGCGCCACGCGCTCGAGCTGCCGCTCGACCGCCGCGAGGTCGGCGAGAGCAAGCTCGGTCGTGATGGTCTCGATGTCCGCCACCGGGTCGACCGCGCCGGCGACATGCACCACGTTCTCGTCCGCGAAGCAGCGCACCAGGTTGATGATGCCGTCGGTCTCGCGGATGTGCGCGAGGAACTGGTTGCCCAGGCCCTCCCCTTTCGACGCGCCCGCGACCAGCCCGGCGATGTCCACGAATTCCACCACCGTCGGCGTCACTTTCGCCGGCCTCGCGATGACGGCGATGCGGTCGAGGCGCGGATCCGGCACGGGCACCACGCCGACGTTGGGATCGATGGTGCAGAACGGGTAGTTCTCGGCCGGGATCGTGGCTTTCGTGAGCGCGTTGAAGAGCGTGGACTTGCCGACGTTGGGCAAGCCCACGATGCCGCACATGAGGCTCATTTCTTGCGGGCCGGGTCGCTGTCCGGCAACAGCTTCTTGAGGAACGCGCCGAGCCCGCCCGCCTTCACGGGCTTTCCGGCTTGCGCCGGGGTTTCAGCCTCCGCGGGCTTCGGGGCTTTCTTCGGCTTGTCCGGGGCCGCGGCTGTCCGCGAAGCCGGGGGCGGCTCCGCCTTGGCGGGTCGCGGGGCCGGCTCCGGCGCGGAATGCAGCTTCAGCATGGCCCCCTGCAGGTCGCCGGCGAGCACGAGCGGCAGCACTTCGAGCGCGCGCCCGATCGCGGCGTCCATCTCGGCGCGCTCCTCCTGCGCCGGCTTGTGCAGCACGTATTCCGTCACCGCGTTGCGGTCTCCGGGATGGCCGATGCCGATGCGCAGCCGCCAGTAGTCGTGCGATCCGAGCCGGGCCGAGACATCCTTCAGCCCGTTGTGACCGGCGACGCCGCCGCCCTGCTTCATGCGGACCACGCCCGGCGGAAAATCAAGCTCGTCGTGCGCGACGAGTATGTCGCCCGGCGCGATCTTGAAAAAGCCCGCCAGCATCTGCACCGGGCGTCCGCTCGCGTTCATGAAGTTCTGCGGCAGCACCAGCCACGCGCCGCTCGCCTCGTGCCGCCCGACCAGCGCCTGGAACTTCGCGTCCTTGCGCAGCACGGTATGGGTTTCGGCGGCGAAGCGCTCGACGAGCCAGGAGCCGGCGTTGTGCCGCGTGGCCTGGTAGCGGTCGCCCGGGTTGCCGAGGCCGACGATCAGTTTCAGTGCTATTCCTTCCCTTTCTTGCCGCTTTCCTTCTTCTCGGCGGCGGCCGGCTCTTTCTTCTCGGCAGGGGCCCCTTCCTTCTTCTCGCCTTCCGCCGCGGCTTCGGCACCCTCCTCGCCCTCGGCCGGGACTTCGCCGATGATCTCGGTGACCGGCGCCGGCGCTTCTTCCTCGATCACGATTTCCTTCGGCACGTGCACCGACACCACCGACGGGTTCTCGTGCTTCAACTTCGGCACCGGCTCCACGCCCTTGGGCAGCACCAGCTCCATGACGTGCAGGGTTTCGTTCAGCTCCATGTCCTTCAGGTCCACCTCGATGAACTCCGGCAGGTCGTCGGGCAGGCACTGGATGTCGAGCGCGTTCATCGCGTGCTGCACCACGCCGCCGCCGGTCTTCACGCCGGGGCAGATCTCGGCGTTCACGAAGTGCAGCGGGATCTTCATGTGGATCTTGCGGTTGCGGTCGACGCGCTGGAAATCCACGTGCAGCACCTGCTTCTTCCACGGATGCATCTGGTAGTCGCGCAGCAGCACCTGCATCTTCTCGCCGTTCAGCGCCAGCTCGAGTATCGAAGCGTGGAACGTCTCGAGGCCGAGGTTCCGCAGCAACGGCTTGTGGTCGACTTCGACGTTCTGCGCCGCCTTGTCCGCGCCGTAGACGATGCCCGGCACCCGTCCGGCAACGCGCAGGCGGCGGCTCGCACTCGATCCCTGTTGCGCGCGCGGGAATGCCGTGATTTCAATTTTCATTGCTTGCTCCTGAAAAACGGGACGTCCGCGACCAGATCATCCCGGGGTTAAATGGTTCGCTATTCAACGCTCATTCTACGAATAGCGAACTGACTGAGTCTTCGTTGCTGATGCGGCGCATGGTCTCCGCCAGCAGGCCGGAGACCGTGAGCACGCGGATTTTCTTGCAGGCTTTGGCTTCCTCGCTCAGCGGAATGGTGTCGGTCACCACCAGCTCGTCGAGGGCGGAGCCCATGATGCGCTCCACCGCGCGTCCGGAGAGCACCGCGTGCGTGCAGTAGGCCAGAACGCGCTCCGCGCCGCGCTCCTTCAGCGCCCCGGCCGCCTCGCACAGCGTGTTGGCGGTGTCCACCATGTCGTCCACGATCACGCACGGCCGCTTCTCCACCTCGCCGATGATGTTCATCACCGTGGCGACGTTCGGCCGCGGCCGCCGCTTGTCGATGATGGCGAGGTCGGCTTCCAGCCGCTTCGCGAGGGCGCGCGCCCGCAGCACGCCGCCGACGTCGGGCGAGATCACCACCAGGTCCTTGAACCCGCGCTTCCACACGTCGCCCAGCATGATCGGCCCCGAGTAGATGTTGTCCACCGGGATGTCGAAGAACCCCTGGATCTGCTCCGAATGGAGGTCCATGGTGAGCACGCGGTCCACGCCCACGCTCGACATCATGTTGGCGACCACCTTGGCGGAGATCGGCACGCGCGCGGAGCTCGGGCGCCGGTCCTGGCGCGCGTAGCCCAGGTAGGGGATGGCGGCGGTCACGCGCCCCGCGGACGCGCGCTTCAGCGAATCCACCATCACCAGCAATTCCATCAGGTTGTCGTTGGTCGGCGAGCAGATCGACTGCAGCACGAACACGTCGCGCCCGCGCACGTTCTCCAGGATCTCCACCATCACCTCGCCGTCGCTGAAGCGGCCGACCTTGGCGCGCCCGAGGTGGATGTTGAGGTGCCCGACGACGTCCTCGGCAAGCCTGCGGTTGGCGTTGCCGGCGAACACCATCAGGCGGTCGAATCCCGAGCTCTCAGCCTTGCGTGCCTGCAGCATCTCGACCTCGATTCAATCCGGGGCGGTTGCGCGCCGCCTCCGGCAACGTTGGGCAGGGGAGGAAGGATTCGAACCTTCGAATGCCGGAATCAAAATCCGGTGCCTTAACCAACTTGGCGACTCCCCTACAAAATCCTGGGCTAGCGTGCCAGGTCGCGCAGCGGATGCCGCGCCAGTCCCCGCGCGATGAATCCTTGCATGCCCCTGGGCGCCCGTTCCTGCACCTGGCGAGCCGCGCTTTCGGTCGGGAACGCGGCAAATACGCATGCCCCGCTGCCGGTCACCCATGCCGGCGCCGCCTGCCTGAGCCAGGCCAGGTGCCGCGCCACTTCCGGGTATTCGCGGCATACCACCGGCTCCAGGTCGTTGCCCGCCTGCTCCACCGAAAAGGCCGTGATTTTAATAGGTTTTGAGTCCCGTTTCAATTGATTATCGGCAAATATCCGGGCGGTCGGCACCGCCACCGGCGGCATGAGCACGAGATACCACGCCGGGGGGAGGTCGAGCGGCATCAGGCGCTCGCCGATGCCCTCCGCCAGCGCGTTGTCCCCCCCCACGAATACCGGCACGTCGGCCCCCAGCTCCAGCGCCAGCTCGAGCAGGCGGCTGCGGGGAAGAGCGGCGCGCCACAACCGGTTGAGCGCGAGCAGGGTGGTGGCGGCGTCCGAACTGCCTCCCCCGAGCCCGCCGCCGAGCGGCAGCCGTTTCTCGAGCGTGACGCTGGCTCCGAGCCGCGTTCCGGCGGCCCGCTGCAGCAGCCGCGCCGCCCGCAGCACCAGGTCATCCTGGGCAGGGACCCCCGCAACCTCGTTCAGGCGCTCGATCGCCCCGTCCTCGCGCACGCTGAAGGTGAGCGTGTCGCCGAAATCGATGAAGCGAATCACGGTCTGCAACAGGTGATAGCCGTCGGCGCGCCGTCCCGTGACGCGCAACATGAGATTGAGCTTGCCCGGCGCCGGATAGGCGTGCAGCCCGCCGCTCATGGCGCGTCCCTCATTGCGATTCCTGGCGCCACCCGTCGATGACCAGCCGGATCCGATGCGCGTCGCGCGCCAGTTCCAGGCGCTGCGGCAAGGCGGCCGGCCCGTTCGCGGGCGAGTGCGTAAGCGTGATCTGCCAGCCGTCCTGCCGGAGGCGAACCAGGCGGCCCTGCTGGTCGCGTACCACTTCCCCGATCACGCCACCGGGCAGGATCTCGCCCCGCACCCACCAGCTGAGGTGTTCCAGCGGCAGTTCCCACCCCAGCGCCTCGCGCGTGAGGCTGCCCGCGTCGCCGGCGCGGTGCTGCTTGCCGTCGGCCGCGGTCAGCGTGGCGCCGGTCGCGTCGGCCTCGATATGCGCAAGCGTCTGCCCCACCGGGGTCAGCAGCCAGATTTCGTCGCGTCCCGCCAGGTGCTGCCAGCGCACGCCGGATGAAAACGCGCGCCCGTCGTGGGTCACCGCCACCCGGCCCATGAGGTCGAAAGCGGCCGCCCGCTGCGCCGGCGCGCCCGGCGGCGGCAGCGCGGCGCACGCGGCAAGCACGGCGCCCGCCGCCAGCATGGCGCACAATCTGAAGCGGCTCATCGGGACGGTACTGCTACGGCAGGAAACGCTTGAGGGTACCCTGCAACAATTCGTTGTTGGGGTGGTCCTTCAGCGCCTCGGTCCAGACCTTGCGCGCCTGCTCCTGCTCGCCCACCGCCCACAGCACCTCGCCCAGGTGGGCGGCGATCTCCGCGTCCGGGCGCAGGTTGAAGGCCTTCTGCAGGAAGTCGAGCCCTTCCTTGCCGCGGCCCATGCGGTAGAGCACCCAGCCCATGCTGTCCATGATGAACGGGTCGTCCGGCGCGAGCTTCAACGCCGTCTCGATCAATCCGTGGGCCTCGTCGATGCGCTGATTGCGGTCGGCGAACGTGTAGCCGAGCGCGTTGTAGGCGTGCGCGTAGTCGGGGCGGAGCTTGATCAGGCGCTTCAAATTGCCCTCGAGCACGTCGAGGCGATCCACCTTCTCCGCCGCCATCGCGTGGTCGTAGAGGAGATCCGGGGTGTTGGGCATCTTCTCCAGCGCCCGCCCCAGCAGCTCGAACGCCGCCTGGTACTGATTGGCGTCGCGCAGCAGCTGCGCCTCGGCCTGGGTGAGCTGCACGCGCTGCTGGATGTTCTGGGCGACCGCCTGCTGCAGGTGCTTGCGCGCCTCGGGAAGCTTCCCCTGCTTGGCGAGGATGCCGGCGAAGCGCGACTGGGCGTTGATGTACTGCTCGCCCCCGGTGACCGTGCCATACCATTTGAGCGCTTCGTCGAACCGCTTGCGTTCCTCGCTCAACTGCCCGAGGTAATAGCGCGCCACGTCGGGGTCCTTGTAGTTCAGCTCCAGCACGCGCTTCAACTGCGATTCCGCCGCGTCAAAGTCGCTGGCCTGGATCGCAAGCAGCGCGACCGCCATGCCGACGTCGGCATTCTGCGGGTACTCCCCGACCAGCACCTCGAACTGCTTGCGCGCCTCCGCGAAATTCTTGGTCGTGACCAGCAGGCGCGCGTAGGTCAACCGCACGTCGCGCGCCTTGGGATGGGCCTGCAGGTATTCATCCAGGTAGCGCGCGGCCTCCTCGCCGGAGCGGCGCTGCAGCACCTGCGCGACGAACAGCGCGGCGATTTCCCACTCGGGCTTCAATTTCAGCGCCGCGCGCGCCTCGTCGAGCGAGACCTGCTGCTCATCGGCGTTCCAGGCCGCCTGCGCCACCGCCAGCCGGGCCTCCGGGACATCGGGATACGGCTTCGCCAGCGCCTGCATCAGCTTCAACACCGCGGCCTTGTCCTTGTGGCGCGCCAGCAGCGAGTTCAACTGGAGGAAACTCGGGCCGACGTTGCCGCGGTCGGCGGCGAGCCACTTTTCGAGGTGCGGCTGGGCTTCGGCGATCTGCGCCTGGTTGACGAGCAGCGCCGCGATGATCTGGCGCGCCTGCGTCGAGCCGGGGTCGGCCTGCAGCCAGATGCCGGCCGCTTCCAGCGCCGCGGACACGAAGCGCGCGTTCCACGCCACTTCGGTCGCGCGCTGCGCGATGCGCGGGTCGCGGGTTTCGCGCGCGAGATCGAGATAGGTCTGCACTGCGACGTGCGGCTGCCCGCGCTGCACGGCGACTTCCGCCAGCATCATCTTGAACAGCAGCTCCTCCGAGAGCTCGACGCCGGGCAGTTGCAGGTCGCGCGGCTCGGGCTTCGCCGTCACCACGCGCGGTGGCCGCGTCTGCGCCTTTGCCGGGGCCTCGTCCGCGGGACCGGGCTGCGGCGGCTGCTGCGCGCAGGCGGCCAGCGCGGCGCACGCCGCGAGCCCGAGGAAGCGATACACGCTCATGGGAGTGACGGGAGGAAACGCGGAACGATCAGTGACGCCGCAAGCGGGCCGGAAGCTTCATATTCAGCGCCAGTTTAGGTATATTTCGTGGTCTCCACAAGCGCGGACCGCATTCTTTCGAACGCCACGATGCTGGAAACGGAAACGGCCGTCACGATCTGCGCGCGGGGCCTCACTCGCAGCTTCGGCGGACACGTCGCCGTCAACAACCTCACCCTCGAGTTGAAGCGCGGCGAAGTGCTCGGCTTCCTCGGCCCCAACGGCGCCGGCAAGACCACCACGATGCAGATGCTGACGGGCAATCTCGCGCCCTCGGGCGGAGAGGTCAGCATCTGCGGCGTCGACCTGATGGAGGAGCCGGTGCGCGCCAAGGCGCACATCGGCTACCTGCCGGAAGTGCCGCCGCTCTACCGGGAACTCACCGTGGACGAATATCTCCTGCTCGCGGCGAAGCTGCACCGCGTGCCGCGCGCGCGGCGGCGCGACGCGATCGCCGCCGCGCGCGAGCGCTGCGGCCTCGCCGGCGTCGGCAACAAGCTGATCGGCACGCTGTCCAAGGGCTACCAGCAGCGCGTCGGCATCGCGCAGGCGATCGTGCACGCGCCCGACGTGGTGATACTGGATGAGCCGACGGTGGGACTCGACCCCAACCAGATCCGCGAGATCCGGGGATTGATACGCGAGCTGGGCGGCGCGCACAGCGTGATCCTCTCGACCCACATCCTGCCGGAAGTGGAAGCGGTGTGCGATCGCGTGCAGATCATGCACCACGGCAACATCGTCTACGGCGATACCATCGTCGCGCTGCGCCAGATTCACAGCGGCGCCACGATACTGCTGGGCCTGCGCCGCCCGCCCCCGCTCGCGGAACTCGCCGCGCTGCCCGGCGTGGGGACGGCCGAAGCCGTCGAGCCGACGCTGTTCCGCATCCAGTTCGCCGCGGGCGCCGACCCGACGGATACGCTGGTGAAGCAGTCCGCGGCGCGCGACTGGGGCCTGTACCAGTTGAAGCCCGCGCAGACCAGCCTGGAGGACGTGTTCGTCAACCTCACCCGCAAGGAAGAAAGCCAATGAACCGCCGAGGCGCCGGGAGAGCCAGGCAAAACGGAGTAACTGACGTGCTACGAGCCACGATCCACGACCCACGACCCACGGATTCACGATGATCTTCACCATCGCGGGCAAGGAGCTGAAGGGGCTGTTCGCCTCGCCGCTGGCGTGGGTGGTGCTGTGCGTCGTGCAGATCATCGCCGGCTACGCGTTCCTGCGCCGGCTCGACGATTTTCTGCAGCTGCAGCCGCAGCTCGCGAACATGGCGAGCGCTCCCGGCGCGACCGAGCTCGTGGCGGCCCCGGTATTCGGCACGGTCGCGGCGCTGCTGCTGTTCGCGATCCCGGTGCTGGCGATGCGGCTGATCGCGGAGGAGCGCCGCAACCAGACCATGGTGCTGCTCATGTCGGCGCCGGTCTCGATGACCGAGATCGTGCTCGGCAAGTTCCTGGGCCTGCTGGCCCTGCTCGCGGCAATCGTCGCGCTCGCCACGCTGATGCCGCTGTCACTCGCCACCGCCACGCGCCTCGATTACGGGCTGCTCGCGGGACTGGCAACGGGCCTGGTGCTGCTCGCCGCCGGTTTCGCCGCCGTGAGCCTGTTCGTTTCCTGCCTCACCGTGCACCCGGTCGCGGCGGCAATCGGCGCGTTCGCGGCGCTGCTCGCGATGGTGCTGATCGGAGACGCCGCCGGCGATGGCCTGCGCGCGCGCGGCTGGCCGGTGGCCGCCGGCCTGGCCCAGGTGCTGTCCCCGATCCGGAATTTCGAGCCCTTCGGCAAGGGCCTGCTCGATACCCACGCGGCCGCGTGCTCGGTCCTGCTGATCGCGGTGTTCCTCGTGCTCGCCATCCGCCAGCTCGACGCGCAGCGGCTGCGCGGATAGAAACCGCATGCAGATCACCCGCAAGAGCCGCCTGCAGCTGATGGTGCATCACGGCCTGTTCGTGGTCCTGCTGGTCGCGGCTGCCGCCCTGCTCGCGTACCTCTCCCGCGAGTACCGCGTCGAGCACGATCTCACGCGCAGCCACCGCAACACGCTCTCCGCGGCCACGCTCGATGTGCTGAAACAGATGGACGGCCCGCTCACCGTCACCGCCTACGCGATGGCGCGGGATGCGCGCGGCGAGCACACGCATCGGCGCATCGAGGAATTCATCGCGCCCTACCAGCGCGCCAAGCCCGACCTCACGCTCAGCCTGGTGGATCCCCGCGAGCAGCCGAAGGCCGCCGCTCAGGCCGGGGTGCGCGCGCCGCTCGAGCTCGTGGTGGAGTTCAAGCGCCGCTCCGAGCACCTGACCGAGTTCAACGAGAAGGCGTTTGCCAACGTGCTGATGCGGCTCGCCCGCGGGACGGAGCGCCTGGTACTGTGGCTCGACGGGCACGGCGAGCGCAAGCTGAACGGCACCGCCAATCACGACCTGGGCGAGTTCGGCCGGCTGCTCGAAAGCAAGGGCTTCCGGTTGAGCGGCCTCAATCTCGCGATCGCCCAGGACGTGCCGGGCAACGCCGCCATGCTCGTGATCGCCAATCCCCAGGTCGACCTGCTGCCGGCGGAAGTGGAAAAGATCCGCCGCCACGTGGCGGGCGGCGGCAACCTCCTGTGGCTGATCGATCCGGAGCCGCTGCGCGGCCTCGCGCCGGTCGCCGAGATGTTCGGGCTCGTGTTGACGCCGGGGGTGGTCGTCGACCCCAATGCCGCGCGGCTCAACGCCTCGCCGACGCTCGCCGTTGCCGCAGCCTATGGCCGCCATGCGATCACCGATGGCTTCAGCCTGGTCACCGTGTTCCCGCAAGCGCGGCAGATCGGCACCATCGAGAGCGACGTGTGGCGCAGCCGGACGCTCGTCGAGGCGGCGCCGCGCGGCTGCGTCAAGACCGGCAAGCCGGAAGGGGGTTGCGACCGCGGCCGCGACACCCCCGGTCCGGTCGCGATCGCCATGGCGTTCGAGCGCGCGGCGGGCGACAAGCAGCAGCGCGTGGTGGTGGTGGGCAACGGCGGCTTCCTGTCCAATACGTTCCTCGGCAACGGCGGCAACCGCGACCTCGGCGTCAACATCGTCAACTGGCTCGCCACCGATGACAAGCTGATTGCGCTCCAGCCACGGACGAGCGCCGACAGCAACATCGACATCGACCAGGTCTCTCTCTATCTCATCGCGTTTCTCTTCCTGTTCGTGGTGCCGCTCGCCTTCGTGATCACCGGCGCGGTGATCTGGTGGCGCAGGCGCCGGATATGAGGCGGGCGCCGTGGCTGAACGTGGCGCTCGCCGCGGTGGTCGCCGCGCTGGGCGCCTGGGTCTATTTCAAGCCGGCACGCGACACGCCCGCCGAATTTCCGCTGTCCGTGCTGAAGCCGTCGGAGGCCAAATCGATCCGCGTCGAGCGCCCGGGTGAGCCCCCGATCCTGATCGAGAAGCAGGCGGGATCCTGGCGCGTCACTGCCCCGTTCGCCGCGCGCGGCGACGATCTGAGGGTGCAGCGGCTGCTCGAGATCGTGGAGGCAAAGACCGCTCACAAGCTCCCTGCCACCGATCTCGCCCGCTTCGAGCTGGAGCGGCCGCAGGCGAGCGTCATCATCGACGGCCAGGCCTTCGCCTTCGGCATGGTGGGCGCGGTGGCGCGCGAGCAATACGTGCTGACGAGAGGGTCGGTCTATACCGTGCACCCGCGCTACGGCACGGCGCTCCCGGCAAGCGCCGGCGAGCTGGCGAGCCGCCACTTGCTCGCCCCCGGCGAGGCTCCGGTGCGTATCGAGCTCAAGGATTTCACGGTCGAGCAGCGCGATGGCAAGTGGACGCTCTCGACGGGCACGGGCGGGCTGAGCCAGGATGACCTGATCCGCTGGATCGAGGACTGGCGGCTCGCCGGCGCCACGCGCGTGGAGCCCGGTGTCAAGGGAAAGACCCTCGCGGAGATCAGAATCCGTTTGAAGGATGGCGGCGCGCTGACGCTCGGCATGCTTGCTCGCGAGCCCGAGCTGGTGCTGGCGCGGCCCGACGAGAAGCTGCAATACCACTTCCGTCCCGAGATCGCGAAGCGGCTGCTCTTCCCGCCTGCCGCCGCCCAGGAGCGGGCGGCGAAGAAGTGACTCGTGACTGGTGACTGGTGACTCGTGCCGGAGT
>MERD01000008.1:14386-48838 GCA_001771935.1 Betaproteobacteria bacterium RIFCSPLOWO2_02_FULL_67_26
CGCGGGCTGGAGCCGCTGCTGGTCGGCCAGCGCGTCCGTGCCGCCGTGGTCCGCGACCGCCGGATGCGCCAGCCGGTGCCGCGGCGCCTGCCGCAACTCATCGCCGGCGCCACCATCCGCTCGGTCGCGCGGCGCGGCAAGTACCTGCTGGTGGATTGCGGCAGCGGCACGCTGATCCTGCACCTCGGCATGTCGGGACGGCTGTGGGTGGTGCGGGACGGTGCGGCGCCGAATCCGCACGACCATTTCGATCTCGTGCTGGACAACGGGACGGTAGTGCGCCTGCGCGACCCGCGCCGTTTCGGTCTCGTGCTCTGGCAACCGGGCGAGGCGCTGCGCCATCCCCTGCTGGCCGACATCGGCCCGGAGCCGTTGTCGGCGGCGTTCGACGGTGCGGCCCTTCATGCGGCAACGCGCAACCGCAGCGCCGCGGTCAAGCACGTCCTGATGGACAGCCACGTGGTCGCGGGGGTTGGCAACATCTATGCCAACGAAGCTCTCTTCCGCGCCGGCATATCGCCACGCATCGCCGCGCGGCGGCTCACTCGCGAGCGCTGCCAGCGGCTGGCGCTAGCGATCCGAGAAACGCTTGAACTCGCCATCGTCGCCGGCGGCAGCAGCTTGCGGGACTATGTGCGCAGCGACGGCCAGGCCGGAAACTTTCAGACTCAGTTCCAGGTCTACGACCGCTCAGGCGAGCCGTGCCGGCGCTGCGGCACGGCGATCAGGGAGATCCGGCAGGGGCAGCGCTCGACCTACTACTGTCCCAAATGCCAGAAAGCGTGAGTATTCCGTTCACTGTTCACCGTTCACGCCTTTTCCACTTGCGGCACAGACGCGGGTCGTATAATATACTTCAATCAATCTGATTAAGACTGATTTAATGATGGATACCCGGGTCATAACCGCCCATCTTCCGGCCGAACTCGCCGAGAAACTCGACGGTCTTTCCGAACGCCTGGACCGTCCCAGGGGCTGGATCGTCAAGGAAGCCCTCGCGTCCTACATCTCGCTCGAGGAGAAGCGGCACCGGCTCACGCTCGAGGCTCTGGAAGATGTCGATGCCGGGCGCACGGTCGAGCACGCCCAAGTGGAGGCGTGGGCGCAGGGCCTGTCCGGCGGCACGAAACGGCGCACCCACCGCTGATCGTGGCCCTCAGGTGGACCAGCAAGGCGCATGCCGACCTGGTGCGCCTGTATGAGTTTCTGGCTCCCGTGAATACGGCAACTGCGGTCCGGACCGTGCGTCACCTCGTCGCGGGCGCGAAACGAATACCCGCGCACCCACGCCTCGGCATTCAGATGCCCGAGTTCGCGCCCCGCGAGGTGCGAAAGGTCCTGGTGGCAGACTACGAAATCCGCTACGAGCTGACCGCTAACGACGTCTTCATCCTCCGAATCTTTCATACGCGCGAGGATCGGTAAGGCGGCATCGTCGGATCACAGATCACGCTTTTTCGGCGGTTAGCTTGAGATATTTCGCGTGGAGCTGCTCCTTCGTCTCCACGAAGTTGGGATCCAAAGGAATGCAGTCCACCGGGCACACCTTGCGGCACTGCGGCTCGTCGAAATGGCCGACGCACTCGGTGCACTTGCGCGGGTCGATGACGTAGATCTCCTCGCCCTGCGAGATCGCGTCGTTCGGGCACTCCGGCTCGCACACGTCGCAGTTGATGCACTCGTCGGTGATGATCAGCGCCATAAGCGAGCGGCGGGGAACGGGCCCCTAATGGGCTTGCTTCCGCGGTTTCATTTCACCTGCCGCCGAGCTGCCTGACCTTTTCCCGGAGCCGCCGGGCGACCAGCGGCGGCACGAATTTCCTCACGTCGCCGCCGAGCACCGCGATCTCGCGCACGATGGTCGCGGAGATGAACATGTGCTGCTCCCCGGGCGTCAGGAACAGGGTTTCGACGTCGGGATAGAGCCCGCGGTTCATGCCGGCGAGCTGGAATTCGTGCTCGAAGTCCGACACCGCGCGCAGCCCGCGGATCACCACCCGCGCCTTGTGGCTGCGGACGAACTTCATCAGCAGGCCGGAAAAGCCGACCACCTCCACGTTGGCCAGGTCCTTCAACACCCGGCGCGCCATTTCCACGCGCTCGTCGCGGGTGAAAAACGGCCGCTTGGCGCTGCTGTCGGCCACCGCCACGATCACCGCATCGAACAGCCGCGCCGTGCGCCGGATCAGGTCCTCGTGGCCGAGCGTGATCGGATCGAAGGTTCCGGGGTAGATCGCTTTATGGTTCATCCTGGAGTCCATTTCAGCAATTGATAACTGACCTGTCCGGCGCGGCCGTGCCGGTGGATCTCCCACCCCGGCGCCAGATCGGGCCGCGCCGCGCCTTCATAATAGACCAATGCACCCGGCGCGAGGCGGGGCGGCAGCAGCGGCGCGAGGCGGGGCCAGTGGCCGGCGCGGAATGGCGGATCGACAAAGACAACGTCATAGACGCCGCTGTCGCCGCGCAGGAATTCTAGCGCATCCGCTCTGACCAGTTCCACGGCGGCGGCAGTGAGCGCTTCGCGGCTTGCGGCGAGCGCGCGGTGCACCGCCGCGTCCTGTTCCACCATCACCACGCGCCGCGCGCCGCGGGAGGCGGCCTCGAATCCCAGGGCTCCGCTTCCGGCAAAGAGATCGAGGCAGACCCGGGCGGTCAGGTCCTGGCCCAGCCAGTTGAACAGGGTTTCCCGCACCCGGTCGGGCGTCGGGCGCAGTTCCTTGCTCGCGGGAAAGGACACCAGCCGGCTGCGCCACGCCCCGCCGATGATCCGCACACGGTTTCTGCCCATACGGGAGAAGACGGGAAATCGGGAGAGCGGGAAATCGGGAGATGGGGGTTTTCGGTCGTTCGCCCTCCCGCACTCACGCTCTCACGCCCTCCCGTGTTTAAGGTTTGGCTTCATCCCCGGCAACCACCACGGTCACCATGCGGCCGGGATGGACCCGGCGCCGGAACGCGTCCCGGATGTCGGCCACCGTGACGCGCTCCACGTTCTTCACGAAGTCCTCGAGGTAGGTGAGCGGCAGGCGGTAGAAGCCGATCATGGCGAGGTTGTCGTGGATCTTGCGGTTGCTGTCGATACGCAGCGGAAAGCCGCCGATGATGTTCTGCTTGGCCGCCGTCAATTCATTCTCGGTCGGCCCGGCGCTCACGAACTCGGCGAGCGTTGCCCGCGCCACGGCGAGCGCCTCCCCGGCCTGGCCGCGCTGCGTCTGCATGCCGATCAGGAACGCGCCCTCGCGCTTCAACGGCGAAAAATAGCTGTAGGCCGAGTAGGCCAGGCCGCGCTTCTGCCGCACTTCCTCGGTGATGCGCGACACGAAGCCGCCGCCGCCCAGCACGTAGTTGCCGACGAACAGCGGGAAATAATCGGGGTCGTCGCGGCGCATGCCCGGCGCGCCGATCATGATGTGCGCCTGCGTGGCGTGATGCGCGATCGTGCTGGTCGCGCCCGCCGCAAGCGCCGCGACCGGCGGCAGCGGCGGTTCCGCGCCATCGGCCCGCGGCAGGCCGCGCGTGACGTCCTCGGCGATCGCTTCCGCCTGGGCGCGCGTCAGGTCACCGATCAGCGCCACCACGGCGTAAGAGGCGGCGTAGTGACGCCGGTAGAACTCCAGCAGGTCCGCGCGGGTGATTTTCTCCACCGTCGCCACTTCGCCCAACGCGCGCAACCCGTACGGATGGTCGCCGAACACCAGGCGGTTGAACGCCACCGACGCGATAGTGCCGGGCTGGGTGTCGGATTCCTTGAGTGACCCGATCAGCCGCACCTTTTCCCGCTCGAGCGCGTCGCGCGGGAACTCCGGGCTGCGCAGGACGCGCGCGAAGAGTTCGAGGGCCTGGCGCCGCTCCCGGTCGCTGGAAAGCGTGCGCAGCGCCATTCCGCCGCGGTCGGTGTCGAAGCGCCCGCCCATTTGCGCGCCGACATCGGCCAGGCGCCGGGCGATTTCGTCCTCGCTCATGCCGTCCGCGCCCCGGTTCAGCATCCGGACGACCATGCCTGCCAGCCCGGCATTGTCCGCCCGGTCGTACGCCGACCCGGCCGGAAACTCGACACTGAGATCCAGCATCGGCAGATCGTGGTTCTCGACGAAATAGACGCGCGCCCCGCCCGCGGTCTGCCAGTGCTGGATCGGGAGAATCGCCGACGCCGGCACCGCCGCCACGGCGAGCAGGGTCGCAGCGAGCCAGAGGATCGCGTGCTTATTCGGCATGGCGCAAGCCCACCGGTCGCGTCGCCGGCCGCCGGCCGCTCATCGGCTGCGGGTCGAGCGTGGCGATGGTCAGGGCATCGTCCTGGAAATACTTGCGGGCGACCTCGCGCACCTGCTCCGGCGTCACCTCGCGCAGCTTCGCAAGCTGCAGATCGATCGTCCCATGGGGAATGCCGCTCAATTCCATCACCCCGATCTGGCGCGCCTGGAAGAACATCGAGTCGCGCTGATAGACGTGCGACGCAACCGCCTGGGCCCTCACCCGCTCGAGCTCGTCCGCGGTCACGCCGTCGTCGATGATCTTCTTCATCTCGCGCCGCAGCGCCTGCTCCACCTCGGCAACCCCTCGGCCCGGGGTCGGCGTCGCCTCGAGGTAAAAAAAGCCGGGGCCGCGGGCGATGCCGTCGTAGCCCGCGCCCGCCGAGCTCGCCACCCGTTCCTCGCGCACCAGGGTGCGGGGCAACCGCGCCGCCTGGCCGCCGTCGAGCACCGCGGCCAGCATCTCCAGCGCGTACGGCTCCCAGTCGGCCCCGGCATCGCGCAACGGCGGCACCCGGAACGTCATCACCATGTACGGCAGCTCCGCCGGCGCCTTGACGGTGACGCGCCGCACGCCCAGTTGCGGGGGCTCGTCCTGGGGCTTGCGCGGCGGCAGCTCCCGGGCCGGGATCGCCCCGAAATGCTTCTCGACCAGGGCAAACACATCTTCCGGCACCACGTCGCCCACTACCACCGCGACCGCGTTGTTTGGCGCGTACCAGCGCCGGTAGAAATCGCGCGCATCCTCGACCCGCATGTTCTCCAGGTCGTTCATCCAGCCGATGACCGGATTGCGGTAGGGGTGGGCGGTCAATGCGCTGGCCATGAGCTGCTCGTAGGTGAGCGAGCGCGGCCGGTCCTCGGTGCGCAGCCGCCGCTCCTCCATCACCACTTTGATCTCTTTCGCGAATTCCGCGGGCAAGAGCGTGAGGTTCACCATGCGGTCGGCTTCGAGCCTCAGGGCGAGCTCGAGCTGCGACTTGTGGAGCGTGGCAAAGTAGGCCGTGTAATCGTGGCCGGTAAATGCGTTCTCGCGCCCGCCGGCGGCGGCGATTAGCCGCGAGTACTCGCCGGGCTGCTGAGAGGACGTGCCCTTGAACATCATGTGCTCGAGCACGTGCGCCACGCCGGTGGTGCCATTCACTTCGTCGATGGCGCCCACCTTGTACCACACCAGCGCGACCGTCACCGGCGCGCGCCGGTCCGGCTTGACGATGACGCGCATCCCGTTGGCGAGCAAGCGTTCGGCGGTATCGCTCGCCGCGAGGCACGGCGGCACGGCGAGCGTCAGCGCGAGCAGCGCGCCGGCAAGTGGCTTGAGTGAGATCATGGTTTTCCGCTTCGGCTGCAGTGGATTTCGGGCTAGAATTGGTGCAAATCAGCGGGCAGGATACCCGATTTCTCCCGCACGTTCCCTTGCCTACCCGCTTCTAGACTGCGCAGCCCTTGTTAAGTTTCATCAAATCCTCGACGACCGGGAGCGGTGGCTGGTTCGCCCGCCTGCGGGATGGGCTTTCCCGGACGCGCGAGCAGTTCGGCGGCCGCCTGGCCGGGCTGTTCGGCGCGGCGCGCCCGCTCGACGCGGCGTTCTACGAGGAGCTGGAAGCCGCGTTGATCACCGCGGACGTCGGGGTGGCGGCGAGCGCGCACCTGATCGGCGACCTGCGCGCCCGCGCCCGGCGCGACGGCATCGCCGATTCCGCCGGCCTCAAGCAGGCGCTGCAGGCGGCCCTGCGCGATCTGCTGGCGCCGATCGCCATCCCGCTCGAAGTGGATGCGCACCGGCCGTTCGTCATCATGCTCGCCGGCGTGAACGGCAGCGGCAAGACGACATCGATCGGCAAGCTCGCGCATTACTACCAGTCCCGCGGCAAGTCGGTCCTGCTTGCCGCCGGCGACACGTTCCGCGCGGCGGCGCGCGAGCAGTTGATCGCGTGGGGCGAGCGCAACAACGTGGCCGTGATCACGCAGCAGTCCGGGGACGCCGCGGCGGTGATCTTCGACGCGGTCAACGCCGCGGTCGCCCGCGGGATAGACGTGGTGCTGGCGGACACCGCCGGACGGCTGCCCACGCAACTGCACCTCATGGAGGAGATCAAGAAGGTAAAGCGCGTGATCGCGAAGGCGCTGCCGGGCGCGCCGCACGAGGTGCTGCTGGTGCTCGACGCCAATACCGGCCAGAACGCGCTCGCGCAGGTGCGCGCGTTCGACGACGCGCTCGGGGTCACCGGGCTGGTGCTGACCAAGCTCGACGGCACGGCCAGGGGTGGCGTGGTTGCCGCCATCGCGCACGCGCGATCCGATTCCTCCCGCGAACGGCCCATCCCGGTGCGCTTTGTGGGTGTCGGCGAGGGGCTGGACGACCTGCGTCCGTTCCACGCCGAGGAGTTCGTCGCCGCGCTCTTCGAATGATTTCATTCAGCCAGGTCACCAAGCGCTATGCCGGAGGGCTGGAGGCGTTGCGCGGCATCACGCTCACGATCGAGAACGGCGAAATGGTATTCATCACCGGCCACTCCGGAGCCGGCAAGAGCACGCTGCTCAAGATCGCGGCGGCGATCGAGCGCCCCTCCAGCGGCAGCGTGATCGTCAATGGACAGAACATCGCGGCGCTGCGGCCACGCGCGGTGCCTTTCCTGCGCCGTAAATTCGGCCTCGTGTTCCAGGACCAGAAGCTGCTCTTCGACCGCACCGCGTTCGACAATGTGATGCTGCCGCTCGCGATCACCGGCTTCGAGCGGCGCGAGGCGGCGCGCCGCGTGCGGGCGGCGCTGGACAAGGTCGGCCTGCTCGCCAAGGAACAGTCCTTTCCGGTGACCCTTTCCGGCGGCGAGCAGCAGCGGCTCGCGATCGCGCGCGCCATCGTGCACCGCCCCGCCATCCTGGTCGCCGACGAGCCGACCGGCAACCTCGATACGGCCCATGCCTTGGAGCTGGGCGAGCTGTTCCGGTCCTTCAACCAGGTCGGCGTCACCGTGATCATCGCCACCCACGACGAAGCGTTCGCGGCGCGGTTGAAGCCGCGCCTCGTCCTGCTCAGGGAAGGAAAACTGGCCGCATGAGAGCGTGGCTATGGCATCACCTCGATGCCTTGCGCATGACGGCCGCGCGGTTCGCGCGAACGCCGGTGGCGACGCTCCTCAACGTCGGGGTCATCGGCATCGCACTGGCGCTGCCGACCGGGCTCTACGTCGCGCTCGTCAACCTGCAGGGTTTCGCGCACTCGCTCGTATCCGACCCGCAGCTCTCGGTGTTCCTTGCGCTCGACGCCAGCCGTGCCGAGGCGGGCCGGATCGGGGCCCGCCTGCGGCAGCATCCGGGGGTGCGCGAGGCGCGCTACGTCCCGCGTGACCAGGCGTTGAAGGAACTCAAGGCGAGCACCGGCCTCGCCGACGTGGTGGAGAGCCTGCCCCAGAACCCGCTGCCGGACGCATTTGTCGTGCTGCCGCGGGACGCTCAGCCGCAGGCGCTCGAGGCACTGCGCGACGAAGTGAGCCGCTGGCCCAAGGTCACTCACGTGCAGCTCGACGCGGCGTGGGCGCGGCGCCTGGAGGCGGGATTGCGGCTGGCCCGGCTGGCCGCGGGGCTGCTGGCAACCTTGTTTGCCTTCGCGCTGGTGGCGGTGACCTTCAACACCATCCGCCTGCAGATCCTGACCCGCCGCGAGGAAATCGAGGTGTCGAAGCTGATCGGCGCGACCGATCCCTTCATCCGCCGGCCCTTTCTTTACTACGGCGCGCTCCAGGGCCTGGCCGGTGGTGTCGCGGCCTGGGCCATCGTCTGGGCCGGAGTGAAGCTCCTGAACGGGGCCTTGTCCGAGCTCACCCAACTCTACGCGACGCGCATCGAGCTGCAGCACCTGGGTCCCGAGGACAGCCTGAGCCTGCTCGCGTTTTCGGCCGGGCTCGGCTGGTTCGGGTCGTGGCTTTCGGTCAGCCAGCATCTGGCCCGGATCGAGCTCGGACGGGAGCTGCCCAACCCCCTGATTTGAGGCTGATTTTGGCCCTGGAATCGCGCCTTAACACCCTGAATCAAAGGAACTTTACCGGGTTCTGGCACTCCTACATTGAGAGTGCTAGAATGTTTCTCTAAATGAGGCGCCTATGACCAGTCTTGCTTTGCCAGTCCTATCGGCTACCGGCAGCCTGGAATCGTATATCCAGTCCGTCAACCGCTTCCCGATCCTGACCCAGGAGCGGGAGAGGGCGCTGGCCCGTCGCTACGCCCGCGAGGGTGACCTCGATGCGGCACGGGAGCTCGTGGTGTCCCACCTGCGGGTCGTGGTCGCGATCGCCCGCGGCTACCTGGGCTATGGGCTGCCACAGGCCGATCTCATCCAGGAGGGCAACATCGGGCTGATGAAGGCCGTCAAGCGCTTCGATCCCGAGCGCGGCGTGCGGCTGGTGTCGTTCGCGGTGCACTGGATACGCGCCGAGATCCATGAATACGTTCTGCGCAACTGGCGGATGGTGAAGATCGCGACCACCAAGGCGCAGCGCAAGCTGTTCTTCAACCTGAGGAGCCTCAAGCAGAGCCTCGCGAGCCTCGGGACCGAGGACGTCAAGGCAATCGCCAGGCAACTCGGCGTCAAGCCCGAGGAAGTGGTCGAGATGGAAACGCGGCTCGGCGGCAAGGACATCGCGCTCGAGCCGGCGGGCGAGGACGACGATGAGGGCTACGCCCCGATCGCCTACCTCGCGGCCGAGGACGCGGAACCCGGGCGCATCCTGGAGCACGAGGAAACCGCGCGGCTGCGGAGCCGCGGCCTGGAGCAGGCGCTGGCCGGTCTGGACGCCCGCAGCCGGCGCATCATCGAGGCGCGCTGGCTCGCCGAGAAGGAAGCCGCGACCTTGCACGATCTCGCCGCGGAATTCGGCGTGTCCGCCGAGCGCATCCGCCAGATCGAGGCGAAAGCCCTTGCGAAGATGAAAGGTGTCGTCGCCCGGCACGCGGCGTAATTGCCGGCACGCCTCCCGGCAAGAGCCCCGGCCTGTCCGGGGCTTTTCATTTTCAGTTCGTCCCCAGCAAGATGCGGATGTCGTGCAGGAAGGCCGGCGCGCCTGCGCCGTACTGCGCGAACAGGCGCAACCGCCCCTCGCGGTCGAGGATGAAGGTGCCGGCGCCGTGGTCCACGCTGTAGCCCCCACCCTTCACCGGCTGTTTCTGGTAGTACACCTTGAATTCTTTCGCCGCGCGCGCGGTCGCCTCCGCGTTGCCGTAAAGACCGAGGAAGGCGGGGTTGAATGACGGAACGTACTGCCTGAGCAGCTCCGGGGTGTCGCGCTCCGGGTCCACCGTCACGAACAGCACCTGCACCTTGTCGCCGTCGGCCCCGAGCGCCTTCACCACCTGCGCCATGTCGGCGAGCGTCGTGGGGCAGACATCCGGACAGTGCGTGAAGCCGAAGAACACCGTCACCACCTTGCCGCGGAAGTCCGCGAGCGTGCGCGGCTTGCCGTTGTGGTCGGTGAGGTCGAGCGCCTTGCCGAAGCCCGCCCCCGACACGTCGGTGAGACTGAACTTCGGCGCGTCCCCGCCGCGACCGCAACCGGCGAGCGCGGCCGCGATCAGTACCGTGAAAATTGTTGCGGCCAGCCGCTTCAAGCGGAAACCCCGCGCCGTCCGCCGTCAAAGCGGAATGCGGAAATAATGGTCGATGAGCAGCGCCGCGAACAGCGCCGTGAGGTAGACGATGGAATAGCGAAACGTGCGCTGCGCCAGACGATCGCTGTACGCGGCGTAAATCCGCACCGCGTACCACAGGAATACGGCGTTCAGCAGCAGCGCGCAAGCGAGGTAGATCGCGCCGCTCATGCGGGTGACGAAGGGCATCAGCGTGACCGCGCTCAAGATCACCGTGTAGAGGAGGACGTGCAGGCGCGTGAACTTGTCGCCATGAGTGACCGGCAGCATCGGCACCCCGGCCCGGGCATACTCGTGCTTGCGGTAGAGGGCGAGCGCCCAGAAATGCGGCGGCGTCCAGGCGAAGATGATGAGGAACAGCAGCAGCGCGTCGGGCGCGATCTCGCCCGTCACCGCGGCCCAGCCCAGCACCGGCGGCATCGCGCCGGACGCGCCGCCGATCACGATGTTCTGCGGCGTCATCGGCTTCAGCAGCACGGTGTAGATGACGGCATAGCCGACGAAAGTGGCCAGCGTCAGCCACATCGTGAGCGTGTTGACCCACTGGTAGAGGATGAAGAGCCCCGCGCCGCCGACGATACCCGCGAACGCGAGCGTCTCGCGCGAGGTCACCTGCCCGAGCGGCAGCGGCCGGCGGCTCGTGCGCGTCATCAGCGCGTCGATCTTCTGCTCGACCAGGCAGTTGAAGGCCGCCGCCGCGCCCGCGGTGAGCGCGATGCCGAGCGTCCCCGCCAGCAGCGCCTGCAGCGGCACCATGCCCGGGGTCGCGAGGAACATGCCGATCACCGCGGTGAAGACGATGAGCGACACCACTCGCGGCTTGGTGAGCTGGTAGAACTGGCTGAACCGGGAGGCGAGCGCCGGGCTCGCGAGGCTGGTGGACATTATCTACTGGCCGCTATTTCGCTTCCGCGGGTGACTGCTTGAAGACGACGAAGTTTAGCACCACCAGCGCGGCCAGCAAAAGCGCCGCGCCGGCATTGTGCGCCGCCGCCAGAGAGAGCGGCAGATGCAGCAGCACGTTGGCGATACCCAGTCCTGCCTGGACGAGCAGCAGCGCGGCGATCGCCGCCCCCACGACGCGCAGCGCCGGCGTCCACAGCGCCCACAGCGCGAGCCCGCCGACGTAGACCAGCGTGACCAGCGCTCCGGTGCGATGGCTCCAGTGGATCGCGATGAGCGCCTCGTGGGAGAGCGGCGCGCCGGCGGCCGTCACCCCGAGCTCGCGCATCACGTGGAATGCATTCCTGAAATCCATGTCCGGAAGCCACTGTCCGTGACACGTCGGAAAGTCGGTGCAGGCCAGCGCCGCGTAGTTCGCGCTGACCCAGCCGCCGAGCGCGATCTGCGCGGCCAGCACGGCAATTCCGAGCGCGGCCCACGGGCGTATCCGCGACGCATCGGGCGCCGCCGCCGCGGGCCCGAACTCGCGCAGGGCGAGCCAGGTAAGCAGGCTTAGCGTCGCCATGCCGCCCAGCAGGTGAAGGTTCACGATGGCGGGCTTCAGCAGCATCGTCACCGTCCACATGCCCAGCGTCGCCTGGAATGCGACCACCGCGACGAGCAGCGTGGCCAGCCACGGCGACCCGCCGGTCTCGCCGCGCTTTCTCCAGGCGATCACCGCGATCGCCAGGATCAGCAGGCCCAGCGTGCCCGCGAGATAGCGATGGAACATCTCTTTCCACGCCCGTCCCGCATCCACCGTTTTCCCGGGGAACGCCTGCTCGGCGCGCGCGACTTCGTGCGGCTCGTCCGGCACGCCGAGGATTTTCCCGTAGCATCCCGGCCAGTCGGGGCAGCCCAACCCCGCATCCTCCAGTCGCACGGTCGCCCCCACCACGATTACCAGGAAAGTGAGGGCGACGGCGCACAGGACGAAGGCTCGGTACATGCTCAGCCGATCTGCGATGCCTTCAGCAGCCGCGCCAGGTCCTTCACCATGCGCCGCGGGTCCGGGTCGCGCGGAAAGCGCATCACCAGGTTGCCGAGGGGATCGATCACGTAGATGTGGTCCGCCACCGATCCCGCGGCCGGAAACCGCTCGAGCACTTCGGCCCCGGCGGCGCGCACCCGCCAGGTTCCCTCGTAGGGCGCGATCGCGTCGGCGCGCGGCGCGGCATCGTCCGTGATGAGCCAGGCCCGCTCCACGCGCTCCATGTCCTTGCCCTGTGTCAGCCGCAGTTGGCGCATATAGACGAGCTTCCGGTCGCAGTAGGCATCACAGCGCCCCGAGTCCAGGGTCACCAGCACCCATTTTCCCCGGAGCTGCGAGAGCCGGAACGGCGCGCCGTCCGCGAGCGCCAGCTTCGCCTCCGGCAGCGGCCGCGGCTCGATCAGCTCGCCGTAATTCACCGTGCGGGCGGGAGGCCAGAAATAATAAAGCAGGTACGAGGCCGCCACCGGCGCGATCGCCAAGGCGACCATCAGCCACAGGCTCGCGAGGCTACGTTTTTTCGGCGGCGCGTCGGACATGCGTCACGAGGTAGAACACGAGTATCGTCAGGGCCAGCGCGAGCCACTGGAATGCATAGCCGTAGTGCTTGTCCACGCCGAGGTCCGGCGGGTCCCATTCGCGCGCGAGGCCGTCATCGAGCGGGCTCTCCTGCTGGATCACGACCGGCTGCAGCGCAATCGGCACCGCCTGCCGGTAGCGCTCAAGCGTCAGGTTCTGCCACACCTTGCCCTCCGCTGACTGACCGGAGAGCTCGAGGAACCGCCGGCTCGGTGTAATCGCGAGCCCGGTGATCTCGACCATTTCGTCCGGCGTCTTCACCTCGGGCAGCCGGGCGCGGTCCCGGGTTCCCGCGATCCAGCCGCGATTCACCAGCACGTAGCGTCCGCCGCCGCCGCTGGTGCCGCCGCCGGCGCTCCCTATCTCGAGCGGCATCACCACGTGATAGCCCGCGACGCCGCGCCGTATCCGGTTGTCGATGAACACTGCGTGCCTGGGCTCGAAGCGCCCGCGCACCGTCACGCGCCGCCACTCCAGGTCCTCGGCCTTCATCGCGTCGGCGGGCAGTGTCACCGCGGGGCCGCTGGCGAGCGCCTCGAGCCGTGCCGCCATTCCTTCCTTCTCGTGCGCGCGCCCGAGCTGCCAGTTGGCGAGCGCGAGCGTCGCGGCGATGCCGGCGGCGGCGGCAAGCGTGGTGATCGGGCGCGGCTCAAATCGGAATGGACGGGACAAAGTGGCGAGCGGCGGACGCTTGGGCTACACTCGAATCGGATTCGCCAACACCGTGAAATTCGTCGTCATCCTGTTCCTGGTCTTCATCGTCGCCAGCCTCGGCTCGGCGCTCTATTTCATGGTCAAGGACAAGGGCCAGGGCGAACGCACGGTGAGGGCGCTCACGGTGCGCATCACGCTGTCGGTGGTGCTGTTCGTGCTGCTGATGCTCGGATTCTACTTCGGCTTCATCACCGGCAAGCTGTAAAAAAACGCCGCGCCGATGTTGTGACATCGGGCGCGGCGCCTGCTCCCCTACTGACGGGTTCCCCCCTTGTTATTCGCGCGCCTTGTTGTGTATTGTTGTTGGTGTTGTGCGGCTTATATCCAGTAGACGAAGATGAAAAGCCCGAGCCACACCACGTCGACGAAGTGCCAGTACCACGCCACCCCTTCGAAGCCGAAGTGGTGATCCGGCTTGAAATGCCCGGCGACGCAGCGGAACAGGATCGAGGTCAGCATGATGCAGCCGATGGTGACGTGGAAGCCGTGGAAGCCGGTCAGCATGAAGAAGGTCGACCCGTAGGCCCCGGTGGTGAGCTTGAGGTTGAGCTCGGAGTAGGCGTGCCCGTACTCGTAGATCTGGCAGGCGAGGAACAGCAGCCCCAGGCCGATGGTGGCGAACATCCAGGCGATGAGCTTGTTGCGGTCGTTGCGGATCAGGGCCCAGTGCGCGAGCGTCACGGTCACGCCGGAAGACAGCAGCAGCAGCGTGTTGAACGCGGGGATGCCCCATGCCCCCATCGGCGTGAACGGATCCTTGATGCCCGGGCCCGTCGCCGGCCAGGTGGCGTTGAAGTCCGGCCACAGCAACTTGTGCTCGAGGTCCCCCAGCCAGGGCACCGACAGCACCCGCATGTAGAACAGCGCCCCGAAGAAGGCGGCGAAGAACATGACCTCCGAGAAGATGAACCAGCTCATGCCCCAGCGGAACGAGACGTCCACCTGCTTGTTGTACTGGCCGCTCTCGCTCTCGTGCGCGACCGTGTGGAACCAGCCGACGATCATGTAGGCGAGGATCGCCACGCCGAGGAACAGGATGAACTTGCCGGGCGACCAGCCGTTGAACCAGGACGCCGCCCCGGAAGCCATGCACAACAGCGCGATGGAACCGGTAATCGGCCAGGTCGAAGGGTCTGGAATGAAATAGCGCGCCGATGGGTTCAACATTCTGCAATCTCCCTTTTAACTCGTGATGGTGCGAACCAGCATCACCAGGCTCAATACGAGTATCGCCGCGGCGATCACGCCCGCCACGATCACCTGCACCGGCGAGAGCGTCACCGCGTCGTGCTCGTGCGCCGCCCGCCTGCGAATGCCGATGAAGGCGGACAGCACGGCCTTCGCCACCTGCAGCGGCGTCGCCTTGCGCGGCGATTCGGGTTCCAGCGTCGTCGCCATCAACTGTCCTTCCCGGCCTTGCCCTCGACCTCGAAGAACGTGTAGGACAGCGTCACGGTGTTCACGTCCTGCGGCAGGCCCGGCTCCACCACGAACACCACCGGCATGCGCCGCGCCTCGCCCGGCGCCAGCGTCTGCTGGGTGAAGCAGAAGCAGTCGAGCTTCTTGAAGTAGCGCCCCGCGAGCTGCGGCCCGAAGCTCGGGATCGCCTGCCCGGTGACGCGGCGGTCGGAGCGGTTGCGCACCTCGAACGTGACCTGCGTCAGCGCGCCGGGATGGATGCGCACGCTCTTTTCGACCGGCGTGAAGGTCCACGGCAGGTTGCTGCGGAGGTTGGCGTCGAATTCGATGGTCAGGAAACGCCCGGTGTCCACCTGGGTGTTCACAGGGGGAAGATCGGGCTTCAACACGCTGTTCAGCCCCAGCGCGTCGCACAGCACGCGGTAGAACGGCACCATCGCGAAGCCGAAGCCGAACATCGCGCAAGCGACGACGAGGAGCTTGACCAGCGTCTGCTGGTTGGCCTGCGCGTGGCTCACCATACCCAGTGCCTGATCACGACCCCGATGTAGAACGCGGCCGCGATGGAGGCGAGCACCAGCGCCGTCTTGAGTTTGCTGCTCATGCCCGTGCCCGCGTCCGCGTCCACTGCCCACCCCTTACTTGACCACCGGCGGCGTCTCGAAGGTGTGATAGGGCGGCGGCGACGGCAGCGTCCACTCCAGGCCGTGCGCGCCTTCCCACACCTTGTCACTCACTTTCTCGCCCGCGCCACGGATGCACTTCACGACGACATAGACCAGGATCAGCTGCGACAGGCCGAAGCCGAACGAGCCGATCGAGGAAATGAAGTTGAAGTCCGCGAACTGCATATTGTAGTCCGGCACGCGGCGCGGCAGGCCGGCGAGTCCGGTGAAATGCATCGGGAAGAAGGTGATGTTGAAAAAGATCATCGACAGCCAGAAGTGCCACTTGCCGAGAAGCTCGTCGTACATGTGGCCGGTCCACTTCGGGATCCAGAAATAGACGCCGGCGAAGAGGGCGAAGAGCGATCCGGCTACCAGCACGTAGTGGAAATGCGCCACCACATAGTAAGTGTCCTGCAACTGGATATCCACCGGTGTGATCGCCAGCACCAGCCCGGTGAAGCCGCCCATCGAGAACACGAAGATGAAGCCGCAGGCGAACAGCATCGGCGTCTCGAAGGTCAGCGAGCCCTTCCACATCGTCGCGATCCAGTTGAACACCTTCACGCCGGTCGGCACCGCGATCAGCATGGTCGCGTACATGAAGAAGAGTTGCGCCACAGCGGGCATGCCCACCGTGAACATGTGGTGCGCCCACACGATGAACGACAGGATCGCGATCGAGGCGGTCGCGTAGACCATGGAGGAATAGCCGAACAGGGGCTTTCTCGAAAAGGTCGGCACCACCTGGGAGACGATGCCGAAGCCCGGCAGGATCATGATGTAGACCTCGGGGTGGCCGAAGAACCAGAACACGTGCTGGAACAGCACCGGGTCGCCGCCGCCGGCCGCGTTGAAGAAATTGGTGCCGAAGTGACGGTCGGTGAGGAGCATCGTGACCGCGCCCGCGAGCACTGGCATCACCGCGATCAGGAGGTAGGCGGTGATCAGCCACGTCCATACGAACAGCGGCATCTTCATCAGCGTCATCCCCGGCGCGCGCATGTTGAGGATGGTGGTGATGATGTTGATCGAGCCCATGATCGAGGACGCGCCCATGATGTGCAGCGCGAAAATCGCGAGGTCCATTCCCGGCCCCATCTGCGTCGAGAGCGGCGCGTAGATCGTCCAGCCCGCGGCGGTGGCGCCTCCCGGCACGAAGAACGAGGCGACCAGCAGGGTTGCCCCGACCGGCAGCAGCCAGAAGCTCCAGTTGTTCATGCGCGCGAACGCCATGTCGGGGGCGCCGATCATCATCGGCACCTGCCAGTTGGCGAAGCCGACGAAGGCCGGCATGATCGCGCCGAACACCATGATCAGCCCGTGCATGCTGGTGAGCTGGTTGAAGAACTCGGGTCGCCAGAACTGCATGCCGGGCTCGAGCAGCTCGAGGCGGATGCCCATGGCGAGCAGCCCACCGATGAAGAACATGGTCAGGCTGAACACCAGGTAGAGCGTGCCGATGTCCTTGTGGTTGGTGGTGGTGATCCAGCGCATGATCCCATAGGGATGATGGGCGTGGTCGCCGTGACCGTGGTGCGCGTGGGCAGCTTCCATAGCGTTCTCCAGAATACCTTTCGTGTTCCCGTTTACTTCCGCGCGGCCTTGACCTCGGCCGGCGTAACCATGTCTCCGGCCTTGTTGGCCCAGTTGTTGCGCGTGTAGGTGATGACGGCCGCGATTTCGACGTCGGACAACTGCTTGCCGAACGCCGCCATCGGCGTCGGCTTGCCGTCCTTCACCACACCGTTCAGGACGACGGCAACCTGCGCGTCCTTGGGACCCGTCACGATCTTGGAGCCGGACAGCGCGGGGAAAGTCCCGGGCACACCCATGCCGGTCGGCTGGTGACAGGCCACGCAGTTGCCGGCGTAGATCTTCTCGCCCTGGACCTTCAGCTCGTCCAGCGTCCACTGCTTGCCGGGATCCGGCGCTGCGGCGGCCATTTTCTTCTTCTGCTCGGCCACCCACGACGCGTACTGCTCGGGGCTCACCGCCTCGACTACGATCGGCATGAAACCGTGGTCCTTGCCGCACAGCTCGGCGCACTGCCCGCGATAAATGCCAGGGTTGTCGGCCTTGAACCAGGTGTCGCGCACGAAACCGGGGATCGCGTCCTGCTTGATGCCGAGCGCCGGCACCCACCAGGCGTGGATGACATCGTTCGCGGTGATGATGACGCGCACCTTCTTGCCCACCGGCACCACCACCGGGTTGTCCACCTCGACCAGGTAGTTTTCGCCCTTCGGCGCCTGGTTCTCGATCTGCTCGCGCGGTGTGGACAGCGTGCTGTAGAAGCTGATGCCCTCCTGCAGGTAGTCGTAGCCCCATTTCCACTGGTAGCCGGTCGCCTTGATCGTGATGTCGGGACTGGAGGTGTCCTTCATCGAGATGATGGTCTTGGTCGCGGGCAAGGCCATCAGAACGAGAATGATAAAAGGAATAATGGTCCAAGCAATCTCGACGCCAACATGCTCGTGAAATTGCGACGCCTCGTGCCCGATCGACTTGCGATGCATGACGATGGCGTAAGTCATGAAACCGAACACCACTACGAAGATCCCAACGATGATCCACATGATCAGCGAGTGCAGATCGTAGATCTCGCGCGCGATGATGGATTGCGGCGGCTGCAGGTTGTACTGGTTGGCCAGCGCCGTCCCCGCCGCGAGCCACGCCGCCACGGCGGCCGAGGATCGTAACCCCTTGCTGATCATGCTTCCCTCACCTGAGTATCGTTAGCGTTATGGTGCGGAGCCTGCGCTACCCCAAGCGGCGCTTCAGCGCGCGCGCCAGGTCGAGCCGCTGCGCGTCGTTCATATAGTGGCCGATCTCCAGCTCCCGGCCGTGGGAACGCAACGCGAGCCGGCCGCCGTCCCCGCTGGCGATCACGCGCGCCCAGCACCGGTTGAACTCGAACCGCTGCGTGCGCCCCGCCTCGTGCCGCTCGACTTCCACCCGGTCGCCGTCGATCGCGACGCGCTCGTAGTCCGCGGCATGGCGATCCACGGTGCGGAACGCCAGGTACAGCACCAGCATCTCGAGCCCCGCGAACGGCAGGACCATCCACGCGCCGAGCGCCGCGAACGCACTGGCAATGCCGACCGAAACCACGAAGAGAAAGGCAAAAACAAGAAACCTGCCGGTGGTGCTGAGCGAGTTATTGCGGCGGGCGACCAGCGAAAATTCAGCCGCGTGCGCTACCTCGCTGCAATCCATCCCTGCGGTCATTGTCTGCACGCGCCGATATCCGCATTGAGCGTGTGGAATTTATCACAGCCCCCTCGTCTAGGCAACCGATGGACAAGGCAAAAACTTCTGTATTCGCAACAAGTTGCGGCGCGCGGATCACAGCGAATTGCCAGCGCCCAGCGCGGCCGCAATAGCGGCAGGATCAGGCGCGGAAGAGTGGGCAATGCGGGCGATCAACGGCGCCGTGATAAGCGCTTCCAGCGTTCGCACGTTGTCCTCGACCGCGGCCATCGCCGGATCGATGTGATTGGCGACCCAGCCGGCGAGCCTCAAGCCGCGAGCGAGGATGGATTCGGCGGTCAACAGCGCGTGATTCAGGCAGCCGAGCCGCAAGCCGACAACCAGCACTACCGGCAGCGCGAGCCGCGTGGCCATGTGCGCGCTATCGGTATCCGCGCCGAGCGGCACCCGAAAACCGCCCGCGCCCTCCACGACCACCACTTCCGCCAGCGCAGCGAGGGCACGGAAGCTCCGCTCGATGCGATCAAGCGTGATCGTCACCCCGGCCTGCTGCGCGGCGATGTGCGGCGCGATGGGCGGCGCAAAGCAGTACGGATTGGCGTGCTCGCGCGGAACGGAAATGGTACTGGCCGCGATCAACCGCTCGACGTCGTCGTTGACGAGCCCGTCTGCGCCAGGCACGGCGCCGCTTGCGACCGGCTTCATTCCAACTGCCTTCACGCCACGGGCCGCAAAAGCCCGCAGCAGGCTGCACGCGACGAGGGTCTTGCCGACTCCGGTGTCGGTTCCCGTCACAAAAAAGCCGTGGATCGTGGATCGTGGGTCGTGGGTCGGCAAATCAAGACCTTTATCCGTTGCGGGGCTTGATGTCGAAGACGGGGCGGCCGGCGGGGCTCACGCGCGGTTGCGATTTCCAGGCATGGCCGTAGACCACTTCAAAACTCGCCGGGAGCTTCCCGTCGCGGCGGAACGCCTCGTAATTCCGCGCCACCCGCGCGAGCAGCGACTTGCCGGCAAGGCCCGGGGGGCGGCCGCGCGTGACGTTGTGCGCGCCGATCGCCTTGAGGTCGCGCATCAGCCCTTTCACGTCGTCGTAGGTCAGGGTCACCACCTCCATGTCCATCACCGGATCGGCGAAGCCGGAGGCCACCAGCGTGTCGCCGATGTCGTGCATGTCGACGAAGCGGTGCACATGGGTGTAGCGGTCCACGCCCTGGAAGGAGGCCCGCAGCTCCTTCAGCGTGTCGGGCCCGAAGGTGCTGAAGAGGAGCAAGCCCCCCGGCGCCAGCACGCGGTGCAACTCGGCAAAAGCGCGCTGCGGCTCGTTGACCCATTGCACCGCCAGGTTCGACCAGACCATGCCGGCGCAGCCGGTCGCGAGCGGCACCTGCTCGATGTCGCCGCAAACCGCGGCGAGCCGTGACCCATTGCGGTCGAGCAGTCGTCGCCACCATGGGCGCCGAGCCCGCGCGCGCCGAGCCATCGCGAGCGCGAGGTCGAGCGCGATCACGCGCGCGCGCGGCCGGCGCGAGAGCAGCCCCGCGACCGCATTGCCGGTGCCGCTGCCGGCGTCGAGGATCAGCGCCGGGTCGAGCTTGATGTAATCGAGCCGCGCGAGCATGCGCCGGCAGACCTCGTTCTGCAGCACCGCCGCCGCGTCGTAAGTCGCCGCGGTTGCCTCGAAGGCGCGCCGCACCAGCCGCTTGTCCACCGTCAACGCGTCATTCATCGAAAAAGTCCCGCAACGCCCGCGCCACCCGCGCCGGCTGCGACAGGAACGGCGCATGCGCGCATGACCGCAGCAGGCGAAAACGCGCGTCGGGCAGCGCCGCGGCAAGCCGGCGTCCCGCCGCGGGCGGCACGATGCGATCGCGTGCGCCATGCAATACCAGCGCCGGCTGCCGCACCCGGGGCAGCTCGCGCCGCAAATCGGCGCTCGACAGCAGAGCGAGGCCCGCAGCCAGCACGGAGTGAGGCGGGCTTCGCTCGTACAACCGCTGCAGCACGCCGGCGACCCGCTGCCCGCGCGAGTCGCCCCTCGCCTGTACCGCGACAAATCGCGCCAGCGTGCCGGCGCGGTCATCAACGAGTGCCCGCTCGAATTCGCTCAGCACCGCGGGCGCCGTCGCGCACGGCCAGCCGGGCCGGCTCGTGAAGCACGGGGTCGTCGCAATCAATGCCAGGCGCTGGACCTGGAGTGGCGCGCGCCGCGCCCAGGCCAGCGCGGCTTCGCCCCCGAGCGACCAGCCGACGACACCGCAGCGGCGTGGCGCAGCGCGGGCAATGGCGGCAACCATCGCCTCCAGCGAGTGTGCCGCGCGCGCCGTATCGGCGCCGTATCCGGGCAGCGGCTGGGCGTGGACGCGAAACCGCGGCTCCAGCCGCCACGCGAAATCGTCCCAAGCGCCGGCGCCGCTTCCCCAGCCGTGCAGCAGCACGACGTCGCGCACTTTCATTGCAGCGCGTTGAGCGCGCCGGCGAGACGCTCGACTTCGGCAGGCTCGTGCGCGGCTGAAAGCGAGATGCGCAGCCGCGCGGTGCCCTGCGGCACGGTGGGCGGGCGGATCGCCGGCACCAGCAGGCCGTCTCGGGCGAGCCGCCCGGACACCGCGACGGCCTCGTCGTTGCCACCGATCACGAGCGGCTGGATCGCGGTCGTCGAAGGCGCGAGCCGCCAGCGCCGGGTTTGCAGGCGGTCCCGCAGCAGCGCGATCAGCTCCCGAAGCCGGGCCCGCCGCCAGTCTTCACGGCGGATGAGGTCGAGACTTTTCACGAGCGCCAGCGACAGCAGCGGCGGCGGCGCGGTCGTGTAGACGTAGGGCCGCGCGCGCTGGATGAGCGATTCGATGACCTCCGCCGCGCCCGCCACGAAAGCCCCGCACACGCCCGCCGCCTTCCCCAGCGTCGCCATGAGGATCACGCGCGGGGAACGCACGCCGAAATGCGCGAGGGTTCCCCGCCCCTCCGGCCCCAGCACCCCGAAGCCGTGCGCGTCATCGAGCAACAACCAGGCATCGTAGCGCTCCGCGAGGGAAACCAGCTCCGGCACGGGCGCGATGTCGCCGTCCATGCTGAACACCGCGTCGGTGACGATCAGCCTGCGGCGCGCGCGCGAGGCGGCGAGCAGCCGTTCCAGCGCATCGAGGTCGAGGTGCGGATAGCGCTTGAGCGCCGCGCGCGAAAGCAGCGCGGCATCGTTGAGCGACGCGTGATTCAGGCGGTCGGCGAATACCGCGTCTTCCCGGCCCGTCAGCGCCGTCACGACGCCGATGTTCGCCAGGTAGCCGCTGGAAAACAGCAGCGCGCGCGGCAGGCCGGCAAAGGCGGCGAGCCGCTCCTCCAGCGCGTGGTGCGCGGCCGAATGGCCCAGTATGAGATGGGAGGCGCCAGCGCCAACGCCGTAGCGCGCGGCGCCCTGCCGCGCCGCCTCGATCAGCTCCGGGTGAGCGGCGAGCCCGAGGTAATCGTTACTGCAGAACGCGACATATTCCCGGCCGTCCACCGTGACCCGCGCGCCTTGCGGCGATTCCAGCACGCGCCGAGTGCGCCTCAGGCCCTGCTCGCTCAGTTCCGACAGTTCGTCGGCCAGCGCGGAGAAGATTGTCACGACTCACCCGGCAGGCCCATGGGCCGCAGGCCGAGCTTGGCGAACAGCGCGCGGTCGGCGTCCACATCGGGATTGCCGGTGGTGAGCAGCTTCTCGCCGTAGAAAATCGAGTTGGCGCCGGCGAAGAAGCACAGCGCCTGGACGGCTTCCGCCATTTCCTGGCGGCCGGCGGAGAGCCGCACCATGGCCTTCGGCATGGTGATGCGCGCGCAGGCGATGGTGCGCACAAATTCGAGAGGGTCGAGCGGCGGCGTCCCGTGCAGCGGCGTTCCCGGCACCTGCACCAGGTTGTTGATCGGCACCGATTCCGGGTACGGGTCCATGCTGGCGAGCTGGGCGATGAGGCCGGCGCGGGTGCGGCGCGACTCGCCCATGCCCACTATGCCGCCGCAGCAGACGTGGATGCCGGCGCGGCGCACGCGCCCGAGCGTCTCCAGCCGGTCGTCCTGGGTGCGCGTGGTGATGATCTCGCCGTAGAACTCGGGGGCGGTATCGACATTGTGGTTGTAGTAATCCAGGCCCGCGGCCTTGAGCTGCTCGGCCTGCCCCGCCTTCAGCATGCCCAGCGTCGCGCAGGTCTCGAGCCCCTCGGCGCGCACCGCCCGCACCATCTCCGCCACCTGGTCGAGGTCGCGCTGTTTCGGGCCGCGCCATGCGGCGCCCATGCAGAAGCGCGTCGCGCCGTTACGCTTCGCCAGCCGCGCCGCAGCCACTACCTGATCGAGCGGGAGCAACTTTTCGTCGGCGACGCCGGTGTGATAGCGCGCGGCCTGCGGGCAATAGGCGCAGTCCTCCGGGCAGCCGCCGGTCTTCACCGAAATCAGGGTGGAAAGCTGGACCGCGTGGGGGTCGAAATGGCTCCGGTGCACGCCGTGCGCGCGGTAGATCAGGTCGTTGAACGGCAGGTCGAACAGCGCTTCGACTTGTCGCGCGCTCCAGCGCCCGGCGATGTCAGCGGCAGCAGGCGGGAACTCGTTAAGGTTAGGGGTATCCATGAGGCTCCGTCGATGGGACCGGGAAAAATGTTGCGTTTTGAGACACTTGCATCTTCGGCCCGGTTTCGGGGCTTGTCAAATTCTGTTCCTCGATTATTAAACAACTGCTTCGTGCGTGCACGCCGCCTGCTGCCGCAATCGTGCCTGCTGTGCGGGGTGAACGGCGCCCACGGGCCGTTCTGCGAGGCGTGCCAGGCGGACCTGCCCTGGTTGCCACGCGGCCGCTGCCGCGTGTGCGCCCTTCCGCTCGCGAGCGGTTCCGTGTGCGGAGCGTGTCTCGAGCGGCCGCCACGCTTCGACGCGGTCGAAGCCGCATTCGCCTACCGCTTCCCGGTGAATGCGCTGATCCTCGCCTTCAAGTACGGCGGCCGGCTGGCGCTGGCGCGGGGGCTCGGCGAGGCGCTCGCGCGCGCGGCCACGCGAGACGTGGATGCCATCGTGCCGATGCCGCTCTCGCCGGCACGGCTCGCCGGGCGCGGCTTCAACCAGGCGCTCGAGATCGCACGGGTGGTCGCGGCGCTGACGGGAATTCCCCTGCTGCGCGATGCATGCCGCAAGGTGGCCGATACGCCGCCGCAGGCAGCGCTGCCATGGCGCGAGCGCGCGAACAACGTCCGCCGCGCCTTCGTCTGCGACGCCGATCTCGAGGGCAGGCGGGTCGCCGCGGTGGACGACGTGCTGACTACCGGTGCGACGTTGAACGAGCTGGCGCGCGTGCTGCGCAGGGCGGGCGCTGTCGAAGTGGTGGGATGGGTGGTGGCGCGAGCGCTGTGAGTTACTGCAGCTGGCGCATGCGCTGGTCGGCAAACGCGGCGAGGTCGGGATTGAGGCTGTTGGTGGCGCGCGCGCGGCGGTAGGCTTCCTGCGCGTCGGCCGACCGGTTGGCGGTCTGCAGCGAGATGCCGAGTCCGAGCCACCATACGCCCATGGCGGGCCGCAGCCGCAGCGCGGCCTGGAACTGCTCGATCGCCTCCTCGTGCCGGTTCTGGCGCTGCAGGACCGTGGCGAGAAATGCATGGTAGTCCGCGTTGCCCTGTGCATGCTCGAGGCCTTTCTGCAGGGTCGCCGCGCCTTGCGCGTTGTCGCCGCGGTCCACCTGCAGGCGGGCGAGCGTCATCGTGAACCCGGTCTGCGCCGGGGCGAGCTTCACGCCCTCCTGGAGCACGCGCTCCGCCTCCGTGAATTTCTTGCCCGTCACCAGCATGCCCACCAGCCCCTGGCGCGCGCCGTGATGGCCGGGATACAGGTTCAGCGCCGCCTGGAAGCCCTCCTCGGCCTCGGCTGACCGGCCCTGATGCAGGGACGTCGTTGCCTTGCGGTATTCGTTGTCCGCGAGTTCGCGGGGCGTCGGCTGCCGCTCCTGTTTTTGTATCTGCGGCTTGCCAGCAGGCGCCCTGGCGGACGCCACCACCGCGGGCGGCGGGGCCGGTTCGGGGCGTGCAGCCGGCGCAGGCGCGGCTTCGCTCCGGGCGGAGGCGTCCGACCCGGCGCGCGAGATCACCCGTGATGTCGGTAGACGCTGCGTTGCGGACGGCTCCTGGGCCGGGACCGGCCTGGCGACTTGCCGCTGCGGCGGCGCGGGTGAGTTGGACAACTCCAGGCTCAGGCGTGAGGCCGGCCCTTCGGACTGCGCATCGCCGTCGCCTTCCGCGCGCGGCCGCGCATCCGTCGTCACCGCCGTCGGGGCGGCCGCGACTCGTGCGACGGCCGTCCCGGTGGCGCGCTGGGTTGCAAGCGGGGCGAGGGCGCGCTGGGGCGTCACGTCGAACCCGGAAAGGAGCGCCCACGATCCCGCGAGCGCACCCGCTACGGCCAGGCCGCCCGCGGCGATCCACCCCCAGTTGAGCGGGCGCTCGTCTTCCGGAAGCGCCCGCACGTGGTCGGGCAGCGCGCCGCGTTCCACCGCGGAAGCACGCCGCTTTTCCAGCTCGAGCAGTACCTGGTTGATCACGCTCATACGAGCAACATCCAGCCGATTCCGCCCACCGAGAGCACCAGCATGGCGAACCCGAGCCACCACCAGGGCCGCCGCTCGTGCACCATCGGCGTGTCCGCGGCGGCCTTGCGCACGTGGAGCGGCAGCACGTGGTGCAACCCTTCGCCGTAGGCGAGCAGCATGGCCTTGTGCGACACGATGTTGATGAGCCGCGGCACGCCGCCGCTGAACCGGTGCACGAGGCGCGTCGCCGGCCGCGTGAAGAGCCGGTTGCCGCGAAAGCCCGCCACGCGCAGGCGGTGCGCGATGTAGTGATCGACTTCGCCGCGCTCCAGCGCCGTCAACCGGTACTGGAACGTGATGCGCTGCCGCAACTGCCGCACCGACTTGTGCTCGAGCTTGTGGTCGATTTCCGGCTGGCCGAAGAGCACCACCTGCAGCAGCTTGCGCTTCTCGGTTTCCAGGTTGGTGAGGAGCCGCAGCGCTTCCAGCGTCTCGATCGGCATCGCCTGCGCCTCGTCGAGAGCCAGCACCACGGTCTTGCCCTGGCGCGCGAAGTTGAGCAGGGCGCGCGTAAGCTCTTTCATCAGATGGTGCTGGTCCGCCTGCCTGGAGAGCGCGATGCCGAGCTCCTCCGCCAGCGCCAGCAGCAGCGTGCGCGGCTCGAGATAGGGATTCAGGATGTAGGCCGAGACGTGGTTCTGGTCGAGCGTCGCGAGGAAGCGGCGGCAGAGCAGCGTCTTGCCGGTGCCGACCTCGCCGGTGATCTTGATGAAGCCCTCGCCGTTCTTGACCGCCACCAGCAGCGTGTTGAGCGCCTCCTGGTGCGTGGTGCAGGCGTAGGCGAAGCTCGTGTCGGGCGTGATGCCGAACGGCATTTCGCGGAGTCCGAAGTGATTGCGGTACATGATGTCAGCTCCGTCGGGTCACTGCGTGAACGGCGACTTGACCGGAGGGGGCTCCAGCGCCCGCAGGCGGTCGCGCGTATCGGCCACGTCCTTCTGCCAGTTGCGGTCGCTGTGAACGATGGTGGGCTTCAACAGGATCACCAGCTCGTTCTTCGTGTTTTCCATCGCGCGCTGCCGGAACAGCCCGCCGATGCCGGGCGCGTCGCCGAGGCCGGGGACCTGCGAGCCGCCGCTCTTCGTCTCCTGGCGCATCAGGCCGCCGATCGCCACGATATTGCCGTCCTGCACGCGCACGATGGTGTCGGTCTCGTTGATGTTGCTCGAGGCGAGCGGCAGCGTGACGGTGCCGAGGTTGCCGAGGTTCACGTCCTTGCGCTTCTCGATCACCGTGCTCACCTGCGGATGGATGTGCAGGATGATGTTGTTGTGCTCGTCGATCTGCGGCGTGACGTCGAGCGAGATGCCCGAGAAGAACGGCTGCACGGTGATGGTCGGCGTGACCGTCGTCTGGGTGCCGCTGGTGGTCGAGGTGGTCGAGACGTTGGTGACGAAGTAGTCGTCGGTGCCGACCTTGAGGACGGCCTTCTGGTTGTTGATGGTCGCCACGCGCGGGCTGGACAGCACGTTGACCGCGCCCTGCGTTTCAAGGAACGTCAACAGCGCCGCAAAATTGCTGGTCTGCAGCGCCAGCCCGAATACGCCGCCCTGCACCGCCGCATCGGCCGCCAGCGAAGCCGCCGCCCCGAGCGTGGCTGTTACGAATCCTATGTCGGTGCCATCGGGAGCGCGCCCGGTCGGTTGGGACAACGGGCCGGTATTGCCGATGCTGGTGTTCGGCCGAACGACGCCGCCGACCACGCTGGTGCCGCCGGAACGGAACGCCGCCCAGTTGATGCCCGCCCCGTAACTGTCCTTCAGCGAAACATCGATGATTTTCGCCTCCAGCACCACCTGCCGCTCGACGATCAGTTGCATCGCCTTCAGGAACGACTCGACCGAACGCTGCTCCGCGGGAAGCGCGCGCACCACGATCACGCCGGACTGGGAATTGACGATCACGCTTCGGCCGTCGGCGCTGCCGACGATGGCGGTGAGCGACTTCGCGATGTCGCCCCAGAAGTTGCTTTCCGACGAGGTCGTGACGCGAACGCTTTCAGTGGCCCGCGACGTCGGGGCCGGGGCGCCTGCCGTGGGGGGCGCGCCAGACGACGCCCCGCCCGTGTCGGTGATCGAGCCGGAGCTCACCCGCACCTCGCTGCGGCCGGCGCGCTGCGCCTGCAGGTAGTTGACCTGGAAGACCCGGGTCTGCATCGTGACCGGCAGCACCGAGATGCGGTTGCCCTGCACCCGGTATTCGTAGCCGTAGAGGTCGCGCAGCGTCTCGAGCGCCTCGAGCACGGTGACATCCTTGAGGTTCACCGAAATGCTGTCGCGAACTTCCGGATGCACGATCATGCTGTAGCGCGTGCCGGAGACGATCGCCATGAACACCTGCGCCGCCGGCGCGTTGTTGACGTTGAGATCGAAGCGCTGGTCGAGCGGCTTGCCGTCCGCCCGGGGCATCTCGACCACCAGCGGCGGCAGCAGCGCCTGGCTGACCGAGTCCGGCGCCACCGGCTTGGTGCGTTCCTTGACCGCCTTCTCGATCTCGGCCGAGATCCGTTCGTAAGTGGCGTCGCGGCGCGCCGGTTGCTCCGCGCACCCCGCGGCAGCGACCATCACCACAACCATGACTATTCGTCGCTTCATGTCACGCCCTCCTCTACCGCGTCGCCGTGCTGCCCGGCGCCGCGGAATCCCTTCCACTGCGCCTGGCCTTGCTCTTGCGCGGAGCGGTCTTCGCGGCAACCGGCACGATGTCGCGTTTCTCCACGCCCGGATAGAGCTTCAGCACCTGGCTCCCATCGACGCTCTTCAACACCACTTCGCTCTCCGCCACCTTGATCAGCACGGCGTCGCCGTATTTCTCCCCGAGCTTGACCATCGCGCCGCTGATGATGGCCGCCTTCAGCGTCGGCGAAAGCATCACCGACTGCAGCACCAGGCCGCCGCCCTCGGCGTCGCCCGCCACGTCGGGATCCGCCGTCGCCTGGCCCGAAGGCGGGCGCGTCGGGTCGTTCATCACCTGCGCCGCAGCGCTCGCGGTGAGCAGCGCGACTGCCAGCGCGAGCGGGGCGGCGAGTAACGAGTGACGAGTGACGAGTGACGGGTTCATACAATCAGCCAGGCCTTGTTCAGGCTTAGGGTCTGCACGATCAGCGTCACCCGCAATCTTGGATACTGCTCGGTATTCACGCTGATGCGGCTCCAGAACATCCGCCATTCCAGCTTCTCGAGCTGCGCGAGGTACTCGTGCAGGTCGGCATACGATCCCTGCAGCGTAAGCTCGAAACCGTGCTGGTAGATCACGCGCTCGGCCGCTTTGGGCGCCGGCTTCGCGGCCGTGCCTCCAGCCTTGGGAGCGGGCGCCGCGCCCGGCGCATTGAAGCGCTGCACCGGCAGCGTGCGCAGCGACGCGAGCTGCAGCGCGCGGCGGCCGCCGAGCATCTCCTCGAGCAGCTTCGCCATGCGCTCGGGCGGCACCAGCCCCCGCTGCAGCCCCTGCATGCTCTGGTCGATCTCGGCCAGCTGCTTGCGAAGCGCGTCGCGATGCGTGCGTTTGACCGCGTTCGGATCCACGACGGCTTCCTGCACCTTCATCAGGCCCTCGGCGGTCCTGATGTTCTGGCGCGACTCGGCGACCTGCTGCGTGAGCCGCTTCTTTTGCGCCTCGAGCGGCTGGAGCGCCAGCGTATCGAATACGAGGGCGGTGCCGACGACTACCGCAGCGAGCACCAGCACGCGCTCGCGAATCATCAGGGCGTCGAACCGCGCGGCGAGCTTCTGCCATTGCTCCAGCACGGCCTTCATGGCGTCTTCTCCGTCCTGACGACGTCGGAGGTGGCCAGGCTGAATTCCAGGAAGCGCGGCGCTCGCGGCGCTTTCCTGGCGTCCTTGCCCTTGTCGGCCGCGGCCTCGGGCGCGGGCCGGTTCATCTCCAGCCGGGCGAAGCTGCGTCCCGCCAGCACCTGCTCCCGGTTCAGGCGCTGGATGTAGCTCGGCACGAGGTCGGGGCTCAGGACGCGCCCCCGGATTTCCAGCTCCCCGCCGCCGGTAATGGTGAAGCCGGTGAGCCACAGGCCGTTCACCGACTGCCGCGAGAAGGCGCGCAGGTATTCAGCGAATCCCTGCTGGTTGCCGAACCCCCCGCCCTTCAGCGCATCCATCGAGTCGCGCGCGAGCTTCAGCTCGGCCTCGAGCCGCGCGATGTCGCTTTCGAGCTGCGCGTCGGGCTTGGCCGTGGCGGACTTCCCTTTGAGCTTGTCCACGTAGCCGCGCTGCGCCTTGAGCAGGCCGTCCGCGCTGCGCAACTCCTCGGTCAGGCCGTTCACCTGTTGCCAGAGCGTGTAGTGATAGCCGGACAACGCGGCCAGCGTGATGCCCAGCAGCTGCACCACCGTGCCGAGCGTCAACACCCGCCGCTGCTTGCGGAAAGCGGGGTTGAAGAGGTTGATGTTCTGGCTCATGCGCCCGCGTCCTCCCGCAGGGCGGCGCCGATCAGCTGCAGGCACTGCGCCTGGCGCGCCTCGTCGTGCAATTCCGGGATGTGCGGAAAATCGAACATCTCGGACAGGTGGACCAGCGCCACCGGCACGTCGAGATTGGCGGCGAGGTGCTCCCGCATGTCCTCTGCGCCGGGCACCGGCGTCACCATGACTTTCGCCACCGCGATATTGCGGAACTGGCGGTCGAAATGGTCGAGGGAGCGCTGCAGCTCGAGCACCAGGCGGTCGTACAGGCCGCTGCGGGCCTCGGGGCTGGCGCCGGCGAAGCTCGCCAACGAGATGTCGATGCGGCGATGCTGGTAGAGCTCACCGCCGCAGGTGAACGTCAGCAGCCCCCCGTGCTCGTCGAACGCGAGCAGCGCGAGGGCGCGTCCCGGCGGCTCGAGCCGCTGGGCAACGTTGCGCTGCGCCAGTTCCGGTATGTCGATGACCTCGAGCGCGATGTCGGCATCGTTGAACGGCTTGACGCTGGCGGCGATGACTTCGTTTTTCGCGGCGACCGCCAGCATCTGCTGGGCGCGGCCCGCTGCGCCTTCCGCCGGCGGGATGAATACCGCGTCGATCGTGGCCGCTTCCACCGGGTAGTCGATGAGGTCCTTGAGGCTCCAGCGCACCGCGATCCTGGCTTCCTCGGCGGGAACGTTGGGCGCTTCGACTTGCACGATCTGGTAGGCGCCGCTCCGCAGCAGCGTCGTGCACCGGTGGCGGTCGAGGTTCAGCTCGCGGCGCAGCCGGCCGAGCGTTTCCACGTCGCCGCCCTCCTTGCGATAGGAGTCGCACAGGAGGATCTCAGGCCGCTCCTTTCCCGCCGCGAGGACGTGGCACACATCGACCCGGTCCGGCAGCAGGTTGACGCAAAACCAGCCCGGTTTTTGCCCTTTGGAACCGAAAAACCTCATTTTTTGGGGCCCATTTCGACCAGTTAGCCGAAACTACCACAAAAATCAATAATGTCAAGGCTTTGGGGCGCTTTTTTGAATGATCTTACAAGAGGTGTTGTGTAACCAACTATTACGGCTAGAAATTCTCTCGGATATCTATGATTTCCTCGGTGCCCCGATACACCCCAAATGTGGCCCGGGCGGTGGGGTTCTGGGTGTAGGTGGAGGTCGTCCAGTTGCCCTGCAAGAACGCCTTGTCGGCACCCACTACCGCGGTGGAGGAACCCCCGATGCAGGTGGTCGGGCCGGAAACCGAGGATTCCAGGCGCGCGGTCAGTATCACGCTGCCGTTGTTGGTCGCGCCCGGCGCGCTCATCAAGAGCGTTGCGCGGCCGTTCGTGAAGGTTCCTGCAATCAGGCTGGTCTCGCACGCGTCGAGGTTGGGTGTGTACGTGCCGAGCTCGATGTTAGTGGCCAGGATCGAGGTGCACTGGTCGGCCGCGTTGGTGACGAAGGCGTTGGCCGGCGCGCCGCTGAAATACTGGGTTTCCATCGGCACGGCGAGCGACACCAGCTGGGAGCCGCTGGCGTTCGAGAGCCGCAGCCTGCCGAACACGAAGGTCTTGCCGCCGGTCAGGCCTGCACCCGTATTGAAGTCACCGCCATCAAATGCCACGGACGAAAAGGTGAAGGTGTTGCTTGCAACCCCGTCCGAGTCGGTGGCGCTGATCCCGATGTTGATCGCCGCCTGGAACGGGTCATCCGGGGTCGTCGTGCTGCGGCTGTAGTTGTAGCTGTCCGAGCCGCTCAAGGTCACCGTGCCGGTGCCCGTGTTGTCATCCAGCGCGGCAACCGACGGGCTACTCTGGGTGAAATTCAGGGTCTTGCCCGGATTGGTGGTGGCGGGCGTCGCCGTCACGCCGCCTGCGGTGAGCCTCCACAGGCACTGCTGGTAGTTGGTCGTCGGGGTCGGTGAGCCGAGCCCGTTGCGCGCGGTGACTTTTACTTTCGGCTCCCGGGTGAGGACATAACCGAAATTCTGCCCGACGTAAGTGAAGGAGCGCTTCGGAGTGGGCGCGGACGCAGTGCATAAACCGTCCGTGGTTCCGAAGGTCTGGAATAGCGGTGGCATGAGTGCGTCAAATACCTCTATCAGGAAATCGTTCGGTATGAATCGGCCCGCGCTGAAGGCCGCGGTCTGCGGCACGGTGCGGGTCGCTTGCGAAGTGTCCGCCACGTCCACCGCCGCATAGGTCTTGTCCTCCAGCGTGAGGCCGAACACGCCCGCCTCGCTGTAGGTCGAGGTGGAATTGAGCTCGCTGCTGACGATCGAGAACGCTCCCAGCGCGAGAGTTCCGAAGTTGCAGGTGAGACAGGACGCCGATCCGCCGGGAACCGCGCAGGCGGCGGACTTCAGCGTGGGGCTGCCCGCGTGGGCCGTCACCTGGTAGTAATTGGTGGCGCCCGCCGGGACCGCCGCATTCACGCGGATCGAGAACGGCAGGCCGGCTTTGTGCACCGGCGTCCCATTGAACGCGGTCGCATTGAGGGTATTGGTATTGCCGGGTGTCGACGACGTGCCGTCCGAGGCCGTGAGGTCGAAGCTCTGGGGACGGATCGCGAAGGCGTCGCCCGCGCAGCCGGTCTCCGACGGCGGTGACGTGGTCACGGTCATCCGCACCCGGACGTTCTTCCAGGAATTGCTCACGTTGAAGTTCGCGGTCGCGGTCAATTGCGCCGCAGTGAAATTGACCGTGGTGGACGCGATCACCGTCGTCCAGCTCGACCAGCAGTTGTTGGCGAAGGCTCCGCTGCTGGTCGTGCCGTCGAGCAGCTCGACCAGGACGGTCTCCGCGGTGCCGAAGGCTTGCACCGCGGTTACCCCGGCATCCAGGTGGGCGATGGTCAGCGTGAACGCGGTGCCCGCGATCTTGGTCCGGATCAGGCCGTGCACCGAATTCGCCGGGGTCACATTCGGCGGATCGTAGGCATTGAAGCGGTTGAGCGTAGCGCTGTAGCCGGTTCCGGTGACCTCCCCGATTGCGAACGCGCCGAAATCGGCCTCGCCGGAAACCTCCATCGTCGGAGTCGCGGCGCTGTCCTGGTTGTCGGTGATGGTGGCGCCGTTCCACGCGCCGTCATAGCGCATGACGGCCAGCAATCCGGAGGTGAGCCCGCCGTCCCGGTCGGTGGTGTCGTACTGGAATAGCGCGTCGTAGGTGGTAAGCACGGTCCCGCTGTTCGCGAGCGTCCAGTAGCGGTTGACGCTCAACGATGCGTTCAAGGAGGATGTGCCGATCTGGGGGTGGTCTCCGGAGGTCGCGCTGACCGTAATGCCGCTGCCCGCCGGGCCGCTATCGCTGACGCTGGCGAAGGTCATGGTGGCGGGCGAGTAGATAGTCCCCGTGCCGACCGGAAACGTCCGCGAAAAAGTGGTGCCGGTGGGGATCAGCCATTTCAGGTTGCCCTCCACGAACCCGCTGGTGCGCGCGATGGCGCCGGTTGGGGTGCGGGAAACGTAGAGCACGTTGGCGCCGGTCACGACCGCGCCGGTGGTGAGTGTCAGCGTGTTCGTCACGGTAACGTTATGGGTGCCGGTCAGCGTGACGCCGTTCGCGTTGCTGACCGTCAGGTTGTAGAACGTCGTGAGGTTGGTCGGGGAGCCCGAAACCGTCGCCGTACCGGAAATGGCCTGGGGGCCGGAGCCGTTGAAGGTGACGGTATCGCTGCCGACTACGCCGTCGTAATTGCCGTCGTTGGTGAAATTTCCCTGGATGGCGGTGTTGGCGTTCGTTCTGACCGGCCCGGTGGTATTGCTGATGACGAGGTGGTGGTAGGTCGTGTTTTCCATCGTCTGCGCGCCGGTGCCGTTGTACTCGACGATGTTGTCCGCCGCCGTCGCGGTCAGTGCAGAAATTGCGTTCGCGTTGCCGCCGATCTTGAGGGTCCGGTTCGCGGCGTTGATGAAGGTATTGGAGCCGGTCAGGTTGCCCTTGACCTCGACGGTCGTGTTGTTGGTGCGCTGGCCGTTGATGACCAGGTTGCCGTCGAAGGTGAGCCCGCCGCCGGTGCCGCCGAAGCTGCGGGTATTGGTGCAGGTGTAATTCCCGGTGCCCGATATGAAACTGCCGGCCGTGTTGTCGTTGTCGAGGTTTCCCGCCAGCGCCACGTTGACGTTGCCGGTGTTGTTCCACAACCCGCTGAGGGCACTGATCGTCACGTCGCCGGTGAAGGTCTTGCCGCCGCCCGTCGCGCTGATGCGCACCTCGCCGGTCGCGGTGGTGGTGCCGGTGATCGCCACGGTGCCGTTGGACGCAATATCGAACAGCGCTCCGGCCGCCACGACGAGACTGACCGTCACCGAGACGTTATCGGCCGTGTCGGTCGTAAACGTTCCGTTCTGCACCGTGACGTTGCGCGCGGACAGGGTCCCGGTGGTGCCAGCGGTGGCGGAGCCGCCGGCCTTGTCGATCACGAGGTTGGCGTAGGACACGGCGGCGCCCGCCGCCACCGTGGCGGTGCTGCCGGTGTCGTAGGTGAAAGTGCTGGTCGTGCCGGGCGTCAGCGTGCCGAGATTGTTGGCGAGGATGAAGCTGCCCGACAGGTTGAGGCTGCCGGCGCCGCCGCTCATCGTGACCCGGGCGCGCGTGTTGTTGCCGACGTCCATAGTCAGATCACCGTTAATGTCGAGCGAGCCGGTGGTGATGGTGATGTTGGCAATGCGATTGTTGCTGGCGCTGTTCTGTTCCAGGCTGACGTTGCCGTTCACCTCGGCAATGCCGGCGTTGATATTCCAGGTGCGGGTGCCGTTGGTGTTGGTCGAGGTATTGATCGTGACTCCGCCCGCGCCGACCGTGAGCTTGATCCCGGCATTGTGCTGGAGGGTGGATCCCGCCCCCGCAATGTTGAAAAACACGGACAGCGCCTGCGCGTCCGCGGTGACGTTGACCGTCTTGCCGGCGCAGATGAAGACGTTGTCGGCTGCGCCCGGAAAGACGCCCGCGCCCAGGGCCGCGCCGTTGCAGTCGGAATCGGTGGTCCAGGTCGTGTTCTGGTTCCAGTTGGTGGTCACGCCGCCGCCGGCGGTGCGCGCGTAGT
>MERD01000008.1:48858-49520 GCA_001771935.1 Betaproteobacteria bacterium RIFCSPLOWO2_02_FULL_67_26
CTCGCGGTGAGCGCGGCGGCGAGCAGGACCGCCGGCAACGAAGCGCAGCGCCAGAATCGCAATTGCGTTTTCCCGATCACCCGCATGAGCAGCGCGGCGCGGCGGCGGTCGCGTCCTTGCATTTGCTCAACGTTGCCGTGATGCGCCGCTCGACATACCCTACTGCCGGCGTCCCCGTGTTGGGACAGCTGGTGCCGGTTGGCTGATTGCAGGCGTCGACAATCAGTTGATATACCCAGATACTGCGGTTGCCCTCGGTTGAGCTGCGATTGCCGTTCGCCGCATCGGGGGTAGCCAAACTGCAGCGCACCGTGACCGTGAACGACGACAACGACCCGGAGAACCCCGTCAGGTCGGTGGTTCCGCCGGTCCCTGGACAAACCGGCATCGTGGGCTTCGTTGTCGTGCCCGTGCAATCCGTCGCGTTCAGCGTGTTGTTCGGATCCAGCACCTGGTAGGCGCCCCAATCTACGCCGGCGCGCGCCGCCTGGTAGGCATGCACGCCCCGAATGTCCAGCCCGTGACTCGATTGCTGGAGCCCGGTTATCGAGACGATGAATACGCCCAGCAACGCCAGCACCACTATCAGGAATATCGCGGTGGGGATGCTGAAGCCGCGCTGCGCGGAAACAGCGTGACGGGTGATGGGTGATGGGTGATGC
>MERD01000009.1 GCA_001771935.1 Betaproteobacteria bacterium RIFCSPLOWO2_02_FULL_67_26
GCCGATCGTGGCCGAGGCGGCGCGCAAGGCCGCGACCGAGGTCTACAACCGGATCATGGTCACTCACCTGTTGATGGACGAGAGCAAGCCCAACCGGGTCGCCGGCGCCGTCGGGTTCAATGTCCGGACGGGCGATTTCCATGTGTTTCGCGCGAAGGCCGTCATTGTCGCGGCCGGCGGTGCATCGCACATCTTCAAGCCGCGTGCCGTGGGCGAGGGCATGGGGCGGACCTGGTATGCGCCCTGGAGCAGCGGGTCGTGCTACGCGCTGCCGATCCAGGTCGGCGCCAAGATGACGCAGATGGAAAACCGCATCGTCCTGACCCGCTTCAAGGACGGCTACGGCCCGGTCGGCGCCTACTTCCTGCACCTGAAGACGTACACGCAGAACGGCCTGGGCGAGGAGTACGAGAAGCGGTGGGTCGAGGACACCAGGGCGCTGGTGGGCGAATACATCGACCACCACCCGGTGCCGACCTGCCTGCGCAACCACGCCCTCCTGAAGGAGCTCGCGGCCGGCCGCGGCCCCATCCGCATGGTGACCAAGGAGGCTTTCCAGGACCCGCACAAGGAAACCGTCGGCTGGGAGAACTTCCTCGGCATGACGATCGGGCAGGCGGTGGTCTGGGCGTCGCAGAACATCGACCCCAAGCACGTCAATCCCGAGCTGACCACGTCCGAGCCCTATGTCATGGGCTCACACGCCACCTGCTCCGGGGCGTGGGCGAGCGGGCCGGAAGACTACGCCCCCGCGGAATACCAGTGGGGCTACAACCGCATGATGACGGTGGACGGGCTCTTCGGCGCCGGCGACACCATCGGCGGCACCGCCCACAAGTTCTCCTCGGGGTCGTTTACGGAAGGCCGGATCGCCGCCAAGGCGGCGGTCAAGTATGTAATGGAAAAGGGCAGGGACCAGCCCCAGGTGAGCGAGAAGGAATATCGCGACCTCGAGAAGCTGATCTACCAGCCCCTGGAAAACTACCGGGTCGGCCGCAACGAAATCGTCGCCGGGACCGTATCGCCGAGTTACCTCCTCCCGATCCACGGTCTACAGCGCCTCGAGAAAATCATGGACGAATACGCCGGCGGCATCAGCACCAACTATATGACGAACGGCGTGCTGCTCAACCGCGGCCTCGAGTTGCTGACCATGCTGAAGGAAGACATGAGCAACATGGGCGCCGAAGACCTTCACCAGCTTCAGCGCACGTGGGAGCTGCACCACCGGCTTCTGGCCTCGGAGTCGGTCACCCATCACACGCTGTTCCGCGAGGAAACGCGTTGGCCGGGGTATTACTACCGGGGCGATCACATGAAGCTGGATGATAAGAATTGGCATTGCTTCACCCTGTCCCGCTACGACCGGAGTACCGGCAAGTGGGCAATGGAGAAGGCGCCGGTCTACCACATCATCGACTGACCGGCAGTGCCGTCAGCGCGCGGAGTGCCCGGACAGCTTGACCTCGACCTTGTCGCGGGCATCCAGCCCGGCGTAGTACTCCCTCAGGATATCGAGGACTTCGGGGCGCGAGAATTCCGCCGGTACCGCGTCGCCCTCGGACAGCCATTTCCTCAGCTTGGTTCCGGATACGAGCAGCCGGTCCTTCTCGCCGTGCGGACAGGTGCGTGCCGAGGCCATGCCGCCGCAACGGTAGCACCAGAACGTCCAGTCGATCTTCAGCGGGCGTGTTTGCAGCGCATCGCGCGGAATCTCGTCGAAGATGTGATGCGCGTCGAATGGGCCATAGTAGTTTCCGACGCCCGCATGATCCCGGCCGACGATCAGGTGCGAACAACCGTAGTTCTGGCGGAACAGGGCGTGCAGTAGCGCCTCCCGGGGTCCGGCGTAGCGCATATCGAGCGGATAGCCGGCCTGGACCACCGTGTTCTTGCCGAAGTACTGGTCGATCAACAACGCGATCGCCCGCGTGCGCACCTCTGCGGGAATATCGCCCGGCTTGAGGTTGCCCAGCAGGGAATGAACCAGCACGCCATCGCATACCTCGATCGCGACTTTCGCCAGATATTCATGGGAGCGGTGCATCGGGTTGCGGGTCTGGAACGCGGCTACCGTTGACCAGCCGTTAGCCTCGAAGGCCGTGCGCGTCTGGGCCGGAGTCATGAAGAGCGGCCCGTAACGTTCGGGGAATCCACCCTGCGACAGCACCTTCACGGGTCCGGCGAGGTTCACCTCGCCTTGCTCCATCACCATCTTGACGCCCGGATGCTCGAGGTCGGCGGTGCGGAACACCGTCGCGCACTCGTGCGCCTTGTTGATCCGGTACTTCTCCGTGACCTTCATCGTGGCCAGGATCGTGCCGTCGTCGGGGTCCGCGAGCGCGATGTCGTTTCCGGTGTGGAAGGCCGCCGCCGTGGCGCCGTCGGTCGAGACCGTGATCGGGATCGGCCAGAACAGCCCGCTCGCCATCCTCATGCCGTCGCAGACCCCTTGCCAGTCCGCGTGCGTCATGAAGCCCTCGAGCGGGGTGAACCCGCCGATGCCGAGCATGACGAGATCGCCCCGCTCGCGCGAACTGACGGCGACGCGCGGCAGGGACTGTGCCCGCCGTCTCTCCTCGGCAAGGGCGGCACCGTCAATCAACAACGGCTTGAGCTTTCCTGCTCCGTGGGGGTTAACCAGTCCGGGCACGGCGGAAATCGTGGGCTGCAATGGCGGGTTCTTGTTTGACGGCAAGAGGTTAGCACGCAGCACGCCGGCCCAGTACGCATTAATTTTTATTGCCGGATAAGATTCTTCGATTTTTGACCCACCAGGACCGGATAGTGCCCTAACTCATGAGATCAAAAAGAGAAAATGGGTATGCTATGATTCCACGACTCACGTTTTTCCGCTTGGGACACGCCGGCATAAAAAAAGCATTCGGGGGACCCGGCCGCAGCGGCTATCAACGGGTTCTTGGAGAGGCGGATTCTGGCCTTGTTTACCGCGTGCCTGAAAACGGTTTTGGTGGCCCTGGCAGTAGTCTCGATTTCGGTTGCGTCCGCGCCCGCGGCCGACACTCGGGATCCGTTCGAAACCGACCGCTACGTGCCGGCGGCGCCGGGAATTCGTTGGCTATCCCCGTTTGAGTTGCCGCAGGTCCCGGCAGCGCCCAGCGCCTCGTTGCCGGCGACGGATCGAACGCTGACGCTCCCCGAGTTGACCGAGTTCGCGCTGCAGCACAATCCGAAGAGCCGCGAGGCGTGGTTCGCCGCCCGGGCTGCAGCTGCCGCAATCGGTATCGAGCGGTCAGACGACCTGCCCCAGATCTCGGCGTTGATCACCACGCAACGCAGCGAGACCGGCGGCCAGACCGGCAACCAGAATCCCTGGCTCACGCGCTACGGGCCGACCGTGACATTGAGCTACCTCCTGTTTGACTTCGGGGCGGGCGACAGCCGCGTCAAGGCGACGGAGTACCAGGCTCTCGCGGCATCGTTGACCCAGAATCGAGTCCTGCAGGACGTCGTGTTCCAGGTGGAGCAGGCGTACTTCCGGTTGCTGGGCACTGAGCAATTGGTCCGCGCGAACGAATTGTTCCTGAAGAGCGTAAGCACTTCGCTCGATGCGACCCAGCGCCGGCGCGAGGGCGGGCTGGCCACGGTGGCCGACGTCTACCGTGCCGAGACCCAGGTCGCGCAGGGGCAGTTGAATCTCACGCGCAGCCGGGGCGAGCTGGAAAAGGCGCGCGGCGCGCTCGCCTCGGCCGTCGGCTTGCCGGTCAACGCGAAGATCCGTGTCATGACCATAGAACGGGCGCCTCCCATTCGGGAGATAACCGAGTCATTGACCGCAATCCTCGAGCGGGCCAAGGTGAGCCGTCCAGACCTGGTTGCGGCCGAGGCCCGGACACGGTCTGCGCGCGCGCAGGCCGACGCGGCCGCCAGGAGCACCCTGCCATCGATCACGGTCAGTGCGACGACCGGCCGAACTTTTTACCATGGGGAGCGTCCCTTTACGGATACGAACAGCATCCAGCTGAACTTGAACATTCCGATATTTACCGGGTTCAGGGATACCTACACGGTGCGGCAGGCCGAGGCGCGGGCGGCGCAGGCGGAGGCTTCCCGTGACGTGCTGTACCGGCAGACCGAGATGGATGTCTGGCAGGCGTACTATGACGTGCAGACGGCGGCCGGGGGCGTCAGCACGACGGAAGTCCAGCTCCGCGCGGCGCAGCAGACGGCGGAGGCAACCCTGGCGCGCTACCAGGCAGGATTTGGATCGTTGCTGGATCTCATCACTGCGCAGGTTGAGGAATCGAATGCGCGCGTGCTCCGCATCCAGTCCTTTCTCGACTGGTTCACGGCGGTTGCCCGCCTGAATTTCTCGATTGGCGCCAGCGACAAGTCAACCTACGCGGTGCAGACAAGATGAAGCGAATCTGGATGGCAATAATGTTTGTCGCCGTTGCCGCCGGCAGCTATGGCGCCTGGTGGTGGTGGCAACAGAGTGGCGTGGCTGCGGCCCAGGGCAAGAGCGCGAAGGGCAAAGGCAAGGGCGGCCCCCTCGTCGTCAAGGCGGCCAGAGCCGTGGCGAAACCTATGCCGGTTCTTATCGAGGCCGTGGGCACTGTCGAGCCCGAGCACAGCGTGCAGATCAGGGCACAGGTCTCCGGCGTGCTGCAGTCGGTGCAGTTCAAGGAGGGCGACCTGGTCAAGCCGGGACAGCTCCTGTTCCAGATCGACCCGAGGACCTTCGAGGCTTCCTTCCGGCAGGCGCAGGCGCAACTGGCGCGGGATATGGCCCAGCTGGAGAACGCAAAGGTGCAGCAGGATCGGCTCGAGCCGTTGCTCAAGCGCGAGTTCATCACGCGCCAGGAATTCGATGTCGCGGTGACGTCCACCAAGTCGCTTGAGGCGACCGTCGCGGCGGACCGGGCGCTGGTGGAGCAGGCTCGCATCCAGGTCGAATTCTCCCGCATCCACTCGCCGATTGCCGGGCGCACCGGGACGCTGGCGATCAAGCCGGGCAACCTGGTGCCCACCGCGGGCGGCGGCGTGCCGCTCGTGACCATCAACAGCACCGATCCCATAATCGTGTCGTTCAGCATTCCGGAGCGCCAGCTGGAGGAGATCCGGCGCCATCAACACGAAAAAGACATGCGCATCGAGATACTACCGGACCGGAGCGGGCCGGCGGCGGCCGAGGGCAGGCTGGTATTCATCGACAACACCGTGACGCCGCAGACGGGCACCGTGCTGCTCAGGACCCGCGTCCTGAACAAGGATGAGATCCTGTGGCCCGGTCAGTTTGTGAACGTTCGCGTCGTTCTCCGGATCGAGCCCGACGCCGTTGTCGTACCGGAGGTCGCAGTCCAGCCCGGGCAGGACGGGAGCTTCGTCTACCTGATCGATGAGGACAGCAAGGTGCGGGTGCAGCCGGTCAAGGTTGCGCGCCAGGTCGGCAATGAGGTCGTCATCGCGGCGGGCGTCAGGCCCGGAGACCCGGTGATCACCGAGATTCCCCAGGCGTTGCAGCCGGGCGCGGCGGTGCGCCTTGCCGGCAGCGAGGGCCGGGAACGCGGTGAAAAGGGCAAGGGCAGGAGGGGGAAAGGCGGCAAGAAAGGGGAGAAGAAGTCCGAAGCCAAGCCGGAGGGTTGAGCGCCATGAACCTGTCGAGAATTTTCATCGAGCGTCCGGTCGCGACCAGCATACTCGTCGCGGCAATCGTCATCTTCGGCTTGATCGCATTCCGCGCGCTTCCGGTAAACGAGCTGCCCAGCGTCGATTTCCCTACCATTCGCGTCGATGCCGAGTTGCGCGGCGCCAATCCGGAGATCATGGCCTCGACGGTCGCCACGCCGCTCGAGCGCCAGTTCAGCCAGATTTCTGGCGTGGACAGCATGAACTCGTTCAGCATCGCCGGGCGTACCCGCATCACCCTGCAGTTCAGCCTGGAACGCGACATCGATTCGGCGGCGCAGGACGTGCAGACGGCCATCTCGCAGGCGATGCGGCGCTTGCCGGAGGGCGTCGATCCCCCGACCCTGCGCAAGATCAACCCCGGCGACTTCGCGATCATCATCCTCGCGTTGAGCGCTAGGACCCTGCCGCTGCACGAACTCAACGAATTCGCGGAGACTAATATCGCTCAGCGCCTGTCCACGATCAACGGCGTCGCGCAGGTTCTGGTATTCGGGCAGCAGAAATACGCGGTGCGTGTCTTCATTGATCCGGAAGCGATGGCGAAACGCAATCTGGGGCTGGACAAGGTGGTCAGCGCCATACAGAACGCGAACAGCAATCTGCCGTCGGGCGTGCTTCAGGGCAGCGCGCGCAGTTTCACGGTCAAGTCCTCGGGCAAGCTCGAGCGCGCCAGCGGCTTCCACGATCTTATAGTCGCCTACCAGGACGGCATGCCGGTGCGGCTGTCCGACGTCGGGCGCGCGGTGGACGGGATCGAGAACGCCAAGGTCAAGAACTGGCTGAACGGCGATCGCAATATTGCGCTCGCGGTCTACCGGCAGCCCGGGGCGAACACCGTCGAGGTGGTGAAGCGAGTCCGGGCCCTGTTCGAAGAGATCGAGCGGGAAGCGCCGCCTGGAGTCAAGATCGGCGTCCTCAATGACCGCTCGCAGTTCATAGAGGCCTCCATCAGGGAAGTGGAATTCCACCTGCTGCTTTCGGTCACGCTCGTGGTGCTGGTGATACTCGCGTTCCTGCGCAGCGCGAGATCCACCCTCATCACGGCGCTGATCCTTCCGACCTCGGTCATCGGCACGTTCGCGGCGATCTACCTGCTGGGATTCAGCCTGAACAACCTGTCGCTGATGGCGATCATCCTGGCCGTCGGTTTCGTGGTGGACGACGCCATCGTAGTGCTGGAGAACATCACGCGCCACATGGAGATGGGCAAGGATCGCCTGCAGGCCGCGTTCGACGGCTCGAAGGAGATCGCGTTTACGGTGATCTCGATGACCGTTTCGCTCTCCGCGGTATTCATCCCGATCCTGTTCATGGAAGGGCTGCTCGGACGACTGTTCCGGGAATTCGCCGTCACGATTGGCGTGGCGGTGCTGATCTCCGGGGCCGTCGCGCTCTCGATGACCCCGATGATGTGCAGCCTGATGCTCAAGCCGGCGCACGAGCACGGCCGGGTCTACCGGTTCTTCGAGCGGATTTTCGACGCGTCCCGCGATTTCTACGGCACGACATTGCGCTGGACCATGCGGCACCGGGGCTTGATGCTCAGCGGATCGGCCGTCGTTCTGGTGCTGATCGGGGTCATCTACAAGGCGGTGCCGCACGGCTTCATCCCGCGACAGGACACCGGCGTCATCTTCGGAAACACGCGCGCTCCGGAGGGGGTGACGTTTGCCGAGCTCGAGCGGCGCCAGCACCAGGTGGAGGCGATCGTTCGCAAGCATCCGGACGTGGAGGCGGTGATGTCGACGGCGGGCCAGGGATTCGGCGGCCAGACGGGCGACAACATCGGCCGGGTGATCGTGCGACTCAAGCCGCGCGGGGAGCGCAAGCTCAGCGCGGACGAGATCATCCAGGAGTTGCGCCGTCCGTTTGCCGGCGGCGCGCAAGGGCTGCGCGTTTTCATGAACAATCCGCCGTCGATCAATATCGGCAGCCTGCCCGGCAATGCCGATTACCAGCTGGTGGTGCAGGGATCGGACCTGAAGACGCTCTATGCGGCGGCGCAGGACTTCGAGGCGAGATTGCGCGAATCCGGCTTCCTGCGGGAGGTCAGCACCAGCCTCGAGCTGCGCAATCCTGAAATCCAGATCAGCATTCTTCGGGACCGCGCGGCGACCCTCGGCGTGTCGCCACAGCAGATCGAGAGCACGCTCTACAATGCGTACGGCGGGCGGCAGATCAGCACGCTGTATGGCGCAACGGATCAGTATTTCGTGCTGCTGGAGCTCGATTCCCGTTTCCAGCGGGACATCAATGCGCTGCGCTCGCTATACGTGCAGTCCAATACGGGCCGCATGGTGCCGATACACGCGGTAGCGGACATCAACATGGGGGTCGGCCCGGTCTCGGTGAGCCACTACGGCCAGCTGACGTCGGTCGTGCTCTCGTTCAACCTGGCTCCCGGCGCTTCGCTCGGGGATACCGTTTCGCGCATCCAGCACATGGCGGGCGAGACGCTTCCCACCGGTGTCACCGTGAAGATGGCGGGCAGCGCGAAGGCATTCCAGGACGCGTTCCGCACGCTGCCGATCCTGCTCCTGATCACGATCGTGGTCATCTACATGGTGCTCGCGATTCTCTACGAGAATTACGCTCATCCGGTGACGATACTGACCGCGCTGCCGTTTGCGGGCTTTGGCGCATTGCTCATGCTGCTCCTGGTCGGCAAGGAGCTCAACGTATTCAGCTTCGTCGGGATCATCCTGCTGGTCGGGCTGGTCAAGAAGAACGGCATCATGATGGTGGACTTTGCGCTTCAGCTCCAGCGCGAGCGAGGGCTGCCGCCCCAGGACGCGATCGTGGAGGCATCGCTCATTCGTTTTCGCCCGATCATGATGACGACCTTCGCCGCAATTTGCGCGGCGTTGCCGCTGGCCTTCGGCACTGGCACCGGATCGGAGATGCGACAACCGCTGGGCATCGCGGTGGTCGGAGGGCTGGTCTTCTCCCAGTTGCTGACGCTGTACGTGACTCCGACGTTCTATGTCAGCATGGAGCGGCTGACCGATTGGATCCAGGGCCGCCGCCGGCAGCCTGCGGCCGCGCCCGTGGGGCGCTAGACGGCGCCACGTTCTGGCCGGCGCGATGGCCAGCAAGCGTAATGCACCCGGGCGGTGCGTTCGGCACCAGGTATTTGACTCCGCTTGAGAAACAGGTTTGACGCCACCTGGCCAAATCCGATATACTTACCGGTCTAACTGGCGCGGGGTGGAGCAGTCTGGCAGCTCGTCGGGCTCATAACCCGAAGGTCATAGGTTCAAATCCTATCCCCGCTACCAAATTTTTAGGACGCCAGTTCCGGAAACGAGGGTTTTACCCTCGATTCCCCTAAGTCAGGCCGCAGTCATCCTGCGGTACCCCTTAGAAACGCTCTTTAACAATCTACAGCCGATAAGTGTGGGCACCTGGTTTCGGAGGGTCCCGCGCGTTCGCGCGCGGAGTCTCAAGCAACTAAGTGCTCGCACGACGTAACATACGTCAAGCGAGTTAATACTTTGCAGTGATTAAACTGAAGAGTTTGATCCTGGCTCAGATTGAACGCTGGCGGCATGCCTTA
>MERD01000010.1:0-12065 GCA_001771935.1 Betaproteobacteria bacterium RIFCSPLOWO2_02_FULL_67_26
CCTGTTCGCAGGTATTGGCCACGTCGCTGACGGTGGCGCGCTGCATGTTGCGCACCCAGCGCAGGTCGTCGTAATCGGTGCCGCGGTGCATGGTGCAGCGGTTGTCCCACATGACGAGGTCGCGCGGCCGCCAGCGGTGGGTATAGACGAACTGGCGCTGCGTGGTATGCGCGATGAGCTGGTCGAGGAGCGCCTGGCCCTCCTGCTCCGGCACGCCGAAGATGCGACCGGCGTGCGAGGCAACGTAGAGCGACTTCCTGCCGCTCTCCGGGATCGTCCGCACCACGGTCTGCGGCACCGGCGGCAGGCGTTTCGATTCGTCTTCATTGAAGCCGGTGAAGCCGCTCTTACGGCGCGAGGTGGCGATCGAATGCTCGGCGACCAGCCCCCGGAGCTTCTGCTTCATTGCGTCGGGCAGCGCGTCGTAGGCCGCGCGCTGGTCGGCGAATTCCGTGTGGCCGCCAAGGGGCGCGACCGTGTGCGCATACAGCAGCGAGCACAGGCCGGGCCGCCGCTTGAAGGAACTGTCCGTGTGCCAGAGCTTGTTGCCGGCCTTGTACAGGCGCTGGCGGCTGTCCTTCGACCAGATTCTCCCTTCGGGCGTGAGGTTGGAGATGTCGGCAAAATCGTTGGCGAGGCGCTGCGGCGTCACCGTCGCGTCAAGCACCCGGTCGGTCTCGATCGGGCCGAAATGCCGCGCGAACGCGAGGTGCTGGTTTGCCGCCAGTTTCTGGTCCGGGAAGATCAGCACCGCGTACTTCCAGAACGCGATCCTGATCTCCGCCAAGTCGGCCTCGGCGAGCGTGGACAGGTCCACGTCGCCGATCTCCGCGACGAAGACAGGGGTAACGGGGCAGATCGCAATGCTCATGGCTCGCCTCCTGCCCTATTATCCCCGCCTTTTGCGGGCGGTGACCAGCGGCCACCCGACGCTCACACCGGCACGGCCGTCACGTCGTAGGTGAAGAGCCACTCGTAGCGCCTCTTCACCCGCTCCTCGGACCATTCGCGATTCACGTAATCCTGCGCGCCGGCTGCCTCGGCCAGAGCAGGATTGTGGAACCGGCCCGCCATCTCGGCCGAGCCGTGCACCACTTTCCCGGTTCGCTCCTTGCGCGAGGTCTCGTAGCGCGCCAGGCCCGGCTCGAGGTCGCCGCCCGCGGCCTGCAACGCCCGCGCCAGGATGTAGCCGTCCTCGAGAGCCATCGCAGCGCCCTGCGCGAGAAACGGCAGGGTCGGGTGACAAGCATCCCCCAGCAGGCTTACCCGCCCTACGCTCCATTTCTCCATCGGCGCGCGGCCCAGCAGCGCCCACAGGTACGGCGTCTCGATGTTGGCTATCATCGCGTGGACGTCGCGGTGCCAGCCCGCGAAATCGGCGCGGCATTCGTCGCGCGAGCCGCTTGCGGTCCAGGATTCGACCCGCCAGTCGCGGCCCTCGACGACGCCGATGAAGTTCATGTACTCGCCGCGGTGCACGGGGTAGTGAACCACGTGCCGTCCCGGGCCGACCCAGTTCGAACCGACCAGCCGCCGCATGTGAGCGGGGAGCCGCTCCATCGGGATCGTGCCGCGCCAGGCGACGAGGCCGGTAAAGCGGGCCTCGCCGGGGCCGAACAGCGCCTGCCGGATGCGCGAGTGCACACCATCGGCGCCGATCAGCGCGTCGCCACGCGCCACTCCGCCCTCGAAGTGCAGCGCGACGCCGCCCGCGGACTGGTCGAAGCCCGTGCAGCGGGCATTCAGGTGGATCGCGTCAGGCTTTTCCCGCTGCACGCCCTCGGCGAGCACCGCCAGCAGGTCCGGGCGATACACCGTGTAGTACGGGAAACCATAGCGCTCGACCGACACCGCGCCGAGGTCGAAGAGCTTCCAGGTCTGGCCGGTGTTCCACAGGCGCACCTCCTTGCCGGATGCTTCGCACGCGAGCGCCCGCAATGCGTCGTGCACGCCCAGCTCGTGCAAGACCCGGATGGCGTTGGCGCTCAATTGCACCCCGGCGCCCACTTCCCTCAGCTCCGACGCCTGCTCGTAGACCTCGACGTCGATCCCGCGCTTGAGCAGCGCGAGCGCCGCCGCGAGCCCGCCGATGCCGCCGCCGGCGATCAGAACATGGGGGGTGTTCAAGGATCGACGCGCAGCTCTTTCCTGAGGTCCAGCAGTGCCTGAGCGGCAATGCGCTTGCGCCACTGCCTGCGCTCCTTGATCGGCAGGTTCTCGACCTCGGGCGCGACCTTCAGCCAGACGAATACCGGTCCCGGTGCCGCCAGTATTCGCTCGACCTCGATGGAAAAGCGCTCCAGATTGTCGAAGGCGTGAGTGCGGGCATAGCCGCACGCGCGCGCCAGGCCGTCGTACGAAACGTTCTTTGCGTTGGGCACCGGCTGCCCGCCGGTGGTGGCGTAGCACTCGTTGTCGAGCAGGAAGTGGTAGAGATTTTTCGGCTGCTGCTCGGCGATGGTCGCGAGCGCCCCCATGCCCATCAGCACGTCGCCCTCCGAATCGAACAGGACGACCTTCTGATCGGGCCGCGCCAGCGCGAGGCCGAGCGCAAAAGACGAATGCCCGCCCATCGCCGGGTCGCCGACGGGAAGATCCCGGTTGGGCTGCGTGCTGATGCCGACCCAGTGGCGGCCGCCGCGGCCGGGGATCACGACGGCATCGCCGCGGTGCCTGTTGAACACCTTCAGCATCTCCGCCGTGTCGATCATCGGTTAAACCCGTGATACTCGTCCGCCACCAGCACGGCGACCGGCCGTTTCGTCTTCGCTGCCTCCTCGAACGCGATCGAGATGCGCGGCGCGTCGCCATCGTCCTCGACGAGGTAGTAGTTGATGCCGAAAGCGTTGAGGAAGCGCTCGGTGTAGGTCGCCGCCGTGTCCGTGTTGACGCCGTGGCGCGTATAGCCGCGGTAGCCGACCATCATCACCACCGGTACATTGAGGCCGAGGGCCCAGCCGCGAAGCGAATCGCCCGATTCCATCAGGCCGGTGTTCTGGACCAGGACCACCGGCTTCCCGCCGCCCGCCCACACGCCCGCCGCGGTGGAAAAGGCGAGCCCTTCGCGCGTCACCCCGACGAGCGTAAGCGACGGCTCGGCCTTCATCAGCATGAACAGCCAGTTGGTCTCGCTGTCGGGCAGCCAGATGACGTGCGAGATGCCGTTCTTCTTCAGCTCCGCCAGGATCGTCTCGGGACTGAGGCTGGCTTCGCGCCCCTGCGCCATCAAAGGGCCCCGGTCACTTGTCGGCCGCGGCGCCGGTCTGCTCGGCGCGGCTCTGGACCTGCTGCGCCGCCTGCTCGACCTTCTGTTTGGCCTGCTCCATCGTCTTCTTGCCCTGGTCCACTTCCTGCTGCTTGATCGCGGCACTGGTCGCCGCCGTGGTGGCCGTCTCGACGCCGCAGCCCGCGAGCGCCACAAGAACAGTGATCAGAGCAGCATTCCTCATCCCTCATCCCTCCGCCCTCATCCCTCGGCTAGTCGGCATTCGCTCCCGCCGCCGCTGCCGACCCCTTGACGAGGCGCTTGAGGATCTTGATCCGCTGCACGGTGTCGCCGGCGAGGTGCGTCCACACCATGGCGTCGCGCACCAGCTTGTCCACCCGCGCGTGCATCGCGCAGCCCTCGGCGCCGTGGATCTCCATGTTGAGGCGCGTAACGCGCTGGATGACATCGGTCGAGTAGTTCATGACCAGGCCGGCGTTGGCGGAGTGCTGCCCGCGGTCGTGCAGCCACGCGACGCGCATGACGTACGAGCGCAGCGCCTCGGTCAGCGCGTGCATCTCATTGATCTTGAGCTGGACGAGCTGGTGCTCCATGAGGGCCTTGCCGGCGCGCTTGTGCGTCTTGGCGAAGCCCAGCGCCATCTCGCAGGCGTCGTCGCAGACCCCGAGCGCGTTCGCCGCGAGCTCGAGGTCGCCGAAGAGATCGCCCCCCGTGGTGTCGCCGCGGCCGGCCTTGACCGAGCCGGTGCCCACCTCGCCGACGACGTTGGCGTGCGGCACGCGCGCATTCTCGAAGATCAGCTCCGCGTTCTGGTAGAAGCGCCAGCCGCGCTTGTTGAACACCTTGCCGACGCGGAAGCCGGGCGTCGTCTTCGGCACCATGAACAGCGTGCCCCCCTGCTTGATGCCGACGTCCGGGTTGGTGCGCGCGTCCACGAAGAACAGCGAACCCACGCTGCCGTTGGCGATGAAGCACTTCTCGCCGTTGAGCACCCACTCGTCGCCTTCGCGCACCGCCCGCACCCGGTATCCGGCCTTGGGATCGTCCTCGGGCGGCATGCGGTTGTCGGAGCCGGCGTTGGGCTCGGTGATGCCGCGGCCCATCACGTAGCGGTGATCGGCGAGGAACGGCTTGAGGAAGCGCTCCTTCTGGTCCTGCGTGCAGGCGGAGGCGATGAGATGGCTCCACTTCCAGTTCTGGCTGAACGCCTTGGAAATGGCGCTGTCGCCGCGCGCGAGCTCGGCCATCACCAGCGCCTGCGACACGAAGTCCGCCCCGGGCCCGCCCCACGCCTTGGGCACCGCCAGCGTGCGAAAGCCGAGCTTCGAGCCCTTCTCGATGATGCCCCAGTCCCACGGCTCGAATCCGCCCTCGATCTGGTCGCGCGCCATCGAGATCGGGCGGATCTCGTCCATCGCGAACTTCCGCGCCTCGGTCTGCCAGCCGCGCTGCTCTTCGTTCAGTGAGAAATCCATCGTCTACTCCTCATCCCTCATCCCTCATCCCTCAAGCGGCATCCGCCGCCGGCCGCTGGTAGCCGACGACCGCCTCGGCGACGGCGAGCTTCGCCGCGCCGTCGGCGTCCTCGGCGTGCAAAAAGACCATCGCGTCGTGCACGTACTTCTGCAGCGGCATGTCGCGCATCACGCCCATGGCGCCGAAGCACTCCGCCGCGAGCAGGGCGACATCATTGACCGCCTCGGCCGTGTAGACCCGCGCGACGACGTGCAGCGGCAGGTCGGATACGCTGCGGTCGGAGACGGCGTCCGGGTGATCCAGCACCCAGGCCGCCTTCCAGATCGCGGTGCGCGCGAGCTCGAGCCGGATCGCGCAGTCGGCGAGCTTGGTGCCGATGGCCTGGTGCTCGACGATCATCCGCCCGCCCTGGCGCCGGATTTTCGCGTAGTCCAGCGCGGCTTCGTACGCCGCCCGGCCGAGCCCGAGGTTGACGGCCGCGAGCAGCGGAACGCTGCACGCGTGTTCCGCGCTGGCGGCGAGCGGGCTGCGGCCTTCGTTCCCGAGCAGGTGGTCAGCCGGCACGCGGCAATCCTTGAACGCCACCGCGGCACCGCTCCCGTGGTGCCAGCGGACGGCGTCACCGACCGCCCTGAGCGGTTCGCGCACCGTCAGGCCCGGCGCATCGCGCGGCACCAGCAGCGTGCTGACCCCGGCCTTCTTCGGATCGGTCCTCACCTGCACCGCGATGAGCTTCGCGACCGGCGCGTTGGCGACGAATGCGACCGTGCCGTTGATCACCCACTCGTTCCCTTTCCTGGCCGCGACCGGCTCGTCGCCGGATTCCGCGGCCCGCGGACGATGGTAGCTCCAGCCGATGCCGGCATCCGGAGCGCGGCCCGCGAACGCGAGATGAAAGCGCTCGTCGGCGACGAACTTCGGCAGGTAGCGCTTGCGTTGCTCCGGCGTCATCAGCCGGTCGAACAACGCCTGCCCCAGCGCCGCGGTTTGCGCCAGCACGGTGGCGACGTCGACGTCGCCCGCGCCCAGCTCTTCCAGGACGATGCACGCGGTCAGGCCGTCGGCGCCCGCGCCGCCGGCCTCTTCCGACAGCGCCAGGGCGCGGAGGCCCATCTGCGAGGCCTTGTCGAGCACGTCGGTGAGCAGCGGCTTCTCGAACGGCTCCAGCCGTTTCGGGCTGAGCGCGGCGGGCTTGACTTCGCTGTCGACGAAATCCCGCACCGTGTCGCGGAATTCGAGCTGCTCGGGGGTGAGGCGAAGGTCGTACATGTCAGCGTTCCATAGTCTGGTCAGGCAGGAGCCGCAAGTGTAGCAGCCGCCGGAAAGGCGGGGCCAGTATGTGGAACCCCGGCAAGAGGAGACCGCGCATTGACAGGGCCGGCGCTCCGGTTCATGATGTATCTACGTGTAGATACATTGGAGCGATCCATGGCAACCAAGGGCTTGCGGGTGGAGTTGATGGTGTCGAAGTGGGGCAACAGCCTGGCGGTACGCTTGCCAGCCGAATCGGCCAGGCGCATCGGCGTGGGCGAAGGCGATACGCTCGTCGCGGAGGTTTCCGCCGACGGCCGCCTGATACTCGCCCCGGAAGGCCGCGCCGTAGGCAAGGCCGAGATGCGCCGCCTGCGTCAATTCCTTGGCCGCCAGAAGGAAACGGCGCCGGTGGTCGGAGACCTGCGCCGCGGCGCGCGCTACTGATGATTTACGTCGATACCAGCGCCCTGGTTCCGCTCTTCATCCGGGAACCGAAGAGCGAAGCGGTCATGGCCTGGATCGAATCCTCGGGCGAGCGTCTGGCGATCAGCGAATGGTCCCTGGTCGAGTTCGCTTCGGCCACCGCTATCAAGGTGCGCACCGGCCAGGCGACGGCGAAGCTGGCGAAGCAGGCCACGACACGGGTTCAGGAATTCGCGGAGAAGCATTGCACGGTGGCTATCCCCGGCCGGGAGGAGTTCCGCCGCGCCGCCGAGTGGGTGGGCAACGAAGCGTTGAAGCTCAGGGCTGGCGACGCGCTTCATCTTGCCATCGCTTCAAGCCTGAGCGCGCAGGGCATACTCTGTCTTGACGACGCGATGATCGAAAGCGCCAGGTCGCTCGGGTTGAGCGTTGTAGCGGTTTGAACATCCGGAAGCAGCCGGTGGCGCGCGGCAGCCGTGACGCCGGGCCCCTCCTGATATCGGTCACTTTATCTTGCCGCCAGCGAGCGCGTGCAGCTCGCCAATGAGCGCATCGCTCAAGTCCAGTCCTTCCGTCCTTGCTATTGCGGCGGCCTGCTGGCGGCGCGCCCCGGGAAGGCGCACGCCCTCGTCGGCAAGCATCTTCGACACCATCACTTCCAGGCGCGTGTAGTACGAGTCCGCGCCGGCGAGCGCTTCGGGGTCGATCGCGAGGATCGCGTGGCCGATGCGCGGCCGGTTGCCCGGCCCGAAATAGGAGTCGTTTTCGAAGCTGAACGCCGCGCCCGTCAGCGCGACGCACAGCACTTCGACCATCAGCGCGAGCGTGGCGCCCTTGACGCCGCCGATCGGAGCGAGGCTGCCGGTCAGCGCCGCCTTCGGGTCGGTGGTGGGATGGCCGTCCTGGTCCACCGCCCAGCCGAGGGGGATGGGCTTCCCCTCCTTGGCGTAGAGCATGATCTTGCCGCGCGCGACTTCCGTGAGCGACAGATCCACCACGATCGGGGCGGCATTCCGGCGCGGGAAAATCGCGGCCACCGGGTTGGTGCCGTAGAACGCCTGCTTCCCGCCCCAGGCAATGATCGCGGAAGGCGAGTTCGTGAACGCGAGCCCGGCGAGCCCCGCCTGCGCGACCGGCGCGAGATGGCAGGCCGCGGCGCCGAAGTGGTGGCTGTTGGTGACGCCGGCGAACGCGACGCCATAACGCCTCGCGCGCTTGACCGCTTCCTTCGCCGCGAGGGCGGATGCCAGAAAGGCGAGACCGCCGCGCGCGTCGACGAGGCAGGCGCCGCCCTTCTTCTTGATGATCTTTGGGCGCGCCCTGCCGTCGGCCCGGCCCTCGCGCAGGTGCTGGCAATAGAGCGCCGTGCGCGACAGCCCGTGGCCGGACAATCCCTCCATCTCGGCGGTGACCAGCGCGCTTGCCGTCGCTTCCGCCATCGCCCTGGACGCGCCCGCGCGCTTCAGCGCCTTCGCGGCGAGCAGCGTCAACTCATCTATCGGGAGCTTCACGGAAGCAATCGGGCACCGTTCAGGCCGTGGCCGCCTCCCGCAGCAGCGACTCTCCCGGCTTCACGCGCGTGAACTGCACCGGCCGCGCAGAGACCCCGAAGCGTCCGTCATGCCAGCCGACGCAGGTATAGGACGAGTTGGCGAGGTCGCGCACCTCGGGAAAATCCGAACGGTAGTGCGCGCCGCGCGAATCCTCCCGCGCCACGGCGGCGGCCCGGATCGCCTTCGACGTGAGCAGCAGGCTCTTGAGATTGAGCCAGTCGTGCCAGGTGAGGTTGAAGGCGAGGTTGGACGCGTCCACGCCGGTCGCGTCGAGACGCGCCTCCAGCTCGTCGAGCGCGCCCGCGGCGCGCTCGAGGCTCGCCGCGTCGCGCACGATGCCGACATCGTCCCACATCACTTCGTAGAGCCGCTCGCGGATCGCGTTGAGATCGCCCGCCGGCTTGCCGAGGGGCGCGCGCGCGCGCGCGACCGCTTCCTCGAGCGCCGCCTCGTCGGGCTCGTGAAATACGCCGTGCTTCCGCACCCATGGCGCCATCGTTTCCCCCGCGATGCCGCCGAACACGGTGGAATTGGCGACGCCGTTGCCGCCGAGGCGGTTCGCGCCGTGCACCCCTCCCGAGTCCTCGCCCGCGACGAACAGCCCCGGCAGCTCGCTCGTGCAATCGGCGTTGAACACGACGCCGCCCATCATGTAGTGCGCCGTGGGCACCACGTCCACCAGGCCCGACACCAGATCGAAGCCGCAATCGGCGCAGCGTTCCACCATTCCCTTGAATTGCCGGCGCACCATGGCCGGGTCGAGATGACGCATGGTGATGTAGAGGCCGCCGCGCGGGCCGACGTTGCCCTGGCGCATCTGGTCGTACATGGCGCGGCTCACGATGTCGCGCGTGGCGCGCTCGTTGCGCGGGTCGTAGCGCTGCACGAAGCGCTCGCCGGCGCCGTTCAGCAGGTGCCCGCCGGCCCCGCGCAGCCCCTCCTCGATGATCGTCCCGGTGATGCGGGTATGCGGGCCGGCGATGAGGCCGGTCGGATGGAACTGCACCATCTCCATGTCGCGCAGCGTCAGGCCCGCGCGCAGCGCCATCGCCATCCCGTCGCAGGTCTTGTCGCCGGAGGGCGTGTGGTACTTGTACATGGTGGGCCCGCCGCCGGTGGCGAGCAGCACCGCTCTCGCCTGAACCAGCACGAACTCGCCGGTCCGGATGTCCATCATCACCACGCCCGCCAGGGCATCGCCGCGCCGGTTCTTCACGAATTCGACGGCGCGGTGCTCCTCCAGCCGCCCGATGCCGCGCGCCCACACCTGCTCGGCGAGGCGATTGATGATCTCGATGCCGGTCAGGTCCCCCTTGTGGACGGTGCGGTCGAAGGTCTGGCCGGCGAACGCCTTCTGGTGGATGGTGCCGTCGGGATTGCGGTCGAAAAAGCAGCCCAGCTCGTTCTCGAGCTCGTGGACGCGCTCCACCGCCGTCGTGACCAGCGTCCAGGCGAGATCCTGGTCCGGCAGCCACTTGCCGCCTTCGATCGTGTCCATGAAGTGGCGCTCGACGGAATCCTCCGCGGCGAGCGCGACGTTGTAGCCGCCCTGCACCATGCGCGTGCAGCCGCATTTCCCCAGCAGCCCCTTCACCGCGATGGTGATCGAAAGCCCCGGGTCCGCCTGGTGCGCGTGCAGCGCGGCGAACAGCCCGGCCCCGCCGGAGCCGAGGATGATGATGTCGGTCTTGAGTCGCTTCACAGACACAGCGAATAGACAGGATTTACAGGATTAACAGGATTCAGGCGAAAGTTTTATCTTGTAAATCTTGTTAATCCTGTCTATTTCGACTTGACGCCGAGGGCAGCAAGGGCGGCGGCGCGCTTCGCGCGCGCAGCCTGGTTGACCTCGGTATAGAGGCTGCCGCCGTGCGAATCCATCGAGACCAGAAGCGGGCCGAAGCCCTTCACGCGGAACTTCCACAGCGACTCGGGGTTGAGGTCGTCGAGGTCGACGTCCTCTATCCGCTCGACCCAGGTGGTCTCCAGGGCCGCGGCGCCGCCGACGACGGCAAGGTACGCCCCGCCGAGCTCCCTGAACGCCGCCGCCGAGCCCTCGCGCAGCCCGCCCTTGCCGATGATGATGCGCGCGCCGTACTCGCTCAGCAGCGGGCGCGTGAAGCGCTCCATGCGGTCGCTGGTGGTAGTGCCGACGCAGATCGGCTCGTATCCGGTCGGGGCGGCCTTCGTCTCACCCACCCATTTTACGTTGGGCGCGGTGTGTATCAGGGCGTGGCCCCTGAGATCGAAGCGCGTCTTGCGCCCGCGGTCGAACAGGTGAATGAGCGTCGCATCGCGGATGCCGTAGAGCGTGCCGTTCAGCGTAACGGTGTCGTTCACGCGGAGCTTGCGGACCTGCTCCTCCGTCACCGGCGTCGTGAAGTCGTAGTGGCTCATCAAAACCCGTAAGTCACGCCTTTCGGCGTGAAGGTCGCGCGGGCGCGGCGCGCGGAGTGGCACTGCATGTTGACCGCGACCGGGTTCATCGTGATGTGGGTTGCCGCCACCTCCACGTGCACGGCGAACGCGGTCGAGTCGCCGCCCAGGCCCTGCGGGCCTACGCCGAGCTGGTTGACCGCCCGGGTGAGGCTCTCCTCGAGCGCCGCGCCTTCCGGGTCCTCGCAGCGGCTGCCGAGCGGTCGCGTCGCCGCGACCTTCGACAGGTGCACGCACAAGTCCGCCGTCCCGCCCACGCCGACGCCGACGATCGTCGGCGGGCAGGTCTTGCCGCCCGCGTCGAGCACGCAGTCGACGACGAACGTCTTGATCGCATCGACGCCGTCCGCCGGCACCGCCATCCTGAGCCACGAGTTGTTCTCCGAGCCGGAGCCCTTGGGGATCATCTCGATCGAAAGCGATTCCGGCTGCGGCGTGAAATCGACGTGGATGACCGGAATCTCGCGCCCGCACGAGGTGTGCTCGTTCTTGCGCGTCACCGGGTGCACGACGGACGAGCGGATCGGATGCTCGCGCGTCGCGCGCTCGCAGCCCTTGCGGATCGCCTCCTTCAGCCCGAAGCCGTCCACCTGGACATCGGCGCCGATCGTCACGTTGTAGATAGGGATGCCGGTGTCCTGGCACAGCAGGTTGTTGTTCTGCTCGGCGACGGCGATGTTGCGGATCATCGTGCCGAGGATCGCCTTTCCGGTGGCGTGGGTCTCGCCCGCGTCGAGGCGCCTGAATCCCTCCTTGATGTCGGGCGGCAATATCTTCAGGGCCCGGATGTAGAGCTCTTTGCTCGCCTCCTCAACCTGTTTCAGGTCAACCTTCATGCTCGAGCCGGGATTGAAGGTCAGTTCACCTGGAGCTTGCGCTCGCGGACGATCCTGCCCCAGCGCGCCGACTCCTCCTTCATCGCCCTGGCGAATTCCGCCGGCGTGTTGGCGGCCGGAGCCATGCCGAGGTCGTCGAAGCGTTTCTTCACGTCCGCGGCTGCCAGCACCTTCATCATGTCGGCATGGACCTTGTCGAGTATCGCCTGCGGCGTGCCGGCCGGGGCCACCAGCCCGAACCAGCCCAGGTTCTCGAAGCCCGGCAACGTCTCGGCGGCCGCGGGCACGTTCGGGACCTGGGGGGCGCGCTGCTTGCTGGTCACCGCGAGCGCGCGGAGCCGGTTCTGCTGCACGAAGCCGATCGCCGCGGAGAGATTGGGCGTCAGGAAGATGATCTGCCCCGCGACCAGGTCCACCAGCGCCGGGCCCTCGCCTTTGTACGGTACATGCACCGCGTCGATTCCGGCGGCGTTGAGGAAGTTCTCGGCCGCCAGGTGCGTCTGCGTGCCGACCCCGGCCGAGCCGAAGGTAATCGTGCCGGGCCTGGCCTTGGCGAGCGCGATCATCTCCTTGATGTTCTTCGCCGGGAAGCTGGGATGCACGGCGATGATCTGCGGACCGCTCGCGACATTGGTGATCGCCACGAAATCCTTCTCGGCATTGAACGGCAGCTTCCTGTACATGTGCTGGTTCGCCGTCACCACGGAGCCCGAAGGCATGAACAGCGTGTAGCCGTCGGGCGCCGCCTTCGCCGCGAGCTCGGCCCCGATGTTGCCGCCCGCCCCCGCGCGATTGTCGACCAGGATGGTCTGGCCCCACATCTGGTTCAGCTTCTGGGCGACGATGCGCGTCACGATGTCG
>MERD01000010.1:12100-12897 GCA_001771935.1 Betaproteobacteria bacterium RIFCSPLOWO2_02_FULL_67_26
CACCGGCCTGGTCGGATAGTTCTGGGCCTGGGCCGCGAACGCGGCGATCAGTGCCGCCGTCACAGCGAGCCATTTTGCAAAGCGCATGTTCTCCTCCTGAAAGTGGTTATGAAGCAACGGGAGTTTCCCGTAAACCATACTCCATCGCCTGCGGCGCGACAAGGCGCGCCGGCTAGAGTCCGGCGGCGTCGACAACGAGACGGCGCAATTCGCGGCGCAGCTTCTCGCGCAGCGTGCGGTACGCCGGCCGGTTGATGACGTTGGCGACCTCGTAGGGGTCCCGCTCGAGATCGTACAGCTCGTCGAGCTCGCCGTCGCGGCCGCGGTTCACCCACCGGATCAATTTATGGCGGCCGGTGCGCACCGCCTTGTAGGTCATGCCGATCAACCACGGCATCGCGTTCTCGGCCCAGTACTCGATGAGGATCGACTTGCGCCAGCCGGCGCGCTTGCCGGCAAGGAGCGGCAACAGCGAGCGGCCCTGGATCTGCGGTCCCGGTCTTCCGCCCGCGAGCTGGATCAGCGTCGGCGCGATGTCCTGGCAGATGACGAGGTCCTTCACGCGCGCGCCGGCCTTGATGCGCCCGGGGTAGCGCGCGATGAACGGCGCGCGGATGCCCTCCTCGTAGGCAAACCGGCGCTCGGGTCCCAGCCCGTGCTCGCCGAAGAAGTAGCCGTTGTCGCCGAGGAACAGAATGAACGTATTGTCCAGTTGCCCGGTCCTCTCCAGGGCGTCGAACAGCATGCCGACGCCTTCGTCCACCGCCGCCATCATGCAGGCGCGCAGCCGGATCTCC
>MERD01000010.1:12979-13054 GCA_001771935.1 Betaproteobacteria bacterium RIFCSPLOWO2_02_FULL_67_26
GCTTCTGCTTCACGATCTCCTCATGCGCAAGCATGTTCGGCTTCTTCGGGAAAACGCAGCCACGGTACAGGTCCT
>MERD01000011.1:0-28828 GCA_001771935.1 Betaproteobacteria bacterium RIFCSPLOWO2_02_FULL_67_26
GCGCAGGTCGTTCATGCCGAGGGCGTCATAGGCCTTGACCAGGATCACCAGCCCCTCCTCGTTGGCCGGCGCCTGGGGGTAGGTCTTGAGCGCAAACTGGGCGCGGTTCGCCGCCGCAACGTAGGCGCTGCGCCCCATGTAGTAGCGCGCGACGTGAACCTCGTGCGCGGCGAGCGCGTTCAGCAGGTAGTTCATCCGGAGGATGGCATCCGGCGTGTAGCGGCTCTCCGGGAATCGCGTCGCCAGCTCCTTGAACGCGTCGAAGGCATCGCGCGCCGCCTTGGGATCGCGCTCGGTGATGTCCTGCCCGCTGAAGTAGCCCATTATTCCCAGATCGTCGTTGAAGTTGGCGAGGCCCCTCAGGTAATAGGCATAGTCGACGCTCGGGTGATTGGGGTGGAGCTTGATGAAGCGGTCGGCCGCCGCCACCGCCAGGGTCGGCTCGCCTTCCTTGTAATGGGCGTATGCGATCTCGATTTGCGCCTGCTGGGCAAAACGCCCGTAGGGATAGCGCGATTCGAGCTTCTGGTAGAGCTTGATCGCCTCCTCGTAGTGCGCGCTGTTGAGATTATCCTTCGCCTCATTGTAGAGTTTCTGCGCCGACCAGCCCTTGGTCTCGTCCTGTTCGCCGGGAAGCAGGCCGCAGGCGGCGATGAGCACGCCGAGCAGTAAGGCTAAACTATGACGGATGATGAGCACGCGAAAACCTCCCGAAAATTATAGCGCAACCGCCTCCGCGCCGGCGCCGGCGCCGGTGAAGCTCGCGGTCCCCGCCGGCTGCGCCGGTTTGCGGTTGGACCAGGCGCTTGCGCAATTGTTGCCGGAATTTTCACGCAGCCGGCTCGCGCGCTGGGCGCGGGACGGGCGGGTCACGCTCGACGGACGGCGCGTGGCCCCGCGCGACAAGGTGCGGGGCGGCGAGGCGATCGAGGTCACGCCGTCCCCGGACCCCGCCGTGCTGGCGCACGGCGCGGAGGACATCCCGCTCGACATCGTGTTCGAGGACGACTCGCTGCTGGTCGTCAACAAGCCGGCGGGGCTCGTCGTGCACCCCGGCAGCGGCAACTGGCAAGGCACGCTGCTCAACGCGCTCCTGCAGCACGCGCGCGCGCTGTCCGCCGTTCCCCGGGCGGGCATCGTCCACCGGCTCGACAAGGACACCAGCGGCCTGCTGGTCGTCGCCAAGACGCTCGCCGTGCAAGCCGGTCTCGTGCGCCAGATCCAGGCGCGCAGCGTCGCGCGCGAATACCTCGCCGTCGCGCACGGCCGCATCGCCCGCGGCGGCAGGATCGACGCGCCCATCGGCCGCCACCCGGCCCGGCGCACCCGGATGGCGGTCACCGCCCGCGGACGGAGCGCGGTGACGCACTACCAGGTGCTCGAGCGCTACGACCGGGCCACCTTGCTGCGCTGCCGGCTCGAAACCGGCCGCACCCACCAGATTCGCGTTCACCTCGCCGCGCTCGGCCACCCCCTCGTCGGCGATCCCGCCTACGGGAGGCGCAACAGCGGTATACCGTTCACCCGGCAGGCCCTGCACGCCGAGCGCCTCGGGCTGCTGCATCCGAAAACCGGAAAGCCGGTGAGCTGGCAGGTCGATCCTCCGGCGGACATGCAGGACTTGATCGCCGCGCTGCGGGAATCATCCCTCCGCCCTCATCCCTCATCCCAAGGGTTACCCATCACCCATCACCCATCACACCGTTAAGGATGGAACCGCCACACCCCGACTGGATCGTCCCCGACTGGCCCGCGCCGGCCAACGTCAGGGCGCTGATCACGACCCGGGCTGGCGGCGTGAGCCGGGAGCCGTTCGCGAGCCTGAATCTCGGCCTGCGCACGGCCGACGACCCGCAAGCCGTCGCCGCCAACCGGCAGCGGCTGCGCGAGTGCCTGCCGCAGGATCCGAAATGGCTGCGCCAGGTCCACGGCGGCGGCGTTGTCGAGGCGGACACCCTGACGAACGCGCCCGAGGCCGACGCGAGCGTTGCGCGGCGTCCGAACACGGTCTGCGCGGTGCTGGTGGCCGATTGCATCCCGGTGTTGCTCACCGACCGCGCGGGAACGGTCGTCGCGATCGCGCATGCCGGCTGGCGCGGGATTGCCCGCGGCGTGGTTGAACACGCGGTCGAGCGGATGGCGCTGCCGCCGGACGGGTTGATCGCCTACCTGGGTCCCGGCATCGGGCCGCGCGCGTTCGAGGTCGGCGCGGAAGTGCGCGATGCTTTCCTAGCCCGTGATGCCCGGGCGGAGGCCGCGTTTGCCCCGCACGCGCCCGGCAAATGGCTCGCCGACCTGTTCCGGCTCGCACGGCTGACGCTATCGCGCGCCGGAGTACGGAATGTTCATGGCGGCGCGCTGTGCACCCACTCCGACGCGCGGCGTTTCTTTTCCTATCGTCGCGACCGGGTCACCGGGCGCATGGCGGCGTTGATCTGGCGCGCCGGCTGATTCCCTGATCACGTATAATTCCGCGCCTCTTCCGGATTGAATCGAAAGTCTTCATGACCCTGGTGTGGATCCTCGCCGCGACCGTGGCCGGCGGAGTCCTGTCAGTCATCGCCGCCGCGGCGGTGGCATTCAAGGCGCGCGCGTCCTGGATCCCGGTGCTGATCAGCTACGCGGTGGGCGCGCTGCTCGGGGCGGCGTTCCTGGAGCTGCTGCCGCAAGCATTCGGAAGAGCCGACAACCTCGAAACCATGGCCGGGATCATTCTCGCCGGCATCCTGCTGTTCTTCGTGCTGGAGAAGCTGGTGCTGTGGCGCCATTGCCACGTGGAGCAGTGCGAGGCGCACGACCCCACGACGGCGGCGCACCACGATCACGGCCGCAGCGGCATGATGATCATGATCGGGGACACGTTTCACAACTTCGTGGACGGCATACTGATCGCCGCCGCGTTTCTCGCCAGTGTCGAACTGGGCATCGTCACCGCGATCGCGATCGTCGCGCACGAGGTGCCGCAGGAGGTCGGCGATTTCCTGATCCTGCTCCACTCCGGCTACAGCAAGGCGCAGGCGCTGCTGCTGAACATGCTCTCGAGCGCCGCCATGGTCGCCGGCGGCGTGATCGCCTATTTCGCGCTGCAGGTCGTGGAGCACTGGGTACCGCCCCTGCTGGGGCTCGCGGCCGCCAGCATGCTCTACGTTGCGGTGGCCGACCTCATACCCGGCCTGCACCGGCGCCCGGAGCTGGCCGCGACGCTGCAGCAGGTGCTGCTGATCGCGCTCGGGATTTTCACGATCTGGCTGGTGGGCGACCTCGCGCACTCCCACGCCTGATCGCTCGCGCGCGCCATGAACGATACCCGCGGCAACCCGAGCACCGCGCGCCCGTCCCTCGACGCGCTCAACCGCGGGCTGATCGAGGGCATCTCCAAGCCGCTCGGCCTGAATGCCGGCTTCGATGTCCCGGAAATCATCCGGTCGCTCACCGCCGGGCTCGCGCAGGACAACGAACGCTGGCTCGAGATCCAGAATCGCTATTACCGCAAGCGGCTCGAGCTGTGGGCGGCCTACGCGCAGCCGAAGGGCGCGGCGCCGCCGCCGCCCCTGGTGGAGCCGGATCCGGCCGACCGGCGCTTCCGCGCGCCCGAATGGCGCGAGGCGCCCTATTTCGAGTACCTGACGCAGTCCTACCTGCTCACGGCGCGCTGGTTGCGGGAAGTCATAGGCAGCGCGCGGCTCGAGCCGCACGCCAAGCGCAAGCTCGAGTTCCTCGTGCGCCAGTTCGCCGACGCCATGTCACCGGCCAACTTTCCGTGGACCAACCCCGAAGCACTCAAGCTCGCCGCCGCGACCGAAGGCGACAGCCTGACCAAAGGCTTGCGCAACCTCGCCGCCGATCTCGACAAGGGCATGGTCTCGATGACCGACGAGACCGCCTTCGAGGTCGGGCGGAACCTCGCGATTCAGCCCGGCACGGTGATCTACCAGAACGACTTCATGCAGTTGATCCAGTACCGGCCCGCGACGGACACCGTGTTCGAGCGGCCGCTGGTCATGGTGCCGCCCTGCATCAACAAGTACTACATCCTCGACCTGCAGCCGGAGAACTCGTTCGTGCGCTACGCCATCGAGCAGGGGCACACCGTGTTCATGGTGTCGTGGCGCAACGTGCCGCGCGAGATGGGGCGCGCGACCTGGGATGACTACCTCGAGCACGGCGTGATGAAGGCGCTGTCGGTGGCCGGCGAAGTCTGCGGCGGGGGCAAGGTAAACGCCCTCGGCTTCTGCGTCGGCGGCACCCTGCTCGGCGCGGCGCTCGCCGTGCTGCGCGCCCGCGGCGACGACAGCGTGGCGAGCCTCACCCTGCTCGCCTCGATGCTCGATTTCAGCGACACCGGCGAGCTTTCCGTGTTCGTCGACGAGGCCTATGTCGCGCAGCGCGAGCGGGACTTCGCGGACGGCGGCCTGCTTCACGGGCGGGAGCTGGCCCTTACGTTCGCCAGTCTGCGGGCGAACGACCTCATCTGGCACTACGTGGTGAACAACTATCTCAAGGGGCGCACGCCCGAGCCGTTCGACCTGCTCTACTGGAACAGCGACAGCACCAACCTGCCGGGCGTGATGTACGCCTACTACGTGCGCAACATGTACCTCGAGAACAACCTGCGCGCCCCCGGCAAGCTCACCATGTGCGGCGTGCCCGTGGATCTCGGCAGGGTCGACCTGCCGGCCTACGTGCTCGCGACCCGCGAGGACCATATCGTCCCATGGCGCACCGCCTATGCCAGCGGCCGGCTCCTTGGGGGTAGAATCGACTTCGTGCTGTCGGCGAGCGGGCATATCGCCGGAGTGGTCAACCCGGCATCGAAGAACCGCCGCAATTTCTGGCTGAATCCGACCCTGGAAGCGGACACCGAACGCTGGTTCGCCGCCGCGGTGTCGAGCCCCGGCAGCTGGTGGAAGCACTGGTCGGACTGGCTTGCGCGGTCAGGCGGCGCGCAAGTCGCGGCGCGCCGGGCGTTGGGCGGCAACGGCTACCGGGAAATCGAGCCCGCCCCCGGACGCTACGTCAAGGAGAAGTGCGGCTAGTCCCGCTTTGCACCGTTCGACCTCGGAGGAGGAGTCATGGCTCAACGTGTAGCAGTCGTTACCGGCGGCATGGGTGGAATCGGCGAGGCGATCTGCGTGCGGCTCGACCGGGCGGGTCACAAGGTCGTCACCACCTACTCCCCGGGCAACACCCGGGCCGATGCCTGGCTCAAGGACATGAAAGGCAAAGGCCACGACGTGATGGCGCTGCAGGTCGACGTCACCGACTTCGACGCCTGCCAGAAGGCGGCGGCGAAGATCCAGTCGGACGCCGGCCCGGTGGACATCCTGGTCAACAACGCCGGGATCACGCGCGACGCGTCGTTCAGGAAGATGGGCAAGGCCGATTGGGACGCGGTCCTGCGCACCAACCTCGACAGCGTGTTCAACATGACCAAGCCCGTGTGCGACGGCATGATGGACCGCGGCTGGGGCCGCATCATCAACATCTCCTCGATCAACGGCCAGAAGGGCGCGTTCGGCCAGACCAACTACTCCTCCGCCAAGGCCGGCATGCACGGCTTCACCAAGGCGCTGGCCCTGGAAGTGGCGCGCAAGGGGGTGACGGTCAACACGATCTCACCGGGGTACATCGCGACCAAGATGGTGCTGGCGGTCCCCAAGGACGTGCTGGACGGCAAGATCATCCCGCAGATTCCGGTGGGGCGCCTCGGCAAGCCCGAGGAAATCGCGGAGCTCGTCGCCTATCTTTGTCTCGACGAAGCGGGTTTCATGACCGGCGCCAACATCGCGATCAACGGCGGGCAGCACATGTACTAGAACCCGACTATCCTCGCCGATTTCAGATCCAGGAATCTTTTGCCATGCGTCAACGCCATGATGCGAAGCATCACGATGGCGCGGCATTGTTGATTTACCGATATTTTTCAATCCCTTAGTTTGCATTGCGAAGGCCGTTCTGAAATAATACGGATCCCCTTCACAGCGCGTGCGTGCCATGACGCAACAGCCCCGGATCATCAAGAAGTACCCCAACCGCCGGCTTTACGACACGGAAACAAGCAGTTACATCACGCTTGCGGACGTCAAGAAGCTGGTCCTGGAGCAAGTGGGCTTCAAGGTGGAGGACGCCAAGACCCATGAGGATCTGACGCGCAGCATCCTGCTGCAGATCATCCTCGAGGAGGAGGCCGCGGGCGCGCCGATGTTCTCGAGCGACATGCTGTCGAAGATCATCCGCTTCTATGGCAATGCGATGCAGGGGATGATGGGCAATTACCTCGAGAAGAACATCCAGACCTTCATCGAGATGCAGAAGCGCCTGCAGGACCAGTCGCGGCAGATGTACGGCGAGAACCCGATGCTCAACGCCGACGCCTGGAGCGAATTCATCAAGATGCAGGGGCCGGCGATGCAGGGCTTGATGGGCAGCTACCTCGAGCAGAGCGCCAGCGCCTTCATGGAAATGCAGCAGCAGCTGCAGCAGCAGACCCGCAATCTCTTCGGCAACTTCCCCTTCCCCGGCTTCCCCGGCGGCGGCACCCGCCAGACTGGCGACACCAAGGCACCGGGATCGCCGGCGCATGACAGCGGCAAGAACGAAGGCGGCGAGAACAAGTCCTGAGCGGGCGGCGCGGCCGCGCGCAGCGCCCCTCCCCAAGGTCGGGTTCGTTTCCCTCGGCTGCCCCAAGGCGCTGGTGGATTCGGAGCGCATCCTCACGCAGCTGCGCGCCGAAGGCTACCTGATCGCGCCCACCTACGAGGACGCCGACCTCGTCGTCGTCAACACCTGCGGTTTCATGGACAGCGCAATCGACGAATCGCTCGGGGCAATCGGCGAGGCGATCGCGGCGAACGGCAAGGTCATCGTCACCGGCTGCCTCGGCGCCAGGGGCGACATCGTCAGCCAAACGCACCCGCGCGTGCTCGCGGTAACCGGCCCGCACGCGACCGACGAGGTCATGCAGGCGGTGCACCGGCATCTGCCCCAGCCGCACGATCCCTACACGAGCCTGGTCCCGCCCCAGGGCGTGAAGCTCACCCCCGCGCACTACGCCTATCTCAAGATCGCCGAGGGCTGCAATCACCGCTGCACCTTCTGCATCATCCCGTCGCTGCGCGGCGACCTGGTGAGCCGGCCGGTCGGAGACGTGATGCAGGAGGCGGAGAGCCTCGTCAAGGCGGGCGTCAAGGAGTTGCTGGTCATCTCGCAGGACACCAGCGCCTACGGCGTTGACGTGAAGTACCGCACGGGTTTCTGGCGCGGCCGGCCGCTCAAGACGCGCATGACGGACCTCGCGCGCGCGCTCGCCGGGCTCGGCGTCTGGGTGCGGCTGCACTACGTCTATCCCTACCCGCACGTGGATGACGTCGTGCCGCTGATGGCCGAAGGCGGAATCCTGCCGTACCTCGACGTGCCGTTCCAGCACGCGAGCCGCAGGATATTGAAGCTCATGAAACGCCCGGCCAGCGCCGAGGACAACCTCGCGCGCATCCGGCGCTGGCGCGGGATCTGCCCGGAGATCACGCTCCGCAGCACTTTCATCGTCGGCTTCCCCGGCGAAACCGAGGAAGAGTTCGCGGCGCTGCTGGCGTTTCTGGAGGACGCGCAGCTCGACCGGGTCGGCTGCTTTGCTTATTCGGCCGTGGAGGGGGCGGCGGCCAACGCCCTGCCCGGCCACGTTCCGGAGGACGTCAAGGAAGAGCGCCGCACCCGCTTCATGAAACTACAGGAGAAAATCAGCGCGCGGCGGCTCGAGCGCAAGGTCGGCAAGTCCATTCGCGTGCTGGTGGACAAGGTCACTGCCGATGGCGCGGTGGCGCGGTCGAGCGCCGACGCCCCCGAAATCGACGGCTGCGTGTATGTTGCGCCGGCCCCTGCGCTCAAGCCGGGCGACGTCGCCGCGGTGCGCGTGACCCGCGCCGATGCCCACGACTTGTGGGCTCGGCCGGGCTGAAAAACGCGACTGCCTCGTCAGCGCTCCGCGTGAGCCGCATGGGCGGCAGGCTCGCCAGGACGCGTTTGCCGTAGCCGCGGGTGAGAAGCCGCGGATCGCAGATCATGAGCACGCCGCGGTCGGTTTCATCCCGTATCAGCCGGCCCGCGCCCTGCTTGAGCGTGATCACCGCCTCGGGCAGCTGGTATTCGAGGAAGGCGCTGCGGCCCTCGCGGTTCATGCGGTCGATACGCGCGGCGAGCACCGGGTCGTCCGGCGGCGCGAACGGGAGCTTGTCGATCACCACGAGGGACAAGGCCTCCCCGCGCACGTCCACCCCTTCCCAGAACGAATGGCTGCCCACCAGCACGGCGTTGCCCAGGTCGCGGAAACGCACCAGCATCTCCGACCGCGGGCCCTCGCCCTGAACGAGCAGCGGAAGCTTGAGTCCGCGTGCATCCAGCGCTTCGCGGAGCCGCTCGTAGCCGTTGCGCATCGCGCGCAGGCTCGTGAACAGCATGAACGCGCCGCCGCCGGCCGCCTCGATCAGCGGCAGCGCAGCGTCGACCACCGCCCCGGTATGCTCCGGGGTGTTGGGACCGGGCAACTGTTGCGGGATGTAAAGCAGTGCCTGGCGCGCAAAGTCGTATGGGCTGTCCCAACTTGCCGTGCGCGCGTCCGGTATCCCCATCTGGCCGCAATAGTGGGTGAAGTCGCGGTTCACCGAGAGCGTCGCGGAGGTGAGGATCCATGCGCGCGCGCTGTCCTCGACCTGGCCGCGAAAGGTTTCGGCGATCGACAGTGGCGTCGAGTTGAGGTGCAGGGAGCGGCCGAAGAGCTCGATCCATCGCACGCGCCCCTCATCCAGGCCGCTCCGCCAGCGTTCGATCCGCTCCGCCAGCGAGAGCGCCCGTTGCCAGAGCCGCATGAGCCCTTCGCTCCGCTCGGCCTGCCCCTTCAGTTCCGCGCAGAGCGTGTCGAGCGTTACCAGCACCTCCGCCAGGGCTTTTTCGAAATCCGCATGGCGGCCCGCCAGCGGCGCAGGCACCCGGCCGGTTTCCTCCGGGAAGGCGATCCTGAGATCGCGTGCCGACCGCTCGAACACCCGTGACGCCTCCGGCAGCGCCGCGTAGTCCCGTGCCGCGGCGATCCCTTCGAGCCGGGCATCGCGGGCGAGATCGAGCAGCTGTGAGGTCGAAACGCTGTCGCCGAAGAACAGCGTCGCGGTCTCGGGAAGCTGGTGCGCCTCGTCGAAGATCACCGTATTGCAGGCCGGCAGCAGTTCCGCGGCGCCTTCGTCGCGCAGCACCAGGTCGGCAAAGAACAGGTGGTGATTGACCACCACCACGTCGGCTGCCAGCGCCTGGCGCCGCGCTTCCATCACGAAACAGGTGTCGTAACGGGGACACTTTGAACCGAGGCAGTTCTCGCGCGTGGAAGTCGCGTGGGACCATGCACCAGCGCTCTCAGGCACCGTGGAGCAGTCGGCCCTGTCGCCGGTGCCGGTCACGCGGGCAAACCGCGCGATCTCGTCGAGATGCCGGGCATCCTCCCGCGTTGCCAGGATCCCGTCGTTCAGCGCGCGCTCCAGGTGATAGTGACAGACGTAATTGGCGCGCCCCTTCAGCAGCGCGACCGTCACCGGAACGTTCAGCGCCCGGCGCACGGTGGGAAGGTCGCGGTCGAACAGCTGGTCCTGCAGCGTCTTGGTGCCGGTGGAGATGATGACCTTGCCGCCCGAAAGCAGCGCGGGCACGAGGTAGGCGAAGGTCTTGCCGGTGCCGGTGCCGGCCTCGGCAACGAGCACGCTCTTCCCGGCGATCGCCGCGGCGACCGCACCCGCCATTTCGACCTGGAACGGCCGCGCCCGGAATTCCTTGACCACCCGCGCCAGCGGCCCCGTTGCGGAGAAAACCGTGTCCAGATCGACCACAAGCCAATGTTAACAGTTGTTTTCCAACAACATTGCCTGCTGGAAGGTCCGCAAAACTGTCATATTTCTTGGTGCCGCAGTGCGGGTTGGTTATCGTTTGGTGCATGAAGACGACTGCGGCGGCTCGCTTCGCGAACTTCGTACGCCTGGCTTGCGCAGTGACGGCGCTCGTCTGGACATGCCTGTCGGCCCCGGCAGCCGCCTCCGCCGCGCCCGCGGGCGATGCCGGCAGCCTCGCGTTTCTCGAGGGAGCCCTGGGCAAGTATCCGCGGGAGATCGGGCTATGGGACCACGCGTTGCTGCATCAGCGCCTGTCCGCCCTCCTCGGCAAGCGTTTCCCGTTCTTCCGCAGCAATATGTGGAATACCACGGTATTGTCGCGCCAGGGACACCTGATTTACGTCACGGGGACGCGCGTCCCGCTTGGAAGCGACGGCGCCATCTTCGTCGCCGACCTTAAGCGCGAGGCGGTTTGGGTGTGGGTGATGATCAGCGGCAGGCTGTTCGAGCACCGGGAACAGCCGGCGCAGCCGGAGCTGCCGGCGGAAGTCGCGCTGTTCATCGACAACTGGCGGGCCCGCAGCCGGTCGGCGAGCGCGCCGGGCCTCTCGTACCAATGATCCCCGGCCGGATAATCAGCGCACTTCGTCGACCTTGACCAGTACGCGCCGGTTGTCGCGCATGGCGGTCGTGGTCCGGCCCAGTATCACGGTCTGCTGCCCGCTGGCATCCTGGCCGATGCCGCCGATTTCCATCCATTCCCCGAGCCGTGCGGAGACGGTCGTCACCACGCTCTGGACGTTGACGCCGCCGCGGACCTGGTCCGAGAGCGTTTCACGCTGCGGCCTCACATCGAGCGTGACCCGGTCGCCGGCCATGCGCGGCAGAACGTAGAAACCGGTGGTCACGTCGCGGTACTGCGTGCCCTCCACCACCTGCTCCACCACCTGGCCGCCGACCACCACGCGCCGCACCTGCCGCTCGCGCACCGGCACCGATTGGCCGATGCGGACAAACGCCTCTCGTCCTTCCAGTACCCGCACCGACTGTGTATTGCGGTCGCTCTCGATGCCGCGACTTTCGACGACGTGCGCGCGCAGCCGGTCGTCGCCGTCGCGCAGGACCACGTTGCCGCCGCGGGGGTCACGGCTCGAGGGCGGGATGGTCACCCGGCCGTGCTCGCCCCCCACGCTGCCCGAGACCTCGGCCGTGCTCCGGCTGCGGTCGATGTCGGCGTCCTGCTTCACCGTGATCACCAGTTGCCGAGGCGCGGTGTCGATGCTGGCGAGGATGCGCCTGACCTCCTCTAGGTTGGAGGGCGTGGTACGGATGATCAGTTGGCTCTGCAGGCCGCTGACGCTCCCGTCGCGCCCGAGCATGGGCTGGATGATCGGGATCACTTCCTGCGCCGTGCGATAGCGCAGTGGAATGACTTCCAGCACGGTGGTCTGGGACAGCGCCGGCGCCGCGGTCAGCACTATCAGGGCCGTGAACGCCCAAATCCGCGCGGTCTGGAAGTCGCTTTGTCGCCAGCAGGACATGGGTTGATTAACGCATTGAGCAACGGTCAGTTTACGCCCGGTTGGAAGCGGCACGAGGAGGCAAAGTTCACCTTGCGGGGCAATACAGTTCTAGTAATACGAATTGTTATCATTACTATTGCATATGAGAACCATTCTTGTTAGTATCCGGCCCACCCCTTCATCTCTTTGGACACCGGACGGAGTCTCATATGACACATCGGCCCACTCTTCACCTCCAACTTGTCGCCTGCCTGCTACTCGCGGTCATTCAGCCCACAGCCGCCTCGGCCCAGGACAAAGTACTCAACCTATATTCCTCCCGGCACTACGAGACCGACGAGGCGCTGTACACGAATTTCACGAGGCAAACCGGGATCAAGATCAACCGCATCGAGGGCGGCGAGGATGCATTGATCGAGCGCATCCGCAACGAGGGCGACAAGGGCCCCGCCGACGTTCTGATCACGGTGGACGCGGGACGGCTGTGGCGTGCCGAGCAACTGGGGCTGTTCCAGCCGGTCAAGTCACCGGTACTGGAATCGCGCCTGCCCGCCGCCTATCGCCACCCGGACGGGCTGTGGTTCGGATTCTCGGCGCGGGCGCGCATCATCGCCTACAGCAAGGAACGGGTGAAGCCCGGCGAGATCACGCGCTACGAGGACCTCGCCCATCCCAGGTGGAAGGGCAAGATCTGCACGCGCTCCGCCGGCCACGTCTACAACCTCTCGCTCATGAGCTCACTCGTGAACTACTTGGGTGAAGCAAAAACGGAGCAATGGGCCCGGGCCGTCTCGTCCAACCTCGCCCGCACGCCCAAGGGCGGCGATACCGACCAGCTCAAGGCGGTCGCCGCCGGGGAGTGCGATCTCGCGCTCAGCAATACTTACTACTACGTGCGTCTGCTGAAGTCGCAAAAGCCCGACGAAAAAGCGGTCGCAGAGAAGGTCGGCGTCATCCTGCCGAACCAGCAGGACCGCGGCACGCACGTCAACATATCCGGCGCCGGAGTGATGAAGCACGCGCCGAACAGGGCATCCGCCGTGCTGTTCCTCGAGTATCTCGCCAGCGACGAGGCGCAGAATTATTTCGCCAACGGCAACAACGAATGGCCGGTCGTGCCGTCGGTCAAGCTTAATAATGCCGCGCTGGCCACGCTCGGGAAGTTCAAGACCGACGCCCTGAATCTGGGCTCGATCGGCAGGAACCAGCCGGTCGCGCAGAAGATCGCGGACCGCTCGGGATTCAAGTAGCGCGCCCGCGCTTCCCCCTACCGCTGCTCCGCGGCGACCCGCGCGCGGATCAGGGACCGGGACAACACGACCAGCGGCACGACGCCAACGGCGACGATCGTCAGCGCGGGGACCGCGAGCTCGCTCAGGCGCTCGTCGCTGGCCAGGTTGTAGGCATGAACCGCCAGCGTATCGAAGTTGAACGGCCGCATCATGAAGGTCGCCGGCAGCTCTTTCATCACGTCCACGAACACCATCAGGACGGCCGTCAGCACGCTGGGCATCAACAGGGGAATATGCACGCGCGTGAGCGTTGCCAGGGGCGTTGCGCCGAGACCGCGCGCGGCGTCATCCATGCTGGGCGTGACCTTGGTCAGGCCCGCCTCCACGCTCTGCAGCGCCACGGCGAGAAAGCGCACGAGATAGGCGTACACCAGGGCCGCAATGCTGCCGGTGAGTATCAGCCCGGTCGAGATCCCGAACCAGGCGTGCAGCCACCCGGACAATGCGTGGTCGAGCCGCGTCACCGGAATCAGCACGCCCACCGCGATCACCGCGCCCGGAACGGCATACCCGAGCGCAGCGAGACGGTGGGCAGCCATCGCCACGATATTGCCGCCGGTACGCGCGGCATACGCCATGAGCAGCGCCAGTCCCACCGCGCAGGCCGCCGTCAGCGCGGACACCGAGACGCTGTTGGCAACCAGCCTGAAATAGCGCGCGCCGAAATGCAGGTCTCCTCCCGATATCGATAGATTGAGCAGGACGGCGGTCGGCAGGGCAAAGCCGACGACGAGTGGCAGTACGCACGCGAAGATCGCGCCCAGCGCGGGCAGGCCATGCAATCGCTGCGGAACCAGCCGGCGGCGCACCGAGCGGTCGTCAAAGCGCGCGCGTCCGCGGCTGACCCGCTCGGCAATCAGCACCAGCGCGACGAAACCGAGCAGCGCAGCGGCAAGCTGGGCCGCGGCCGCGCGGTCGCCCAGCGACAGCCACGCCCGGTATATGCCGGTGGTGAAGGTCGGCAGCGCGAAATAGGCGACAGTGCCGAAATCGGCCAGTGTTTCCATGAGCGCCAGCGCGACGCCGGCCGCCACGCCCGGGCGCGCCAGCGGCAGCGCGAGCCGGAAAAAGCTTCCCCATGGGCCATAGCCGAGGCTGCGTCCCGCCTCGATCATCCCGGCCGCCTGCTCCATGAACGCGGCGCGCGCCAGCAGGTAAACGTAAGGATAAAAGACAAAGGAAAAGATGACTCCCGCGCCGCCGAGCGAGCGCACGTCCGGGAACCAGTAATCCCTGGGGCCCCATCCAAAATAGCCGCGCAGCCCGGTCTGCACCGGCCCCGTGAACTGGAGAAAATCGGTATAGGCATAGGCCATCACGTAAGCCGGGACGGCGAGCGGCAGGATCAGCGCCCATTCGAAGAAGCCGCGACCCGGAAAGCGGCACATGGTGGTCAGCCATGCCGTTGCGACGCCGATCGCCGTCACGCCGATGCCGACCCCCAGCATGAGCCACAGGGTGTTCTGGATGTATTCGGGCAGCACGGTCGCAGCGAGGTGTGTCCACGTCTCCCCGCTCGGCGTCAGGACGCTGCTCAGGACAACCAGCATCGGCACGGCCAGCACGCTGGCTGCGACAGCCGCGGCCGCGGATACGGCGTTCCAGCCGCGCCGTCTCAGGGCGGCCGGGGAAAATAAGCCGATCAGTTTTTGCACGTTGAATTTATCCAGCCCCCGTATCCAACGTAATAGTTTGAATATCAAGGAACTTTATTTTAACAACAGTCGTGCTGAGCATCCAGGACAATGAGAATGCTTCTTGTTCCTGGGTATAATCCGGTCATGGCGATGCTATTGGAAATCACCGGCATCCGGCACGCATACAACGGGCGCCGGGTGTTGGACGAGTTCTCGCTCGCACTGGCCCGCGGCCAGATCGGCTGCGTGCTGGGGCCAAGCGGCTGCGGCAAGACAACGGCGCTGCGCTGCATTGCCGGATTCGAGAGGATTTCCGCCGGCCGGATCGAGTTGAATGGAGGAGAAGTCAGCCGACCCGGCCATGCGACCCCGCCGGAGCAGCGCCGCATCGGCATGGTGTTTCAGGACTATGCGCTGTTCCCCCACCTGACCGTCGCCGGGAACGTGGGCTTCGGCCTGCGCCATCTCGATCCCCAGGGACGCGCCCGGCGCGTCGGCGAGACGCTCGAGTTGATCGGCATGACCCGCGCCGCCGGGCGTTACCCGCACGAGCTCTCCGGGGGCCAGCAACAGCGGGTCGCGCTCGCGCGCGCGCTCGCGCCGCAGCCGCAGCTGCTGCTGCTGGACGAGCCGTTTTCCAACCTGGACGTCGACCTGCGCGAGCGCCTGGGTCTCGAGGTCCGCGACATCCTCAAGCAGCAAGACATGACCGCCATCCTGGTCACGCACGACCAGCAAGACGCGTTCGCGATCGCCGACGAGATCGGCATCATGAGCAGGGGACGCATCGAGCAATGGGGCACGCCCTACGATCTCTACCACAGGCCGGCGACCCGCTTCGTGGCGGATTTCGTCGGACAGGGCGCATTCCTGCCCGGCACGGTATTGCCCGACAGCCACATCCGGCTCGAACTGGGCGTATTCCAGGGCAGCGTGCCGTCCGATTGGCCGCACGGTATCGTGGTGGATGTCCTGCTGCGGCCCGACGACATCCTGCACGACGACGCGAGCCCGCTGCAGGCGCAGGTGCTGCACAAGGCGTTCCGGGGCGCGGAGTTTCTCTACACGCTGCAGCTGCCGGGCGGCGGGCGCGTGATGTCGCTGGTGCCGAGCCATCACAACCACGCGATCGGCGAGAAAATCGGCATCCGTCTCGAAATCGATCACCTCGTCGCGTTCCGGCACGAGACGGCGGGGGATTCCGGGGCGCCCGTTCCTAGGGATTGACCAGGCCGCGCAACTCGCTCGCGAGCTCGTGCACCGCCAGCGCGTAGTTGACGCTGCGGTTGTAGCGAGTGATGACGTAGAAATTGTTCAGCCCGAGCCAGTAGCGCAGTCCCTGTTCGGTTTCCACGGAAAACAACGCCGCCTCCGCCCCATCGTCAACCGGTGCGCCCGGAACGACCCCGCGACGCCTCAGATCGGCGATCTTGAGCCGGGGCTGCAGGCCCATCTCGATCAGCGCGTCCACGGCGCCGCCACTGGCCTCGACCGGCACGACGACCGGTTCTCCCTCACGCCAGCCGTGCGCCTTGTAATAGTTGGCGACGCTGCCGATCGCATCCGCGGTTGCGGAGATCAGGTCGCGCCGGCCGTCGCCGTCGAAATCGATCGCGTAGCGGCGGTAGCTGCTGGGAAGGAACTGCGGGATGCCGATCGCGCCGGCGTACGATCCCCTGACGCCGGTGGCGCTCAGCCCGGTCTCGCGGACGAGCAGCAAGTATTCCTCCAGCTCGGAACGGAACAGCCCGGCGCGGGGCGGAAAATGGAACGCAAGCGTGGCGAGCGCGTCCAGGACGCGGTGGCTTCCGGTATTGCGGCCATAGAGCGTCTCCACGCCGATGGTGGCGACGATAATTTCTTCCGGCACGCCGAATTCCCGGCTTGCCCTGGCCAGCACGGCGGCGTGCTCGTGCCAGAACGCCGCGCCGCCGTTGATGCGCGCGGCATCCACGTAACGCCCCCGGAATTCGTGCCAGGGGCGCGCCGTGCCAGGAGCCGATATCGCCCGCAGTATCCCCGGCCGCACCTGCGCCTGGGCAAGGAGCCGGCGCAAAGCCCCGGGTTCGAACTGGTGCTTGTCCGCCACCTCGCTGATGAAGGACTCGATCTCGGGCGACAGCGGGCGCTGTGGCTGAGCGGCATGGGCAACCGCCAGCCCGGGCAGGAGGATCAACAGCGCAACGAGGCGGAAAAAAACGACCGCAAGGGTCGTCTCTTCAGTGGCGGAGAGGGTGGGATTCGAACCCACGATACGCTTGCGCGTATTCCGGTTTTCGAGACCGGCCCATTCAACCACTCTGGCACCTCTCCGCGCGAAGGCGCGATTCTACCAGCGCGATTCCGCAGCGACTAGCTCGCGCGGATGGCGCTCGTTCCGCCCAGGTACGGACGCAGCGCTTCCGGCACGGCAACGCTGCCGTCGGCGTTCTGGAAATTCTCGAGAATCGCCACCAGCGTGCGCCCGACCGCCAGGCCCGAGCCGTTAAGCGTGTGCACGAACTCGGTCTTGTGCTTCTCGTTGCGGAAGCGGGCTTGCATGCGACGCGCCTGGAACGCCTCGAAGTTGCTGCACGAGGAGATTTCCCGATAGGCGTTCTGCCCTGGCAGCCAGACCTCGATGTCGTAGGTCTTGGCAGCGGAAAATCCCATGTCTCCGGTGCACAGCGTGACCACGCGGTACGGCAACTCGAGCCTCTTCAGGATGGTCTCGGCGTGCACCGTCAGCTCCTCCAGCGCCTGGTACGACCGCTGGGGATGAACCACCTGCACCAGCTCGACCTTCTCGAACTGGTGCTGGCGTATCATGCCGCGCGTGTCCTTGCCGTGGGAGCCCGCCTCGCTGCGGAAACAGGGCGTATGGCAGACGAACTTGAGCGGCAGCTTCTCGCCCGGGACGATCCCCTCGCGCACGATGTTGGTGACCGGATACTCCGCCGTCGGGACCAGGTACAGGTCACGGCCCTCGACTTTGAACAGATCGCCCCTGAACTTCTCCAGGCTGGAAACACCGTCGGCGCACTCACCGGTCACCAGATACGGGACATAAACCTCGGTATAGCCGTGCTCGCGCGTGTGGGTGTCCAGCATGAACTGCGTAAGCGCCCGGTGCAGCTGCGCCAGGGCGCCCCGAATGACGACGAAGCGCGCGCCGCTGATCCGGCTGGCTGCCTCGAAATCAAGGCCGAGCGCGGTGCCCACGTCCACATGATCCCTGACCGGGAAAACGAAAGTACGCGGCGTCCCGCCCCTGCGCAACTCGGGGTTGTCCTCCGGTGATTTTCCCACCGGCACGCTGGCATGCGGCAGATTGGGAATCACCCTCAGGAGCTCATCGAGCTCGCCTAGCATGGCGGCCAGATCCTGCTCCAGCGCCTTCAGGCGGTCCGCCCCGGCGCTGACCTGCGCCATGAACTGCGAGGCATCTTCGCCTTTCGCCTTCAGTTGTCCGACCTGTTTGGAGAGTTGATTGCGCCTCGCCTGCAGCGCCTCGGTCTCGGTCTGCACCGCCTTGCGGCCCGCCTCCAGCTTTTCGAACTCCGCTGCGGGAAAGGCGTAGCCCCGGTCCGCCAGCCGTTTCGCGACCGCCTGCAGGTCGCTGCGCAGCAACTGTACGTCGAGCATCCGGCTTCCGATCGATCAGGGCAGGTTGAATCGTTGACCGCGTATTATACGGTCACCGCTCGCGCTTTTTCCTGCCGGACTGCGCGTCGAGCTGCCGCAGGCGCGCGAGGTGCTCGCGGATCCGGGCTTCCAGCCCGCGCTCCGTCGGGCGATAAAACTCCGGCCGCTTCATCCCCTCGGGAAAATAGCTTTCCCCCGCCGCGTACGCTTCGGGCTCGTCGTGCGCGTAGCGGTAGTCGCGCCCATAGCCGAGGTCCTTCATGAGCCGCGTCGGCGCGTTTCGCAGGTGCTCCGGCACCGGGCGCGACGCGTCGTTGCGCACCAGCCCCCGCGCCGCGCTGAAGGCCACGTAGGCCGCGTTGCTCTTCGGGGCGATTGCCATGTAGAGCGCGGCCTCGGCGAGCGCCAGCTCGCCCTCCGGCGAGCCCAGCCGCTCGTAGGTTTCGCAGGCATCGAGAGCCACGCGCAGCGCGCGCGGGTCGGCGAGCCCGATATCCTCGATCGCCATGCGCACGATCCGCCGGCCAAGGTAGAGCGGATCGGCGCCGCCGTCGAGCATCCGGGTGAACCAGTAGAGCGCCGCGTCCGGGTCGGAACCGCGCACCGACTTGTGCAAAGCCGAAATCTGGTCGTAGAACTGGTCCCCCCCCTTGTCGAACCGGCGCAGCCGCTGCGCCAGCGCGTCGCGCACGAAAGCCTCGTCCACTTCGACGCGCCCGGCCGCGCCCGCTGCGAGCCTCACCTGCTCGAGCATGTTGTAGAGCCGCCGGGCGTCGCCGTCGGCGGTGGCGAGCAGCAGCGCCCTGGCCGCGGCGGCGAACCCGAGATTGTCCAGCGCCGCGCCGCGTGCCCGGTCGAACAACTGGCCCAGCTCGTCCTCCGTGAGCGGCTGCAGCACGTAGACCGCGGCCCGCGACAGCAGCGCGCTGTTGACCTCGAACGAGGGATTCTCGGTGGTGGCGCCGATGAAGGTCAGCAGCCCCCGCTCCACGTGCGGCAGGAAGGCATCCTGCTGCGCCTTGTTGAAGCGGTGCACTTCGTCCACGAACAGGATCGTGCTGCGCCCGGATTGCTGCAGGACGATCTCCGCCCGGGCCACGGCGTCACGGATGTCCTTCACGCCGGCCAGGACCGCGGAAATGGCGATGAACTCGGCTTCGAAGGCGAGCGCCATCAGGCGCGCGAGCGTGGTCTTGCCGACGCCTGGCGGCCCCCACAGGATCATGGAATGGGGCTTGCCGGCCCCGAACGCGAGGCGGAGCGGCTTGCCCGGTCCCAGCAGGTGCGACTGGCCTACGAACTCATCGAGCGTGCGGGGGCGGAGCCGGTCGGCGAGCGGGGCTTGCGGGTCCCTCTTCTCGAAGAGGTCATTCACTGATGACGTCCGCCCCCTTGGGCGGCGTGAAGCGGAATATTTCCGGCGGCAGCTTGGCGTTGCGTTCGATGGTCGAGAACTTGATCACCGTGATCTGGCCGAACTGGTCGCGCAACTCCATCGCCTCGAGGCCGGCCTTTCCGAATCCCAGCCGGATCGTCTCGAACACCGTGTCGCGGGTCCGCGGCACCGCCTCGAGCCAGTCGAGCCCTTCCTGGTTGCCGATGCCGGTCAGCGTGTAGCTCTTCTCGATCTCGTTGCTGCCGGCAAGCAGGGCTGCCGGGCTGCTCCCCAGCGCCCGGTCGAGGCGCCGCACCGTCACCTGGTTCAAGTCCTTGTCGTAGAGCCAGACCTGGCTGCCGTCACTGACGATCAACTGCTCGTAGGGCTTGTCGTACTGCCAGCGGAACTTCCCGGGCCGGGAGAACTGCATGGTGCCGGTCGACTGCTGGAGCATTTTCAGGTTCTTGTCGAGCACCATCTGCGCGAAGTGCGCGCGCGCGGTCGCGGTCTGCCCGAGCAGCGCCTTCAGGGCCTCGAGGCTCGACGCGCCCGCCGCGCCCGGCGCCAGGGCAACCAGCAGCAGCAAAAGTCTCGACATCAGAATTTCCTGATGCGATCCATGTCGTCGATGCGCCCGCCGCGCAACGTCACCACGGTGGTGAAAGGGTTGGATACGGTGGGGAAGTAATAATAGGTCTTGACGATGTCGTGCCGGAAGCTCTCCAGGCTCTCGTGATCGGGCTTGCCGGCCCGCAGCAGCAGCTCGCCTTCCGTCATGCCCCGCTGCAGCCGTATGAAGACGTCGAAATCCATCCCGCGCGCCGAGGCAAGGGGTGGCGCGGGTAGCGGCGCGGCCACCTGCGGCCTGGGCTGTTCCTGGGCAATCCGCCGCCTTTCGGCGTCAACCTTCTGGCCGAGCTGGCTGTCCGTCTCGATGGTGCCGCCGGGCTGGGTGTTGACCGGCGTGGCGGAGCGGTTCGCCGGGGGCTTTTCACCGTAGTTGATGACACCCCGCTCGTCCACCCACTTGTAGGTCTCGGCAGCCAGGCACGCGCCGGCCGCGACGGAAAGCAGCAATCCTATCAATGGGTTGAGGGGTCGCATCGGCTCGGCATCCTATCCGACTGAGACAGCGGCACGCGCAAAACATTCTATACGCAAATCAGCGTTCCTCGGTTGCCGAGGCCGGCACCAGGACGTCGCGGTTCCCGTTCGATTGCATCGCGGAGACCATCCCGGCCCGCTCCATCTGCTCGATCAGCCGCGCCGCGCGGTTGTAGCCGATTCGCAGGTGGCGCTGCACCAGGGAAATCGACGCGCGCCGGGTCTTCAGCACGATGGCGACGGCCTGGTCGTAGAGGGGATCCGATTCCGCGTCCCCGCCCTCCAGGCCGCCTTCGCCCTCCGCATCCGGCTCCGGCCCTTCCAGCACGCTCTCCACGTACTGCGGCCGCGCCAGCTTCTTGAGGTAATCCACGACCTTGTGCACCTCGTGATCGGCCACGAACGCGCCGTGCACGCGCTGCGGGAAGCCGCTGCCGGGCGGCAGGTAGAGCATGTCGCCCTGGCCGAGCAGCGCCTCCGCTCCCATCTGGTCGAGTATGGTGCGCGAATCGACGCGGGCCGACACCTGGAACGCAATGCGCGTGGGTATGTTGGCCTTGATGAGGCCGGTGATCACGTCCACCGACGGCCGCTGCGTCGCCAGCACGAGGTGGATGCCGGCCGCGCGCGCCTTTTGCGCGAGCCGCGCGACCAGCTCCTCCAGCTTCTTGCCGACCACCATCATGAGGTCCGCAAGCTCGTCGATGACCACGACGATCAGCGAGATCTCGTGCAGCGGCTCGGCGCTCTCCGGCGTGGGCGAGAGCGGGTTCGGTATCGGCTTCTTGGCCTTGATCGCCTCGCGCACCTTCTGGTTGAAGCCGGCCATGCTGCGCACGCCCAGCGCGTTCATGAGCTTGTAGCGCCGGTCCATCTCGGCGGTGCACCAGTTGAGCGCGTTGGCGGCCTGGCGCATGTCGGTGACCACCGGCGCCAGCAGGTGCGGGATGCCCTCGTAGACGGACAGCTCGAGCATCTTGGGATCGATCAGGATCAGCCTCACCTGGGAGGGCGGCGACTTGTAGACGAGCGAGAGCAGCATGGCGTTGATCGCCACCGACTTGCCCGACCCGGTCGTGCCGGCGATCAGCAGGTGCGGCATGCGCTGCAGGTCGGCGACCACCGGGTTGCCGGCGATGTCCTTACCCAGCGCGAGGGAAAGCGGCGAAGTGATGTCGGCGTAAACCTGCGAGCTGAGGATCTCCGACAGGCGCACGATCTGGCGCGTGGGATTCGGGATCTCGAGCCCCATCAGGCTCTTTCCCGGAATCGTCTCGATCACGCGGATGCTCACCACCGACAGCGCCCGCGCGAGGTCCTTCACCAGGTTGATGACCTGGCTGCCCTTGACGCCCACCGCGGGCTCGATCTCGTAGCGGGTGATGACCGGCCCCGGATAGGCGGCGACGACCTTGACCTCGACCCCGAAGTCGAGCAGCTTCTTCTCGATCAGGCGCGAGGTGAATTCGAGGGTCTCGGTGCTCAACACCTCCAGGTTCTTCTCCGGCTCGTCGAGAAGGCCCAGCGGCGGCAGCAGCGAATCAGGCAGGTTCTCGAACAGCGGCACCTGCTTCTCGCGCTCGACGCGCGCGGACTTGGGGATCTCGGCCGCCGGCGGCTCGATGCGGATCGGCTCGTGGACGTCCAGCTTCTTCTTGCTTTCTTCGACCACTTCCTCGCGCTCGATCGTCGCCTGCTCGCCGGCGCGCCGGTCTTCCCGCTCCTGCAGCTTCTGCGTCACGAACAGGTAGACGGTCTCGGCCCAGCCGCCGAGGCGCTCGAGAACGGTGAGCCACGACACGCCCGAGAACAGGCTCAGTCCGGCCGCAAGCACCACCAGCAGGATGAGCGTGCTGCCGGTGAAACCGAGCGCCTGCGCCAGGGTATTGCCGACCACGTCGCCCAATATGCCGCCGGGCGCTTGCGGCAGCGCCGCCTTGAGGCTGTGCAGGCGCACTGCCTCGATGCCGCTGCTTGCGACCAGAACAGTGACGAAGCCGATTGCAGCGACGGCGACCGGGCGGCGGTCGCCCTGCGCCTCGTCCTCGATGCGGCGGAATCCCCACCCGACCAGCACAGCGCACAACACCACCCACCAGTACGCGGACAGGCCGAAAATATAAAGCGCAACGTCCGCAACCCAGGCGCCGACCCTGCCGCCGGCGTTGTGGACCGTGGCCACGGTGGAGCTACGCGACCAGCCGGGATCAGACGTGTTGTAGGTATAGAGGATGAGCGCGAGGTAGAGAGCCAATCCGAGGAGGGCGAACCACCAGAACTCCCGGACCAGCGCGGCCAGCTTCGGCGGCAGCGGGTTCTTGGCCGCCCGCGCCGCGGTCTTTTCGCTCATCAGGATCAAGTCGCTTGTTTAACGCCTTGATTGTACACCGGTACAAAACAAACCCCGCACTCGGCGGGGTTTGTCGTCCTGGAGCGGCGCGCTGCTTACCGCACCACGCACTCTTGGCCGGAACCGCCCTGGACACGGCCCGAACCGATCCCGAGGGCGAACGGCAGCTGGCTCACGTTGAGGCCGGGGTCGCCGGGCAGGATAACCGGCGGCGTCCGCGGGTCGCGGGCAAAGCCGAACTGGCCTTCGCCGATGATCTGCGTTCCGCCGTCGTTCTGCATGATGTAGCTGCCGGTGTAGGTCGTGTGATAGACGCCGGCCGGAAGCTTCTCGCAACCCGGGGTGACGCCTTCGCAGCTGCCGGCGGAATTGTCGATCGTATCGCCTGAGGAGCCCCGGATCCCGATCGTCGCCGTGTTGGTGCCGATCTTGTAGGCATCCTGGTTGCCGCGCTTGCCGACGAGGCCGGTTACCGTGCGCAGCCCCCCCTTGACCAGGCGCAGGAAGGAGCCGTCGTCCTGCGGACGGTCCTGCACGAAGTTGTACTGCTCGACCTTGATCTGGGTATTGGGACGCATCGTCAGCGAGCTGCCGTCGGTGAAATTGATCTGCGCGTAGCTGTCGCGTTGCGTGGTCAACGTGTCGCCGGGATTCACCTCGGATTTCTGCGACAGTATGCGCACGCTGCCGTCGGGACGCTGCACCGACAGCGTTCCGCTCAGGTGCGTCACCGTGCCCGCTCCCGCCGCCCACGCCGCAACGCTGAACAACGCCAGCATCAAGAAACCCGCCTGACTCAGTAGCCGCTTGTGCCTGTTCATGGTCCACTCCCTCTGATCGGTTCGATGGACGAGCCCTGACCCGCCCGTAAACTGCTCATGCAACACGCAAAATTTATACCACAAGCAGCGTCCTGAACAGTGAACAAATGCTCAGTAGCAACCGGCTGCCCCAGTGACAAATGTCTCAAAATCAATGAATTACGGCACCACTGGGCGCCGGGGTGACGGTCCCGGGCCGGCCCGTGACGCGGCGCGTCACTTCCGTCAGGAATGACGGCGCTCGCCGTGGCGGGTGGAAGCCCGCTTCTGCATGGATTGCTTGTCGAGGACGTAGATGCGGCGCTTCTCGGCGCGGATCAGGCCCTTCCCCTGCAGGTCCTTGACCACGCGGCTGACCATCTCGCGCGAGGCGCCGATCATGCGCGCGATTTCCTGCTTGGGCGGCGCATGTTCGACCACCCATTTGCCTTCCTGGTTCTTCGCCATGTCGATCAACAGCCGCGCCACGCGCCCGTAGACGTCGATCAGGGCAAGGCTCTCGATCTTGCGGTCGGCTTCGCGCAGACGCTTGACCAGGTTGCGGATGATCAGCATCGCGAGCTCGAAGTTGTCCTTGAGGATGTTGGTGAAGCCGGCCTTGGACAGGCGCAGCATCTCGCACGATTCCAGGGTCTCCACGCTCGCCGAACGCGACTGGTCGTCGAGCAGACCCATCTCCCCGAAATATTCCTGCGGGCCGATGATGGACAGGATCACTTCGTGCCCCTCCTCGTCCGGGATCAGCACCTTGACCCGTCCCGAAAGGACGAGGTAGAGCGCGTCGGTTTCCTCGCCGGCACGCAGGATGAACGCGTTCCGGGGATAGCTGCGGTGCTGCACGCAGGTCAGGAGCTGCGCGAGCTGCGCGTCCGAAAACAGGGAAAACAGCGGTACGCCCTTGAGGATCTGCGGATTGAGCGTGAATTGTGCCGGCATGTCTAGCCACCCTGCGTTCTTGTTCTGATCACGGCGCCGGACGGCGCCGTGCGAGCCACCCCATAGTCTGCCAGATCAGGCGACTGGCGTCACGCTACCGCCTATTTGCAGACGTTGGGCTGGCCCTTTGCGCTGCTGCGTGTTTGCAGATTGGCGTCCTGCTCGAAGGTTTCCGCGCGGGTCGCCTCCGTGGCCCTCAGGAAGGCCGCGAGCAGCGACTCATCGATGAGCGGCGCGCCGGCGATGACCAGCGCGTCCTCGCGGGGCTGCAAGGCCGCCGGAGACTTGACTTCGATCCGGCCGGAAACCGTGATCGGGTAGCCCGAGCCGGAGACCCGCACGAGCGCCACGCCCAGGGCGTCGAACATGCCGGTTCCGCCGGCGCCGTCGAGCACCAGCCCTTGCCCCGGCAGGTTTTCCGTGACACTGATCCGGATTGCGCCCGAGGAGGCAATGCTGGCAAAGCCTTCGACCTGGCCGCCGGTGACGGGATCTATGCTCCCCGTGCCCGAGGTAATGAATATGTTGCGGGCTGCCACCTGCAGGAGCTCGTCGCCCGTGATCTGTTTTCCGATCTCGGTCCCGGACAGTGCGACCGCGCGGGCGTTGGGGCCCGAGGCCGTGGCGTCACCGCCGATGATGGTGATGTCGCCGCCAGTGCCGGTGGGCGCGCCCCCGCCGACTTCGATGCGCGCGCTGCGGGAGGCGATGATCACGGCGGAAGCGTCGGACTTGGCGATCCCCGGGTTGGATGCCACCGCCGTGCCGCCGGTCAGGGTCATGTTGCTCGCATTGTCGGCCGGCAGACCGACGCCGGGATTGTCAAAATTCCTGAGGCCGCGAATCGTGACGACATTGCCGTCGAGCGCCGCAATGGCGGACGCGGTGGTCTGGTCCGTCGCCAGCACCGAAGTGGCGGAGGTGCTGCCGCCCCGCATCACGAGGTCGCCCGAGAGATAAACGTCGAGCGTGCCGATCGTGCGCAGCACGGCGTCGCCGAGGACCATCTGGTTGCCGCTAGCCGTCACGATGCCGCCGCCGCCCGCCGCATTGGTTTCGGCAAAGAGCTGCAGGCCACCGACCGGCAGCGGCTTGTTCGGGTCCCCGCCGAGCAGCGTCCCCACGATGATATTCGCCGCCCGCAGCTCCACCGGTTGCGCCGTGGTGTAGGCTGCGACGCCGGGTGCCCGGAATGCATTCAGGTTGCGCGCGTCCACGATCACCGCACCGACGCCATTGCCGAGGCTCACGGCGCCGCGGTTGGCCTCGGCGTTGCTCGCGTCGGCGCGCATCTGCAGGTTGCCCTTCAGCATGATGCCGCCACGGACGACGATGTCGTTTTCCGCGACCATCACCAGGTTGTGGTCGAACTCCTCGGCGATCAGCTTCCCGTTCTCGACCAGCGGATCGCGCGAAACGCCCTTGCCGATGGTCACGCCGAACGCCGGATCGACCGGATTGAGGACGATGTTGCCGCCGCCGCTCCCGCCGTCCGCCGCGTAGAGCTGCAGTGATCCACCCGTGTTGCCGCGGTTGATCATGTCGTTCGTGACCTGCGCATTCACCTTCACGTCCCCGTCATTCGCGATCAGCACGAGATTGCGCGCCTGCAGCCCGGCCAGCGTCGCGAGCGTGATGTCCTGCTCCGTCGCCGTGGCGATGAAGTCGGCCGCCGTCCCGACGCCTTTCAGCACGAGGCCGGTGGAGCCCTTGTAATCGATGCTGCTCGCGGCAAACCCGCCCACCGGCTCCGGCGGCGCGCTGGCATCGTTCGCCAGGCGGGTCTCGAGCACTACCCCGGTCGTCCCGGCAGTGTTGCCGTTCGCGTTACCGTCCACGGCCGTCCCGTTCTGCAAGTCGATGAAAGCCGCGCCCGGAGACGAGGGTCCCGGCGCCGGGTTCGGCGTGCTGTTGTACGTGCGCACGATCAGGTCGCCGACGTTCTGCAGGCCGGTCGGGCTCGTGTCGGGCTGCGTCACCGTGTTCGTTGCGTTAATGATGATGCTGCCAGTGCCGGCGATGACCTTGGCGTTGAACGTCACCGTGCCATTGGTATCGGAGGCCGCCTCCGTCGCCGGCGCACGCACGCCCGCCGGGAATCCCGCCATTTCCGTGTTGGTCGCGGCGGCGCCCAGGCTCGACATGCCAGGCGCGTTGCCCGCCACGATGAGGACCGGTCCGCCGGCCTGGGTCCGGTCGCCAGTGCCGCCGGTAGTGTCCACGGTGGCGTTCACCGTGACGTTGTCGGCGGCGCGCAGGGCGACGGATCCGCCCGCGGTCAGCGTGGCCCCGATCGTGATGTTCCGGTCGGTCGCGCTGCCGGCCGTGTCGTTCGCGGTCAACTGGACGGGGCCCGCCGCGGTGGATGTCCCGCTGACGTTAATGGAGCCGTTGGTCGTCTCCAGCGCCACGGTGCCGGTGCTGCCGTTGGCCAGGCCGGTCAGGTTGGCATCGCCGGTCGGGAACAGCAGGAATACGCCGCCCGACGTGGTGTTGTTTGCGGCGACGTTGGTTCCGGTGACCAGCATCGGGCTCGCCGCGGTGCCGATGCCGCTCGCCGCGTTGAAAGTCAGGTTGGTCGTGGTGATGAGGCCTGCGCCGTTGCCGGTGATGGCGCCGGCCGTCGCGCCGCCGCCGTTCGCTGTCAGGGTGAGATTGCCCGCCCCGGCGGTGTACGTAAGCGGCGCGTTGACCGCGATACCGCCGGTGTTGTTGAGGATCGTGAAGCCGCCGGTCGCGCCGGGCAGGCTGTTGAGCGTGCCCCCGACCGTGATCGCTCCCGTTTGTGCGGCGTCGCCGATCGTGAGCAGGCCCGTCGTCGTGATCGAGTCCAGCTCAACCTGGCTCAACTGCAACGTCCCCGCGCCCACCGCGCTGAGCGATACCGCGCGGCTGGCCGTGGCAGGCGTGATCTGCACCGTATTGGCGCCCGCGCTGATCGTGCTGTTCAGCACGAGATCGTTGACCCTGAGCGTGACGGGACCGCCGGAGTTGACCGGGCTCAGGAACGTAGCGGTCCCCTGGGCCGTCATCGCAATGGGGGCCCCGGCGTTGGTGGTAATGCTCCCGGCCGCGTCGATATTGGCCGCGTTGACGATCGTAAGCGCCGACAGATTGCTGATCGCCTGGTCGAACAAGACATCACCCGTCATACCGGGCGTGGTCAGTGTGAGGGAGTTGGCCTGACCGTCAACGGTGTTGACGAAATGAATTCTGCCGCCGAACGTTCCGCCGGCGGGTGCGTTCGACGTGTCGATCGAGCGATTCCCCACCAGGAGCACAGCCCGGTCGAAACGAACGAGGTCGTTCGTGGTAGTGATGTTGTTGCTGAGGACCGTGATCCCCACGCCGTTCTGGATGACGTCGCCGTCGGCGCTGATGGCGGCGTTGACTGTGAGCTGACCGGCGTTATTCAGCGTGACCGAACCGCCGGCGGTCGTCGTAACCGGCTGGTTGATATCGAGCGTGCCGCCGGCGCCGCCGAGAGTCGTGAGTTGGACATTGCCGCCGACCGTCATGCCGGTGGTGCCACCCACTATGCCGACCGCGAGCGCGTTGCTGTCCGTGTAGCTCACCCCGACGGGTCCGCTTGCGGCGAGGGTCGCTACGTTATTGGACGCGTGGTCCAACGTGTATGGGCCCGCGCCGAGCAGCTCGAGGCCGGAGGCCGTGACCGGCTGCGTCTGCGTCACCGCCCCGCCCGCGGCCAGTGTCACGTTCGCCGGGGTGCTGATGCCGTTGAGGGGATCGGGCACTTGACCATCCAGCGCGGGCACGCTCCCGATCACCAGCGCGCTCGCTTCGTCCAGGAAGATGTTGCCCGTCGCGCGCGCCGCAAGCGTGCCAATGTCGGTATCGATGCGGTTGGTGGTGGTTCCGATGCCCCCGCCGAGCGCATCGAGCCGCAGCGAGCCCGTGGTCTCGTATTCCGTGCCCGTGTCGGTCGCCGTATTGGTCGTGATCGCGCCTGATGCAATCACCTGGATCGTCCCGCTCGTCGAGGAAACCTTCGCCGAGTCGTTCACCGCCACGTCGCCCGCCACCGTCCGCAGCGCCACGTTGCCGGAGCCATTGGCGGCAACATTTTGAGAGATAGTCAGCGTGCCACCTTGCACCGTGAGCGTGATGTCGTTGTTGTTCGCCTGCGTAGCGATGCCCGAGAGATTCGCGCGCCCGTCCAGGCCGGTCGCCGTGCCCACCGTCAGCGCACCGCCCGCCGCCACCTCGTTCAGGAAGATGTCGCCGCCCGTACTCGCTCCCGCACTCACCGCCGCCAGCGTCGGCACATTGGTGTCGA
>MERD01000011.1:28894-29677 GCA_001771935.1 Betaproteobacteria bacterium RIFCSPLOWO2_02_FULL_67_26
CAAACTCGGTGGTGGTACCCGTGGCAGTGCTCGTCAGGATCGAACGTCCCGCCCGTGCCTGCAGATTCCCGCTGGTGGAGGAGACTGTGGCCCCATCCACATTCACATCACTCGCGGCCCCGATCGCCTGCAACGCCACGTTGCCCGAGCCATTGGCCGTCACGTTCTGTGTAATGGTCAGGCTACCGGCCTGCACCGTCACCGCGATGTCGTTGTTGTTCGCTTGCGTGGTGATGCCGGAGAGATTCGCGCGCCCGTCGAGACCGATGGCTGTGCCCACCGTCAGCGCGCCGCCCGCCGCGACCTCATTCAGGTAGATGTCACCCGCAGCCGTTGTGCCCACGCTTACCGCCGCCAGCGTCGGGACATTGGTGTCGATGCGGTTCGTCGTCGTGCCGATGGAATCGCCCGCGTCGAGGAGCAGCGTTCCGGTGCCGCCGGTCGCAAATTCGGTGGTAGTGCCCGCCGCGGTATTGGTCAGAATCGAGCGCCCCGCGCGCGCTTGCAGGTTGCCGCTGGTGGAGGAAACTGTTGCTCCGTCCACGTTCACATCGCTCGCCGCCCCGATCGCCTGCAGGGCCACATTGCCCGAGCCATGCGCAGTAATGTCTTGCGTCACGGTGAGTGAATCACCCTGCACCGTCACCGTGATGTCGTTGTTGCTTGCCTGCGTGGCGATGCCCGAAAGATTCGCGCGACCATCCAGGCCCGTGGCCGTGCCTACCGTCAGCGCGCCGCCTGCCGCCACTTCGTTCAGAAAGATGTCGCCAGCCACCGTCGCGC
>MERD01000012.1:0-7614 GCA_001771935.1 Betaproteobacteria bacterium RIFCSPLOWO2_02_FULL_67_26
GTCATCGCCGCCGTCAGCGTCGTCTTGCCGTGGTCCACGTGCCCAATCGTCCCCACGTTCACGTGCGGCTTCTTACGCTCAAATTTGCCCTTGGCCATATTTCAAGTTCCTGGTGTCGAGTATTGCAAGTTCTGGTGCCCACGGCGCGGATTGAACGCGCGACCTCTCCCTTACCAAGGGAGTGCTCTACCACTGAGCTACATGGGCGCGCTGTATCACTATCCGCCGGCCGTCTGTCGTATGGCTATTCCTGAATCTACTGGAGCGGGTGAAGGGAATCGAACCCTCGTCATAAGCTTGGAAGGCTTCTGCTCTACCATTGAGCTACACCCGCCTGCGTGAGTGTTGAGTTCGAACGTCCCCGGCGTGCCGCGTACCCGGAAATCCTGGTGGAGGGGGTAGGATTCGAACCTACGTAGGCGCATGGCCAACAGATTTACAGTCTGCCCCCTTTAGCCGCTCGGGCACCCCTCCGAACGAAACCGAGCATTATTGTTGTTTTTCCCCATGTTGTCAATCGTCTATAGCGAATTTTTGCCCGGACCGCTATTCCCCACCAGACCCGCTCACGCTCGTGCCGCCGCATACGAACAGCGTCTGGCCCGTGATATAGCCGCTGTCAGGCGACAGCAGGAATACGACTGCGCGCGCGACATCGTCCGGCGTGCCGACCCGTTTCACGGGAATGCTGTCGATCACGTGCTGGCGCTTTTCGCCTCCGGGCGGATGGCCGTGGTCGAATAGCTCGGTCGCCACCGGGCCCGGCGCGACCGCATTGACGGTGATGCCAGCGGCGGCGAGCTCCAGGCACAACGTCCGCGTCATGCCGATCAGCCCTGCCTTGGCCGCCGAGTACACCGTGCGGCCGGTCTTGCCCATCGCCGCGCGCGACGACATGTTGACGATGCGGCCGAAACCCGCGGCGCGCATCCCTGGCACGAACGCCTGGGTCAGGATCATCGCGGCGCGCACGTTGAGAGCCATGGCGTAATCGAGATCCTCCGGCGTCGCCTGCTCCAGCATTCCCGGGCGATTGGCGCCAGCATTGTTCACGAGGTAGCGGACCGCGTGCCGCGAAGCGATCTCGTTCGCGGCGTTGCGCGCCGCCGCGACATCGACGAGGTCGACGGCGTGAAAATTCAACCGCGCGTGCTGGATGCGGGGCGGGCGCCGCTGCAGCGCGATCACCGTGCATCCACTATCGAGCAGGTGGCGCGCAATGGCTTCGCCGATGCCCGAGCTCGCTCCCGTGACGACCGCCGTGCCTTCCATGATGACTCCGGACAGGAATTGCTGGCGTGATTATATCGCCGGGCCACATTGCGCAGCCGGTTCAATCGGAAACCTTCTGGTAACATGCGGCGGGCATATGGCGATCACCGGAATCTCCCGACCGCTGGCCATCGCCGCCGTGATTGCCGCGGGTCTCGCGCTCGACCAGGGTGTCGAGTTCTGGGGACAAACACTGACGAACGTGGGCATCTGGACGGTATTCCTGTACTGGCTGCGCCAGGCACCGCCCGACGACCAGCGGGCGCTCGCCATCTGCGTGTTCTACGCGACGCTCGGGGAGATCTTTCTTTCGCTGGTGTGGGGGCTCTACGAGTACCGGCTCGCCAACGTGCCGCTATTCGTGCCGCCCGGACACGCGTTGCTATTCATGCTCGGCCGCATCCTCGCCGAGCGCGCGCCCGGCTGGATACAGTGGTTCGTACCCCTGGCCGCGGCGCCGTTCGTGCTCGTGCTGGCATGGAGCGGCCTCGGCACGCTCGACGGGCTGCTGTTCGCGCTGTTCCTGCTCTGCATGTTGTCCGGCCGCGCCGGGCGGCTCTACGCCGTGATGTTCATGCTCTCGCTGGCCATGGAAATTTACGGCACCTGGCTGGGCAACTGGACCTGGGCGGAGGAAGCGCCCTGGCTCGGATTCACCACCATCAATCCGCCGCTGGCGGCAGGCGCCTTTTACTGCATGCTCGACATGCTGATCGTGGCGACTGTGGCGAGGCATCGCCCGGTCCCGCCTCCCGCCGTGGCGCCGGCGTTCGCCGTCGCTCAGCCGAAATAGCCGATCAGCCGCCACCACAAGTACTGCAGCGGCAGCAACACGACGAGATTGAAGGCGGCAAGCGGCAACGCGAGCCGGAGCATGGCCGTTACCGCCAGCGCGCCGACCTGCAGCCCGACCATCGCCGGCGGCACCTGGTATGGGAGCAGGAAGGTGGTAAATCCCACACCGATCACCATCAACGCGGACTTGAGCGGCCAACCGGTGGCCTGCGCGAAATACTCGGCGAGTGGCGCCAGCACCGCGGGCTGGGCCGGATTCGTGGTGAACACGCCCGCGAACGTCGTTAATACCGACAGCAGGATGAAATTGGCGAAGTGGGCGCCGGCCTCGAGCGGCAACACCCCGTGCAACAGGTTGCCGAGCCCGTCGCTCAGCCCGGTCTTCTGAATGACGAGGCCCAGCCCGAGCGTCGCGGCGACATAAAAGTACGGCCCGAGCCGCACTTCGTGAAATGCAGTGGCCGGCATCACGCCGACGCGCGGCAGCAAGCACGCGATGCCCGCCGCCAGAGCAATCCAGCCCGGCTTGATCCCGTGCAGGAAGTCGGTCGCCCACAGGAAAAGCGAGACGGCGAGGATACCCGCCATGCGCCGTTGCTCGGGCGTGAGCGGCGCGGCCGGTCCCGAGCCTGGCGCGGATCGGGCCGCGGCCGGAAACAGCCAGAGCACGAACGCGATGATCGCAAAGCTCTTCAGCGCGCCCAGCACCGGAAACTGCACCCACAGATACTCGGCGTAGGTGATCTGCACGCCATAGAGCGCCTCGGCCGAGCCGGCGAGCACCAGGTTGGGCGCGTTGGCGGGGAGCACCGCCGTCCCGCACTGGTAGGTGGCGACGATTGTGGCCAGGCACAGCCCGTTGTATCCGGTGCTGCCGTGCTCGAAGCCGACCCGCCGCGCCAGCGCCATGACGATCGGCAGGAGGAGGAGCACCCGACCGACGGTCGCCGGCACGAGAAACGACAGCACGATGGACGCCACCACCACGGCGGCAACGAGCTGCGGGTAAGAGAGCGCATACCGGTCGAACAGCGCTGCGGCCAGCCGCTGCGCCAGGCCGGTGCGGTTCACGGCTTCGGCCATGATCAGCCCGCCCAGCACGAGCCACAGCGTAGCGGAGGCAAACCCGGAGAACACGACCTGCGCGGGGGCGACCGCGAGCGCCATCGCCAGCATGAAGAACAGCAGCCCGACAACGTGCTCGGGCAGCGTCCCCGCGGCCCACAGCCCGACGGTGAAAACCGCCAGCGCCGCGGCGTGCATCATCTCCGGTGAAACCCCGGCGGGCGGCGGAGCGACGTACACCATGACCGCGATTGCGACGACAACCGCGTTGAGAAACGCGGGCGCCTTCATCGGCGCGCGCCGGCTGCGGCGACCATCCCCCAGCGCGCGACGGTGCGGCTCTCGATGGACTGAAACACGAGGCGCTCAAACGCAATGCCCACCACCCCGATCGCGAATATGGAGGCGAGCATGACTTCGGAATCGAGGTACTCCCGGGCATCGAAGATCGCCCGGCCGAGGCCGGCGGCCGGGTTGGCGAGCATTTCGCCGCCGATGACCGCGATCCAGCCGCGGCCGAAGGCAAGCCGGATGCCGGTAAACACGTACGGCGAGGCGCCCGGCAGCACCACGCTGCGGAACAGCTGCCGCTGGCCCGCGCCCATGGCGAGCGCGGAGCGCACCCAAAGCGGATTGACCGCGCGCACGCCGGTCCACGAGTTATAGATGACCGGAAAGGTCGCCGCGTAGCCGACCACGAGGAGGGTCGTCACTTCTCCGATACCGAACCACAGGATGAACAACGGAACCCAGGCGAGAGACGGGATGGGCATCAGCACGCTCACCAGCGGCAGGAAGAACCGCTCCACCGCGCGGAACCGCCCCATCAGTATCCCGATGGGTAGGCCCACCAGGCAGGCGAGCAGCAGACCGGCCAGCACGCGGGTGAGCGTATAGGCGGCATTTTCCAGAATCGAGCCGTCCAGCACGGTGCGCCAGACGGTGTTCGCGATGCGCGTTATCGGCGGCGTCAGCGCCTGGGTGAAAAGCCCGCTGCGCGCGAACAGTTCCCATAACAGCGCCAGCAGCAACAGCCCCGCGATACCGCGCCAGAACGAACGGGACAAGAACGCCGACGTCATGCCGTGAGCATCCCCCAGCGCACGACGGTGTAGCGCTCGACCCGCTCGAACACCTGCTTCTCCAGCACGAGCCCCACGACCCCGATGACCATAACGCCGGACAGCATCACGTCCGTGTTCAGAAACTCCCGGGCGCCGAAGATCATCCAGCCCAGACCATGCTCGACCGCCGTCAGCATTTCGACGACGACCAGGATGCGCCACGCCTGCGCGAGTCCCAGCCGCAGTCCGGTGAGGATGTACGGCAGCGCCGCGGGCATGATGACCTTCCAGAACATCTGCCGCTCGTTAGCGCCCATCACCTCCGCGGCGCGCAACCACAGGGGCCGCACCGCCTTGACCCCTTTCCACGCATTGATGATGACGACGAAACAGGAGGCCGCTCCGACGAGCAGGACTGCCGGCAGATCGCCCAGGCCGAACCACAATACGAATAACGGGGCATAGGCCAGCCCGGGAATCGGGTAGGCGAAGCTGACCGCCGGCAGGAACAGGTCCTCGACCACCTGGAAGCGGCCCATCAGTATGCCGGCGACGACGCCCACCCCCACTGCGAGCAGGAACCCGAGCGCCAGCCGCGCGAGCGTGCCCGCGGCGTGCGCCCAAAGAATTCCATCGAGCGACAGCTCCGCCAGGGTGGTGAATACCGTTTCCAGGGACGGAAACAGCTTCGCCGGGAAGATGCCGGCGATCGCCACCGCCTCCCACGCCGCCGCGACCAGGAGGAAGGGGGCGCTCATGACGAGCGCCTCCCGCGCGAAATGCCTCACGCCGCCTTACCCTGCGCGACCGGGCGCCCGTCCCTGCATCAGGCGAGCTTCTTCAGAATTCGCTGGTCGAGCGCGCGGTCGATATTGGGCATCTTGCTGAGCCGTTTCTGCTTCACCAGCAACCCGGCAAGATCGGTCATGTACTGCTTGACCTCCGGACGATAGCCCGTGGACACGTCCATGCGGCTCATGGCCAGGCGGTACACCTCGTCATTGATCTTCTGGCCGCGGCCCCTGAAGAAATTGCCCACGATACCTGCTGCCTTCTTGGGGTCCTTGCGGTAGATGTCCGCCGCCATGACCCAGCCGCGCATGAACTTGACGAGATCGGCTTCGCGGCTTGCCAGCACTTTTTGATTGGTGGCGAGTATGACCGGCACGATGTCGTACTTGCTGTAGTCCGTGATTATCGTGCCCAGCCCCTCCACTTCGGCGATGGAGGGGAAGGGCTCGACGCCCGCGAAGGCATCCACCGCCCCGCCGGCCATTGCCGAGACGTGCTCGGCGAACTTGGTGTTGATGACCTCGTAATCGCCCTTGTTGATGCCGAACGCCGGCATGATCTTGTTCTGGAACCCGTTGTCGGTCGCGGTCGCGAGTTGAGAGGCGATCTTCTTGCCTTTCAGATCGGGAACGCTCTTGATCCCGGACTTCTTGCTCGCCACGAGCGCCAGCGTCCCGCCCGCATAGCAGGATATCCCGATCGCGACCAGATCGACCTTCTCCACGCCGAGGAGAAAAGGCGGCGCGCCGATGGAAACGACGTCGATGTGGCCGGCGATCATGGCGTCGCGCGCCTGGGCTCCGGAACCGAATTTGACGACTTCCACATTGCCGCCGGCCTTCTCGAACGTCTTTTCCGCCTCGGCGATGATCGCCACCGCCCCCCAGATCGTGGTCTGGATGCCGAACCGCAGGGGGGCGCCCTGGGCGCGCGCCACCCCTCCGGGCATCGCGGCGGCCAGCGCGGTGCCGCCCAGCAGGCTCAGTGCCTTGCGTCGTGAGATACGGTTCCGATCCATGATTTCCTCCTCGTTATTGGTTGAGTGTCGTGCACCGGGTCCGCCCGGGCACGTGATGGAATGATACGCAACGGTCAAAATTTAGTTGTCCGGTCCCGTCGTGTCAACCCGAGGCGGCGGGCCAACCCCGGCCGGGGCGCCCGGCCCGTATCCTGTCAATGGGTGAGATTCGCCAGAACCTGCCGCTGCATCTCGACAAAATTCGCGCTCAGGGGATCCCGCGGCCGCGGCAGAGCCAGCGGGATTCGCGCCCTGATCGTCCCCGGATGCGGCGCCATGACCAGAATCTGGTCCGCGAGATAGACGGCTTCCGCGACGTTGTGCGTGATGTACACGATCGTCTTGCGCGTCTCCTGCCAGACCTCGGTGAGCTGCTTTTGCATTTCGTCGCGGGTCATCGCATCGAGCGCGGCAAAGGGCTCGTCCATCAACAGGACGCCGGGGTTGTATGCCAGCGCCCGGGCGATCGCGATCCGCTGCTGCATGCCGCCGGACAGTTGATGGGGGTATGCGTCGGCGAACTTTTCCAGCTTGACGAGCTTCAGGAACTGCCGCGCGGTTTCGCGCCGCGCCTCCCTGGATACGCCGCGCATTTCAAGGCCGAACTCGACGTTTTGCCGCGCCGTGCGCCACGGAAAGAGCTGCGCGAAATCCTGGAACACGACCCCGCGATTGTGCTCCCGCGCGGTCACGGGATTGCCGTCCATCAGGATTTCACCGCCCGTCGGCGTCAGGAAGCCGGCCAGCATGTTGAGGATGGTGGTCTTGCCGCATCCCGACGGGCCCAGCACGCACAGGAATTCCGCCGGCGCGACCGAGAAACTCGCCTCCTTCACCGCCAGCACCGGGCCCGCTGCGGTGTCGTACTGAAAGCTGATGTTGCGGGCTTCGATCGATTGCGCCATTTTGCGAGGGATGAGGGTTGAGGTCACTTGAATTTGGCGGCGAGGGCGTCGGCTCCCCGCACCATCATGCCGGTATCGGCGCCGACCGCGACGAACAGGTAGCCCATGTCGAGGCAGCGCTTGCCGTCGGCCTCGCCCACCAGTATGCCGGGGGCCTTCCCCGCCTTGCGTATCCTCTTCGCCGCGTTTTCCATCACCTTCCAGACTTCGGGATGCTGCCAGTTGCCGAGGTAGCCCAGGTCGGCGGACAGGTCGTTCGGCCCGATGAACACGCCGTCCACGCCCTCGGTTTCGGCAATCGCGTCGATACTCGCGATCGCCTTGCGGGTCTCCACCTGCACCAGCACGCAGATCTCCTCGTGCGCGCGCTTCAGGTAATCTTTCGTCCTGCCGTAGCCCGCGGCACGCGTCCCCCCGGCCACGCCGCGCACGCCTTGCTGTGGGTAGCGCGTGTACCTCACGGCGTCCCTCGCCTCCTCCGCCGACTGGACGTAGGGCAGCAGCAGGGATTGCGCGCCGATATCGAGATAGCGCTTGACGAGCACCATGTCGTTCCACGCCGGGCGCACCACCGGAGTGGCGGTGCCGCCCGTCATCGCGTGCAGCTGCGATTGCACCATCGGCAGCTCGTTCGGCGAATGCTCCGTGTCCAGCAGCACCCAGTCGAAGCCGGCGTGGGCGAGGATCTCGGCCACGATGGGGC
>MERD01000012.1:7856-16239 GCA_001771935.1 Betaproteobacteria bacterium RIFCSPLOWO2_02_FULL_67_26
ATCCAGCTCGATCCGGTCGCCGTCGCGCACCAGCGCGAGCGGGCCGCCAACGAAGGCCTCCGGCGACACGTGCAGCACGCAGGTGCCGTAGGAGGTGCCGCTCATGCGCGCGTCCGAGATCCGCACCATGTCGCGCACGCCCTTCTTGAGCAGTTTCCTCGGAATCGGCAGCTGGCCCCATTCCGGCATGCCGGGCGCGCCGAGCGGACCGGCGTTCTGCATCACCAGCACCGAGTTCTCGTCCACCTTGAGATCGTCCGCATCGATGCGCGCCCTCAGGTCGGCATAGTCGCTGAACACCACGGCGGGCCCGGTATGCTTGAGCAGGCGCGATTCGGCGGCGAGCGGCTTGATCACCGCCCCGTTCGGCGCGAGGTTGCCGCGCAGCACCGTCAGCCCGCCGCTTTGGGACAGCGCCTTTTCGCGCGTGCGGATGACGTCGGTGTTATGAATTTTCGCCGTGGCGATGTTCTCGCCCAGCGTTTTCCCGTTAACCGTGAGGCAGCCGGCATTGAGCAGCGATGTGATCTCGTTCAGCAGCGCGCGCAGGCCGCCCGCGTAGTAGAAATCCTCCATCAAGTACTGGCCGGCGGGCCGCACGTTGGCGAGCACCGGCACGCCTTGCGCGATGGCGTCGAAGCGGTCGAGCTTCAACTCGATCCCGGCGCGCCCCGCCATCGCGATGAGGTGGATCAACGCATTGGTCGAGCCGGAGATCGCGTGGACCACCGTGATCGCGTTGTCGAATGCCGCGGGCGTCAGGATCTCGGACGGCCGCAGGTCTTCCCATACCATGTCGACGATGCGCCGGCCGCAGGCTGTCGCCATGCGCGCGTGTCCCGAGTCGACGGCGGGGATCGATACCGCGCCCGGCAGCGTGAGCCCGAGCGTCTCCACGGCGGAGGTCATGGTCGAAGCGGTGCCCATGGTCATGCAATGGCCGGTGGAGCGCGCAATGCCCTCCTCGACCTCGCGCCAGTCGTCTTCCGTGATGCGCCCGGCGCGCAGCTCCGCCCAGTACTTCCAGCGGTCGGTGCCGGAGCCGAGCGCCTCGCCGCGCCAGTTGCCGCGCAACATGGGGCCCGCGGGCATGAAGATGAACGGCAGGCCCATCGTGGTCGCGCCCATGACGAGCCCCGGCGTGGTCTTGTCGCAGCCGCCCATCAGGACCGCGCCGTCAACGGGGTGCGAGCGCAGCATCTCCTCGGTCTCCATCGCCAGGAAATTGCGGTACATCATGCTGGTCGGCTTCTGGAATGACTCGCTGACCGCCATCACCGGCAGCTCGACGGGGAAACCGCCCGCCTGCCACACGCCGCGCTTTACTTCCTCGGCGCGCGTGCGGAAATGCGCGTGGCACGGCAGGAGGTCGCTCCAGGTGTTGATGATCCCGATCACCGGCTTGCCCGCGAAGTCGCTGCGCGCATAGCCCATCTGCAGCGCGCGCGAGCGGTGCCCCTGCGCGCTCAACTCCCCGCCGCCGAACCAGCGCTGGCTGCGCAAGTCGTCCGGTCGCAATCTGGTGCGTGCCATGAATCGATTCTAACCTTCAGGAACGTACTGCTTGCCGATTCCCGGCTTGCTGCGGCCCATGCCCGGCAACTCCCAGATGCCCGCCCCGCTGGGATTCAGGTCGCCGTCGATATTGGCGTCGATCACGCACGGCTTGCCGCTCTTGATGCCGTCGCGCACCGCGTCGGCGAGCTCCGACGCGCGGCCTACGCTCACCCCCGCGATGCCCGCTGCGCGCGCCATCGCGGCGAAATCCGGGTTGTACGGCTTGCTGGTGCCGGGATGCTTGAAATCGGTGGCCAGCTCGCGCCCGCCGAGATAGCCGCGCTGAAGGCCGCGGATCGAGCCGTAAGCGTAGTTGTTCCATACCAGGTAGACGACCGGTATCTGGTACTCGTAAGCGGTGCCCAGCACGTTGGCGTGCATCAGGAACGCGCCGTCCCCGACGACGGCGACGCATGGCCGGTCGGGCGCCGCGAGCTTCGCGCCCAGCGCGCCGGCCACTCCAAAGCCCATCGGTCCGAAGCCCATCGAGCCGATCAGCGAATCCGGCCGCTTCGGCTTGCAGAACTGGATCAGCCAGTTGTGGTGCACGCCGATATCGCTCACGAGTATTGCATCCTCCGGCAGGACGCGGTCGATCTCGTGCGCGGCGCGCTGCGGGGCGATCGGCGTGGTGTCCGCCTTGTACCCGGGCGCGATGAAGTCCTCCCACTCCTTGCGATAGCCCGCGATCGAGTCGAGCCACGCACCGCGCTCGGCGGGCATCTGGCCGCGCGCAAGGCGCGCGTCGATCTCGGCGAGCAGCTGCCGCAGGAAGGTGCGCGCGTCCGCCATCAGGCCCAGCGCGACGGGATAGTTGCGCGCGATCTCGTCCGGATCGATGTCGATGTGGATCAGCTTCGTCGGCGGAATGGTGAACGAGAATCCCGGTATCCAGGAACTCGACGTGCGGTCGTCGAACCGCACGCCGAGCGCCAGCAATACGTCGGCCTGCCGCGCGGCGTGGTTGGCCTGATACGGCCCGTTGCGCGCCACCAGGCCGAGCGCCAGCGGATGCGTGCTGTCTATGGCGCCGATGCCGCTCGCGGACATGGCGACCGGGATACGCAGTTTTTCCGCAAGCGCACGCAGTTCCTTCGTCGCGCCGCCGTAGCGGACGCCCTGCCCGACGAGGATGACCGGGCGCTGCGCCGCCATCAGCATGTCGGCCGCCTTGGAAACCCCTTCCGGATCGGCGCCGCAGCGGCAGGAAATGTTGGCGTTCCAGTCCTCGGGCCGCGGCGTTTCTTCCGGGATCGGCTCGTTGAACATGTCGAACGGCACGTCGAGCACGACCGGCCCCGGGCGGCCGGTCACCATGGTCTTCCACGCCAGGCGCACCGCGACCGGCAACTGCGCCGCGGTCGTCGGCTGGAACACGCGCTTGCAGTAGGCGCGCACCGTCGACGGAAAGTCCGCCTGATAGTGCCGGTAGGTTTCCTGGAAAGCGCCGCGGTTGAACTGGCTCGTCGGTACGTTGCCCGTGACCGCGTAGAACGGCACCGAGTCGAAAAACGAATTCGCGAGGGCGATCGGCAGGTTCGCCGAACCCGGGCCGCAGGACGTAAACGTCGCAGTCGGTTGGCCGGATACGCGGTAAAACACGTCGGCCATGAAACCCGCGACGCTTTCGTGATGCACGGATACCGTCTTGATCTCACCGGCGCGCGCATGGAGGGCGTCGATGAACCCGATGTTGCCGTGGCCGCACAGCCCGAAGACGTACGGCACTTTTTCCCGGATCAGGTAATCGACGATGACGCCCGCGCCGTCGCGTGCGGTTTTGGCGGGTCTGCCTGGTGCATTCATTGGAATTCTCCCGACCTCATTCTTCGAGTTACTCGACCTTCGCTCCGCATTGTAGAATTGCGGGGCGCACCTGCACAACAGGATTCCGATTATGAACGCACCACGGCAAGCGCCTTCCCTGACCCGGAACGTCACCCGCATCTCGCATCTCGACCTGCAGGGCGCCGGACAGGTCTACGTGGCGGGCCAGCATGCCTATGTTGGCCATATCACCAACAAGGAAGGGCTCGGCACCAGCATCCTCGATGTGTCCGATCCGAAGCGGCCGCGCGTGCTCGCGCAGATCCCGGTCGGCGACAGTAATTCGCACAGCCACAAGGCGCGCGTCATCGGCGACATCATGATCGTGAACATGGAGAGAAACATGACCGCGATCGGACGCAAGGCCGACGAGCTCCCGAAACTGCGCACCCAGCTGCAGGCCGCGCTGGGGCGCACGCCGACCCACGCCGAGCTCGCGGAGAAGCTGGGTGTGAAGGCATCCGACATCCCGGCCGTGGAAGCGATGGAAAAGGCGCCGTACGACCAGGGCGGCTTCAAGATCTACGACGTCTCGGACCGCGCCCATCCCAAGCTGATCACGCACCACAAGACCCACGGCCGCGGCGTGCACCGCTTCGACATGGACGCGAACTACGCCTACATCTCGACCGAGATGCCCGGCTACATCGGCAACATCCTGGTGATCTACGACATCCGCAACCCGGCCAAGCCGGAGGAGATCTCGCGCTGGTGGCTGCCGGGACAGCACCTCGCGGGCGGCGAGAAGCCGGCCTGGCCCGGCCGCCAGCACCGGCTGCACCACACGCTGCGGGTCGGCGATCGCCTTTACGCGGGCTGCTGGCACGGTGGCGTTCGCATCGTGGACGTCTCCGACATCCGCAGTCCCAGGACGGTCGGCGGCTACAACTACCACCCGCCGTTTCCGGAACCGTCGCATACCTTCATGGGCCTGCCCAGGCCCGTGGACGGCAGGCAGATCGCGATCGCGATCGACGAGGAGGACCACGCCGACAGCGCGGCGGAAATGGCGAAGCGCCGCGGCCGGCCGCACGCCGGCCTGTGGGTGTTCGACATCGGCGACCTCAAGGAGGTTAAGCCGCTCTCGATCTACGAGGTGAGCGAGCTCGATTCGCCCTGGAGCCGCGCCGCGCCGGGACGCTTCGGCGCGCACCAGTTCCAGGAGCACATGAAGGGCGGGGACACGCTCGTCTATTGCGCCTGGTTTGCGGGCGGCCTGCGCATCGTGGACATCGCCGATCCCTCGGCCCCCGAGGAAGTCGGCTACTACATCCCGGAACCCGCGCCGGGGAGGGTCGCGCCGCAGTCGAACGACGTGGACGTGGACGAGCGCGGCCTGGTATACCTCGTGGACCGCTACTCGGGGTTCGACATCCTCGAATTCAGGAATCCGTGAGATCGGGAGTCGGTATCAGCTGATTCCTGTCGCGGCGAAGACTTTCTTAGCCGCGTCCGAGGTCAGATTCGCCGCCAGCTTGCGCGCGGCGTCCAGCGACGGGCTCCCGGCAAAGGCAGCGGCGTCGTAGCTCGTCACGTTCTGGATCCCGTCGGGCAGCGGCGCCGCGAGCTTGACCGCGCAGCCCTTGTCGATCAGCACCATGACTTCGGAGATCTGCGCGAGGCCGACCGCGCCCGGAGGCTGCGCCGCGACGTACTCCATGATTGCCGACCCGGTGTCCACGACGACGATCTTCGCGCCGAGCGCCTTGTCGAGCCCCAGCTTCTCCATCAGCTTCGCCGCGTAGATGCCGCTGGAGGCCTTGTTGTAGACCACGGTGCTTGCCGCCGTGAGCGCCCGCCGGAAAGCCGCCGTATCGGAGAGGTCGGGCACCGGCGCACCGGCATGGACCACCACGCCCATCCGCGAGCGGCCGACGAACCCGCGGCTCGCCGGATCGATCCTGCCGAGCTTCTGGAAATCATCCATCGCCGCCGGCGGCGCGACCACGACGTCCGCGGTCTCGCCCGCCGCGACGAGCTTGCGCAACTCGGGCGCCGTGTGGAACTCGACGCTGACACGGGTACCCGTCGCGCGCTCGAACGCCTTCGCGATCTGCGCCACGCCGCGTTTCACCGCGCCGGCGCTCAATACCTTCAGGGAACCAGCGGATGCCGCCATGCCGGAACTCGTTTCCCGCATCGGGTTTCAGGAAAGCGGGAGGATACTCGAAAACCGCCTTTTTATCGCCACCCCCCTGTGCTATTCTCCGGACGACAGTTCGTCTTGCGGCCCTTCCCGGCCGCCGCCGTTCCGGATCTGGAGGACAAAATCATGAAACAGTCGCAGCGCATCCGTGGCGTGCTCTCCCCGGTCGTCACCCCATTCGACAAGGACCTGAGCCCGGACCCCGAGCGCTTCATCGCGCACTGCCGCTGGCTCACGACGCAGAACTGCGGCCTCGCGGTATTCGGCACCAACAGCGAGGCCAACTCGCTCTCGGTCAACGAGCGCATCGCGCTGCTCGATTCCCTGCTCGCCGCCGACGTGGACCCGTCGCGCATGATGCCCGGCACCGGCTGCTGCGCGCTGACCGACACGGTGCGGCTCACCGAGCACGCCGTGAAGGCGGGCTGCGCCGGCGTGCTGATGCTGCCGCCGTTCTACTACAAGGACGTTTCCGAAGACGGCCTCTACCGCGCCTACTCGGAAGTGATCGAGCGCGTCGGCGATGCCCGGCTGCGGATCTACCTCTATCACATCCCGCCGGTGGCGGTCGTCGGCATCACCACCGGCCTGGTCGAGCGGCTGCTGAAGAAATACCCCACCGCCGTCGCCGGCATGAAGGACAGTTCGGGCGACTGGAGCAACACCAAGAAATTCCTCGATGCCTTCGCGAAGCAGGGCTTCGACGTCTTCGCGGGCAGCGAGTCGTTCCTGCTCGCCAACATGAGGAACGGCGGCGGCGGCTGCATCTCCGCTACGGCCAACGTGAACCCCGCGCCGATCGACAAGCTCTACCGCGAATGGAAGAAATCCGACGCCGAGCCGCAGCAGGAGGCGCTCAACGCCGTGCGCAAGACCGTCGGCCAGTACGTCATGATCCCGGCGCTGAAGCAGGTGATCGCGCACTACGCCAACGATCCGGCATGGGCGACCGTGCGCCCGCCGCTCGTCGAGCTGACCGCCGCCCAGGCGAAAAACGTCATCGACGGCCTGACGAAGCTGAACTTCGAAATGCCGGGGCTCGCCCAGGCTCACGCCAAGGCCGCCTGATACCGGCGATAAGCGTGAGTAGTGAATGGTGAGCGGAAAGAAAGACGGTAAGAAGCCGCCAGTTCCCGCAAGCGAGGCGTCCGCCCCGCCGTGTGCCGGTCCCGACTTCAATCCGCGCTCGCCGCGGCTGAAGCTCCCGCCGCATTCGTGCGACACGCATGCGCACATCATGGGGCCAAGAGCGCGCTATCGATATTCGCCGGCGCGGATCTACACGCCGCCCGATTGCCTGCTCTCCGATTACCTCCACATGCTCGACCGGCTCGGCGTCGAGCGCGCGGTGCTGGTGCAGCCCAGTGTTTACGGCGCCGGCAACACGGTGATGCTGGAAGCGATGAAAGCAGCGGGCGGGCGCCTGCGCGGCGTCGCGGTCGTCGCGGAGGATGTTTCCGATGCCGAACTGAAAAAGCTCGACGCCGCCGGCGTGCGCGGCGTGCGCGTCAACATCGTCGACGTCAAGGACCGCAAGCCGGGCACGCTGCCGATGGAAGCGCTGAGCAGGCTCGCGCGGCGCGTTGCGCCGCTCGGCTGGCACATGGAATTCCTGATGCACGCGGACGAGTTTCCCGATCTCGACCGCGTATTAGCCGATTTCCCGGTGGAGATCGTGCTGGGCCACCTCGGCTACATGAACATCGGCCAGACGCCCGAGGCGCCCGGTTTCCAAGCGCTATTGAGACTGATGAAGACGGGCAAAGCGTGGGTCAAGCTCACCGGCCCGTATCGCATCACGGCAACGCCGCTGCCCTACCCCGACACCGTGCCGTTCGCGAAAGCGCTGCTGGAAGCGAACCGCGAGCGCGTGATCTGGGGCACCGACTGGCCGCACGTCATGCTGAAAGGCACGATGCCCAACGACGGCGATCTCGCCGACGTGCTCGCCGACTGGATCCCCGACCCGCGGCTGCGCGAGCAGGTGCTCGCCAGGAATCCCGCGAAGCTCTATGGCTTCTAGCGGAAGCTACTTCAGCAAGCCGATTTCTCCCATGTATTTCAGGACGCCGGGATGGATCAGGTCCCGGGTCGGCGCCGCGGCCAGCGTGTTTTCAAGCGTGGACTCCTGCGCCTGGTCGAGCTTCTTCGCGAGCGCCGCGTGGCCCTTGTGCAGCGCCTTCGCGAGGCGGTAGGCGACGTCATCCGGCAGCGAGGCCCGCGCCAGCACGAACGGCCAGGAGCCGACCGAGTTGATCGGGCCGGACTGGCCCGGATAGCTGCCGGCGGGCATCGTGGTCTGCTTGAGGAACGCGTGCTTCGCCTGGATGCGCTTGATCTCGTCCGCGCTCGGCGCGATGAAGCGCGCGCCAGCCGGCCCCTTCGCAATTGCCATGAACGGCGGCCAGCCGACGCCGCCGCCCCACATCGCCGCCGCGCGCCCGTCGAGCACCATCGGGGGCCCGTCGCCCGCCTTCTCGAGCAGGTGCGCCTCGAAATCTTTTTTCATGTCGAGCCCGAGGCCGTCCATCACGTAACGCGCCAGCACGATGAAGCCGGAGCTCGCGGCGCCCCACGCAATCGGCTTGCCCTTGAGGTCGGAGATGCTGCGGCAGGGGCTGTCCGCCTTGACCATGAACATGCCGGCCTGCGAATAGGTGGCATTGATGATGCGCAGGTTGTTCGCCTGGGGCCGGCCGAGCCCGCTGATCGCCTCGTAGGTGACCTCGCCGGTGACGAGGCCGAGATCGAGCTTGCCCTCGTCGAGCGACACCACGTTCTCGTTGCTGCCCTTGGTGTTGACCGGCTCGATCGCGAGCGTGGGGTCGGTCGCGTTCAGCACCTCGGCGTACG
>MERD01000013.1 GCA_001771935.1 Betaproteobacteria bacterium RIFCSPLOWO2_02_FULL_67_26
CATCATGGCGGCGCTCAACATCGCGCACGAGCTGCTCAGCACCAAGGTCGGCGGCTTTGACTTGGCGGACCTGAAGCGTAGAATGGGTCACATGGAAACAATGCTCGATCAGGCGTTGCGCGATCAGAGCAAATTGTTCTGAGCTTCCCCTGCGGTGTTCGTTAAAGGCTTTAGTTTCTAAACCAACATCGTTGACTGAGGTCGCCGACTCAAGCAGCACCGGTGTGCGCGTCCGACACGGAAGCGCCTAATGGGCTCGGAAGGCGACCGACCTTGAACCGTTGGTTCAAGATGCTGGCCTGACGGCACAGGCGGGGGTCCAAATACGAAATGCGGCGGAAGCCGCATTTTTTTTGCCACGAGCCGCGAGTCACGCAGCATGAAGTACTGGCTCTTCAAATCCGAGCCCACCACCTACGGCATCGACCATCTCGCGCAGGACAAGGTCACCGCGTGGACCGGCGTGCGCAATTACCAGGCGCGGAACTTCATGCGGGACGACATGAAGTCCGGCGATCGCGCGCTCTTCTACCACTCGAGCTGCGAGGTGCCGGGCATCGCCGGCATCGTCGAGGTCAGCCGGTCCGCTTACCCGGACGAGACGCAGTTCGACCGGAAGAGCCGATACTTTGACCCGGGGGCGAGCCGCGACGGCCCGCGCTGGTTCAACGTGGACTTAAGGTTCGTGAAAAAGACGCGCCTCGTGGGAAGCGCCGCGCTGCGCGGCCAGAAAGCCCTGAACAAAATGCAACTGCTTCAGCGCGGCAACCGGCTCTCCATCACTCCGGTCACCCAGGCCGAGTGGGCATGCATCATGCGCCTGCTCGACCGCGAGAAGTGACCGCGGCTCACGCGGTATCGAGGCGCAGCAGCTTCGCTGCGTTGCCCCACAGGATCTGCCGGCGCTGCTTCTCGTCCAGCGACTTCATCCCGTTCACGACCGCGACCGGGTCGTTGAAGGCGATGTCGAAGCAATAGTCGCTGCCCATCATGATGCGCTCGGCCCCGACCAGGCCGACGAGATAGTCCATGATGGCTTCCGAGTAGGCGATGGTGTCGTAGGTGAAGCGGCGCAAGTACTCGCTCGGCGGCCGCGGTATCACCTTGCACTCGCCGCGAATCTCGAAGCCGCGGTCGAGCCGCCCGCGCAGGATCGGCAGCGCGCCGCCGGCGTGCGGCAGGCTGACTTCGAGTTTGGGAAAGGCGTCCATTACCCCGCCGAAAATGAGATGCGCGGCCGCGATCGCCGTCTCGAACGGGTTGCCGAGGAGGTTGATGAGGTAGTACTGCTTCAACCGCTCGTTGTTGATCATCATCGGGTGCAGGAAGATCGGCAGCCCCAGCTCGGCGGCGCGCTCGTAGATCGGGAAGAAGCTGCGGTCCGAGAGCTCCCGGTCGCGCACCGCGGTCGCCATGTAGACGCCGCGGATGCCGGAGAGCTTCGCCACGCGCTCGAGCTCCTCGAGCGCGAGGTTGGGGTTCTGGAGCGGCAGGCAGGCGAAGCCGATGAAGCGGTCGGGGTGCTTGCGATGCGCTTCGCTCACCGCGTCGTTGAAAGCGATGCACAGCCTCAGGCCCAGCTCGTCGTCGGCCCAGTACACCATCGGCTGCGTGAGCGAGAGTGCGTGCATGCGCACCCCGATCCGGTCCATGGTCCTGATACGGACGTCGAGGTCGTAGAAATGCGGCGTGATCGGCCCGGTGCGCAGCGCGAGGCCCACCTGGATGAACCGCGCGCCGGAGGCGTCGGTCACGACCGTCGTGCCGCAGCGTCTGCCGTGGTCCGCGACGAGCTTGAGGTACGACTCGGGGAAATAGTGCGCGTGCGTGTCGATGGTCAGCGCTGATGCCACGGGTCACGTTCTCCTGTCAGGCCAGGTGCTTCTTGAAGAAATCGACGGTCAGCGCAAGGGCCCGGTCCGCCTCCCGCTTGCTGTAAGTTCCGCCGCCATGGCGGGCGAATGCGTGGTCCGCGCCCGGATACTTGTGAATCGCCACCAGCGGGTTGGGCGAGAGCCGGCGCTCGAGCAGGTCGTTCACCTCGGCTTGCACCCAGCGGTCCTTCATCGCCATGTGCAGCACGAACGGCCGGTGCAGGCTGCCCGCCTCGCGAATATGGTGCTCGATGTAGGTGCCGTAATAGGCGACCGCGCAATCAATGTCGGTGCGGCAGCACATGAGGTAGCAGAGCTTGCCGCCCAGGCAGTAGCCGACCGCCCCCACTCTTCCGTTGCACTCCGGGACGCGCGCGAGGTAGTTCCGCGTGTCCTCCATATCGCGCACGCCCAGGTCGTAATCGAAATCGTAGTAGAGGTCGAACGCCTTTTTCACGTGCTCCGGGTTGCGGTCGGACAGCTCCACGCCCGGCTCCTGCCGCCAGAAGAGATCCGGCACCAGGCAGACGAAGCCCGCCTCCGCAAACTCGGCCGCGTGGCGGCGCATCGTGTCGTTGACCCCCCAGATCTCCATGATCGCGATGACCGCGCCGGCCGGCGCGCGCTCCGGAAACGCAACGTGCGCGCCCATCGCCCCGTCGCGCAGCGGCACCTGGATATCTTGCGTCTTCATGGCCGGAACTCGGGACTCACGCGGCCTCCCCCCGGAGCAGGACTGCGCCGGTATTCTATCCCAGGCCCGCCGCGCGCCACGCCGCGCAGTATCATGTCACGCGATGGCCTTCGCATGAAACGGATGCGCTACCTCTGGCGGGTGTTTCATTACCGGCTTCGACAGGTTCCGGAAGAGATTGCATTTCTCGCGCGATGCATCCGCGCGGGCGACGCCGTGGTTGACATCGGCTGCCACAAGGGCGGATTCCTGTACTGGCTCAGGCGCTACGTGACGGCTTCGGGAAAGGTTTACGGATTCGAGCCCCAGCCGCAGCTCGCGCAGTACCTGAAGGAGATCGTTGCGATGCAGCGCTGGGGAAACGTGGTCGTGGAAGCGTCAGGCGTCTCATCCTCGAACGGCTCGATGGAACTGTTCGTGCCCGCGCCGGATGGCGTCGCATCCCCCGGCGCCACGCTGTCGCCCACGGACACGGATTGCCCGCATCACCGCTTCCGCGTCCCCGTCGTCACCCTGGACGATTACTTCAGGGGACAGGGCGATCCGCGCATCGCGTGCATCAAGTGCGATAGCGAGGGCCACGAGATCGAAGTGTTCAGGGGCGCCGAGGGCATACTGCGGCGCGACCATCCCGCGCTGCTCTTCGAGTGCGAGCAGCGTCACCTGCCCCGGGCCGCGCCGGCCGTCGTGTTCGATTACCTGCGGGGACTCGGCTATCGCGGCTGGTTCTTCGGTCCCTCGGGATTGGCTCCCATCGAGGATTTCCGGCTGGAAGTTCACCAGCCGGTGCGCCCGGGGCGATACTGGGACGCCAGGGACTACTGCAACAACTTCGCCTTCCTGCCGGAAGGCTCACATGAAGCGTGACACGGTGAAGCGTGACGTAGTGAACCGTGACATCGTAGTGCGTGATGGCTTGACCGCAGTATCACGTCACGCTTGATCGCGCCACGCTAAACCACGTCACGCACCATCACGTCACGATGTTCTAGACGATGCCGTCAGCGCGCAGGCGCGCGATGGTGGCATCGTCGAGGTTGAGCAACTTGCTCAACACTTCGTCGGTGTGCTGTCCCAGCGTCGGCGGCGGCGCCTTGTGCTCGAGCGGCGTGCCGGAGAACTTCATGGGGCTCGCGATCAGCGGCACCGTGCCGGCGAGCGGATGCTCGAGCTCGACTTTCATGCCGCGGGCGATGACCTGCGGCTCTTCGAACACCTGCTCCAGGTCGTTTATCGGCCCGCTCGGCACGCCGGCGGCGTCGAGCGCATCGCACCAGTCCTGCGTCGTCCGCTTGGCGAAAATCTCCGCCAGCAGCGCCGTGATCGCCTCGCGGTTCTCGACGCGCTTCGAGTTCGAGGCAAAGCGCGGGTCACGCGCAAGATGCGGGCAGCCCGCGACCTCGCAGAACCTGCTGAACAGGTTATCGTTGCCGCAGGCGAGGATGACGTCGCCGTCCTTCGTCCTGAACGGCTGGTAGGGCACGATGTTGGGGTGCGCGTTGCCGATCCGGCCCGGCGCTTTCCCGGTCGCGAGGTAGTTCATGCCCTGGTTGGCGAGGATGCCGACCTGGGTGTCGAGCAACGCCAGATCGAGATGCTGGCCTTCGCCGCTGCGCTCGCGGTGCGCGAGCGCGGCGCAAATCGCGATCGTCGCGTACATCCCGGTCATGATGTCGGCGATCGGTATGCCCACGCGCTGCGGGCCGCCCCCGGGGAGATCGTCGCGCTCGCCGGTGATGCTCATGACCCCGCCCATGCCCTGGATCATGAAGTCGTAGCCCGGACGCTCCCGGTACGGCCCGGTCTGGCCGAAGCCGGTCACCGAAGCGTAAATGATCGGCGGATTGAGTTTCCGGAGATCGTCATAGCCCAGGCCGTAGCGCGCGAGGTCGCCCACCTTGTAGTTCTCGATGAAGACATCGGATTCGCGCGCAAGCTCGCGCACGATCCTCTGGCCTTCGGGCTTCGAGAGATTGACCGTGACCGATTTCTTGCCGCGGTTGGCGGAGGCGAAGTAGGCCGATTCCTGCGTGTCCTTGCCGTTGCGGTCCTTGAGCCACGGCGGGCCGAATGCGCGCGAGTCGTCGCCCGAGCCGGGGCGCTCGATCTTGATCACCTCGGCGCCGAGATCGGCCAGGTTCTGCCCGCACCACGGCCCGGCGAGCACGCGCGAGAGGTCCAGGGCACGAATATGGGATAGCGGTCCGGCCATGATTTTACCTTGGTCAGTCATCGTCCCTTGAAGCGTGGCTTCTGCTTCCTCGCAAACGCGTCCATGCCGATGCGGTAGTCCGCGGTGGCGAAGTAGGCGAAGTTCTCCTCGATCTCGGCGGCGGTGAGCGGCGCGGGCTGCGGCGTCAGCCGCCGCACGAAACGTTTGTGCCAGCGATTCGCGAGCGGCGCGCCGTCCGCGATGCGGCGCGCGGTGCCGTAAGCCTCTTCCTCGAGCCGTGCATCGGGAACAACGCGGGTCAGCAAACCCTTCGCCAGCGCCTCGGTCGCCTCCCAAACGCGCCCCTCGACCAGGATCTCCAGCGCCACCGCCCGCCCGGTGAGCGGCAGCAGCGCGGCCAGCTCGTCGTAGGCGATGGCGAAGCCGAGGCGGTTGATCGGCACGCCGAAGCGCCCCGACTCGCCGGCTATGCGCAGGTCGCACATGCACGCGATCTCCAGCCCGCCGCCCACGCACGGGCCGTGGATCATCGCGACCGTCGGATGCCGGCATTCGCCCACGGCTTTCAGTGCGCCGTGCACGTGCCGGCGGTGATAGATTTTTCCCTGCGCGGCATTGTCGCGCGCGGTCGCGAATTCGGCGATGTCGGCGCCCGCCGCGAACGCCTCGCTCCCCGCGCCGCGCACAACGACGCAACGCAACGCGTCGTCCGCGGAAAGCCGCTCCATCGCGCGCGCCAGCTTCTGCCACATCGAAACCGTCAGCGCATTGAGCTTGCCTGGATTGCTCAGCGTGACGGTCGCGATCGTGCCGTCGCGCTCCACGACAATCTGGGGTGTCGTCACTTATCACCAGCGAAGGGCGGTATTCTATAATGATTCGTCTTGCCAACCCGCCCGGGGCGGGTTAAGTTTCCCCGGACAGCAGCGGCCGTGTGGCGCCGCGCCATTACGAGGAGGGAAGCCATGTTCACCAGAATTGCAGCAGCGCTCGCGCTTTCGGCAGCCGCTGCGGGCGTCTACGCCCAGGACTATCCGACGCGCCCGATTACGATCACCGTGCCCAACCCGCCGGGCGGAATGAACCAGATCCACGCCCAGCCGCTGTCCGCGGTGCTCGAAAAGCTGACCGGCCAGCCGGCCCCGATCGTCAACCGGCCGGGCGGCACCGGGGCAGTCGGCACCGCCTACGTGGCGAACCAGAAGCCGGATGGCTACAACATACTCGTCACCGTGCCCAACATCTACCTGGTGATCGAGAAGGACAAGCTCTACGGCATCAAGTCGCCGTTCACGCTCGACCAGATCGCGTTGATCGCGCTGCTCTCGGCCGATCCGCTGATCATGTTCGTGCATCCCTCGATGCCGGTGAAGAACGTGAAGCAGCTCATCGCCCTCGCCAAGTCGAGGCCGAACGAGATCATTTTCTCGTCCTCGGGCCCGTACGGCATCACGCACACGCCCACCGCGATGTTCATGGACGCCACCAAGACCAGGATGCGCCACCTGCCCACCACCGGGGGCGGCCCCGCCATCACGGCGGTGCTGGGCGGCCACGCGCAGCTGAGCGGCGGCGGACCGGCCGCGATCTACCCGCACGTCCAGTCGGGCAAGCTGCGCGCGCTCGCGAGCTATGGCGTCAAGGCGCATCCCGCGCTGCCGGACGTGCCGACCTTCAAGTCGCAGGGCGTGGACATCGAGGCCTACCTCTGGGTCGGGTTGTTCACGACGGCGGGCATGCCGGAGCCCGTCTTCAACAAGCTGCGCCAGCTGATCGGCAAGGTGGCGGCCGAGCCCTCGTTCAGGGGGGCGCTCGAGAAGGTGCGCGTCGTGCCGGAATATCGCGACACGCCGGAGTTCAGGAAATTCTTCGACGCCGACTACAAGCGCACCGCCGCGGTGATCAAGGCCATCGGCAAGCTGTGATGAGGATCAAGCGCATCGAATCCCTGGCGGTGAGCCTGCCGATGGTGAAGCCGCTCAAGATGGCGTTCGAGGAGGTGAGTAGCGCCGAGAACGTGCTGGTGCGGCTCGAGACCACCGACGGCGTCGTGGGCTGGGGCGGCGCCGCCGCCGCGCCCACCATGACCGGCGAGACGGTGGCGGGCATGGCGGCGGCGATACGCCACCTCGCGCCCAGGCTCGAAGGCATGGCCCTCGACGACATCGCGGCGGTGATGGCGCGCGCCGGCAATTTTCTCTACGGCAACGCCTCCGCCAAGTCGGTGATCGAGATGGCGCTGCACGACGCGCTCGGGCGCTTGCGGGGCAAGCCGGTTCACGACCTGCTCGGGACGAAGCGGCGCGAGCGCGTGCCGGTCCTGCGCATGGTCGGCACCGGCAAGGGCGCAGCCGCAGACGTGGACGACGCGCGGCGCGGCCGGGCGGAGGGCCACGTCGCGTTCAAGATCAAGGTCGGTGTCGCCGATCCGCGCGAGGACGCCGAGCGCACGCGCAGGATTTGCGCGGCCCTCGATGGCAACGGCAGTTTTCTCATCTGCGCCGATGCCAACCAGGGGTGGACGCCGGATGAGGCGATCACCTACGTGCGCGGGGTGGCGGACACCCCGCTCGCCTACTTCGAGCAGCCGGTGGCCGCGCACGACGTCGAGGGCATGGCGCGGGTCGCGCGCTCGAGCGGCGTTCCGATCGGGTGCGATGAGGGGCTGCACTCGATGGATGACCTGAGACGCCACCATGAGGCCGGCGCGGCGGGCGGGTTCAGCCTGAAGACCATCAAGCTCGGCGGACTGCGGCCGGTCATGGACGCGGGGCTGCTGTGCGAGAAGCTGGGCATGAAGGTGAATCTCGCCTCCAAGATGGCGGAAACCGGTATCTCGACCGCCGCCATACTCCACCTTGCCGCCGCGCTCCCCGCGGTGGACTGGGGCGTGGGCTTCTCCAGCCAGTACCTCACCGACGACATCCTGAAGACGCCGCATTCGTTCTCGGGCGGACACATCTCGGTGCCCGTGGGCCCTGGTCTCGGAATCGAGGTGGACGAGGCGAAGGTCCGCCGCTACGCCAGAGAGGCGTGAGTCGCGAGCGGCGGGCAGTGAGTACGCGGGTTCGCGTACTACTGCGTGCGCAGGCGCGGGTCGAGCGCATCGCGCAGCGAATCGCCGAACAGGTTGAAGCCGAACACCGCGAGGCTGATCGCCAGCCCCGGGAAGAACGCCATCCACGGCGCCGATTCGGCGAACTCCACCGCGGCGCCGCGCAGCATCAAGCCCCAGGCGGCGGTCGGTTCGGTGACGCCCAGGCCGAGAAACGAGAGCGAGGACTCGAGCAGGATCGCCTCCCCCAGGAACGCGGTGCCCAGGATGAGGATCGGCGCCATCACGTTCGGCAGCATGTGGCGCAGGATGATGCGCCGGTGGCCGAAGCCGGACGCGCGCGCCGCGTCCACATAGGGCATCTCGCGCACCGACAGCGCGCTCGAGCGCACCACGCGCGCGCAGCGCGGCACCATCGGCGTGGCGATCGCGAGGATCACGTTGCCGACGCCGGTGCCGAGGATCGATACCACCGCCAACGCGAGGATGATCACCGGGAAGGCGAAGAACACGTCCATGATCCGCTGCACGAAGAGGTCGACGCGGCCGCCGAAGTACGCGCTGGCCACGCCGATCAGCGAGCCGAGCGTTGCGCCGATGAGCGACGCGCCCAACCCGACCATCAGCGCGGTGCGCGACCCGTAGATCATGCGCGAGAGCACGTCGCGCCCGAAGGCATCGGTGCCGAGCCAGTGGCCGGGGCCCGGCGCGGTCAGCATGGCGCCGTAGTCGGTAGCGAGGGGATCGTACGGAGCGATGACATCCGCGCTGGCCGCAAGCACCACCATCAGCAGAATGACGGTGGCACCGAGCGCGCCGAGCGGCCGTCGCCGGGCGAAATTCAGGACGGCGGCAAGCCAGCCGGCGCGCGGGCCGGCGCCGGCCAGTTCGTCGATCGCGTGCGGCGTGACGGTCATGGCTAGCGGTAGCGGATGCGCGGATCGAGCCACGCGTAGGCGATGTCGACCGCGAAATTGACGACCAGGAACGCGGTGGCGACGAGCAGCACCAGCGCCTGCGTCAGCGTGTAGTCGCGGCGCGCGATGCCCTCCACGAACAGCATGCCCAACCCGTTCAGGTTGAACACCTGCTCGGTCACCACCAGGCCGCCGAGCAGGAAGGCGAACTCGAGGCTGATGACGGTGAGCACCGGCAGGATCGCGTTTTTCAGCGCGTGGCGGGTGAGGATCAGCTTCATCCACAGCCCCTTGGCGCGCGCGGTGCGGATGTAGTCCTCGCGCAGCACCTCGAGCATGGTCGAGCGCATCATCCGCGTGCCTACCGCGCAATAGCGGTAGCCGACGGCGAGCGCGGGCCAGATCAGCTGCGCGAGGTTGTCCCACGGATTGACCCACAGCGGCGTGAATACCATCGGCGGCAGCCACTTGAAGATGATCAGCATGCCCAGGATCAGGAGGATGCCGAGCCAGAACGAGGGCATCGCCAGTCCCGAGATCGAAAAGATGCGCACGGCATAGTCCACCCAGGTGTCCTGCTTGAGCGCGGCGAGGATGCCGAGCGGGATGGCGAGGAGCGTGGCGATCGTGCTCGCCATGAGGGCGAGCTGCAGCGAGAGCGCGAAGCGCAGCTTGATCTCCTCGGAGATCGGCGCCCCGGTCCACATCGACAGGCCGAAATCGAGGCGCACGATGCCCCACATCCAGGTGACGAACTGCGTCCACAGCGGCTTGTCGAGGCCGAGCTTCTTGCGCTCGATCTGCATCAGCTCCTGCGACTGGAACTGCCCGCCCTCGCCCATGTAGCGCGCCTCGACGACATCGCCCGGAACGACGCGCAGCAGGAGGAAAATGAGCACCGCGACCCCGAGCAGCGTCGGGATCATCGCCAGCAGCCGCTTGAGGATGTAGTACGCCATCGCTACGTCACGCTGGCGGCGCGCGGCGCGCCGCCAGCGTGAAGTCGGTCACTGGGTCAACCAGACGGTGTCGAGCGTGTTGTTGAGGTAGTGGCTCGGCGTGATGGTCCAGCCCTTCACCTTGGAGGAGTGTGGGACGATGCGGTGCCACTGCAGCGTCATCATGTAGTGCACCTCCTCGTCCAGCAGCCGCTTCTCGAACTGCCGGATCAGCGCCTTGCGTTCCTCGACGGACTTCGCCCGCCCCTGCTTGTCGTACAGATCGTCCAGCACCGGATCCTTGTAACGGCCGTAGTTCGCGGGATTGCGGTCGGACGACAGGAATTTATACATGTCGAGATCCGGCTCGACGATGTAGCCGCACTGGAAGTCCATGAACACCTCGGCGTCGCCCTTGCGAATGACGCCGTAGTAGGCGCGCGACTCGATGACGTTGTGCTTGACGTTGAGCCCGACCTGGCGCCATTGGTCGATCATCCACACGCCGAGCGGCTCGTACGGCATCGGGATGCCGCGGTTCGAAAAGGTGAACGAGAACCCCTCGGGCACCCCCGCCTCCTTGAGCAGCCGCCGTGCCTCGGCGCGCGACTTGGCCGGGTCGGTCCAGTAGCCGGCAAGCTTGTACAATTCCTCGGGCGGCGTCGCGAACGGCGTGCCGGGCACCTGCACCCCGGCGACCGTTTTCACGATCGCGATCTGCGACAGCGCCTTGGAGCCCTCGTGGCGGTCGAGCGCAAGCGTCAGCGCGCGGCGTACGCGCTTGTCGTCGAACGGCTTTTTCTCGTGGTTGAAGCCGACCAGCAGCACGCAGTCCCACGGCGATTCCTGCACCGTGATCTTGTCGCCCAGCGCCGCCTTGAGGTTGTCGCGATCTTTCGGCGTGAAGCTGCGGAACTGGATGTGCGCGCGCTCGCCGCGCACCGCGGCCACCTGGGCGGCGGAGTCCCGCATGAAGATCGCGCGGAAGCCGTCGAGATAGGGCTTGCCCTTGTCCCAGTAGTCGGCGAACTTCTTGCCCACCACGTGCGAGCCCTTGACGTGCTCGACGAAGGTGAAGGGACCGGTGCCCATGATGTTCTTCTCGTACCAGTTCGGTTCCTTGGCGAGAATGTCGGCCTTGTAGATGAAGTTGTACGGCGAGGACAGGCCGGCGAGCAGCGAGCCCGACGGGTACTTGAGCTTGATCACCACCGTGGTCGCGTTGGGCGCCTCGACCGACGCCACGGCGCTGTACTGCCCCTTGCGCGTGGAGCCGACGCCCGGCGGCGGGAAGATGATCTTGTCGTGCGAGGCCTTGACGTCCCGCGCGGTCATGTCGCTGCCGTCGTGGAACTTCACGCCGGTGCGGATCTTGAACGTGTAGGTGAGCCCGTCGGGAGAGACCGTCCAGCTCTCGGCTATCGAGGGCACCGGCTTGGTGCCGCTGGGGTCGAACGGATCGACGCGCAGCAGCGTGTTGTAGAACGGCGCGAACGGATGGATCAACCCGAAGGTCTCCTCGCGGTGGCCGTCATACGAGGGCGGCTCGGATGGCACGGGGAACACGAGTTCGCCGCCGGAGCGGGGCTGCTGCGCATGCGCGGGGAGCCACGTGGTGAGCGCGGCGCCTGAGACGAGCGCCAATACGATTGCCAAGCGTTTCATGGTGCACCTCCTCCTGGATTTATCCCCGGCGGATCGCCTCCGGGACCTGCCTTCCGGTGCTTGCCGCACGAGCTTCGCGCTGGCGATTCTTTTGGGTCCGCGCCGTCACGATCTGCCCCACGGGCGCACCGGGGCATGCACAAGGTAAGGGACTTTGCCGCTCCGAGTCAAGCGAGGTGGCAGGCCGCGCAATGCCCGGGCCTGATCTCCCGCAAAGCAGGCACTTCCGCAGCGCAGCGATCGATGGCCACGGGGCAGCGCGGGTGGAACACGCAGCCCGGCGGCGGATTGAGCGGGCTGGGCACCTCGCCGCGCAGCACAATATGCTCGCGTTTGGCTTCCAGTTTCGGGTCGGGGATCGGCACCGCCGACAGCAGCGCCCGCGTGTAGGGATGCAGCGGCTCCGCGTACAGCGAGGTCCGGTCGGCGATTTCAACCACTTTCCCGAGATACATGACCACGACCCGGTCGGAGATGTGGCGCACGACTGAAAGATCGTGGGCGATGAACAGGTAGGTCAGCCCGAATCGCGCCTGCAGGTCCTCCAGCAAATTGACGATCTGCGCCTGGATCGAGACA
>MERD01000014.1 GCA_001771935.1 Betaproteobacteria bacterium RIFCSPLOWO2_02_FULL_67_26
ACCAGCACCCAGAACAGCACGACGCTGATCATCCCAAACCCCATGCCCCATCCCCAGCCATAGTCACTCCACATCAGCGTTCTCCTTTTAATTGAGTTGCCAGCGGAACGAGCGCGGCTTGGACTCTCCGGCCCGCGTGATGCTCAGCTCAATTGCGGACGGCGTCGGGCTGACGGGGTTGAATTTGAGCGTGCCTTCCCGGTGATGGCCGCCGGGCCCGGCGCCTTCCCATTTCACAGGGATATGCCGGCCGCCCTTGCCGTCGAGCAACGTCGTGGTTTTGACCAGATCGTCGTTGAGTTCCCCCGAGTGCGTATCGAGCACCACTTTGAAGTCCCAGCTCATGACGCCGGCCGCGAGGCTTTGCGGCGTGACCGTCACCGTCACTCCACCGGAACCGCTCTTCTGCGCGGCCAGCTCCGCGGCACCGGCCCCGGCCGCGATCAGGGATATGAGGATTACGGAAAAAAATACGATCAGGCGTGCGCGCATTGTGCGTGCTCCTTGGTGGCTTTCCAGAGTTTGTCGCCGATATAGGCGATACCGGCGGCGTTGAATGCGAGCCCCACCCAGAAAAACTCGACCTGGTACTGGGTGGCGAAAGTCACCAGGCCGGTCGCGCCGAGCACTGGGGCGACGTTAACCAGGTAGTGGGCACAGCAGGAAACCATTGCTGCGGTAGAGGCGGTGCCGGATGTGGCCATCACGGCGCGCGCGTCCTTCGACTGGTGCAGCAACAGCCGCAACCGCGTGTAGAGAGCGACCTGCAACCCGAATCCGGCGGCCAGCGGCAGGACGTAAAACCAGAACTCGGAGAACTGGTCGACGGTGAACTTCCACCCGGAGACCAGCGTCAGCGCGCCGAAGTAGGCGCCAAGCAGCAGACCGAATGCGAGCACTCCGAAACCGGTGGGCCGTGCGGCGGGGATTGCGTATGTAGTCATAGCAGTCCTGGCCCGCTACTTCGCCGGCGCCGGTTGCATCATCTGCTGATGCTGCATCATCTGCTCCATCATCATCTGCATCATGTCCATGCGCCGCTGCATGAAGTCTTGCTGCTGCTTCGGGTCCATGCCCGTCATCGGCCCGCCGCCCATCATGCCGGCGCCCATGCCGCGCTTCTGGCCGCCTCCCATCTGACCCCCGCCCATCATCATCGGGCCGCCCATGCCGCGCATCATCGTCATACCTTCGTTCATGCTGCGCGTGTGCTCATCCATGAGCTTCTGGCGTTCCTTCGGATCCGTCGTGGCCCGTATCTTGTCCATCTGCTGCTGCATCTTTTTCATGTTTTCCTGCATCTGCGCCATCTGTTTGTCCATTTCCATGCCCGGCTTGCCGGGCGCGGACTTCGCGGGGGCAGGTTTGGCGTCCTGGGCCGATACAATGGGCGCAGACAGGGCGATAGCAGCGACAGCGGCACAAAGAGTCGAGCGATTCATTTTGATTTCTCCTTTAACGAGTTGAACTAACTTGCTTTGCCAATTCCGGAATCGAAAACGCCGCCCGTTTCCGGTGGCAGGCTTACGGAGTGCGGTGCGGTCCGCGCCCCGGACTGGGGCGTACGCGCGCGCAACCGGAAGCGCTGCCTCCGGAAACGGGCGGCGGGGTTAAATCAGCAGCCGCGCGGTGCGCAGGTGGAACGGAATCGGTGCCGGTGGCCGGCCGCCGAGGGCATGCTTCTCAAGTTCATCGGTATTTGCAACGACCAGAACGGTTGCGTATACAGGGCTGCCCGGAATCCGTGGCGTCGAATCGAACGACGCGACTGTCAACGCGGACGGCGCCGGTTGCACGCCGGTGTAACTCGGGCATGGCGTTTCGCGCTGGTCAGTCCCGGCCGGCCCCTGAATGGTGTGTTGAAGCGCCGCCGGCTCCTGTCCAGTTCGCGCCTTGGCCATGACATTTTCACAGCTATGCGCAACGGCGGTAGTGAACCAGAACGCAAACCACCCCACTAGCAGCGAAGCCGCATACCGTTTCCTCCTCCGGGTGGCATGGCCGGCAGCGGATGGCGAGCGCATCATCGACGAAAAGTTGTTCATGTACCTGAGTGTGATCAGCTGTATCCCGCGGTGTTCCGCAGAGTAGTGAACGATCATAAGTCCCGGCGTCGAAAGCGATTTGATCTAGATCAAGCCGGAATGGCTCAACGCCGCTCCCGCTCCCGCGTCATCTCGTGCTGCGCCTTGCGGATGCCTGAAGGCCAGGACGACTTGATGTAGGCCAGAACGGCCCAGATACCGTCGTCGGTCAGCATCCTGCCGAAGACCGGCATGTCGCTCTCGTATTTCGGCGGCGCATACTTGCCGGGCACGAGACCCTCCTTGATGATGCCGAACAGGACGGAGTCCGGGTGGTGCCAGGTGTGCCCCGAAGCATCGTGCGGCGGCGCGGGCATGCGGCCGCTCGGAAGCTTCTCCTGCCAGTTGGGCTGGCCTTCGAGACGTACGCCGTGGCAAGACGCGCACAGCCGGTCATAAACCAGTTTGCCCTTTGCAACTTGCCGGCTATCGTCAGGGTCGGCCAGCGTTTTACCCTCGTTCCAGAGCGCGACAGTGATCGTGCCGACGAGAAAGGCGAAAGCCGCCGTCAGCAATCCGACGCCGATCCGGTTGCGGATGTCACTTTGAGCCACGTTCTGTGTTCCGCGGCAGCCGGGATGCGTTTCGCCGTTTCGTCCTAGCGGGCGTCGTCGAGCAGCTTCTTGAGCCGATCTGCTGGAATCGCGCCCGTCACGCGCTGCCCATTCGAGAAAAACAGCGTCGGCGTCCCATTAATGCCCTGTTGCCGCCCGAAAGCCAGGATCTTTTCGATCGGCGTGTCGCAGGTCCCCGCGGTCTTTGGCGGGTTGCCGTCGAGCATCATCTCGTCCCAGGTCTTGACCCGGTCTTTCGAGCACCACACCGCTTTCGATTTCTCGTACGAGTCCTGGCCCAGGACCGGGTAGAGGAAAACGTAGATCGTGACGTTTTCCAGCTTCGCGAGACTCGGCTCGATCTTTTTGCAGTACGGGCAATTGGGGTCCGAAAAATAGGCGAGCTTGCGCTTGCCGTTGCCCTGCACCTTGCGGAATGCGAGATCCAGCGGAAGCTGGTCGAATTTGACGGCCGTCAAAACCCGCAGCCGCTCCTCGGTGAGATCGGCCTTGCGCGCGACGTCGATCAGGCGGCCGCGCACGATCAGGTAATTCACGCCCTCATCGGCGTAGAACACTTCGCCGCCCGCGAACACTTCGTAGATACCCGGGATCGGCGTTTTGGCGGCGCTTTCTACCGGGACACCGGGGTACTTCTTTTGCATCGCCTGCTTAACGGTCGCTTCGCTCGCGGCCACGACACCCGGGACTAACAGAGTAATGAATAAACCGATGCGTAGCTTGGTCAACATGATTGGAGACTCCTTCGCCAGTAGACGGATGAAGCCGTGTCACGCAGGCACTCCTTTTTGCGTTGCTCGGGAGCCCGGTCCTGCAGCACGCGTCCGCGATGATTCTTCGCGCGCGCATCCAGGAAGCCGAATTTGGCCGGATCACCGAGGTCAAAGGGAAACCGCCTGGCCGCCGAAACCTTCCGGGCGAGCTGCACTAGCCCGTCCTGATTCAGCGGTTGCTGGCGCGGCAGCGCGAGCAAGATTTCGTTTCCCGCGCCGCGGACGTCCAGGATGAACAGTTCGTCAAAGACTTCCTGGTAGGTGCGGACTATCGAGTCGTAGAGCGGGTTGGCGCTGCGACCCCAGAGATTGCCGACCACGACTCCATCGGGAGTCACGGCGCGCCGCACGGCCTGCAGGAACTCCCGTGTGGTCAAGTGCGGCGGGATGCTGTCGGCTCCAAAAGCGTCCAGGAAGATCACGTCGTAAGGGTCTCGTAACTTCTCGATGAACCGGCGCCCGTCGTCTACGTGAGCATTCATCAACTCGTCTTCGCGGAAATCGAAAAACTTCTTTGCCACGTCCACAACTTCGGGATCGATATCCACCACGTCAATGGCGGCGTTCGGATAATACTTGCGGAGGAAGGTGGGCAGCGTGCCGCCGCCGAGCCCGACGACCAGAAAGCGGCGGGGTTCTGCGGACAGCGCCAGACCGACCAGCGCGACCCGCGCGTACGGCAGCACTAAATAGTCCGGATCGCCCAGTTTCACGACGCTCTGCCTTACCCCGTCTCTCCCGAAACGCAAGACGCGCACACCAGGCGCCTCTTCCGTGACAACGATCGTGCTATAGGCCGAAGCCCTTTCGTACAGTACCTTCGGGTCAGCGTGAGCGAACGCAACCAGCGCGGCCAACGCGGCACAGGCGAAAAATACGGCGGGAAACGGACGCCGAATCATGATTCTCAAACCCGTGATTACCTAGCGTGACTTGCCCGGGAACGATTCGGGCAGGATGACTTTCGAACTCTGCACCGGAGCCTCGTAGGCGATCCTCCAGCGGCCGTTCTCCACGACCCAGTACTGGCGCTTGCGTGTCTGCTGCGAGAGATTGCTGGAGCGGTAATCCTGGTCGAAAGTGACCGCGACCAGGTCTTGCTTGCCGGGACTGCGGAAGACGCTCACGCTGGCGAGCGTAACCTTGATCCAGGTTTTCGCCCCGTTGACGCGCCGTTTGTGCGCGCTCCAGGCCGAGATATCCATTCCGTCCGAACGGAAATCCCGCGCGTAATGCGACAGATAACGCTCGGTATCGAGACTTTCCCAGTCGGCGCGCCAGGTCTGGAGTTGCAGCATGAACGCGTCGCGCTCGACGCGCCAGGCCTTGGGCGTCAGCCATTCCACGCGATCCGCGATGATGACCGGAGTGACGCCCGTCTGGACGCGCTCGCCAAGCTTCTCGATATCCGGATTCGCAAGCGCGATGCAGCCGTCGCTCGCCCATGGGGCTCGCGCATAGGTGTCGGACGGGACGCCGTGAAGCCAGATGCCGTAGCCAGTCTTGCCGAGTCTCCGGTCCCACTCGTTCGGGTAGTTGATCGGGAACGCCCCCCAACCGTACAAGTCCGGCAGCTTGGATCCGGGTATCTGCGAGGTGACGTAGTAGGCGCCGATGGGTGTCTTCTTGTCACCCTCCAGGTTCTTCTCGATGCCGTACTTTCCGAGCGTCGTGTAATAGTCCTCCACGAGACGCGGCGTGCCCCCTGCGTTCTCGTAGACATAGACGCGTGAGAGATTCGAGTCGATCACGATCGCATGTCGTTGCAACGGGCCAAACCAGAGCAGGTAGCGAGGCAAGAGATCGGCAGGCGGACGGTTGACGTGCGCGCGCAGCCGCGTGAGCGCTTCCGCGCGCAGTTCGTCCAGGCGTTCGGTCGAGGCATGGCCGGTGTTGCCGAATTTTCCTATAGGGCCGGCGCGGGCAAGAAGGAGATCTCCGCGGACAAGATGCGCGAGGCGGAAGTTGGGATGGCGGACGACCAGCCGGTCAACCTCGTCGAGCGCCGCAGCCAGCCGCCTTTGTTGGATATTCTCGAACACGAGCTTGATCTGCGCGTCGGCTCCGTTGAGGCTCGCGCTGTTCTGCGGCTGGCCAGCGTGGCCCGCGGACGCCGCAAAGACGAGGACCGGAACCGCCAGCAACGAGAACGAAGATGGGGTCATTTGATCTCGGTGATCACGTAATTGATGCCGTCGTAAACGATCTGGAACTCGATCCTTTGCATCGGCTGCAAACTGGCGAGTCGGGTCTTGTCCTTGACGAGGTAACCCATCGTCATCGCCATCATGTTCAGCTCCCGCAGGGGTTCGTGACTGATCGTCAACACGCCTTGCTCCCTGTCGATACCGACCACCGTTCCTCTGCCGGTGGCGGTTTGCAGCGGGGCGCCCGGTGCCTGCGCCCGATCGGGGCTCGGTAGCGACAACCACGCGAACCCGGCAAACGCGGCGACAGCGACAAGTACAAAGAGCTTCTTCATGATGGCCTCGGTGTCCTGCTACCTGATTCTTGCAATTACGTAGTTCCCTCTGTCGTAGGTGAGCTCGAATTCCACCATTTCGGCTGACGACACCCGAAGTCGCAGACAGCCGTCGCAGGATTGAATTTGAACTCGCCGTCCGAGCGTGCGGACGACAAATCTCCGCTGGACCCCGGCGTTAGCGCGCCGGGTTCCGAGCGTCAGGCACGAACGGCAAACGGGGGGCGCTGCGGCTGTTCCGGAAAGAACAGGCTTGGAAGGAGGGAAATTGAAGATTCAAAGACGGGCGAATCCGGTATCGCAGCCGCTGCCGCAATGACCGCCATCCCGGAAAGGGGTTGATGGCAGAAAAAATGCTCGTGAATATTCTTGCTGCCTTCGCCATCACGTTCTTGAGCAGCACCGTCGCCCCCACTGGGGGAGTGGATCGCGCCAGCCTCGGCGGGCGGGCACCGCAGGACTATCAGCGATGCCGCGACGCCTTGCAGCGGGATCAGTAGCAGCAAGACCAATGCAGCGAGTTTTCTGACGAGGTCAGGCATGCACCGATTCTAGTACAAGGTCCATGGCTTTAGCAACGGCTGGCACGACCCGTAGATAGCCGTGGGCGCGGAACTTTCGTGGCGCGGAACGGTCGCCCCGTCTCAGGGAGCCGCTGCGTCAACCGGCAGACCTTGCCCGAGCCTCGCGGCGGTCATTTCCGCCGCTCAACGGCTCGCGGTATTGCTCACCGGTGTTTCTGCGTCGACGCACCCACGGCGGGTCATTTTGAGCCAAATTGCGACGGCCAGGAGAACGACGCCACCCAGCGCCAGATAAAGGCGCACCGGTTCGTAGTATTCCAGCAGGAGGGCGCCGCCGAAAAGCAGCACGAGGATCTTGTTGCATACCGGGCAGGCGATGCCGAGAAACCCGATGACGCCGCCGGTCCCGGCCGTCCGCTTCCCGCACTCGGCCTGCGGCACGCCGACGTAGAGGCCAGTCAGCGCCGAGAGCAGGAATAGAAGCGTGATCTCGAAGCCGCCGGTCGGGGTCATCCTCATGAACAGCGGGTTTTCCCAGAGCGCGGCAACAGTGCCCAGCCCCACGAACATCGCCGCCGCGACGCCAGCGCCCCACGTGATGCGTTTGATCACCAAATCAGGACTTTCAGAAGCCGGCTGACTCGAGCGAGATTGCGCATGTCGTAATTCTTTCTTGGCTGAAATACGGGCGTGAACACCTGGCTGCTACTTGATTTTCGTAATCGTGTAATTCCTGCCGTCGTAGGTGAGCTCGAACTCGACCTTTTGCAGCGGCTGCAGTTTCAACAGCATCGCCTTGTCCTTGACCGGAAACGACATCGTCATGGCCGGCATGTCGAGACCTTGAAGGGGGCCGTGCTTGATGGTGACCGCTCCCTTGTCGCGGTCGATCTGTTGGATCAAGCCGGTGCCCTTGCCCGTTTTCAGGTTGGCGCTCGGCGCTTGGGCCAGGTACATCGCTCCAGGCTCGCGTTGGGCAAGCGCGCTTCCGGCGCCCATGGCCGCGAACAGCACGATCAGAAGAGCATTCTTCATGGTTTACTCCTTTCAGATGGATGGATCGTCGAAACGTGGGAACTCGCTACGCCTTGACCTTGTAGCCGATCATCATGCCGGTGTCCTCGTGTTCCAGGTTGTGGCAGTGGAACATGTAGGTCTGGTCGCCGGTAAACGGGTGGCTGAAGTCGAGCGCGATGCGCACCGACTCGCCCGGCCACACCAGCACGGTGTCGAGCAGGCCCAAGTCTTGCGGCAGCAGTCCGTTCTGCCGGGTGGCGAGCGCCTTGACCTGTGCCGGGCTGTCCCGCCGCTCGATCACCCGGAACTGGAAGCCGTGAATGTGTATCGGGTGCGGCATGCTGGCGCGGTTGTTCCGCAGCAGCCAGGTCTCGCGCGCGCCGCGCTGCACGGTGACCGGAGTCTCGTGCATGTTGAAGCGCCAGCCGTTGATGTTCCAGTTGCCCTTGCCGTCATGACCCAGCGTCAAGCGCCGCGGCTCGCCCGCTGCGACCGCGAGCTTCGGCAGGCGGGACAGCCGCGATGGAACCTGCCTCTTGTACTCCGGGGACGACTTGATGTTGATCCGGAGCAGCGGCATTTCCGTGCCATCCGCGATCGCTCCGGGGGCCGCGTGAGCGGCGTGGGGATCCGCGCCGGCGCCCTGCGTGGCTCCGGCCGGCGGTTTACCGGTTTTCTCGTCAACCGACTCGTTGTGCATCGGGTCGAATGCGAGGCTTTTGAGAAATACCGGCTCGTTGCCGGACGCCGAGCGCAGGTCGAGCAGGACGTCGAGCCGCTGCGCCGCCCCGATGATGGATTCCCGTACCTTCAGCGGCTGCTCCAGCAATCCGCCGTCGGTTCCGATCAAGTGGTAATCCAGCAGGCGGCTGCCTTGAGCGAAGGCGAGGCGGTAGCCGCGGGCATTGGAGCCGTTCAGGATGCGGAAACGGTAGATGCGGCGGGCGGCGTCGAAGTACGGCCGCGCCGTGAGGTTGACCAGAATGGCTTCGCCGAGAAAGCCCATGAACATCTGCTCGCGCGATAGCTTGTATTCGACCTTGCCTTCGAAGTTGAAGCTGCGATCCTGTATCACCAGGGGAATATCCGTGACGCCGAGCGCGAGATCGAGCGCGCGGGCGAGCACGTCCTCATCGTCGTCCTTCACGATCAACAGCCCGGCAAGCCCTTTGTACGCTTGTTCCCCGGCGATGTCGTGCGGATGGGGGTGATACCAGTAGCTGGCGGCGCGGTCGCGCACCGTGAAGGCGTAATCGAAGGCCGCGCCCGGACCCACCTGATAGGTACCGACGCCGTCATTGCGCTGGTCGTTGGTGAGGCCGTGCCAGTGAATGATCGTCGGCTGCTTCAGCCGATTGATCATCCGCAGCTGGATCTGGTCGCCGGGCCGCGCCAGCAGCGTCGGATTCAGCAGCCGCTTTCCGCCCACTTCGGCGACGTAGGCCCAGAACGGCGACGGGATACCGGGCAGAACCTCGAAACTGACTTCGCTGACCGTAATTTGCTTCACCTCCCTTGCCGTCACCGCAGTGTACAAGCCGGTCGCGCCGGGAAGACGCAGGCGATTGGTGAACTGACCCGCGGAATCTGCGGCGGCGAACGCCGGTTCGTGCTGCCACAGAAACCCGCTCAGGCCCGCGGCACCAGCGCCCGCGAGCGCGGCCAGGAATCCTCTGCGCGTCGTTAAGTTCATGCCAGTTCTCTTCCTCAAGTCGTTACGGGTCCTGTACAGGCCGTACTTCGGCACGGAGTCAAGCGCCTATCGTAACGAAAACCGCCTCGGGTCGCGTAATTCGGTTGGGAGACAGCGTGGCCCGCCGGGAGTTCCATCTCATCCAGTGAATCCACGAGCGCGCCGCGCGCGTATACAATCCGATCCTTCAAAGGAGCCGCACGTCATGCTTACCCGACTTCTAATCCTGCCGTTCTGGCTGGTGGCCATCGCAACACCCCCTGTCTTCGCCCAGGACAAGTCCGCCGGGCTGGCCAAGGCGACCTTCGCCGCCGGCTGCTTCTGGTGCACCGAGGAGGCGATGGACAAGGTCCCCGGAGTGATCTCGACCACTTCCGGATACATGGGCGGGACGAACAAGAATCCGACCTACCAGCAAGTCTCCACCGGCGGGACGGGCCATGCCGAAGTGGTACAAGTGGTGTACGACCCGAAAAAGGTCAGCTACGAGCGGCTGCTCGAGCAGTTCTGGGTGAACCACGATCCCACCGTGATCGACCGGCAGTTCTGCGACGCCGGCTCGCAATACCGGCCTTCGATCTTCTGGCACGACGCGGAGCAGAAGCGGCTCGCCGAGGCCTCGAAGGCGAAATGGGACAAGGCCAAGCCGTTCAGACAGCCGATCGTGACTCCGATCGTGAAGGCGGGCGAGTTCTGGCCGGCCGAGGACTACCACCAGGACTACTACCGGAAGAACCCGGCGCGCTACAAGTTCTACGTGTCCGGCTGCGGCCGCTATGCGCGGCTCGACGAGCTCTGGGGCAAGCTCAGAAAGTAAGGAAAGGATAGGCCATGAACTGCACTCGGAGCCAGACCGGCCGTCGCAGGTTTCTGGGCGTTGCGCTCGCGCTGCCGCTCGTTTCGATTGGCCCCGTCTCGGGCCAGCCGTTGCCGCTGACACCGGCCTGCGGCGAGAAACCCGAGCGAACGCCGTCGCAGACCCCTGGCCCTTTCTACACCCCTGATTCACCGCGGCGCAGCTCGCTGGTCGAACCGGGCACCAAGGCGGAAAGGCTCGTGCTGGTGGGGCTCGTTCTTTCGCCGCCATGCAAGCCAGTGGCAAACGCGCTGCTCGACTTTTGGCACTGCGATGAGGCGGGCGAATACGACAACAGGGGCTTTCGTTATCGCGGGCACGTGTTGGCCGATACACAGGGACGCTACAACTTGGAGACCATTGTCCCGGGCGAATACCCGGGGCGCACCCGCCACATTCACGTTAAGGTGCAGGCGCCGGGTGGCCGCATTCTGACGACGCAGCTCTACTTTCCGGACGAGCCGGGCAACCGCTCCGACGGCATCTACCGCCGCGAGCTGACGATGCAGATCGCGCGCAAGGGCGCACAGCGCCACGCGAGGTTCGACTTTGTCGTGGCGGCTTAGCGTCGTCATGTGAGCAGGCGTGAGCCTGCGCTTATGCCTGCACTTTGAGATTGAGCATCATCCCGCCGTCCTCGTGCTCCGGGATGTGGCGGTGATGAAGGTCAGGACTTGCCTGGCTGGAACACCAGGAAGTACTGATTGGGCAGGAAAGTGTGCTCCTGCGCGAGCGCGTAGCCGGCACGCTTCATTTCGGCCTTCACGCGGTCCGGCTCCATGCGCGCACTCTGCGGCGGGCCTACCGGGGAATCCATGCGGAAGTCGATGATGGCAACGCGGCCGCCGGGCCTCAGCGATTTCTGCAGCTGGCGGAAATACTGCTCGCGGTTCTCCACGTGGTGGTAGACGTCGACGAGTATGACCACGTCGGCCTTTTCCGGCAGGCGCGGATCGCCCGGGCTGGCCTGCACCGCCGTGACGTTCTTCAGCCCCTCGCGTTTCGCACGCTCGGCGAGGTGCTTCACCATGTCGGGCTCGGTATCCACGCCGTAGACCCGGCCCTTGGGCGTCATGTTCGCGATGCGCGCCGAGAAATAACCGGTGCCGGAACCGATATCGGCGATGACCGCATCGGGCTTGAGGGCCAGCGCCTGGATCACCTCGTGGGGCTTCTGCCACGCGTCGCGCTCGGGGTCGTCGAAGACCTTCGCCCATTTCTTCGCATCGCCGAAGCTGTGATGCTGGGTGCTCGGGGTTTGTGCCGCCGCAGGCCCGGAGAGCAACCCCGGGAATACAGAAAATGCCAATGCCGCCATGAGTGACGCTATCCGCTTCATCTTCCAGCTCCTGCGCGTGTCGCCATGCGCGACATCATGCCACGCATCATCGCCACCGGGCCTTCCTGCGCGAGCTCGGTCACTTCCGCCGCGTGACCCTGGAGCGCAGCCACGACCCTGGCGTCGGTGGAGGTCCGCGTCACGATGGAACCCTTCTCGGTGACTTCGACGACGGACTCGATCTTGTCCCGGTTCTCGAACAGCACCGGCAGCGTGGTGCTGAAGATGTTGAATTCGCGCCCGTCTTTCAGGCGCTGCGACATGCTGGCGACGTGGGCCTTGATCGCTTGCGCCACCTGCGGGTCGTCGGACTCGGTGACTGTCCTGATGCCATCGGGCAGATGGGTCACGGTACGCTTGATCTTGGAGTGATTCATAACCAGATCGTGAACCAGCCCCATGTCGGCCGACGATCCGGCGTCCTGCTTCGTGAGCATGGCGGTCGCGCCCGCCATGGGGCCATGGCCGCCCGCCGCCGCCCCATGTTCCATGCCGTGCATCATGCCCGGGCCCACTCCGAAGGGCTGGGCCACTGCGGCGTAGACCGCCAGGCCGAGCACCAGCGATGCAACCGTTCCAACTGCGATTTTGCTTGAGCGTTTCATATTCGCCTCCTGTCAGTTCAAGGTAGGGGCGGGGCAGGCTGCCCCGCCCCTTGCGTCGTGGCGTTACTGAGTAGTGCCCGGTGCTTGAGGCGTGGTCCCAAAGTGCGGGCCGCGGTGCTCAGGCAGCGTGATCCCTTTTTCCTGGGCGCGCTTCTGCATCTCGGTGCGGGTCGCATCGGCGATCTGCTGGCGCTCCTCGGGCGTCTTGGCGTTGCGCATTTTCTCCTGCAGCGCCGTCCGCTCTTCGGGCGTCATGAGTTGTGCGCCGGCGCCGTGTCCTGCCGCGCCGCCGCCCATACCACCGTGTCCCGTGCCGCCCTTCATGCCGTGCTGGGCACCGCCTTGGGCGCCATGCTGCATGCCAGCCTGGGCACCGTGCTGCATGCCGCCTTTCATTTGCGGCCCCATCCCGCCACCCATTTGCCCCGGGTTGGCGTAGGCTGCGGCCACCGCGATGCCGAGGCCCAGTGAAGCGGCAATACCCACTGCGAATTTGTGAGACTGTTTCATGGTCGTATCCTCTTTAAAGGTTGGAAGTCGTTACCTTGATCGCTACTTTGTGCCCGCGAATGCCGGGCGCAAGAACGATCGCAGCGAGGCCCATTCAATCACCAAGTTGTAAGCGGCTGATGTCGGAAAGCCCGGGTTTTGTATCGCAGCCTTGCGGCGATGGGCGTTGTTACACTGCGTTACAATTTTTGCAGCGGTCCAATGCCGCTTGAGGTATACCCCCCCCGATGGCAACGCAGGATCACATATTGATCGTTGATGACGACGCGGAGATCCGCGGACTCCTGCGCGACTACCTTCAGAAGAACGGCTACCGCGTCACGCTGGCCGCGGACGGCAAGGGGATGTGGGCCGCACTGGAGGCCGCGCGTCCCGACCTTGTCGTGCTCGACCTGATGCTGCCGGGCGAGGATGGATTCAGCCTGTGCCGGGCGTTGCGAGTCCGTTCGGGGGTGCCGGTCATCATGCTGACCGCTCGCGGCGAGGAAACCGACCGCATCGTCGGCCTCGAAATGGGCGCGGACGACTACCTGTCGAAGCCGTTCAACCCGCGCGAGCTGCTGGCGCGGATCAAGAGCGTGCTGCGCCGCACCCGCGCGCTGCCCGATAACCTGAAGCCGGAGGCGGCCGCTTCCTACCGGTTCTCCGGCTGGACCCTGGACGCCGTCACGCGGAACCTCACCGCGCCGGACAGCGTGGTGGTGCCGCTGGGCGGCACCGAGTTCAGGCTGCTGCGGATATTTCTGGACCATCCGAATCGCGTGCTGACGCGGGACCAGTTGATCGACCTCATGCTGTCGCGCGACACGGCGCCGTTCGACCGCGCGATCGACGTGCAGGTGAGCCGGCTGCGCCATCGCCTGCGCGAGGACGCGAAGGAACCGGCCATCATCAAGACGGTTCGCGGCCAGGGGTATGTCTTCGCCGCGCCGGTGGAAGCGGTGAGCTGATGCGCTTCGTTCCGCGATCCCTGTTCAGCCGCCTGGTGCTGGTGCTGCTCACGGTGCTTGTGGTCGCGCAGCTCGTCGGATTTGCGATTCACATGCACGAGCGCGGCGAGCTGCTGTCGCAGGCGAGCGGCATGCAGGCCGCCCAGCGGATCGCCGACATCGTCAAGTTGCTCGATACGCTGGGTCCAGCGGAGCGGCGCCGGATCGTGCAGGTTTTCAGCGCGCCGCCGGTCACGATCAGCCTCGATCAGCCCGCGCCGGCCGCGGGAAGGCAGGATGCCGATGCCGCGGCGCGCGCCGCGCTGTTCGATGCGATGTTGCGCCGCTTTCTCGGAGACGGGCGGCCAGTCGCGGTAACGGTGGCGGAAGCGCCGGCCGTGCCGTTCAAGCCGGCGGCGAGACAGGGCATGAAAGGACCCGGGATGCATGGTGACTGGACGCCACCGTGGGCTGCGATGCACGGCGCGTCCCTACCCGGCCTCTCGTTCGTCGCCCAGGTGCGCCTGCAGGACGGGGCGCTGGTCACGTTCGATGCGCGCCAGTCTGCGCAGACCGTGAGCTGGCCGTATCGGTTGCTGTTGAGCCTGGCGGTGCTTCTCGCGGCAGTCGTCGCGGTCTCGCTCGTGGCGGTGCGCTGGGCGACGCGTCCACTGAACGCACTGGCGGATGCGGCCGATGAGCTGGGGAGGAACATAAACCGCCCGCCGCTGGTGGAAACGGGCCCGATAGAGGTTGCCCGCGCGGCGCGGGCGTTCAACACCATGCAGGCGCGCCTGGCCGGCTATATTCGCGACCGCACCCGGGTGCTGGCGGCGATGTCGCACGACCTGAAGACGCCGGTCACGCGCCTCAGGCTGCGCGCCGAGCTGCTCGAGGACCCGCAGGTGCGAGCGAAGTTCACGAAGGACCTCGACGAGATGGAATCCATGGTCGGCGCGACGTTGGACTTCCTGCGCGGCCAGGAAAGCGGGGAGGCGGTCAATCCGGTGGACATCATGGCGCTGCTCGAAAGCCTGCAGGCGGACCTGGCGGAGATGGGCGGTGCCGTGACGATCGCGGGTAGCGCCAAGGCGCCGTACCCGGGCAGGCCGCAAGCGTTGAAGCGCTGCCTCGCCAACTTGCTCGAGAACGCCGTCAAGTACGGGAAATCCGCCAGGATGTTTGTCGATGACGATGCCGACTGCCTGGAAATTCGCATCCAGGACGAGGGGCCGGGGATTCCGCAGGCGGAACTGGAGAAGGTCTTCGAGCCTTTTTACCGCGTCGAGAACTCTCGCAGCCGGGAGACGGGCGGCACCGGTCTCGGCCTGACCATCGCGAAAAGCATCGCAGAAGCGCACGGCGGCAGGCTCGGCCTCCGGAACCGCGCTGAGGGCGGACTCGAGGCCAGGCTGACGTTGCCTCGATCAGCCCGGACCAGCGGCTGATCGGACAGCTCGGCCGGGCAGGCTGTTGGGAGAGCCAGATGGCGACCGCACGCTGGATCCATTCTCCCTGGGGGCAACGGATTCTGCTCGCGCTCCTGGTGGTCGTTACGATCCCGACCGTGCTGTTTGGACTCCGTGCCTATAATTCTCTGCTGTTGCTGCGCTCGGCATACGAATTGGGCGCGCCGGGTGTCAGCAGCGTTCGGCCGTGGATGACGCTTCGTTACATTGCCGGTGCGCATCGCGCGCCGGAAGCGGCGTTGATCGCGCAGCTCCAGCTCGCGCCGGGTACCGATCCCGACACTGAACTGAAGTCGCTTGCCGAGCGGGAAGGCGTGCCGAAGGTCGAGTTCGTGCAGAAGGTGCAGCAAGCACTCGTTGCCGTCGCGCCGGCGCTTGCCGCTCCACGCGAGAGCAAGACCGCGGGCTGGCTGGGCGAGATCGGAGAGGAATTCCTTGCGGCGTTGCTGCTGTACGGCTATCCCGCTCTCGGGCTGACGCTTTTGCTGGGCGCCCTGGGTTTGCCGCTGCCGACCGGGCTGTCCGCGGTTCTCGCCGGCTCGCTAGTTGCCCAGGCGCAGATGAGCTGGCTGTCGGCCGGCGCAGTCGGCGTGACGGCTCTGGTGCTGGGCGACGTCGCCGACTATGGTCTCGGGCGCGTGCTCGGAGCGGAGTTCCTGGAACGGTGGGGCGGCTGGCTCGGGTACACGCCCGAGCGGCGGGACCGCGTGGGACAGCTCTTCGATCGATGGGGCATTCTCACCGTGCTCCTCAGCCGCACGCTCGTCTCGCACTTGAGTTCGGTGGTGAGTTTGCTGGCCGGTGTGAGCCGGTACCGGCTGCTCGAGTTCCTGATGTACGCAGTCGCGGGGCGCCTGCTATGGACCTTCGCTTATATGGGCCTCGGCTACGCCGTGGGCAGCGATCTGGATGCCGCGGCCGGATTTCTCCAGAACCTGACCGGCTTTCTCGTGTCGCTCGCCATGCTGGTTGGCCTGGGCGTCGCCACATTTGGCCGACCCGGGAATTGATTTGGATCAAGGGCGCCGCGTCGAGAGCCGGTAATGTTGCGAATTCGTGATAACCGGAAGCGATACAGTCAACCCTTTCGACGACCCCGCCTTGGCGAGCCGCTACGAGGCGTGGTACGCCGGCGCGGGCAGGGAAGCGGACCTCCTGGAGAAGGCGCTCCTGGGAAATTTGCTCGGCCTTTTTCCCAAAGCGCGCTCCGTTCTCGAAGTGGGTTGCGGCACGGGCCATTTCACGCGCTGGATGGAGAAACGAGGCCTGGAAGCCGTGGGCCTGGACATCTCCGAACCGATGTTGAACGAGGCCCGTCGCCTCGGCGGGCCAAATTACTTGCTTGGCAATGCGCTTTCGCTGCCGTTTACCGATCGGTCATATGATGTGACGGCCCTGATCACGACGCTGGAGTTCGTCCCGGATCCCGCACGCGCCCTTTGCGAGGCCGTTCGCGTGGCCCGTCAAGGAGTTCTGCTGGGGGTGCTGAACCGGTGGAGCCTGTTGACGCTGCGATACCGACTTTCCGGAAAAGCCATGTGGCGGCCCGCCCGGTTTTTTGGTCCCGGGGAATTGGCCAGGCTGGCGCGGCAGGCGGCAGGGGGAAGGGCGAAGGCAATCGCCTGGCGGACCACCCTGTGGCCGATTCCCGGTGTGAGCGACCTGCCTTTGCCCTGGGGCGGATTCATCGGCATGGCGGTGCAATTACAGGAGGAGTCGAAAGCATGAACACGATTTCGGTTCAATTGAGCCTGTACCCCCTTCGGCAATCCCAACTGGGACCGGCGATCAGCCGGGCGCTCGAGCTCTTCCGCGCGCGCGGGCTCGATGTCAGGCCCGGCACCATGAGCACGGTCATCGTCGGCGACGTCGATGCGGTCTTCGATGGCCTGAAAGCATCGTTTCAGACTGCGGCCGCTCTCGGCGACGTGGTGATGGTGGCGTCCGTCTCCAATTGCTGTCCGGCCCCGGCCGCCGATCGGCACAACGCATAGTGGATCGGAACCAGCGTCATGTGCGAACTGCTCGCGATGTCAAGCCGGCGGCCGGCTCGGTTGACCTTCTCGCTGGAAACTCTGGCGGCGCACAGCGGGCGCACCGGCAGGAATCGCGATGGCTGGGGCGCCGCGTTTTATCAGGATGGCGATGTGGCGCTCTTTCGGGAGCCAATAGCGGCAGGTGACAGCCCCCTCGTCCGCTTTCTCGAAACGCAAGGGCCGAGCACCACGCTCGCGATATCGCACATCAGGCGCGCCACCCGCGGGGTTGTCGCCCTGGCCAATACCCAGCCCTTCGTGCGCGAGGCGGCGGGGCGCGCGCATGTCTTCGCGCACAACGGGGATTTGCCCGGCATCGAGCGCGCCGCGAATCTCGCGTTCGACCGTTATCGTCCCGTCGGCACGACGGACTCCGAACACGCGTTCTGCGCGCTGCTCGAGCGCATGCGCGGTCTCTGGGATTCAGCGCCGCCGGCGCCACCGCTCGAGGAGCGTTTCGCGATCGTGTCGCAGTTCGCTGCCGATCTGCGCAGGCTGGGACCCGCGAACTTTTTCTACGCGGACGGCGACGCCTTGTTCGCGCACGGGCATCGGCGCATCCAGCCGGCCACCGGCGACATCGCGCCGCCTGGTCTCGTTCTCCTGTCGCGGCGGTGTGTGGACAGGGACGAACCGATTCATGCAAGCGGGGTGTCGGTTGCGCCCGGTTTCCAGGAGGTGCTGCTGATCGCCAGTGTTCCGCTCACCGCGGAGAACTGGCGGCCTTTCGCTGAAGGGGAAGTCGTCGCCGTGTCAGGCGGGCAAGTCCTGGGCGCCGACAGCCCGTCGAACTCAATCTCTCGATAGGGCGCGCCGAGAGCAAGACCGCCTGAAGTTCACGCCGCGGCTTTCAGGTTGAGCATCGTGCCCCCGTCCTCGTGTTGGAGGAGAGGTTGCGTGCAGACGCCGCGTTACCGCGCCAATTTGCGCGTGCAGGTGGGTTCGAGCAGGTGGCGACGGCCCATGTCGACCAGCAGCCGGCCCCGGATGAAGCGCCGGCCGATCAGCAGCGGCTTGGCGAGGTCGCTGCGGTCGACGAGATTGACTTCGGTGAGTCGATACACGTTGCCGATACAGATGCCGAGCCTGACCGAAGGACGCCCTTCGTCGGTGCCGAGCGCGCTCTTGACCTGCGCGATCCGTACCAAAGTCCGCTCGATGTGCACGGTGCGCCCGTCATTGCCCGTCACGTCGAAAGCCACCCAGTCCTTCCCGTCGCGCTTGAACTGCTTCAGGTTCGCGGCGTGGAGCGACGAGGTGCGTGCCCCCGAGTCGAGCTTGGCCTCCAATATGATTTCGCCGGGCGACAGGCGCGCGCGTTCGAGCCATCCTGCAATGGGCAGAGCATCAGGCTGTGCCCCGTAAGCGGCCGGGGCCGTCAAGAGCAGCAGGATGAGCGCGCGGTTCAAGGAAGGGCGGATTTTCCGGCGTGCGCGAAGCGTTCGCGCGCGAAGGCAATGCGGTCGGCCACGGTGCGCAGCCTGGGCAGCTCGCGCTCCGCGAGCTCGAGGCGCGTCCGGAGGCCGGCCTGGTTTGCCATCTGTATCGCCAGTCCCGGCCGCGCGTTCAGCTCGAGGATGAGCGGTCCCTTGTCGCGATCGAGCACAATGTCGATGCCTTGGTAGCCGAGGCCGGTCAGCTCGTAGCTGCGCGCCGCCAGCTCGAGCAGCCGTTCCCAGTGCGGGATCTGGACCCCGGACACCGGGTTGCCGGTGTCCGGGTGCTCCGCGACGATGTCGGTGCGCCAGACCGCCGTCAGCGTCCTGCCGGTGGCCATGTCGACACCGGTGCCGATGGCGCCCTGGTGGAGGTTCGCCTTGCCGCCCGAGAGGCGCGTCGGCAGCCGCACCATGGCCATCACCGGCACGCCGCGGTAGACGATGATCCTGACGTCCGGCACGCCGCGATACGTGATGGCCTCGAACACCGGGTCGAAGTTGACGCGGTACTCGATGAGCGCCTTGTCGGTCTGCCCGCCCAGGCTGTAGACGCCGGACAGGACGTTGGAGACGTGAAAGTCCATCTCGTGCTCGTCGTAGAGGCTGCCGTCGGCCACGCGGTACAGATCCCGCACGCGACCGGTCACGACGAGGATGCCGTCGCCCTGGCTGCCGCGCGCGGGCTTCACCACGAAGTCGCGGTACTTCGCCAGCAGGCGCGGCAAAGTGCGGACCTGCTGCTGGATCTCGATCACGCCGTAGAGTTCGGGCACCGCCACGCCCGCCCTGGCCGCGAGCTCCTTGGTGAGCGTCTTGTCGTCCACGAGCGGATAGCGGTCGCGCGGGTTGAGGGGCAGGGTGTACTCGGCGTTGCGCCGGTTGAGGCCCAGCACGCCGTTCCTCTCGAGCCGTGCGCCGTTGCGCAGCCAGTCCATCATCGCGCCAGCACCCGGAAGCGGTAGAGCTCGGTGAGCCGGTAGCCGCTGTAGCGCCCGAGCAGCAGCGTCACCGCGAGCACCGCCAGCAGCAGCTCCGGGAACACGAAGAGCAGGTGCTCCACGATCCGCAGGTTCATCACGAGATAGCACAAAATCCCCACGACGAGCGAGCCCAGTCCCTGCTCGAGCGCCTCGCGGGCGCCGCGCTCCTCCCACACCAGCGTCATGCGCTCGATCGTCATCGTCATGATCACGATCGGGAACAGGCCGATCGACAGCCCGCGTTCCAGCCCGAGCTTGAAGGAGAGCACGGTGAGCATCGCGATGATGAGGATCACCACGATCACCACCGCGGCCAGCCGCGGCACCAGCAGCAGCTTCAGCCGCTCGAGGTAGAAGCGCGCCGCCAGGCCCAGCGCGACCACCGTGCAGAAGAACAGCAGGCCCCACGCGAGCCCGGTCTGGCGGAAGGCGAGCGCGATCAGCACGGGCATGAACGTGCCGAAGGTCTTGACGCCGACGACGTTGCGCAGCACCACCAGCAGCAGGATCCCCACCGGGATGACGAGCAGCGTCCGGAACAGGGACTGCGATTGCTGGGGCAGCCCGAACAGCGAGAATTCGATGAGCTTTTGTTCGAGCGCGCGCTGCTGGTTGAGGGCGGTGCGGGTCGCCAGCTCGTACGACCGGCTGGTCGAGACGGTGTGCTGCAGCTCTTTCCCGCCGCTGACCTCGGCGAGGGGTACCGCGCCGCGCCACCACGCGAGCAGCTGATGCGACGCCGCACGGTCGGCGTCGTTGACGTAGAGCGGCCGCCAGCGCCCGTCCGCGTGGAATTCGACCCAGTGCGTAAACCGCGCGTTGCGCCGCTCGGGAGCGAGCGCGAGGCCGTTCACCACGAGGGCCGGCACCCCGGCGAAGTGGATGAGCTGCGCGGCGACGGTGGCGATGCGGCGCGTCGTCGGCTGCGGCCCGAGCAGGAACGCCGCTTCCCCGCCGCGTGGCGCCTCCTTGAGCGACTTGACCACGAGGGATGCGAGCGTCACGGCATCGGAGGAGCGTTGCCGGGCGGCGCCGATCACGGTTTCCGCCGCGATACGCTGCGCGCCCTCGAACTGCGGGGGCGGCAGCGGTGGGACCGGGTCGCGGCTCGTATCGTCCCGCACGCGCACCGGCTGCACGACCGCGCGGTAATAGAGCACCTGCGTCCCCCGGGCCTCGCGTATCGAATAGTCGGCGCGCATCCCGTGGCCCAGCTGCCGTTCGGTGCCGATGCCGTAACCGGGCGATACGAAGCTCTGGTCCACGATGACCAGGTCGCCGGTTCGGCCGGGCACGTACAGGCTCGCCTTGGCCGGCCCGCCCGCAGCCTCGAACTGGAGCTGGACCTCGACGCGCCAGACGTCGGTTCGTGCCTCCGGCTGCAGCGGGAAGCCGAACACGAGCAGCTTGTAGAGGAAGAACCCGCAGCCGGCGGCTGCGAGCAAACCCGACAGTATGTAGAGATGAACCCGGCTCATGCCCCCTCAACGGCCCGCCGGCGGCATTTGGCACGGCAGTCGCGGCACAGCATAGAGGGGCAGGGCGCCGGTGGACTTGATCCAGCGCAAGGATCAGGCGCCTTGGCCGGGCGCGACGGCCCGCGCCGCGGTGGCGCGGGCATGGGCGACGCTGTCGTCAGCCCGAAATCGCGGCCGACGCGGTAGTCGTCCTGCAGGCAGGTTCTACCGTCTCGGTGCGCGAGGAATCGACCGCGAAGCGCTCGGCGAGGAAGCTGCGTCCGACGAGGAAAGGCAGCTTGAAGCCCGACCGGTCGGTGAGGTTGACCTCGGTGACCTGGTAGGTATTGCCCAGGCAGACCCCGAGCAGCACGACGGGCCGTTCCTGCACGCCCCCCGAGGCTTTCTTGACGCGTGTCACGCGCTCCACCTTGCGTTCGAGGCGAACCTTGCGATTGCTTTTTCCGGCGACGTCGAAGGCCACCCAGTCGCCGTCGCTGCGGCGGATCCACGTGATGTCCGAGGCATGCAGCGAGGAGGTATCGGCGCCGGTATCCAGCTTGGCCGGGACGACCAGCCCTTCGCTGCCCAGCTGCACCGGCTCGATCCAGCCGACGACGGTCGGTTGCGCGGCGCCCGGCGCGGAGGTCCACGCGCAGGCAGCGAATAGCAGGCAGCGGAGCGGTTTGCAGGTGGCCATGAGTCTGTTCTCCCTCACGAAATTGCCGTTACCGGTTGAGCACAATAAACAATTAGACGCTCTCCCGGCCATTCGGTTCCGGGGTTCGCACAGCACAATGTCATGATAAACGGCATGAATGCCGCTGCCCATGATTTGGATCAAATCGGCTGCCCGCACTGCGAGCGTGAGATCGATGTCCTGAGGCGCCGCGCCGGCTAGCCGCGCTGTGACGAGCCTTGTTCCACCGGCAATCCCAGCAGCCTCCACTCCGGGTAACCGTCCTGCAGCCGGCGGGCCTTGCGTCCCTTCTTGCGCAGCAGCGCCACCGCCTCGAATGACATCAGGCAGTAGGGCCCGCGGCAATACGCGATGACCTCCCGGTTCGCCGGCAGCTCGTTCGCTCGTTTCGCGACGTCGTGCAGCGGGATGTTGATCGCTCCGGGAAGGTGCCCGGCCCGATATTCCTCCGGCGGGCGCACGTCGAGGATCGTAACGAGACCGTCGCGTGCGCGCTCCATCAGTTCGCGCGCCGGAACCGGCTCGAGATCGTCCTTTGCGGTCAGGTACTCCTTGATCAACTTGTCCACCTCGGCCACGTGTTCCTCGCCCGCCGCGCGCATGGCCGCGACGAGACGCACGACGCTGTCCCCGCTCAGGCGGTAATACACGTACAGGCCCTCTTTACGCGCCCGCACCAGGCCAGCCCGCCGCAGGTGCTGAAGATGCTGGGAGGCGTTGGTGATCGAGAGCTTGCACAGCTGCGCCAAGGCGTCCACGCTGCGCTCTCCTTGCGCCAGTAAATCAAGCAGTTGCAGGCGATAAGCGCTCCCGAGCGCCTTACCGATGCGGGCCAGCTGCTCGAAGAGCTCGGCTTTCACGTCGAATGTTGACATCGTGTGGTCTCCTGCTACAATTCCAATATTCCAGTAAGTACTGGAATACTATCTTATCCTGCTCACGCAGTACCTGGCAACCCTACGTAGGGCGCGCGTCCCATGTCAACAGAAGCGTTTCTCCTGAGCAACGAGCCGGCGGCGCGGCTGGGGATATTTGTTGCCGTGTTCTCGGCGATGGCGCTGTGGGAGATCGTGACGCCGCGGCGCGTCCTGAGCCAGGCGAAGGCGACCCGCTGGACCCATAACCTGCTCCTGGTGGCGCTCAACACGATACTCCTGCGAGTGCTGTTTCCAACCACCGCGGTCGAGCTTGCGCTCGCCGCCGGTGAGAGTGGCACGGGGTTGCTGAATCACTTCGCAGTGCCCTTTCCCGTGGCGGTCGCGCTCTCGATCGTGTTCCTCGACCTCGTCATCTACCTGCAGCATCTGATGTTTCACGCCGTGCCGGTGCTGTGGCGGCTGCACCGGATGCACCACGCGGACCTGGACTTCGACGTGACCACCGGCGCGCGCTTCCATCCGATCGAGATCGCGCTCTCCATGCTGATCAAGTTTGCCGCCATCGTGCTGCTCGGCGCGCCCGCGATCGCGGTGCTGGCGTTCGAGATCCTGCTCAATGCGACAGCGATGTTCAACCACGCCAACGTGCGCATCCCTCCCGCCTGGGACCGGGTCCTGCGCTGGATCGTGGTGACGCCGGACATGCACCGCGTGCATCACTCCGTCGAGGCGCCGGAGACCAACAGCAATTTCGGCTTCAACCTGCCGTGGTGGGACCGCCTGTTCGGCACCTACCGCGCGCAGCCCGCCGCGGGGCACGCGAAGATGACGATCGGCATCGGGCAGTTCCGCACCGGCAGGGACCTGTGGCTCGACCGCATGCTTGCCATCCCGTTCCAAGACGACGCCGGTCCGTACGCCATCAACCGCCGCCAGGAGGCCTGAACGCCATGAAAACACTGTTCGTCCTGAACGATCCGCCGTACGGCACGGAGCGCAGTTACAACGCGTTGCGCCTTGCGGGCTCGCTGATCAAGCGCGAAGGCGAGGAAGTGCGCGTATTCCTGATCGGCGACGCGGCCGCCTGCGCGAAGGCCGGGCAGAAGGTGCCGCAGGGCTATTACAACATCGCCGACATGCTCGGAGTGGTTACCCGCCGCCGCGGCGAGACGGCCGTGTGCGGCTCCTGCATGGACGCGCGCGGCATGGTCGAGGCGGACTTGGCTGCCGGAGCACAGCGCGGCAGCATGGACCTGCTCACCGATTGGACGATCTGGGCCGACAAGGTCCTGGTGTTCTGAGGAGCCGCGCGTGGAACGAACCGCCCTGGTGCTCGGCGCGGGGCTTGGCGGCATGGTTGCCGCCCAGACGCTGCGCCGGCTCCTGCCGAAGAGCGACCGCGTCGTGCTCGTCGAGCGCGAGGCACAACACGTCTTTCCGCCGTCGCTCCTCTGGCTCCTGGTAGGCGAGCGCGACGCGGAGTCGATCTCGCGCCCGTGCGAGGGTGCCGCGCGAAGCGGAATCGAATTCGTGCGTGGCGAGGTCGCCGCCATCGACCCGGCCGCCAAGACCGTCCGCGTGGGTGATCGCACCCTGCGCGGCGACGCGCTCGTCATCGCCCTCGGCGCCGATTACGCCCCGCAGTCGATCCCGGGCCTTGCCGAGGGAGGCCTGTGCATCTACACGATCGAGGGCGCAAGCGCGATCCGGGACGCGCTCGCGCGCTTCGAAGGCGGGAGGCTCGCGGTCCTTACCGCGGCGCCGCAATACAAATGCCCCGCCGCGCCGTACGAGGCCGCGCTGCTCGCGGAGAGCTACTTGCGCGAGCATGGGCGGCGCGAAAAGGTCGCGATCGATTTCTATGCCGCCGAGCCCGGCCCAATGATGGTCGCCGGTCCGAAGGTCTCGGCGGGCGTGCGCGCGATGGTCGAGGCACGGGGCATCGGCTATCACCCCGAGCACCAGGTCACGAGCGTGGATGCGGGCGCGCGACGCGTCGAGTTCGCGAATGGCCGATCAGCGAGTTTCGATCTGCTGCTCTACGTGCCGCCGCACCGCGCGCCGGCGGTCGTGAAGACCGCGGGCCTGACGAACGACAGCGGCTGGATCCCGGTGGACCGGCACACGCTCGCGACTCCCTTTCCCGGCGTGTACGCAATCGGCGATGTGACCGTCATTGGCCTCAAGATGGGGCGCCCCCTGCCCAAGGCGGGCGTTTTCGCGCACGGACAGGCCGAGGTCGTCGCGCACAACATTGCGCGCGAATTCACCGGCCAGGGCGTGTCGCGGCGCTTCGGGGGCCAGGGGATGTGTTTCATCGAGACCGGCGGCGGCCGCGCCGGCATGGGAAGCGGCAACTTCTACGCGGAGCCGCTGCCCGAAGTGCGCCTGCGCGAGCCGGGCCTGCTCTGGCACGGCGCCAAAGTACTGTACGAGAAGTACTGGCTGTATTCGCGGTTTTAAGCTGAAACGGCCTGATCCAGTTGAGGGCGCACCTACGCCGCGACCTTGAGGTTCAGCATCATCCCGCCGTCCTCGTGCTCGAGGTTGTGGCAGTGGACCATGTAGACCTGGTCGCCGAGGAAGGGGTGCGAGAAGTCGATGACGATGCGCACGGTTTCCCCGGGCCACACCAGGACCGTGTCTTTCAAGCCGAGATCGCTTGCCGCAAGACCGCTTTCCGTAACCGCGAGACGCTGCTGCTGCTCCGGGCTGCCGGTGCGGGAGAGGACCCGGAACTGGAACCCGTGGATGTGCATCGGGTGCGGCATGGTCGGCGGGACGTTGCGGATGTCCCAGGCTTCGACCGTGTCGCGCTTCACCGTGATGGGCGTTTCGTCCGCCACGTAGGTCGCGCCGTTGATGCGCCACCGTCCTTTCGCCTGGTCGAGGACGATCAGGCGTGGGCTGAATGCGGACTCCGGCGCCGCTTCGATGCGCGACAGGGATTGCGGCAGCGGCCGATCGTAGGGAACCTTGCGATGGACCTGGATCCGCAGGAGGTCCAGCGCCGCGCCGTCGGCCATTTCCTGGTGCATGGCGTCGAACGGCAAGCTGATGAGCGTCAGCGCGTCGCCCGCTTTCGCGCCGCGCAGGTCGAGCAACACATCGAGGCGCTCCGCCGGCGCCAGAAACGCTTCCTTCACCGTGACCGGCCGCTCGAGCAGACCGCCATCCGTGCCGATGACGTGATAATCCAGCAACTGCTCGCCGTGGCGGAAAGCCAGTCGGTAGAGGCGGGCGTTCGACCCGTTGAGGATGCGGAAGCGGTAGAGCCGCGTCGCCGCGGCAAAATGCGGGCGCGGGGTCAGGTTCACGAGGACCTCGGCGCCGTAGTGACCGTGGAATCGCTCGTCGGCGCTGGGCTTGAAGGCCAGCTGGCCGCCGTCGTCGAAGCGCCGGTCCTGGATCACCAGCGGGATGTCGGTCTCGCCGAGCCGCAGGTCGAGCGCCTTCTGCAGCGCGGCCTCGTCGTCGTCCTCGACGATGAACAGCCCGGCGAGCCCGTGATAGACCTGCTTGCCGGTCAGGTGATGCGGGTGCGGGTGGTACCAATAAGTCGCCGCGCGATTCGGCACCGTGAATTGATAGTCGTAGGTGGCGCCACCGGCTATCGCGTAATGGGGATGGCCGTCGTTGTTGCTGTCCACCTTGAGGCCGTGCCAGTGGATGATGCTGGTCTCGTCGATCGCATTCCAGAACTTGATGCTCAGCGACGCGCCGGTCCGTACTCGCAGCACGGGGTTGTGCAGCGCCAGCCCCTGGTGCTCGACCTCGTAGGCGAGCATCGCCGCCGGCTTGCCGGGGAGCAGCGCGTGGCGCACCGGCTTCGCGACCATGGTGAACGACCCGGACGCGTCGAGCACCCCGTACATGCCGTCGGCGCCGGGCAGGCGCAGCGCATTGGGAAACGCCGGATCGGGCACGAACGGCGGCTCGACCGGCGCGGGTCCGGCGTACTGCGGACGATGCTTCCACAGGAATCCGCCGGCGAGGCCGCCCGCGCCAGCGGTCGCGGCGGCGCCAATCAGAAACTTTCTTCGGCTGCCCGGAGTCATGGTTCCGCTGCTTCAGGTTCGCCGCCGGGTATTTCGTTCCTCAATGCTCGTGCCGGTGGTGCAGGTCGGGCACGTGGGGGTGCGCATGCCGCATCGGCTCATGTGCATGCTCGTGGGCGTGGGGCTCCGACCCCTCGCCGTCGCGGTGGACGTGTTGGTGGTGCTCGTCATGCACGTGATGGTGGTTGTGCACCAGGTACCCATGCTCGTGCTCGTGCCGGTGCGACTCCGTCAGCACCAGCCAGGTCGCGATCGTCATGAGCACGGTGGCGGCGCCCAGGCCCGCCGTGACCGGTTCGCCGAGCAGCGGAACGGCGAGCGCTGCCCCGATGAAAGGGGCAGTGCTGAAATGCGCGCCGGTCCGCGCGGCCCCCAGGTGCCGAAGCGCGTGGATGAACAGCACGAGGCTCACGCCGTAGGAGAAGAACCCCAGTGCAAGCGCTCCTGCCGCCACGGCGATGGCGGGCAACGTTGCGCCCAGCGCGAGACCGAGCGCGAGGTTGAAACCGCCGGCGGCAAGTCCTTTGATCAGGGCAATGACGGCGGGATCGGCGCCCGCGATTTTTCGGGTCAGGTTGTTGTCGAGCGCCCAGCAGAAGCAGGCGCCGACAATCGCCAGGGATTGGGGCGAGAACGCGAGCGGCGCGGCGGGATCGTAGGCGAGCACGGTGCCGCCCGCGAGCATCACGAGCGCCGCAAGCCCGACGCGGGCGCCGACCGCCTCGCGAAATACCGCGGCGGCGACGAGCGCCGTCATCACGCCCTCGAAATTGAGCAGCAGCGAGGCTTCGGCCGCGCCGCTTCCCGCGAGACCCCACAGGAGCAGCACCGGCGCCACGACGCCGCCGGCGAGAATTGCGCCGGCGAGCCACAACCAGTCGCGCGCGGCAAGCGGCGCTTCCCGCTGATGTGAGTCGGGGCCACGCGCGAGCCGCAGCAACCCGAGGCCGAGCCCGCTGCCGAGGTAGAGCAGTCCCGCCAGCACGACGGGGGAGACCGACTCAAGCAGCAGCTTGGCGAGCGGCGTGCTCGCGCCGAACAGCGCTGCGGCCGCCAGCGCGAGGAAGGCGTAACGTTGAATCGAGAAGTCGATCACGGGGAAGCCCCATGGATTGACGTGGTCATGGTTTAAGACTCATGCCGATTGCGAGTAACATACCATTCATCATGACCGATTGTTGCAGCGACAAGGAATGCGCTATCGAGGCGCTGCGCGCGCGGCAAGGTGCGACGCTCAAGATCGTGCTGGTCATCAACGCGGTGATGTTCGTCGTGGAACTGACGTCGGGCTTGCTCGCCCGGTCCACGGCGCTGCTGTCAGACTCTCTCGACAATCTGGGCGACGCATTGACCTACGGCTTGAGCCTGTACGCCGTCTCGCGCGGCGCCCGTTCCAAGGCCAAGGTCGCGCTGTTCAAAGGCGGCCTCATCATGGCGGCCGGCTTGTTCGTGTTGGGGCAGGTACTCTATGGCGTCCTGCATCCCGGCGTGCCGGTATTCGAAACCATGGGCATCGTCGGCCTGGTCGCTCTCGCGGCAAACGCGACCTGCCTGGCATTGCTGTGGAAGCACCGCACCGAGGACGTGAACATGAGCTCGGTGTGGGAATGCTCGCGCAACGACATCGCGTCCAACATCTCGGTCTTTGTCGCCGCGGGCGCGGTCTGGCTCACGCAGTCCGGCTGGCCGGACCTGGTCGTGGGATTCGCGCTGGCCTGTTTGCTGCTGCGCTCGGCCATGATCGTGAGTGCGAGGGCGCTGCGCGAGCTGCGCGGCAGTGCCTTGAAGGCCGCCTGAGCGGACGGCAATAAGCCGCGATCAGAGCGGCGTGCCGATACCCGCCGCGCGCAACTGTCCCTCGTCCGGGCCGCGCCCGGCGCAGCAATCCGCCAGCTTTCCATCGACGACTACCGCAGGGACGCTGCGGACTCCGTAGCGCTTCGCCTTCTTCGCGACGTCGGGCTTGTGCATGTCGAGGATCTCGACCTCGCACGACGGGCAAGCGATGCGGTTGATGAGCGCAACGGTGTCTTCGCACACCGCGCAACCGGCGCTGAATATTTCGATTTTCCGTGTCGTTGCCATGACGTATCTCCTTAACGCGCCTGGACTTGCTGCTCGCTTCCGCCCGCGACGCAGGCGGGGCAGGAAGCCATCGATGCTGATTTCGTGCGGCTGCCAAGAAAAACGGCAGTGACGAGTAATACGATGCCGCCATTCGTTATCCAGTCGGACTCCGCGTGGAACTTGCCGGCCAGCACCAGCGTCCCTGCGGCGACGCCGAGAATCAACGAATCAAAGCGTCCCGTCCGCCGGCTCTGCAAGGCGAGCACGATCAGCGCCACGGCGAGAAACGCCGCCGTGAGCGGCAGCAGGACCGGCGTGTAGTCGATGAACTCCAGCCCGATGGCGCTGAGGATCGCCGCGTAGGCCGGAAAGCACAGCGGGCAGGTCAGTTTGGGCAGCAGCGCCGCCCCGACCGCGGGAAAGGAGGCTGCCAGCGCCTGCCACCGGGTCGCCGGTGGCTTGTCCGGTGGTGCGCTGAGAAGCGCAGTGCACACCGCGTCGAGCGGGGGAGTGCGGCTCAATTTACCTTCACCGTCGGCATACACGCGGCAGGCACCGGCCCCCGCAACCGGGGCAGCTCCGGTAACGTCCTTGCCGTCAACGAGTATGGTGGGCGAACCGTATTGCCTGGTGTAGTCCGGACTGTCCGGGGCACTACGCTCCCATTCGCGCCAGCGCGCCGAGACGCCTGTTTGGGTGAAAGCCTTGATCAGTAGCGACCGCGCCGGCGCCACGTTCGGGCAGTCGGCGTCGTAGATCAGTTCGACGTTCATTGAGACGGCTACTCGTGTTCGAGCGCTTCGAGAATCGGGCATTGCGAGACCGGTCCCTTGCCGGAACAGGCTGAAGCGAGCTTCGACAACGCCCTGCGCACGCGTTTCAGGCTCGCGATGCGGCGGTCAACGTCGGCAATCTTGTGCTCCGCGTGTGTTCTCACATCCGCGCACGATTTGCCCGGCGCGACCTTGAGGGCAAGCAGCTCCCGGATTTCTGACAGAGAGAACCCGAGCTCCTTGGCCTGGCGGATGAAGCGCAGCCTTGCCACGGCATCAGCCGAATATTGCCGGTATCCACTTGAGGTTCGCGCGGGTTTTTGCAGCAATCCC
>MERD01000015.1 GCA_001771935.1 Betaproteobacteria bacterium RIFCSPLOWO2_02_FULL_67_26
TTCAAGCGTTCGGGCGATGTCATCGGGGGCAACCGTGAAGTCGTGATCCATCGCCCTCGCGTGCGCGATATTCGGGGCTGCCGTCACCGCCGCGTAACGCTGCCCGATATGGCGGCAGATGACGGGATTGATGTCCATGCGATCCGATAGATAGTTGAGCTCGACGACCGTCGCATCGCGCGGGGCGAACAGCAGCAGGTTCATGCCCGCGCCGAATGGCCCCACGATGATCTCGGCCTCGGAGGCGATCTCGATTTGCCGCGCGATCGACAGTGCCCCCGGATCGACGACCTCGAATCCCCAAAGCGAGAGCAGGGCGACCACGGCGTCCTCGTTGAGCACGCGGCGCCAGCGGCTCGTGCGCCGGGTGATGTACAGGCGCCGGCCCGGCTGCGCGCACGCGCCCAGATCAACGCCGAGCCGCTCCCGCAGGAAATCGATGGTGCCGGGGGACCAGAATACACGGCCCGCGAATCCGCACAAAGGCATCGTCGGCACCCACAGTGTCCGGAAGCGCGCGAGGCGTCCCTTGCGCAGGCGTATCAGCATCGGGTCGGGATAGCCCATGCGCTCCAGGCACTCCAGGTGGGGGGGAGGGATGCTTTCTCCGACCACCAGGGGGACGCCCTCGAGCCTCGGCGCCGCAGCGACCAGCGCGAGCCGCGCCAGGTGGTTGTGGAGCCAGTGCCCAAAGTTCCGGTTGTGCCCGACGAGGACACCCTCGTCATAGCGGTCCAGTCCATCGAATCGGCCCTCGATCGACTCAGTGTCCACTTGCCGGAGGGTATCCGCCACTTCGGGGTTCTTGAATTTGTCGGGATTCCCCGGATTGTGGATGAAGAAGTTCAGGCACGTGCGCTTGTCCCGGGCCACCGGGACGAAGGACAGCCCGAGCACGCTGCCGTGATCGAGCCTGGCCACGTGTGGCGGAAAGTACTGCAACTGCGCCGCTTCCTCGCTGGACAGCGTCCAATACTTGACCATTTGCCTGAAGGCGTAGCGGCGCGCGCCTTCTTCCGTCATCGGCTCGAACTCGAAACACTGACGGGGATCCGGCACGACGCGATACGTGTCGGACAACGCGGGATCCTCGACCGCCGGGGCCGGCTGTCGCGCGGGTGCGCGGGATGTCAGGAATCGCAGAAGGTCGCGCAACATGTTTTCTCGGCGCGGTTGGGCGGTGCCGGGCTCGGGGGAGATGGTGGGTGGTACAGGGTTCGAACCTGTGACCCCTGCCGTGTGAAGACAGTGCTCTACCGCTGAGCTAACCACCCACAGCGAGGCCGGATTCTATCATCGGTGAAGCAAGCGCTTCAAATGCCGGCGCTATAATTCACTCCGCAAGCCGCACCGCATCAACCACGCGTTGCCGGAGATCCAGTGAAGAGAAACGTCACCATCATCGGTGCCGGCATCGTCGGCATCGCGACCGCGTCCTGCCTCCGCCGCGAAGGGCACGACGTGACGGTCGTGACCCGGGAGGCGCCGGGCGAGTACTGCTCGTTCGGCAACGCCGGCATGCTGAACAACGCCGGCTGCGTGCCGCAGGCCATGCCGGGCGTGCTGTGGAAGGTGCCGGGCTATCTCACGGACCCGCTGGGGCCGCTCGTGGTGCGCTGGCAGTACTTCCTGAAGGCGATGCCGTGGATGCTGCGCTTCCTCGCCAAGGCCAACCCGAAGCAGGCGGAGCACGCCTCGATCGCGCTCTACGCGCTGATCCGCGACACGGTGCCCGTCTACGAGGAGCTGATGAACTGGGCGGGCACGCCTGACCTCGTGCGCCGCAGCGGCTACCTGGTCGCCTATGACAGCGAGAACAGCTATCAGGGCGACGCGCTGGCGTGGAAGCTGCGGCGCGATCGCGGCGTCAAGACGGAGGTGCTGGACGCCGCCGGGATCCGGAAGCTCGTGCCGCAGCTCGCCCCCCACTACGTGCGCGGCGTGCACGTGCAGGAGCAGGGCTACGTCACGAACCCCGAGCGGCTGGTGAAGTCGCTCGCGGCCCGGTTTCAGAGTGAAGGCGGCGTCATACTTCAGCGGAACGTGCTCGACATCGAGCCGGGCGAGGAGGGCGTGAAGGCGCTCGCGACCGATGCGGGCCGGATGCCGGTCGAGACGCTGGTGGTCTGCGCCGGCGTGCACTCGGGCGAATTGACGGCCCGGCTCGGCGAGCCGGTGCCGATCGAGGCCGAGCGCGGCTACCACGTCACCTACTCGGATCCCGGGCTGCGGATCCCGCTGCCGGTGCACGTCTCGGACGCCAAGGTGTTCGTGACGCCGATGGAGATGGGCGTGCGCGTGGCCGGCCAGGCGGAATTCTCCGGCATCTACGCGGAGCCGGACTACCAGCGCGCGGACGTGCTCGAGACCCACATGAAGCGCATGTTTCCCACGGTGCACATGGCCGATGCGACGCGCTGGATGGGGCGGCGCCCCTCGATGCCCGACTCGCTGCCGGTCATCGGGCCGTCCGTGAAGCGGAAAAATGTCTATTACGCCTTCGGGCACGGGCATCTGGGGCTGTGCGGCGGCGCGCCTACCGCGCGCCTCGTTGCCGATCTGGTCGGCAATCGGCGCCCCGCGATCGATCTCAACCCGTTCCGGATCGATCGCTTTTGATCTGCGTGATCAGAAATCCACGAGACACGCCGTATCAGCGAAGGCGGATGGTTTTTCCAGCCTTCGCTGACTTGAGGATGGCCTCGAATACCGCGACGTTGTGAACTTCGTCGCCGCCGGCGACGGCGAGGGGGCGCCGCGCCGCCGCCGCGCGGGCGAAGTGCTCCAGTTCCGCGCGCTCGGTGCTGACCGGGGGAAAGACGAGCAGTTGCGGGATGTTGTGCGCGCCGAGATTGCGCGGGTCCACGAAGCAGGCCTTCATCTGCCACGTCGTCAGGTGCTCGACGTCGCCCACCTCCACCCAGCCTTTCGAGCCGAACACCTGCATGCGCCACGTTTCCGCCGTGGCGATCACGGTGCCGAGAGTGCCGCTCGCGCCGCCGCGGAAGCGGAACAGCATCGAGGTCGTGTCGTCGAGCCCGTAGCCCAGCACGCGCCGGGCGCTCTGGGCGTGGACCGACTGGATGCGTCCGGCGAGGAACAGAAAAGCATCCACCACGTGCACGCCGCGGCCGGTCATGCCGCCGGCGGGGCCTTCGCCGCGTTCCTGGCGCCAGTGGCCCTTCGGAAAGCGGTAGGCGCTCGGGCCGCAGAAATTGCCCTCCACGTGGAGGAGCTTGCCGAGCCGTCCGTCCGCCAGCATGCCCTTGATTTCCTGCAGCGCCGGCTGAAAGCGCCAGTTGTAGCCGACGCCGAGCGTGACCCGGGCCCTTGCGCAGGCGCGCACCGCCGCCGCGGCGCTCTTCGCCGTCAGCGCGAGCGGCTTCTCGGTGAAGACGTGCTTGCCCGCCCTGGCCGCCGCGACGATCTGCTGCGCGTGCCGGGTGTGTGGCGTGGCGAGCACCACGGCATCCACGTTGGGGTCGGCGAGCGCCATCTCGTACGAGTCGTGGAGCGGGAAGCCCTTCGCGCGGGCGTAGGCTTCGGCTTTCGCGGGCGAGCGCGTCGCGCCCGCGACAAAGCGAATGACGTCGCTCTTGCCCTGCACGCTGTTGACGAGGTTCTGGCCCCAGCGCCCGAGGCCGATGATCGCCGCGTTGATCATTCGTCGCCCTCGGCGACCGCGCCGGACCACGGCGACATGACGTCCGCAATCCCGAAGTTTTCGCGGCGGTCGCGCAGGACGGCGCTGGGGCAGGCATAGTTGGTGGGGTAGACCACCAGTTCGTTCAATCGGGTGGAGAATTTCGCTGCGAGCGTCTTGTGGACCGAAGCGGAGAGGCGGGGGTCGAGCGCCACGTATTCGGCCTCGCTCGCGTCGATGCGCGGCTCATGGAATGCGTCCTCCAGGCTCAGGCCGTGATCGACGAGGAAAGATGAAATCTGCAGCACCGCCGGGAGGATCTTCCGCCCGCCCGAGGCGCCGATCGCGAACCAGGGCTTGCCCCTGCGCAACGCGATCACGGGGCACATGTTGGTGAGCGGGCGCCGTCCCGGCGCCAGGCTGTTCGGCAGTCCCGGGCGCGGATCGAACCACATGATCCCGTTGTTCATCAGGATGCCGGTCGACGGCAGAACCACCTTCGACCCGAACACCGAGAGCAGGGTTTGCGTATGCGCGACCATGTTGCCGTGCCGGTCGACGACGTTGAAATGCGTGGTGGTGGACGGGTCGCGGCGGTCGGCCGTCTCGCCCATGGTCGCGAGCCGCTCGGCATAGGCCTGGCGCAGCACGTCCGCGTAGGCGAGGAAGGCATCGGCGTGCGGCCCGTTCCTGCGAAAGCGCATGCCGCGCAGCCCGTTCAGGGCGCGCAGCATGCTGGGGCCGGCGGTGAGGCCGGGCGCCAGGGCGAACTTCGCGCCGTGGTAGTCGGCCAACAGCGGCTCGACGATGCGCGCCCGGTAACCGCGCAGGTCCTCCGCGTCGAGGACGCCGCCCATGGCCTTGACGTCCCTGACGACAGCGGCGGCGATATCGCCTTCGTAGAAATCGCGCCGTCCGGTCTTTGCGAGATGCTTCAGCACATCGGCGAGCCCCTTGAGCTTCAGCCGTTCCAGCGGCACTCCGGGCGCGGTTACCGGCGGGTGACCGCCCGGCAGCCAGATGTCGCGCGTCGTCGGATAGCGCGCCAGCTCCTTCGCATTGGTGGCGACCTTGAGGGTGAGAAACCAGTCCGCGGCGATGCCTTGTTCGGCGAGCTCGATCGCGGGCTTCAAGACGTCGCCCAGCTTCAGCGCGCCGAACTGCTCCAGCGCGAGCCCGAGCCCGTCCGGGTGGCCCGGCACGGCGAAAGACAGCGGGCCGTGCACGTTGCGGTCGTCCTTGACCGCCGGCCAGGTGAAGAGATCGCGCGTCGTGGCGCCACTGCCTATCAATGGATAGGCCGCCGGGTCCAGCCCGCGCGGCGAGACCGGCCCGAAATCCACGACCGAGACGCGGCCCTTCTTCGCGGAATACACCAGCATGAAGCCGAAGCCGCCGAGCCCGCTGTTCCACGGCTCCACCGCGGCCAGCGCGAAACCCGTCGCGACCGCCGCGTCCACCGCGTTGCCGCCGCCGGCGAGCACGCGCGCGCCGACCTCCGCCGCGATGCGGCTCTGGCTCGCCACCACGCCGCCGCGCGACCGCGCCAACGGTTTGCGGACATTCCAGTTCTGTACTCGAGGTTCCGACATATAATCAGCCCGAATCATATCGGAAACTGCCGCAGGCGGGCTCGCTGCAACCCATCACTCGTCACCCATCACCCATCACGCAGTCATGCGCCGCCACATCGTCTGCCTCACCTTCGACTTCGACGCGATCTCCGGATTCATCGCGCGCGGGCAGACTTCGCCCTCGTGGATCTCGCGTGGCGAGTTCGGGCCGCGGGTCGGGGCGCCGCGCCTGCTCGCGCTGTTGAAGCAGTACGGCATCCGGAGCACCTGGTTCGTCCCCGGCCATACCATCGAGACTTACCCGCAGGCCTGCGAGGCCGTGATGGCGGCTGGACACGAGATCGCGCATCACGGCTGGACGCACCGACCGCCGGCGAGCCTGACGCGCGAGCAGGAGGAAGGCGAGCTCGCGCGCGGCAACGAGGCGATCCGGAAGCTGACCGGCCGCGCGGCCCGCGGCTACCGTTCGCCGTCCTGGGACCTGTCCCCGCATTCGGTCGAGCTGTTTCTCAAGCACGGCTTCCTCTACGACAGCAGCCTGATGGGCGACGACTGCACGCCGTACTACGCGCGCAGCGGCGACGTGATCGAGCTCGAGAAGCCGGCGCGCTTCGGTAGCGCGACGGCGCTCGTCGAGATGCCGATCCACTGGGCCGTGGACGACGCGCCGCACTTCGAGTTCGTGCGCACCGAAACCACCGTGCGCCAGGGCCTGATGAACGCCGGCGCGGTGGGCGAGAACTGGATCAACGATTTTCTCTACATGCGCGAAACGGTGGAGTGGGGCGTGCTGACCTACACCTGCCACCCCTACGTCATCGGCCGCGGCGCGCGCATGATGATGCTCGAAAAGGTCATCAAGACCGCTTCCGACAACGGCGCGGTCTTCCTGACCATGGAAGACGCCGTCGCCGAGTTCAAGAGAAGAAAAGCGTGATCAAAACCCGCTTCGCCCCCAGCCCCACCGGCTACCTCCACATCGGCGGCGCGCGCACGGCGCTGTTCTGCTGGGCCTACGCGAAGAAGCACGGCGGCACCTTCATCCTGCGGATCGAGGACACCGACCGCGAGCGCTCGACGCGGGAGTCGGTCATGGCCATCCTCGAGAGCATGGCGTGGCTCGGGCTCGATTACGAAGGGCCGCACTCCCAGATGGATCGCCTCGCGCGCTACCGCCTGGTCGCGGAGCAGCTGATCAAGAAGGACCAGGCGTATTACTGCTATGCCAGCCGGGAAGAGCTCGATGCCTTGCGCGGGCAACAGCGCGCCCGGGGCGAAAAGCCGCGCTACGACGGGCGCTGGCGGCCGGAGAGCGCGAAGCGGCTCGGCCTGAAGCCTCCGCCCGGCGCGCAGCCGGTGGTGCGCTTCCGCAACCCGGACCACGGCGAGGTGACGTTCAGGGACCTGGTCAAGGGCCCGATCACGGTCGCGAACGGAGAGATGGATGACCTCGTATTGCTGCGCGGCGACGGGATCCCGACCTACAACTTCGGCGTGGTGGTGGACGACATCGACATGGCCATCACGCACGTCATCCGCGGCGACGACCACGTCAACAACACGCCGCGCCAGGTCAACATCTACCGGGCGCTCGGCGCGACGCTGCCGCAGTTCGCGCACGTGCCGATGATCCTCGGGGCGGACGGCGAGCGGCTCTCCAAGCGCCACGGCGCGGTGAGCGTCCTGCAGTATCGCGACGACGGCTACCTGCCGGAGGCGCTGGTGAACTGCCTCGCTCGCCTCGGTTGGTCGCACGGCGACGAGGAGATGTTCTCGCGCGGGCAGCTCGTCGAGTGGTTCGACCTGGAGCACATCAGCCAGTCGCCGGCGCGCTTCGATCCGGGCAAGGCGGCATGGCTCAACGCCCAGTACCTGAAGAGCGCGGATGACGGGCGGCTTGCCGCGTTGGCGGAGCCGTTTCTTGCGAAGAATGGCTGCGATACGAAGAGGGGCCCGCCCCTTGCGCGGGTCGCCGGGCTGCTCAAGGAGCGCGTCAACACGGTCGAGGAGCTGGCCGATGCGGCGGTCTATTTCTATCGTCCGCTGGAGCCTTCGGATGACCTCAAAAGACAGCATTATTCGCCGGACGTGAAGCCGGCGCTGGTGGATTTGAAGGAGCAGTTGTCGAAGGCGGAATGGACGCGCGAGCGCATCAGCGAGGCGATCAAGGCTGTCGTCGCCGCGCACCAGCTCAAGATGCCGAAGATCGCGATGCCGCTGCGCGTGATGGTATCGGGCGTGGCGCAAACGCCTTCGGTGGACGCCGTGCTCGAACTGATCGGCCGCGACGAGGTGCTGGCTCGCATGGAAAGGCAGCTGCAAGCCTTTCCGAAATAGCGCCGTCTTGTATCCATGAAATCGAACTTCTTGCACCGTGCACTGCGCGCTGCCATTGTTCTGATGGCGTGCCTCGGACTGGTCGCGGCGAGCCCGATTCGCACGCAGGGCGTCGGCGACGCGCTTGAATTCCGGGAGACGCCCTATTTTCTCGTTATGCTGGTCCATGCCACCGGGCTCGACTACCAGGACCAGCCGAGGCTGGTGCGCTCGCTCTACAAGAGCCAGATGAAGGGCGGGTTCCTGGGCCACTCGTGGGTGGTGTTGAGCGGCATCGAGGGGGGGCGCCGCCAGGTCGTGGAGGCGGGGCTTACGCCCAGGGATCTGGAGAGCGTTCAGTTCTTCCGTGGCGTGCTCGACCTGGCGGAGTATGGCTACGTCAATCCCGCGGCGGAGCAGAAGCGCAATCCACGCTACGAGCCCGATCCGATCAGCTATCTCTGGCGGGATCTCGGCAATGGACATCTGCGAATGGAGAGCCAGGGCGGGCTGGAGCCCACGTTCGCGGCCAAGGTGGACCTGGACCCCGGGCAATACCGCAGGATCAAGGCGCGCCTGGACCCCACGCTTCCATCTCACAAGACCTTCCAGGTCACGGGGCAGCAGTGCTCATCCTTCGTGGCGGAACTGGCGGCTCTGGCCGGCGTCAACCTGCAGCATCAGGTGACCATCCCGATTCCGAGGGAAGTGGAGTACAGCGGAAAGAAGGTGCGCCTGTGGAGCGACCCGAAGTACTCGTCCATCACCTTTTCATCCCCTGACGCTGTCGAAGCGGACCTGAAGCGGCTCGTCGCGAGCGGACGCGCGGCGAACGCGCTTTCCTGGTATCACTCCGCCGCGCAGTATTCGGAAGCATCAATGCGGCACGTGCTCGCAGGCAGATGACCATTCCGGTGCGCAGAGTGCGAAGGTTGTCGCGCATTGCCTGTCTTCTGGTGGCCGCGGTTACAGCGGG
>MERD01000016.1:0-138 GCA_001771935.1 Betaproteobacteria bacterium RIFCSPLOWO2_02_FULL_67_26
AGTATGTTTGCCCCCGCTTCATAACAGGATGGAGGACACGATGCTCAAGAAATTTCTGAATAAAAAGCCGCAGTCGCCCGAACCGGCTGGCGCGTCCCGCCGGAAGTTTCTGAGCGGCGCCGCCGCGGTCACGACCGG
>MERD01000016.1:162-29123 GCA_001771935.1 Betaproteobacteria bacterium RIFCSPLOWO2_02_FULL_67_26
GATCGCCAAGGCGCAGGGGCCGATCTCGATGCGCTGGCAGAGCACGTGGCCGGCAAAGGACATCTTCCACGAGTACGCGCTCGACTTCGGCAAGAAGGTGAACGACATGACGGGCGGCGATCTCAAGATCGACGTGCTGCCGGCGGGCGCGGTGGTTCCTGCATTCGGCCTGCTCGACGCGGTTTCCAAGGGCACGCTCGACGGGGGGCACGGCGTGCTGGTCTACCACTATGGCAAGCAGAACGCGCTCGCCCTGTGGGGTTCGGGCCCGGGCTACGGCATGGACGCCAACACGATGCTGTCCTGGCACAAGTATGGCGGCGGCAGGGAGCTGCTCGAGAAGATCTTCAAGTCCATCGGCGCCAACGTGGTGTCCTTCCCCTACGGGCCGATGCCGACGCAGCCGCTCGGCTGGTTCAAGAAGCCGGTCACCGGGGTCAATTCGTTCAAAGGCCTCAAGTTCCGCACCGTGGGCATCTCGATTGACGTGTTCACGGGGCTCGGCGCGGCGGTCAACGCGCTGCCCGGCGGAGAGATCGTGCCGGCGATGGACCGCGGCCTGCTCGATGCGGCCGAGTTCAACAACGCCAGCTCCGACCGCCTCCTCGGCTTCCCGGACGTGTCCAAGGTGTGCATGCTGCAGAGCTACCACCAGAACGCCGAGCAGTTCGAGATTTCGTTCAACAAGACGAAGTTTGACGCGCTGCCGACGAAAATGAAGGCGATCATCGAGAATGCCGTCGAGGCCGCTTCCCAGGACATGTCGTGGAAGGCGATCCACCGCTACTCGCAGGACTACATCGAGATGCAGCAGAAGCAGGGCGTCAAGTTCTACAAGACGCCGGACTCGGTGCTGGCGCGGCAACTCGTGATATACGACCAGGCCACGGCGAAGCGGAAGGACAACGCGATCTTCCGCGAAGTCGAGGAGTCGCAGAAAAAGTACGCCGCGCGCTCGGTGCGCTGGTTCCTCGATACCCAGGTCAGCACGCGCATGGCCTACAACCATTACTTCGGCAAGGCCGCCAAGCCCGCACCGGCGGCGAAGAAGAAGTAAGGCTAGTGTAAGCAACGGCCATCCGGCATCAGCCGGATGGCTTTTTTTTTGGCGCACCCGGGAGCGGGCGGGTAATGGCAAAATAGAGCAGTAACTCGCTGCCGACCCCGCGCAGGCATTCCATCATGCAGAAGCTGTTGCTCTTCGTTGACAAGGTCAGCACCTGGATCGGCCAGGCGTTCTCGTTCTTCATCGTGCTGCTCACGCTGCACGTGACGTGGGAAGTCTTTGCGCGCTACGCGCTCGATGCGCCGCGCGCGTGGGCGTTCGACGTGATGATCATGTTCTACGGCACGCTGTTCATGATGGCCGGCGCCTACACGCTGTCGAAGAACGGCCACGTGCGCGGGGACGTGCTCTACGGCTTCTTCCGGCCGCGCACCCAGGCGACGCTCGATCTCACGCTCTACATCGTTTTCTTCATCCCCGGGGTGTTCGCGCTGACCTATGCCGGCTATTACTACGCCGCCGATTCCTGGCGGATCAACGAGCACTCCAATATCACCTACGAGGGACCGCCGTACTACCCGTTCAAGACCGTGATCCCGGTCGCCGGCGCGATCCTGTTCGCGCAGGGCATCGTCGAGATCGTCCGCTGCATCATTTGCCTCAAGCAGGGCTACTGGCCTTCGCGCGAGGTGGATGTCGAGGAAGTGAACGTGGACAAGCTGAAGGAGATGGTCCACGTCAAGGACGAGGACATCCAGAAGCTGGACGAGTTCGTCGTGAAGCAGGAAGCGCACCGGTAACCGTCCAGCTTGCCCGCGGCATTGAACGAAACATGAAGGTGCGCAAGGAATTGTGGTTCGGCGGCACGCTGATGGCGGTGATCCTCGTCACGGTGCTGACGCTTACGCCCTGGAGCGGCCTCTTCGACGGGCACCTGGGCAAGGAAGACCTCGGCACTCTCGGGTTGCTCATGCTGGCGCTGATCGTGGTGGCCATCATGCTCGGCTTCCCGACGGCGTTCACGCTGATGGGCATGGGCGTGTTCTTCGCCTGGCTGGCCTACTACAGCGTCAATCCAAAGCTTGCCGTCCCGCAGACGCTGGACCTGTTCGTGCAGCGCACCTACGGGGTGATGTCGAACGACGTGCTGATCGCGATCCCGTTGTTCCTGTTCATGGGCTACCTCGTCGAGCGGGCGCAGCTCATCGATCGCCTCTTCCGCAGCCTGCACCTCGCCACCTCGCGCGTGCCGGGCTCGCTCGCGGTGGCGACCATCGTCACCTGCGCTATTTTCGCCACCGCCACCGGCATCATCGGCGCAGTGGTGACGCTGATGGGGCTGCTCGCGTTCCCGGCGATGCTCAAGGCCGGCTACAACGTCAAGGTCGCGGCCGGTGCGGTGACCGCCGGCGGCTGCCTCGGCATCCTGCTCCCGCCTTCGGTGTTGCTGATCGTGTACGGCGCGACGGCGGGCGTGTCGGTGGTGCAACTCTACGCCGGCGCCTTCTTCCCCGGCATCATGCTGGCCTCTCTCTACATCGGCTACATCATCGTGCTCGCGAAGTGGCGGCCGCAGCTCATGCCGCCGCTCGCCGAGAGCGAACGGCGGGTGCCGCTTCCGCCCCTCGCGCAGACCTTGTCACGGCAGGGCAGCAATCCGTTGATTGTTCTCTGGCGTGCGTTTTCCGGTGGCGCCGCCGCGAAACATTCCGTGCTCGCGCAGTTCGTCGTCACGCTGATTCCCGCGCTCGCGATCGTCGCGGTGCTGGGCGTTGCCTACCGGTCGGCGACCGCGCCGGAAGCAGAGGCGAGCGCGGCCGGCCTGATCCAGGCGGGTGGCGAGTTCGCCGCGGCCGCGACCTCGCAGGAGCAGGACACCGGCCTCATCGGCCAGCCGGCGCCCGAAGCGGAAAAGACGGAGCCCGGGGTGACGGAGCCGCCGGCCGAGGCACCGAAAGAGCTTGGCGCAACGCCGGCCGCGGAGCAACCCGCGGAAGCAGGGACTGCGGAACCACCTGCCTCTACCGCGGAAGCGGTCACGGACAGACCGGCTGGCACGACGCAGGAGGGTGGTGCCACGCCGGAGCGATTGCCGGTACCGATCTGGTACTGGATCGTGCTCGCCATCGGCGTTGCCGCTATCACCCTGATTTACCGGCTCTGGAACTGGGAGCGGCTGGAGGTGTTCAAGCTGCTGCTCACCTCGTTTTTCCCGCTGGCAATGCTGATCCTCGCGGTGCTGGGCTCCATCGTGTTCGGCCTGGCGACGCCCGCCGAGGCGGCGGCGGTCGGCGCGTTCGGCGGGTTTGTGATGGTCATTGCTTATCGCTACATCGCGCATTTGCGGGGCGGGGCCGGGGGCCCGTTTTCCGGGGCCGTCATCGGCGGCACGCTGAGGGAGTTCGGGACGCTGATCAAGGAATCGTCGTTCCTCACCGCGCGGACGAGCGCGATGGTGTGCTGGCTGTTCGTCGGCTCCGGCATCTTCTCGGCTGCGTTCGCGCTGCTGGGCGGGCAGGAGCTCCTCGAAAAGTGGGTGCTCTCGCTCGACCTGACGCCGGTGCAGTTCATGCTCCTCGCGCAGTTCATCATCTTCATCCTCGGCTGGCCGCTGGAGTGGACCGAGATCATCATCATCTTCATGCCGATCTTCATCCCGCTGCTGCCGCACTTCAATATCGTCCCGCTGTTCTTCGGCCTGCTGGTGGCGCTGAACCTGCAGACGGCTTTCCTCTCGCCGCCGGTGGCGATGGCGGCGTTCTACTTGAAGGGCGTCTCGCCCCCGCACGTGAGCTTGAACCAGATCTTCGCCGGGATGATCCCGTTCATGGGCTGGCAGATCGTTGCGATGTTCATTCTCTATACCTGGCCGCAGATCGGGTTGTGGCTGCCGCATACTCTGTACAAGTGACGATTGACCGGAGCCCCGGTCGTTGCTGTCGCGTCGCGTGATTGCCAAATGAAGCCAAGAATCCTTGTCACGCGCGAGGTATTCGACGAAACGCTCGAGTTTCTCGGTCAGCATTGCGAAGTCGAGTCGAATCAACCTGATGTGGCGTTCGATTCGGAAATACTTGCCCGCAAGCTCGCGGACAGAGACGGTGTCATGTGCGCGCTCACCGACCGCATCGACGGAAAGCTCCTCGAGGGCTGCCCGAAGCTCAAGGCGGTGGCCAACATTGCGGTGGGCTACAACAACATCGACCTCGCCGCTTGCACGGCGCGCGGCATCATGGCCACCAATACCCCCGGCGTGCTGGACGATTCGACGGCGGACCTGGCATGGGCCCTGATGCTCGGCGCTGCGCGGCGGATCACCGAGCTCGAGCGCCGCGTGCGCGGGGGCGAATGGAAGGGCTGGCGCCTCAAGCAGTGGCTGGGCATCGACGTGCACCATGCCACGCTCGGCATCTTCGGCATGGGCCGCATCGGGCAGGCGATTGCGCGCCGCGCCGCCGGATTCGAGATGAAGGTGCTCTATCACAACCGCAAGCGGTCCGCGCCCGACGTCGAGCGCCGCTGCAACGCGGCTTATGCGACGAAGGAGGACCTGCTGCGGCAATCGGATTTCGTGGTGCTGCAGGTGCCGTATTCTCCGGAGACCCACCACCTGATCGGCGCGCGCGAGTTGAAGCTCATGAAGCCGACGGCGATCCTCGTCAATTCCACGCGCGGCGGCGTGGTGGACGATGCGGCGCTCATCGCGGCGTTGAAGGACGGCACCCTGCGCGCGGCAGGCCTCGACGTGTTCGAGAACGAGCCCGGCCTCAATCCCGGCTTCCTCCAGCTCGACAACGTGGTGCTGATGCCTCACATCGGCAGCTCCACCGAGGCGACGCGCCGCGCGATGGCCATGACTGCTGCGAAAAACCTGGTTGCGGCATTGACCGGCGGCACACCCCCCAATCTGCTCAACCCGGACGCGGTGGGTAACCGGCGTTGAGGCACCGCGCCGGGCAGATCCCGATCCGGCAGAACTTCAATCGTGGCTGTTGGTTAGCGCCGGAACTTCGAAATGAACTCAGCCAGGGTAGCGTCGCCGGTGCCGCCGCCGCAACTGACCCGGGCGTGATTGCGCCTGTTCCTTCGCCGGCGCTTCATGCAAAATCCGGATTGCACTACGGTTCCCGGGCCGCCAACAACCAACACCGGGAGATCTCGCTCAGGGCAGGGCCATGACCGGGCTTGAAACGGGGGTAAGGGTATACGCCGAGCAGGTGCGCCAGCTCTTCCGGCTGTCGCGTCCCGCGTACGCCGGCACACTCGTCAACTCCAGCATCCTCGTCTTCGCGCTGTCGGGCGTGGTATCGACTACCCTGCTGGGCGCGTGGCTATGCGTCATTTTCCTGGTGACCGGGGCGCGCTACCTGCTCTATCGCGCGTACCTGGGCAGCAAGCCGCCGGACGACGAGGCGCACATCTGGGCCCAGCGCTTCGTGATCGGCGCTGGCGCCGGCGGCCTGATGTGGGGCGCCGCGGGATCGGTTCTGTACCCGGTCTCATCGCTGCCCCACCAGTTCCTCGTGATTTTCCTGATCGGCGGCATGGCGGTCGCCGCCCTGGTCGTCCTGGCGCCGGTGCGGAAGGCCTTCCTGGCATTCATGCTGCCCGCCATCGCGATGGTCACGGCGACGGTGTTTGCCCAGGGCACGCCGCTGCATTTCTACATGGGCGTGCTGATGGTCGCGTTCCTGGTGGTGCTGCTGGGCACCATGCCGATCATCTCCGAGATGATCCGCGACGCGCTGCGCGTAAAGTTCGACAACGTTGCGCTGGTGGAGCAGCTGTCGCACGCCAATCGCGAGCTGTCCGGGCGCGTCGCCGCCCAGCAGCGCGCGGAGGACGTCTTGCGTCAGACTTCCCAGAAGCTGGAAGCCCTGATCGACGCCTCACCGGTCGCGATCATGGCGCGCGACCAGAACCTGCGTATCGTCAAGTGGAACCGGGCGGCCGAGCGCCTGTTCGGCTGGAGCGAGCGCGAACTTCTGGACCGGACGGTGCCGACGGTGCCGCCCGAGTTCGAGGACGAGGCGCTGGCGCTGCGCCAGAATCTGCTGCGGGGCGAGCCGGTGACCGATTTCGAAACGGTGCGCATGCGCAAGGACGGGGCGCGCATCGAGGTGAGCGTATCAACGACCGTCGTGCCGGACGCGTCGGGGCGCCCCGCCGGCTATTTCAGCCTCGTGACCGATATCGCAGGACGCAAGCGCACCGAGCGGCGGGTGCAGATGGAGCACGCGGTCACCCGGATCCTCGCGGAATCACGCTCGGTGGAAGACGCCATGCCGGAGGTCATCCGCGCCATCGCCGAGGCCACCGGCTGGGTCTACGGGGCGCGCTGGGAGCTCGACCGGGCCGCGAACCTGTTGCGTTGCGCGGAGACCTGGTGCGTGGACGCGCCCGAGGTGCGGGAGTTCATGGCGTTCAGCCGGCAGCGCACGCAGACGCCGGGCACCAGCGCCGGCCCGATACACCAGGTGTGGGCCAGCAACGCCCCGGTGTGGATCCCGGACGTCGCCCTGGAATCCAACGTGCGGCGGGGGCCGACGGCGCTCAAGGCCGGCCTGCACTCGACGTTCGCGTTCCCGATCCTGATCGGCGACGAGTTCTACGGCGTCATCGAATTCTACGGACGCGAGCCGCGGCAGCCCGAGCTCGAGCTGATGCAAATCGTGCGCATCGTGGGCAGCCAGATCGGCCAGTTCATGGCGCGGAAGAGCGCCGAGCAGAACCTGCGCTTCGTCGCGAGCCACGATCCGCTGACCGGCCTTTTCAACCGCAGCATCTTCAACGAGCGCCTGCAGCAGGCGCTGGCGCAGGCGGCGCGCTTCGAGCGGACACTGGCGCTGCTGTTCATCGACCTCGACGGCTTCAAGCTCATCAACGACACGTTCGGGCACAACGCCGGCGACGCGATGCTCGCCGAGCTGGCGACGCGCCTGCGCGCCACCCTGCGCGAAGGCGACGTGATCGGGCGCATGGGCGGGGACGAGTTCGTGGTGCTGGTCGAGGAGTACACCGGCGCGGCCCAGGTGGCCGAGGTCGCGAAGAAGGTGCTCGAGACCGTGACGCGGCCGATGATGCTGCAGGGGCGGGAATGCCACGTGACGGCGAGCCTCGGCATCAGCACCTATCCCGACGACGGCCGGGACGCGCAGACGCTGCTCAAGAACGCCGACACCGCGATGTACCTGGTGAAGCAGCAAGGCAAGAACAGCTTCCGTTTCTTCTCGCCGCAGATGAACGTGCACCTGATGGAGCGGATGTCGATGGAGTCCGGCCTGCGGCGCGCGGTGGAACGCGGCGAGCTGCTGCTGCTGTACCAGCCCCGGGTCGGCGTGGAGGACGGGAAGGTGAGCGGGGTGGAGGCGCTGATGAGGTGGCAGCACCCGACGCAGGGCGTGATCGGCCCCTCCGAGTTCGTGCCGCTGGCGGAGGACGCGGGGCTGATCGCGTCGATCGGGGAGTGGGTGCTGCACACGGCGTGCCGGCAGCTGAACGCCTGGCGCGACCAGGGCCTGCCGTGGCTCCGTATCTCCGTAAACCTGTCGCACCGGCAGTTCCTGCAGGAGAGCCTGCTCCAGGTAGTGCGCGAGGCCCTGCACCATGCGGGGATGGAGCCCGCGCGGCTTGAAATCGAGATCACCGAGGAGATGTTGATCCGCAACCCCGAGCGCGCCGAGAAGCTGCTGGCGCAGTTCAAGCAGCTGGGCGTTCGCGTCGTGATCGACGATTTCGGCACCGGCTTCTCGTCCCTGAACCTGCTCCAGCGGCTGCCGATCGACAGCGTGAAGATCGATCGCTCGCTGATACTCGAGTTGCCGCGCGACGGCAATGCGGCGGCGCTGACCCGCGCGGTCATCGCGATGGCGCACAGCCTTGGCATCTCGGTCACGGCCGAGGGCGTGGAGACTCGCGAGCAGTGGGAGTTCCTGCGCGAAGCGGGATGCGAGGAAATGCAGGGCAACTACTTCAGCGCGCCGGTCGAGGCCGACCTGGTATCGGGCATCGTGCGGCAGCCGGCCGCGGCGGGCCGGCGCGGCAGCGTGCAGGCGCTGCGGCCGCGGCGGGCCGATACCGATCCGGAATCGTGAGATCAGCGGCTTTATCGCCGCGGGGAAATTGGCTACACTGCATTGAATACGGCTCCAAGGTTAGAGCCGGAGGAGACTGCCATGAAGACCGTCAGCCAGTTACTGCAGGCGAAGGGCCGTGAAATCCACTCGATCGCGCCGGATGCGCGGGTGTTCGATGCGCTCAAGCTGATGGCGGACAAGAACGTCGGGGCGCTGGTCGTGCTCGAAAGCGGCAGGCTCGCGGGCATCTTTTCGGAGCGCGATTACGCGCGCAAGGTGATCCTGCTTGGAAAGTCCTCGCACGATATCGCGGTGCGGGACATCATGACCGCGAAGGTGATCACCGTGCATCCCGGGCAGACGGTGGAGGCGTGCATGGCGCTGATGACGGAAAAGCGCATCCGGCACCTGCCCGTGACCGAGGGCGAGCGGCTGATCGGCGTGCTCTCGATCGGCGACCTGGTGAAGGAAGTGATCGCCGAGCAGGAACAGACCATCAAGCAGCTGGAAAGCTACATCCACAGCTGACCACCGGGAGGCGGGAGGTGAGCCTCCTCGCGCCTCACCGAGCCATGAAATTCGGGGCGATCATCATCGGCGACGAGATTCTCTCCGGCAAGCGCCAGGACGGGCATCTGGCCACGACCATCAAGACGCTCGGCGCGCGCGGGCTGCAGCTGTCCTGGTGTCATTACCTCGGTGACGAACCGGAGCTCATCGCGGCCACGCTCAAGCGCACGTTCGCGGGCGAGGACGTGGTATTCAGCTTCGGCGGCATCGGGGCGACCCCCGACGATCATACCCGCGCGGCGGCAGCCCGGGCGGCGGGGGTCCCGCTCCGGCTGCACCCCGATGCGGAGGCCGAGATCCGGGCGCGTTTCGCGGACAACCCGGCGGGCGTGACGCCGCAGCGGCTGGCCATGGGAGAGTTCCCGGCAGGCGCGGAGATCATCCCCAACCCGTACAACCGCATCCCCGGGTTCAGGTTCCAGCGCCATCATTTCCTGCCGGGATTCCCGCAGATGGCGTGGCCCATGCTCGAATGGGTGCTCGACACGCACTACCGCCATGCCTTCGCGCCCGGCACCGTCGCCGAATCCTCGATCATCGTGCGCGAGGCCGGCGAGAGCCAGCTCATTGATCTCATGAACGTCTGTCAGTCGCGCTATCCACTGATCAAGGTCTTCAGCCTCCCGCGCCTGGAGCCGGACCGTTACATCGAGCTCGGCGTGCGCGGCGAGCCGGGGGCGGTGCAGGGCGCCATCGCCACGCTCAAGCAAGGCGTAAGCGCCCTCGGCTTTCCTTGGACCGAAAGCCCGGGCGCGGGATGATGAGCAAACAAAAAGCCCCTGGGATATCCCAAGGGCTCTTCTTGCTGCTCGCCGCGCGTTGAACGGCAGCCGAGCTGTCGGTTCGAACGCGCGGACTTAAACCGGCGCTTGCGTCCGGTTTAAGCTTTCTTGGCCTTCTTCGCGCCGTTGACCGCTTGCTTGGCGACGGCTTCGATGTTCGACTGGGTTGCTTCCGCGAACTGCTTGGCAACCTTCGAGACGTTGTCGTAGGCCGAATTGACCGCGGCAATGCCCGACTTGAGCGCGGCGATGCCGACTTCGGAGCCCGCCGGGGCGGTCTTCACCATCTTGTCGAGGACCGTCACGACCTGCTTGTTGAAATCCGAAATCTGCTCTTCGACGAGCTTGCTCATCTCGGCCTGGGTGGCCGTGGTCACGTCATAGACGCTCTTCGCGTAGGCGGTCGCCTTGTCGATGCTCGGCTGCGCCAGGCTTTCCTTCAAAGCCGCCAGTTGCTGCAGGTCCTTCACCGCGGCGATCGTCTTCGCGTTCTCGACGGAATCGGCGAACGCAGTTTTGGCGGCCTTGAGCTGCAGATCCAGAATGCGCTCGGCACCGTTGAGGGCGACGCCGGCGAACTTCATTGCGGCTTCCAGGTTGGCCTTGTTGAAGGCCACGAGTTGTTCGGGAGTCTGATACATTTCAATCTCCTTGAGAAACAATACGTTAATCTACTATCGATTCACCTTTGCTGCACTGCACAATTGCGATTATATGGCTTAAAACTGGCATGTCAAGGGTTTTGGACAATAAAATTATTGCATCGCAATACAAAGTAGGTAATCACCTAGGGCTTTGACTTGGGCCCATGTTGGCTATAGTATTCAAAAAACATTTCAAATCAATGAACTATAAATGAATACCCGCGCTATGCCGGGAGCAGTAACGCGGGGTATCCCCCATGCCGGAATCCAACGTCACCCCTAGGCTGCAGCCCGAGTTGAGGCGCGTTTCCAGCCCCGGGGATCCCGACCGAATCGAGTTGTCGGGACCCTGGATCCTGCGGGCCATCGAGGCGCGGTTGGCCGAGCTCGCGCGCCAGCTCGCTGAATATGCGCGCGACCGCAATCGCCACTGGGACCTGTCCCGCGTCACCCGGCTGGACCACGCCGGTGCGCTGCTCCTGTGGCGCGCCTGGGGCGGGCAGCGCGTGACACACCTGACGCTGCGCCCCGAGCATGAAGGACTCTTCGTAGGACTGGGTGCGCCGCGTCCTGCGATGCCGAGCCCCGCGTTCAACTGGCGCGACCCGTTCATCGCGTCCGGCGGCCGCCTGATTGCATTCCTCGATCACGCGATCGGGTTCGTGCACCTGGTCGGACGCGTCGCGATCGACGCGACGTCGTTGCTGCGGCATCCCCGGGACATCCCGTGGCGCGAGATCTCGGCCAGCATCTACCGGACCGGCGCGCAGGCGCTCGGTATCACGGCGCTGGTAGGCTTTTTAGTCGGCGTGGTGCTGTCCTATCTGTCCTCGCAGCAGCTGAAAACTTTCGGCGCCGATATCTTCATCATCAACCTGCTGGGCGTGTCGGTGATCCGGGAGCTGGGGCCGGTGCTGGCAGCGGTGCTCGTCGCGGGCCGCTCCGGCTCCGCCATGACCGCGCAACTCGGCGTCATGCGCGTCACCGAGGAGCTCGACGCGATGACGGTGATGGGCATCCCGCACACGGTTCGGCTCATTTTCCCGAAGGTCCTGGGATTGGCGGTATCGATGCCGCTGATCGTGGCGTGGACCGATGCGGTCGCGCTGATCGGCGGCATGATCGCGGCCAACTGGGAATTGGGGCTTCCCTACAGTTTGTTCCTTTCCCGCCTGCCCGACGCGGTGCCGATCGCCAATCTCTGGCTCGGGCTCGGCAAGGGCGTGGTATTCGGCATCCTGATCGCGCTTATCGCCTGCCACTATGGCCTGCGCATCGAGCCCAACACCGAAAGTCTTGGCGCCGGCACCACGGAATCCGTGGTGTCCGCGATCACGATGGTGATCGTGGTCGACGCGGCCTTCGCGGTCATGTTCTCCGATGTCGGGAGCTTCGGATGAAGCGCTGCCTGATCGAGGTCAACAACCTGTGGACGAAATTCGGCGACCACGTCGTGCACCGCGACGTGAGCCTCGCAATCGACCGCGCCGAGGTGCTGTCGCTGGTGGGCGGCTCGGGCAGCGGCAAGACCACGCTGCTGCGGCAGATGATGGGGCTGGAGACGCCATCAGCGGGCGAAGTGAAGGTTTTCGGCGTCTCGCTGCAGCACAACGACCCGGAAGAGATCAGGCGGATACGCAACCGGTGGGGCGTGCTGTTCCAGCAGGGCGCGCTGTTCTCGGCGCTGACGGTCTACGACAACATCGCGCTGCCCTTGCGCGAGCTGGGCACGGTGGACGAGGGCCTGATCCGCGAGCTGGTACTGCTCAAGCTCGAGATGGTCGGCATCGAGGCGGCCCACGCCGCCAAGATGCCCTCCGACCTATCGGGGGGAATGGTGAAGCGCGTGGCGCTGGCCCGCGCGCTCGCGCTCGAGCCGGAGCTGCTGTTTCTCGACGAGCCGACGGCCGGGCTCGATCCGGACCGCAGCGAGAGTTTTGTCCAGCTGATCGAAGACCTGCGGCGCGAGCTGGAGCTGACGGTGGTGATGGTGACGCACGACCTCGATACGCTGATCTCGCTCTCCAGCCGGGTGGCCGTGCTGTGCGACCAGCGCATCGTCGCCATCGGCTCGCTTGCCGAAGTGGTCAAGAGCTCGCACCGCTTCATTACCAACTTTTTCCAGGGCGAGCGCGGCAAGCGCGCGTTGCAGGCGCTGAGCGAGGCACTGGTAAAATAACGCGTCTTCGAGGCTGGCGGAAACCGGGGAGAATCGGATGGAAAATCGCGCCTACGCGCTTGCGGCAGGCCTGTTCACGCTGCTGCTCGGGGCGGGCGTGGCGTTTGTCGCCATGTGGCTGAGCGGGGATACCGAGCGGCGGGAAACCTACCAGCTCGAGTCGCGCTATCCCGTGACCGGGCTCAATACGCAGGCGCCCGTGCGGTACCGGGGTGTCGAGGTGGGCCGCGTCGAGTCCATCGGCTTCAACCGCGACAATCCCCGCCTGATCGGGGTCGCCGTGTCGGTGAAGAGCGGCACCCCGATCACGCACGGGACTTACGCGCAACTCGGCTCCCAGGGCGTCACCGGGCTCGCCTACGTCATTCTCGACGACGACGGCTCGAAGCCGGAGCCGCTTACCGCCGCCGAATCCGGGAAAACCCCCGTACCGGTGCGGCAGTCGTTCTTCGACGATCTCGCGGGGACGGGCAAGGATCTCGTCGCCGACGCCAACCAGGTGGCGCGCCGGTTGAATGCGCTGCTTTCGGAAGGCAACCAGGCGCAGTTGATAAGGACGCTTTCGGGGCTGGAAACCGCAACCCACCGCATCGGCGCGCTCGCGCTCAAGCTCGATCCGGCGATCCGCGACCTGCCGGCCCTTACCGACGACGCGCGCCGGGCGGCGGCCCGCGCCGACGAGATGCTCGCCAACATGAGCAAGCTGGCGGTGGAGCTCACGCAGCGGGCGGACACGCTGGAACGGGTTTCGCGGAGCGCGGAACAGGTGGGAGGCGCAACGCAGTCGCTCTCGGAAGCGGCTGTGGCCGACACCCTGCCGCGCGTCAACGCGCTGATCGAGGAGCTCGCGCGCAATTCCCGCAAGCTCGATCAGCTGCTCGGCGAGCTCAACGAGCAGCCGGCGAGCCTCGTATTCGGCCGGCCGGCGGCAGTGCCCGGCCCCGGCGAGCCCGGATTCAACCCGCATGGAGGTGCGAAGTGACAAGCGGATGGCGACAGGCGCTGCACGGCGCCGCAGGCATGCTGGCGGTAGCTGCCCTGGCCGGTTGCGCCCTTGGACCGCAGGCCAGGGAGCAGCCGGCGAGCTACGACCTCGGGCCGCCACGCAACCCTGTGGCGGCGGGACCGGTCGTTGCCACCACGCTGCTGGTGCCGGAGATCACGGCGCCGGCATGGCTCGACGGCCAGGGCATCGTCTACCGGCTCGACTATGACAATGCCGCGCGCCCGCAATCGTACACGCTCAGCCGCTGGAGCTCGCCGCCGGCTGCGCTTCTGACGCACCGGCTGCGTGGCCGCTTCGCTCCGGCCGTGCGCGGCATCGTCACCGGCGCCCACGGCGCGCGCGCCGAATTCGCGCTGCGCGTCGAGCTGGAGGATTTCAGCCAGTCGTTCGATGCGCCGGACCGGAGCCGCGTCTCCGTGCGCGCGCGCGCGAGCCTGGTGGATGTCGCCGGCCGCGCGCTGGTCGCCCAGCGCGCTTTCGCGATCGAGCGGCCGGCACCGAGCCCCGATGCGCGCGGCGCGGTCGCGGCGCTGGGCGAGGCCGGGGACGAGTTGATCGAGCAATTGCTGGCGTGGGTGGGCGAGGGGGTCAGAACGGCGCGGGCGCGGTGAACGGAGGCACCATGACGACGATATTCGGCAAGGTCATCCGCCGCGAGATCCCGGCGGACATCGTCTACGAGGACGAGCTCTGTCTCGCGATCCGGGATGTCAACCCACAGGCGCCGGTGCACGTGCTGCTCATCCCCAAGCAGGAAATTGCGCGGCTCGTTGACGCGAAGCCGGAGGACCAGGCGCTCCTCGGCCATCTCATGCTGACGGCGGGCAAGGTCGCGCAGCAGCTCGGCATCGGCGACGCGTTCCGCCTGGCGATCAATAATGGCGCGGAGGCGGGACAGAGCGTATTTCATGTGCATGTTCATCTCCTCGGCGGACGCCCGTTCCGCTGGCCGCCGGGGTGATCCGGGGATCCGCACGGGGTGCTGCGCGGAGGAGGAAACATGAGCGGCAATGACTTCCAGGCAGGCTTCAAGCCCAAGAAATCCGTGGCGCTCTCCGGCGTCGCGGCCGGCAGCACGGCGCTCTGCACCGTGGGACGCAGCGGCAACGACCTGCATTACCGCGGCTACGACATCCTCGATATCGCCGAGCAGTGCGAGTTCGAGGAAATCGCGCACCTGCTGGTGCACGAGACGCTTCCCGACCGGGCGGCGCTTGCCGCTTACAAGGGCAGGCTGCGGTCCCTGCGCGGATTGCCGGCGGCCGTCAGGACCACGCTGGAGCAGATTCCCGCCTCCGCCCACCCGATGGACGTCCTGCGCACCGGCTGCTCGGTGCTCGGCACCGTGCTCCCGGAAAAGGACGATCACGGCATTGCGGGCGCGCGCGGCATCGCGGACCGGATGATGGCCTCGTTCGGGTCGATGCTGCTCTACTGGCACCATTACAGCCGCGACCGGCGCCGGGTCGAGGTCGAAACCGACGACGACTCTATCGGCGGGCATTTTCTGCGCCTGTTGCACGGCAAGCCCGCGAAGCCGTTGTGGGTCCGTGCGATGCACACGTCGCTCAATCTTTACGCGGAGCACGAGTTCAACGCCTCCACCTTCGCCGCGCGCGTCGTGGCCGGCACCGGCTCCGACATGTACTCGGCGGTCACCGGGGCCATCGGGGCGCTGAAAGGCCCGAAGCACGGCGGCGCCAACGAGGTCGGCTTCGAGGTGATGAACCGCTACGAGAGCCCGGATGCGGCGGAGCGCGACATCACGGCGCGCGTGCGCAACAAGGAGGTCGTGATCGGCTTCGGGCATCCGGTCTACACCATTGCCGATCCCCGCAACAAGGTGATCAAGGCAGTGGCGCGGCAGCTGTCGCGGGACGCGGGCGAAATGGAGATGTTCGAGATCGCCGAGCGCATCGAGGCGGTGATGATGCGCGAGAAGAAGATGTTCGCCAATCTCGACTGGTTCTCGGCGGTGTCCTACCACCGGATGGGCGTTCCGACCGCGATGTTCACGCCGATCTTCGTGATCGCGCGCACCAGCGGCTGGGCGGCGCACGTCATCGAGCAGCGCATCGACAACAGGATAATCCGCCCCACCGCCGTATACACCGGGCCGGAACCGCGCAAGTTCGTTCCCATCGCCGAGCGCGCGCAGCAGTAGCCATGGCGTGGAGCGTCACATTACCGCCCGACGAAGTGATGATCGGGAATACAATACGAGCGGTGGGCGGCCCGGGTGGCGGGCGGCAACAACGACAAGGAGGGATGGATCATGAAGCGAAATCTCGGCACGGCAGCTTGTTTAACGGCGATTGGCCTTGCGTTCACTGTCGGGGGTGCGCTGGCGCAGTCCGCTTCGACAGCCTCAGGGCAAGCGTATCCGACCAAGCCGGTGCGTATCATCGTCCCGACCTCGCCGGGGGGCGGCAACGATTTCGTGGCCCGGCTCGCGGGAAAGCAGCTCGGCGAGCGGCTCGGACAGCAGTTCATCGTGGACAACCGGCCCGGCGCCGGCGGGTCGATCGGCACGACCCTGGCAGCCAAGGCGCAGCCGGACGGCTACACGCTGCTCCTCGGGTTCGTGGGTCAGCTCGCGATGTACCCGAACGTGGAGAACACCGAGTACGATCCCCTCAGGGATTTTGTCGGGCTCAGCCTGATCGCTTCTTCGTACCACGTGCTCGCCGTGCACCCGTCGCTTCCGGTGCGCTCCGTGAAGCAGTTGATCGCGCTGGCCAAGGCCCGCCCCGGCGAACTCAACTACGCCTCCGGCAACATCTGGACGCCCACGCACCTGGTGCCGGAACTCTTCAAGTCGGCGACCGGCACGAATATTGTCGCGATCCAGTACAAAGGCAGCGGGACGGCGGCCGTGGGCGTGCTTTCGGGGGAGGCCCAGGTGATCTTCGCCAGCGTCACGGCGGTGATGCCCCACGTGCGCACGCAACGGCTGGTGGCCCTGGCAGTAACCAGCCCCGCGCGCTCGCCGATTGCCCCGGAGGTGCCGACGCTGGTGGAACTGGGGGTGCCCGGTGTCGAGGCGCCCTCGTGGTATTCGATCGTGGCGCCCGCGGCGACCCCCAGGGCGATCGTAGACAAGCTGCACGGCGAGCTCGCCGCGATCGCCAAGCTGCCCGATTTCCGCGGGATGCTCCAGAAAAACGCGCTGGCGCCGACCTCGATGACGCCGGAGCAGTTCGCGACGTTCCTGCGGGCCGAGTACGGCAAATGGGGCAAGATCATCAAGTCTCTGAAGATTCAGTAGCGCTGCGGCGCCCCGAAATTACGTGAGCGCGTGAGCTCACGATCTCCCGGCTTTTCAGAATCCTAGGTTTCGAGCGCCAGCCCGAAAAATGCCCTCAAGCGCTGAGCAATACACTCTGAAGCAGATCGGGAATGCTCCGCTGCGTAAGCGTCCGTTCCCGCACATCCTGGTGCACGGCGTGTTCGAGCCGGAGCTCTACGGCCGAATGATGGAAAATATTCTACCGCCGGAACTCATGCGCCCCATCAGGGAGGAGCGTCCGGTCGCCGGGACCTACTCGGACAAGCGCTTCGTATTTACGCTGGCCCCCGACAGGATCGCTACCCTGCCCGCGCACTACGCGGAATTCTGGGAGGAGTTCAGAGCCTGGCTGATGGCATCGCCTTTGGCCATTGCGCTGATCAAGAAATTCGGAAAAAACCTGAACAAGCGCTTCCCGGATCCGAAGCCCGTCTTCTACAACGAGGCCTACCTCGTCGAAGACCGCGCGCAATACGCGCTCGGGCCCCACACCGATGCGCCCAGCAAGGTGATTACGCTGTTGTTTTACCTGCCGGCCGACGCTACGCGCCCGCACCTCGGGACGTCGATCTACGCCCCGCGCGACCCTGCGTTCCGTTGCCGGGGCGGTCCGCACCACGCCTTCGACCGGTTCGATCGCACCGATACCATTCCGTACCTGCCGAATACGCTGTTCGCATTCTTCAAGTCCGACCATTCATTCCACGGTGTCGAGCCGGTCAGCGACGGGGACACCTGCAGGCACCTGCTGTTGTACGACATCAAGTGCAGGCTGCCCGCAGCTTGAATTTCCTGTCGACTTAAGTTTCAAGGGGCAGGCGCACCGCCTTCCCGGTCGCCACCGCGCGCTCGATCGCGATGGTGGTTTCGAGGTTGATGCGCGCCTGCTCCGGCGTGGTGTGGGCGGTGGGGGCGCCGGTCACGAGGTGGTCCAGCCAGGACCGGGTTTCATTTCCCATCGGTCCCCAGAAATCGCCCACCGCCCAATCGCCCGCCGTGTTGCTGCCGAGGAACGCGAGCTCGAGGCTGTGTCCCGGCACGTAGGGATGGGGGATGCCTTTCTCCGTGTAGAGCAGGTGGTCCTTGTGGTCGTCGTCGATCAGCATGGTGCCCTCGGTGCCGAGCAGCTCCACGCGGTCGGACTGGCCTTGCGTCGGGAACTTGGCCGGCAGGGCGTAGCTGATGCCGAAGTTGACGACCGCGCCGTCGGCGAAGGTCACGATCGCCCAGGTGGCGTCGTGCGCGCTGTAGCCGGCTTCCTTGAAGATCCCGTGCTGTCCGCGCGCCACGACCTCGACCGGCCGATTGCCGTCCAGGAACCAGCACATCAGGTCCACGTAGTAGGTCAGCACGTCGAGCACCGGCGTGGCGTGCGGGTCGCGCTTGAGAATCGCGAACGTCTGCGCGCGCGAGTTGTAGACCCGGGCGAGTCCCCCGACCACGCGCCCGAGGCGCGCGTGGATCATCTGCTCCTTGGCGCGGAGAAAGCACTCCTTGAAGCGGCGGCTGTAGCCGATGCGCAGCTTCCCGCCGGTCGCCCGCAGCGTCTCCAGCATGTCGTCGGCGTCCTTCAGCGTCAGCGCGATCGGCTTTTCGCACAGCACCGGCTTGCCCAGCTCGAGCGCGCGGCGCACCGGCGCCGAGTGCTCGCCCTCGGGCGTGGACACGAATACCGCGTCGACTTCCGGCCGCTCGATCACCTCGAAGTTGTTGCCGCTGTGAAAATCCGCGCCCGCCTGTTCCGCGAGCGCCTGCGCCCGCTGCGGGTCGAGGTCCGAGACGGCGAGGAACTTCACGCAGGGATGCTTCGCGGCGAGCCGCGCCCGCAACGTTCCGATGCGGCCCGCGCCGACGACGGCGATGCCCAGTTCCCTGCGCTTCATCCCGTTTCTCCTTCGGCGTGCGCGCCGGGCGTCCAGCCCGAGGGCGCGAGATGCCGGCGCGCGAACGCGGCCGCCCGCTCCTCGAGCGGGGTGGCGAGCGTCGCGTTCCAGCGGTTGAGCCACCCAATGAGCGCGATCACCGACACGATCTCGATAATGGCGTTCTCGTCGTAGTGCTTCGCGAGTTCCGCGAAATGCGCGTCGGTGACGGCCGGGGGGCAGGCGCCCGCGGCCCGCGCCAGATCCAGGGCGGCGCGCTCGGCCGGAGTGAACAGGGGACTCTCGTCAAACCGCGGCAGCGCTTCCACCTTCGCTATCGGGACGCCCGCGATGTGCGCGGCGTTCTCCGCGTTGTGCGCGGCGGTGTAGGGATCGCCGCAAGCCTGGCTCACGGCATGCGCGACCATGAACTTCAGCGCCCGCGGCACCTCGCCCTCGTCCATCATCACCGCGGTGTGGAGATCGCGGTAGGCGCGGAAGACACCGGGCCGGCGCACCATGGTGAGCCAGCTGTTGGGCGGGTAGCCCTTGGTTCTCTTCCAGCGCTCCATGATGTCCGCGACCTGCGCGAACTGCTCGGGTGCCGCCGCGGAAACGCGCGCCATGGCCCTAGTAAACGCGGTTAAGCGGCGCTTCGCCCCGGACCAGGACGCGCTCGATATTGGCCCAGGCCTCCCGAAAGAGATTGGAGGAAGCCTGGCGCGTCACGCCGGCGACGTGCGGCGTGAACAGCACGCGCCGCGCGGCCTCGCCCTCGAGCGCGAACAGGGGATTGTCGGTATCCGGCGGCTCGGCTGTATAGACGTCCACCGCCGCGCCGGCGAGGTGCCCGGAGTTGAGGTGGGCCGCGAGCGCCGTCTCGTTGACGATGCCGCCGCGCGAGGCCTGGATCAGCACCGCGCCCTTCTTCATCATCGTGAGCTGCCGGGCACCGATCATGCTGCGCGTTTGCGGCAGCAGCGGCACGTGCAGCGTGACGACGTCGGCGGTCTTGAGCAGCTCGTCGAGCGGCACTTCTTTCGCGCCGATCTTCGCCGCCAACTGGCTATCGCGCGGCGCGGGGTCGTGGTAGATGATCTGGCTGCCGCACCGGTGAAAGGCTTCCGCCACCGCGTATCCGATCACGCCCAGGCCCACCACGCCCACCGTGAGGCCCTCCAGGCCGGGGAGGTTGTCGGTCAGCATGCGTCCGCGGAAGGAAACGTAGTTGGCGTCGCGTATTTCCGCGTCCGCCCAACCCAGCCGCCGCAGCAGGAACGTCGCGCACGCGACGGCGTACTCCGCCACTGCGCTGTTGCTGCCGCCCGGCACGTTCGCGACGGGGATGCCCAGGCTCTTCATCGCCGCCTCGTCGAGACGGTCCACGCCGGCGCCGGTCACCTGGACCAGCTTGACGCCGCTGTCCTTGAATAGCGAGCCGGGCAGCTTTCCGCCCACCGCCGGTATCACCAGCGCGCGCGACTCCTTGACCAGCGCGGAGAGCCCGGGATCGTCCGGCCTGCGATAGGCGATCGTCAGCGCCGTGGGCGGCACGATCCCGACGCGCGTGAAATCGGCTTCCGGGCGCAGGCACAGGACGTCGGTTGCCATAAATTCGTGAACGGTGAATGGTGTATGGTGAACGGTTCTTCGGTTCACCGTTCACGGTTCACGCATTTTCCTCCTGTGTCCGCCTTGAGATGTCGGCGACCGGGAAGAAGCACAGCAGCACCAGCGGCTCGGCACCGGTATTGCGGGTGACATGCTTCTCCCCGGCCGGGATCAGGATGGTATCGCCCGCCCGGAGCGGGTGCTTGCCGCTGTCCGCTTCCGTGCAGCCTTCGCCCGACATCACGTAAATGCATTCCTCGAAGCCCTGGTGAAAGTGCGGGCCGCGCAGGGCTTCACCCGGTTTCGGCACCGGGATCTCGACCAGCCGCAGCGTCACGGCCTGCGACCCTTTCTCCCCCGATACGATCTCGAGCGATTTGCGCCCGGGCAGCCCCATGCTCTTCGCCCCGGCCTGCTTCAGAACGCGCGCCATCCCGTCAGCTCGCTCTCTTCAGTTGCTTGATCTCGGCGGTGCCGCCCTGCGCCTCGTCGAGCAGGCGGAAGATCTCGCCGGCTTCCTTCGCGATCGCGTCCGCGATGTCGTTCAGCATCTTCATGCCCTTGTCCGCCGTGGCGTGCTCGGGGCTGCCGTACCAGCCGGTCGGGGCGATAGTCCGGATATCGCGCAGCACCGGCTGGTAGGCGCGGGTGCGGCGCAGCTTGTCCCACTTGCGGCCGTGCGAATGATCGGACGAATAGTCGATACGGTCGAGGTGCACGAGGTCCGGGCGGAAGGCGAGCACCGCCAGCGCCTCGATTTCGCCGCCGTGCGTGAGGCCACCGCATTCATGGCCATAGAGCTCGGCCGCGACGTAGCACGCCTGCACCACGATGACGCTCATGCCGGCGTCGCGGTGCAGCTTCTCGGAGGCGATGGCGAGCGAGGGGATATTGCCTTCGTGCCAGTTGAGGATCAGCAGGCGCTTCGCCCCGTGCTTCGCGGTCGATTCGCCGGTTTCCACCACCACGCGCTGGTAGGTTTCGGGCGTCAGCGTGATGGTGGCTTCGAACGGCATGTGCATCGGCGTCACGCCGAGCGGGCCGCCCGGCAGCACCAGCCCGTCCATGCGCTCGGCCACGGCGTGACCGATCACGTTGGCGGCGTGGATGTCGGTGCCGGCCGGAAGATGGGGCCCGTGCTGCTCGACGCTGCCCGCCGGCAGGATCACCAGCGGGTTCTTCCGCAGCTGCGCCGCGATTTCCGGCTGGGTGAGGTCGATGAAGTAGCGGCTCATGTCTAGGCGGCGCGTGCCTGGCCTGCAATTCTCTCGCGCGCCTCCGCCATGACGTCGGCGACGCGCACGCACTGCCCTTTCCGCTCGATCGACTTGAGCGCCGCGTAAACGACGGCAACCGCGACGTTGCCATTGTGGGCGGTCAACTCACCCGGCTTGCCGATCACGCAGCTTTCCGCGAACATCTCGAGCTCGGCGCGGAACATGTCGCTTTCGGGGAGCTTGATCTCCTCGCGCTTCGCCCAGCCGTCCTTGCCGCGCTGGATGTAGAGGACCGAATTCTGGTGCAGCCGGTGCGGCGTGTCCCAGGTGCCGAAGTCGATCTCGTAATGCATCAGGCCCTTCGAGCCGAACACGCGAACCGCGAAGATGCCGGGCGCCGTCCAGCACGAGCCGACGTAGCCGACCTTGCCGTCGGCGAACCGGAGCAGCGTCATCGACTGGTCGTCCACTTCCGCGCCCACCGGCGAGAGCTTGGACGCCATCGAGGACACCTCGGCGATTTCGCCGCCCAGCAGGTGCAGCACGTCGAACTGGTGGATCGCGAGCTGGGACAGCGGGCCGCCGGGCGCGCGGTCCTTGTACCAGCGCCAGGTCTGGGGCGTCAGCTCGAGCGCGCGCTCGTTGGAGAAATTCGCCTCCATGAACGCGACGCGTCCCAGCTCGCCGCGGTCGATATGCGCCTTGATCAAACGTATTCCCGCCATCAGCCGCGCGCTGTGCCCGACGGTCACGGTGATGCCGTGCTGCTTTTCGAGGGCGGCGATCTTCAGCCCGTCTTCCAGCGTCTGGGCGATCGGCTTCTCGGTATAGACGTGCTTGCCGGCGCGCGCGACCTGCTCCGCCAGCGGCAGGTGCTGCTCGTTGGGGACGGTGAGGATCACGCCCCTGATCTCGGGATTGGAGAGCATGGCCTTCAGGTCCGCCACGGGGGGCACGCCCATTTCCTTCTCGAACGCGGCGCGCTTGTCCGCGGTGCGGCTGTAGGCGGCAACGATCTTCAGCTTATCGGACTGCCGCGCGGCGCGGGCCAGGACCGCGGCCCAGCGGCCGAGGCCGACGATGCCGAGTTTGACGGGAGCTGTACTCATGTAAATCCCTGACAATTGCAGATGATCCGCGATTCTACAACGTGAAGTGCGATGGTGCGGGAACGGAGGAAAAACAGGGCCGTCCGCACTGCGGACCCGAACCGAAAAAACAAGGGCGGCCGGGGCCGCCCTTGGACATTGGTGCTGATCCGCTGCGCGGCGCCGATCAATTCGCCGTGAGCCCGAGCGACTTGACCAGCTTGGCGTTCTGGGTCATTGAATCGGCCACGACCTTGCGGAACTCCGCCGGTCCCCGGACGGTGATCTCCGTGGCCTGGCGCACCATCCCCTTCTTGACGTCGGGCGTCGCCATGGTCTTCACCACCGCTGCCTGCAGCTTGGCGGTGATCGACTTGGGCGTGCCCTTCGGCACGAAGATGCCCATCCAGCCGGTGTAATCGAAGCCCGGCAGGGTGTCGGCGATCGGCGGAATGCCGGGCAGCAGCGGCGTGGGCTTGGGCAGCGTGTGGGCAAGCGGACGCAGCCGACCGGCGCCGATGTGCCCCATCGCCGCCGGCGCGGGTATGAGCGTCCACTGGGACTCGCCGGACGCCACCGAGCCGCTGGACGGACCGCCGCCCTTGTACGGCACGTGCAGCGACTCGAACTTGGCGCTCTGAACGAAGTACGCCCCGGCGAGGTGGCTTTGCGAGCCGACGCCCGCGGTGGCCATGTTGAACGGCTTCTTTCCGCTCTTGGCGTAAGCGATGAACTCTTTCACGGAATTGACCGGCAGCTTGGGATAGACCACCAGCACGCTCAACGTCACGGCGAACTGCCCGACGTGTTCGTAGTCGTTCAGGGGATGGAAGCGGGACTTCTTCTGGAGCAGGCGCGCGATGGTCGTGGCTGCGGTGGTCGCGGCGATCAGCGTGTAGCCGTCCGGGTTGGCGTCCTTGGCGATTTCCATGCCGATGATGCCGGCCGCGCCCGGACGGTTGTCAATTACGATCGACTGTCCGATCACGGGGGAAAGATGGGTGGTCACGATGCGGGTCAGGGTGTCCACTGCGCTGCCCGGCCCGTTCGGCACCAGCATGCGTATCGGCCGGCTGGGGTAGTCCTTCGCAAGTTCCTGGGCGAGCGCCGGCGCTCCGGATGCGAGCAGCGCCAGCGTCAGCGGGATGGGAAAAAGGCCGGGGTATTTCATGGGATCCTCCTGATTATTGATATTCGTGATCGTGGCCGCGCGGGAAGCGCATGCTCCGAGGGGCAATTCTGTCCGGTTTGCGATACGAAATCAACCGACGGACTGCGCCCGCCCGACGCTGCGTTCCAGGGCCCTGGTCGCGATGCCACTGTCGCCGGGGCGATGGTATGAATTACAATCCCGCCCCCATGCTGCGCATGACCGCATTTGTCCTGGGCGCCGCGCTTCTGGCGGCGGGCCTGCGGGCGCGCGGCGTGGTCTGGGCGGCAGCCGGTTGCGTTAAACTGCCCCAGGAAATCGACACGATCGAAGCGAGGGAGGAGGGACGCAGCATGGCGAGTGGTGTCGTTCGAATCGCTGTTGGATTGGCGACCGTCCTGTCCGTTTTTTCCGCGCAAGCTTTTGCGCAAGGCGCGAAGCCGGGCGTTTTCGCCGACGAGGACCGCGACTGGGGCGTGGCGCCGACCGCGCAGGTGCGCACCACGAACTATCACTCCCCGACGCCGCGCGGGATTCCGGGCGGAAAAGTGGTCACGACCGGGGAACTGAGGGCGATGCGGGAGAAGCAGCCCGCGCCCTTCATGATCGACGTGCTGGGCGGCAACGTTCACCGCACCATCGCGGGCGCGTTCTGGATGCTCGGGGCGGGCGCGGGGGACATGAGCCGGGAGGAGGAAAAGCGCTTCGCGGCCGCCATCGCCGGCTTCGCGGGCGGCGACAAGAACCGGCCGATGGTGTTCTACTGCGTGGATGCGGAATGCTGGTTGTCCTACAACGCCGCGCTGCGCGCGATCGCGCTGGGGTACACCAACGTGATGTGGTACCGCGGCGGCATCGCCGCCTGGCGCCAGGGCGGGAATCCGATGACGCAGTCCGATCCCTTCTTCTGGTAAATCAAGCCCCCGTCGCCACCGTTGCCGATACGAGGCGGGGCACCCGGTCGAGCCGCCAGTTTCCCATTGCCCATGCCCAGAACTCCCCGGCTGTTGAGCGGGAGAGTTCGCGCGGAGGCTGCTGGCCGAGGAACGACAGCGTCGCGAGCAGGGCCGGCAGCGGGTTGCCTGGATCGATGGGGGCGGCGTGCGTCTGCTTGGAGAGCTTTTCGCCCGCCGCGTTGACCGCGACCGGCAGGTGCGCGTAGCGCGGTTGCGGCAAACCCAGCAATTGTTGAAGGTAAACCTGCCGCGGCGTGGAGCCGAGCAGGTCCGCGCCGCGCACGATGTCGGTGATGCCTTGCTCCGCGTCGTCCACGACCACGGCGAGCTGGTAGGCGTAGACGTCGTCGGCGCGCAGTAGCACGAAATCGCCGAACGCCTTCTCCAGCTCGTGCGCGACGCGCCCCTGCAGGGCATCGTCGAACGCGATCGCAGCCCCGCGCGTGTCCACGCGCAGCGCCCGCGCGCGCTTGCCCGGCGGCAGGCCGCCGCGGCAGGTGCCGGGATAGACCGGCCCCTCCACCCCGGCGAGGGCGGAATCGGCGATCTCGCGGCGGCTGCAGGCGCAGGGATAGACCAGGCCCCTCTCGCGCAACCGGTGCAGCGCGCTGTGGTAGGCGCCGCTGCGCGCGCTCTGGTACACGACCCGGCCGTCCCAACCCATCCCGCAGGCTTCGAGCGTGCGCAGGATGTCGTCCGCCGCGCCCGGCGCGACGCGCGGCGGGTCGAGATCGTCCATCCTCACGAGCCAGTCGCCGCCGCGCGTGCGCGCCTCGAGAAAGCTGCCGACGGCGGCGACGAGCGAGCCGAAGTGCAGCGGCCCGGTGGGTGAGGGCGCGAAGCGTCCGCGATATTTTCCTTCCCGCGCGTTCGTTTCCGTGCCCACGGGGAGTCAGTTTATAGTAGCGGCCAACCGCTTCGGCAACCCGGCAAAGGGGTATCCATGAAATCCAAAGCTGCGGTCGCGCACAAAGCCGGCGCGCCGCTCACCATCGAAACGATCGACGTCGAGGGCCCGAAGGCGGGCGAAGCGCTGGTCGAGATCAAGGCGACCGGCATCTGCCACACGGATGAATTCACCCTGTCGGGCGCGGATCCCGAGGGCTTGTTCCCGTCCGTCATGGGGCACGAAGGCGCGGGCGTCGTCGTGGACGTGGGGCCGCGCGTCACCACGCTGAAAAAAGGCGATCACGTCATCCCGCTCTACGTGCCCGAATGCCGGCAGTGCGAGTATTGCGTCTCGGAGAAGACCAATCTCTGCCAGGCGATCCGCATCACGCAGGGGCAGGGGCTGATGCCCGACGGGTCGAGCCGCTTTGCGCTCGGCGGGAAGAAGGTCCATCACTACATGGGTACCTCGACCTTCTCGAACTACACCGTCGTGCCGGAGATCGCGCTCGCGAAGATCCGCGAGGACGCACCGTTCGACAAGGTTTGCTATATCGGCTGCGGCGTGACCACGGGCATCGGAGCGGTGATCAACACCGCGAAGGTCGAGCCGGGCGCGAACGTCGTCGTGTTCGGCCTCGGCGGGATCGGGCTGAATGTCATCCAGGGCGCGCGGCTGGCCGGTGCCGGCATGATCGTGGGCGTGGACATCAACCCGGCGCGAAAACCCCTTGCCGAAAAATTCGGCATGACGCACTTCGTCAATCCGAAGGAGGCCGGCGGTGACCTCGTCGCTTATCTCGTCAACCTGACCAAGGGCGGGGCGGACTACAGCTTCGAGTGCATCGGCAACGTGGACGTGATGCGCCAGGCTCTCGAGTGCTGCCACAAGGGCTGGGGCGTCTCCACCATCATCGGCGTCGCCGGCGCCGGCCAGGAAATCAGGACGCGGCCGTTCCAGCTCGTCACGGGGCGGGTATGGCAGGGCACCGCCTTCGGCGGCGCCAAGGGCCGGCGCGACGTGCCGAAGATCGTGGACTGGTACATGGAAGGGAAGATCAACATCGACGACCTCATCACCCACCGGCTCAAGCTCGAGGACATCAACAAAGGATTCGAGCTGATGCGGGAGGGGAAGTCGATCCGCAGCGTGGTCGTGTTCTAGAAAAAAACTATTCGGCTATTTATGGAGTTCGCGCGCGAAAAGTCATTTTCGAGCGCGTGGTCAGAGCGCGCGTTCATTTGACATCCTCCAGCTTGACGCCACGCCCGGCGCGCAAACTGTCGCGGGCACGGGCAACGCGCGCAAGAAACCGTGGATCGTTCTCCAACCGGTAGTCGAACCAGTATCACCCATCACGCGGCGGCCTCGTTCAGCAGCCGCCGCGTCGCCTCGACCGCCTCGCGCGCGACCTCCTCGGGCGGCCGGGACCAGTAGTCCGGGTTCGGCGCCTCGTAGCTCAGGTATCCCTGGTAGTTCTTCTCGCGCAGCAGCCGGAATACTTCGCGCCAGCGTACCTTTCCTTTGCCCGGCGGCAGCCGGTCGGTCGGCCGTTTTACTGCCGGCGGCGGTCCCACCGGCACGTCGCTGTACTGGAATGCGAATATTTCCTCCGGGGCCACCGCCTCGAACCCGCGCCCGCCGCCGCCGCTGCGCTCCAGGTGATAGGCATCGAGCAGCAGGCCGCAGCTCGGATGATTCGCCAGCGCGACGACCTCCCGGCCCGCTTCCAGCCGGTTGATGACGGCGTGCGCGGAGTTGAATTCGAGCGCGAGGCGCACGCCATGGGCCTTCGCGACGTCGCCGCCGTCCCGGAAGTTGGCCGCGGCCTCGCGCAGCGTGCCCGGCGGGTTCTGCCCCGGCGCGATCATCACCAGCTTGCAGCCCAGCGCGATCGCGCTGGCGCAGGTCTCTTCGAGCGCCTTCAGCAGGCGCGTCTTGTCCTCTCCCCTGGCAAAGATCAGCCCGTACTCGGTGCCCACGCACGCCACCTTGAGCCCGCTCGCGCGCACGAGGTCGAGCACCTGGGCGTTGCTCATGCCGGCCTCGAAGCAGCGCGTGAAATCCACGCGCCGCAGCTCGATCGCGTTCCAGCCGGCCGCCTTCGCCGCGCGCAGCGCGCCGGCCAGCGGCGTCGTGTCGAGCGTCCAGGTGTGCAGCGCGAGCCGATTCTGCATTCCGTTCACGGGATTCCGCCGGGGTTGAATGCGTAATCTTACTGTAATGCAGGAACAACGGCGCGATCATCCTTCCGCCTTGCGCTCGCAGCACGCGCCTATAATGTGCGGGCATGCCGGATCCTCATCGCATCGTGATCGTCGGCGGCGGCGCAGGCGGGCTGGAGCTCGCCACGCGCCTCGGCGACACGCTCGGGCGCAAGGGCCGCGCGCAAGTCACGCTCGTGGACCGCTCGCGCACGCACCTGTGGAAACCGCTGCTGCACGAGTTCGCGGCGGGCAGCATGGATCTCGACTATCACGCGCTGTCGTACCTGGCGCAGGCGCGCTGGCACTATTTCCGGTTCCAGCGCGGCAGCATGGACGCGCTCGACCGCGGGCGCCGCGTAATCCTGGTGGCGCCGACGTTCGACGAGGATGGCAGGGAGTTGATACCACGCCGCGAGATTTCCTACGACACGCTGGTGATCGCCGTCGGCAGCAATACCAATGACTTCGGCACGCCGGGCGCGCGCGAGCATGCGATCAGCCTCGACATGCCGGAGCAGGCGGAGCTGTTTCACCGGCGGATGATCAATGCCTGCATCCGCGCCAACGCGCAGGTGACGCCGCTGCGCCCCGAGCAGCTGAAAGTCGCGATCATCGGCGCGGGCGCGACCGGCGTCGAGCTCGCGGCGGAATTGCACAAGACCACGCGCGAGCTGGTCGCCTACGGTCTCGACCGGATCAATCCCGAGAAGGACATCAAGCTGACGATCATCGAGGCGGCGCCGCGCATCCTGCCGGCGGTGCCGGAGCGCCTGTCGAAGGCGGCGGAGGAACTGTTGCGCGGGCTCGACGTGCAGGTGCTGACGGGGGAGCGCGTGACCGGGGTCGCCGCCGATGGCGTGACCACGGCGGCGGGCAGGGCGATTCCGGCGGAGTTGACCGTGTGGGCCGCCGGCATCAAGGCGCCCGATTTCCTCAAGGACATCGGTGGTCTCGAGACCAACCGCCTGAACCAGCTGGTGGTCAGGGAAACGCTCGACACCACGCGTGACCCGGATGTCTTCGCCATGGGCGACTGCGCGAGCTGCCCGTGGCCGGGGCACGATCGAACGGTTCCGCCGACCGCGCAGGCCGCCCACCAGCAGGCGAACCATCTCTCCCGTATGCTGCCGCGCCGGCTGGCGGGAAAGCCGCTCGAACCGTGGCGCTATCGCGATTTCGGATCTCTCGTCTCGCTCGGCGAATACTCCACCGTCGGCAGCCTGATGGGCGCGCTGCTCGGCGGCACGATGTTCGTCGAGGGGCTGTTCGCGCGCTTCATGTACGTGTCGCTCTACCGCATGCACGTTTACGCCCTGCACGGCCTCGCCAAGATGCTGTTCGACACGCTGGCGAAGCTCATCACGCGGCGGACGGAGCCGCGGGTGAAGCTGCACTGACGCGCAGCTTCACAGAGGGAGTGAGCCGGGGT
>MERD01000016.1:29134-30419 GCA_001771935.1 Betaproteobacteria bacterium RIFCSPLOWO2_02_FULL_67_26
GACGGAGGGATGAGGAAAAAACCAGTGGTATCATCCTCAATTCCGTGACGACAGGATTTTGGGATGGCTACTATTGAGTTGACCAGAGAGAACTTTGAAGACGTCATTACGAAGAACGGCATGGTGATTGTCGACTTCTGGGCGTCGTGGTGCGGGCCGTGCAAGAGCTTCGCCCCGGTGTTCGAAGCCGCGTCCGAGAACCACAAGGACGTGGTATTCGGCAAGGTCAACGCCGACGACGCGCAGGAGCTGGCGGCGGGGTTCAACATCCGCTCCATACCTTTCGTGATGCTGTTCCGCGAGAAGGTGATCCTCTACGCCCAGGCCGGTGCGCTGCCGCAGGAAGGCCTGGAAAGCGTGATCCGGCAGGCGCGCGCGCTCGACATGGCGCAGGTGCGTAAGGAAATCGCGGAGCAGCAGGCCCAGCAACAGCAATAAGGCGTGATGAGTGATGTCGCTTAGCACCCTCTTTCATCTTCGGGCATGCGGAACACAGTCAAATTTGCGATTGTACTGACGGCCCTCTCGAGCCTTGCCGGAGCGCCGCCCGCGGTGCAGGCGCAAGGCGGCAAACCGCCGGGCAAGCCCATGGGGCTGCCGGTCAAGGCGGCGCCGGCGAAGGTCGGCACGGTCACCAGCGAAGTCACCGCGGTCGGCACGCTGCTCGCCAACGAGTCCGTCGTGATCCGCCCCGAAGTCGCGGGCCGGGTAACGGCAATCCATTTCAACGAGGGACAGGCCGTGGCGTCCGGCGCGCGGCTGGTTTCGCTCGACGCGACGGAAGTCCAGGCGCAACTCGCCGCGAGCCGGGCGGACGAGCGGCTCACCGAGCAGCGCGCGGAGCGCGCGGGGGAGCTGTTCAAGAAGAATTTCATCAGCCAGCAGGCGCTCGACGATGCGCGCGAGGCGTACAAGAAGGCGACCGCGCAGCGCCAGGAAAACGAGGCCCGGGCCGCCAAGACCGAGATCCGCGCGCCGTTCGCCGGCACCGTCGGCCTGCGCCAGGTCAGCGCCGGCGCCTACCTCAAGGCGGGCGAGGACATCGTGCGGCTCGACAAGATCGACGCGATGAAGCTCGATTTCCGGGTGCCCGAGGTCTATCTCGGCCGGATCCGCCGCGACCAACCGGTCGCGGTGCGGGTGGACGCGTTCCCCGGCGAGCGGTTCGCCGGGCGGGTGTACGCGGTCGAGACCACGGTGGATGACAAGACGCGCACCGCGATGCTGCGCGGGCGCGTGGACAACAAGGGGGCGAAGCTGCGGCCCGGCATGTTCGCGCGGGTGA
>MERD01000017.1 GCA_001771935.1 Betaproteobacteria bacterium RIFCSPLOWO2_02_FULL_67_26
AGCAGGATGTCCATGCTGGTGCGCGGCCGGCCGCCCTGCTTCGGCAGCACCGATCCCTCGATGATCATCGGCATGTTGACGACGATCGTTTCGACTTTCGTGATTTTCATTTCGGTATAGAGTATACGGCCCGGCCGGGTCGCCGCCCTTCGCGTAGTCCGAAATGTGGTCACCCGTCACCCGTCACGTAAAGGACACTCAATGAAAATCGCCCGCACCACGGCGCACACGCTGCGCGTGCCGTTCCAGTTCCCGCTGATCAAGGAGACCCAGCACGCGCTCGTCACCTTCGTCGAGATCGAGAGCGACGAGGGACTGAAGGGCCACGCGTTCTCGGCCTACCCGCTGCGCTTCAGCATCTCCGACTTCATCAACCGTGAAGCGGGGCCGACGATCGCCGGCATGGATCCGCTGCGGCCGGAGGCGGTGCGCACCACGCTCTACTGGAAGCTCTCCAACAAGCACTACATGGGAACGTGGTCCTGCGCGGCCAGCATGATCGACGTCGCGCTGTGGGACCTCCGCGGCAAGGCCTTGAAGCAGCCGATCTGGAAGCTGCTGGGCGGCGCGCGCGAGAAATGCCCGACCTACATCACCTGGGGCCTGCCCCGCTACAGCCGGGAGGAGCTGGTGGAAGTCGCGAAGCAGCTGATCGCCGAGGGGCACACGCAGCTCAAGATGGCGATTGCGGCGAGCGCCAACCCGACGGCGCACATGTACGGCGAGCCCACCGACGACGACATCCTCGAGGACGCCGCCCGCATCCGCCACGTGCGCGAGAAGCTCGGCGACAAGGTGACGCTCATGATCGACGCCAACAAGAACGCGAAGCTGCCGCAGGCGATCCGCCTCGCGAAGATGGTCGAGGACTGCAAGCTCGCGTGGTTCGAGGACCCGGTGCTGAAGGCCGATCCGCGCCTCATGGCGAAGCTGCGCCGCGAGACCACCATCCCCATCGCCGCCGGCAGCAGCGGAACCTACGACTTGTCGTACCTGCGCGAGTACTTCGTGAACGAGTCCATCGACATCGCGCAGCCCAACGTGCGCGACATCGGCGGCTTCACCTGCGGGCTCTACGCGGCGGGGCTGGCGCAGGCGTTCAACATCCAGCTCGAGATGGGCGGCAACTACCCTCACCTCAACATGCACCTGCACGCCGGCGTGCCGAACGGCGGGCGCGTCGAGTTTCACCTCGGAGGCTGGAGGATAGGAGAAGCGCTGTTCGACGGCACGCCGCAGCCGGTCAAGGGCTGGGTCACCCTGCCGACCGCGCCGGGGCTGGGCTTCACGCCGAAGGCGGGAATACTTGACCTTGCGGTCAAGTGAGGGATGAGGGATGAGGGATCAGAGTTCTCGCGTTACTTCGCCGCCCTGGCGAGGGGGGCCCAGCGCTGGATTTCCGTCCGGACGTAAGCGGTGAATGCGCCGGGGTCGAAATCGTTCGCTTCGATGCCGACGGACTGGTAGCGCGCGCGGATGTCGGAGAGGGCCACGGCGGCGCGGACCTCCTGGTTCAGGCGCAGGATGACCGCCTTCGGCATCGCCGCCGGCCCGGACAGCCCGAACCAGGTGCTGGCGGTCAGGTCGGGAAAGCCCTGCTCGGCGAACGTCGGGATGTCGGGGTATTCGACGAGGCGCTTCGCGCTGGTCAACGCGAGCGCGCGCAACCGTCCCGCCCGGACCTGGCCCGCGGCCGCGCCCAGGGTCGTGACCGACGCCTGGATCTGATTGCCGGCCACGTCCGCGATCGCGGGGCCGCCGCCCTTGTACGGGACCGAGATCATCTTCGCGCCGCTTTTCCGGGCGAAAAGCTCGCCGATCAGGTGGGCATGCGTGCCGCGTCCCGGCGTGCCGAAGGTGATGCCGTCGGCCGCCGACCGCCCCCGCGCCACGAAGTCCTTCAGGCTGCGGGCGCCCGATGCTGCGGGGACCACCAGCACCGCCGGATACCCGCCGAGGAACGCGACGTGCGCGAAATCGCGCACCGGGTCGAACGGCGCGGGCGCGACCACCGGCGCGACGATGTGCGAGCCGATCCCGGACACCACCAGGGTGTGGCCGTCGGGCGTCGCCTTCGCCACGATATCCGATCCGATAACGCCGCTCGCGCCCGGGCGATTGTCGGCGACGAACTGCTGCCCGAGCTGGCGCGTGAGCTTGTCCGAGATCAGGCGCGCGAGCAGATCGCTGCCGCCGCCCGGCGCATACGGGATCACGATGCGCACGGGGCGCTCCGGCCAGCCCGCCGCGGCCGCGGGATCGGGATCGACCGCAACCGCGGCCAGCGCGGAACAGGCGGCGAGCGCCGCGATCATGCGGGCCGCGCCCGCGGGATGAGGATTCATGGGGGTCAGTCCTTCAGAAGGGCACGGCGATCAATTCGAACGTGTCGTCGCAATTGACGAGGTCCACGCGCTTCCACGCGATCCGGAACGCGTCCGCGCGGCGCCGCAGGCGATGGCGCACGCGCCCGGCGAACACCCGCTGCACCTTCAGCCGGTAATCCGCCATGATCATCGTGGACTTGACGGTGCACTCCGCGCGGGCAAGGTCCACCTCGTCGATGGCGATGTTGCCGACGACGTGGCAGGTCCGGTGCGGCGGCGTCTGCGAGTGCACGCGCGGATGGCGCAGCCGCTCGAACCGCGTCTTCATGATGGCCTTGTCGTCGTAGAACAGCGAGGCTTCGCCGTCCGGGCTCGCCTGGTCGGGCCGTAGCGGCACCCAGTAGTAGCCGTCCTCGTCGAACAGGTCGCGCCATTCCTCGAAGCGGCGCTCGTCGAGCAGCGTCGCCTCGTGGATCAGGAACACCTCGATCAGGCGGCGGTCGGTGAGCGCGTTCTGGCCCGCGCCGGTGTCCGGCATGGCCTCAACCCGCCGCGCACATGAGGCGCACCCACGCCGCGTGCTGCGCGCGCTGCTGCGTCTCCACCGTGCCGTTGTTCACGAGGTCGCCGCGCTCGTCCGGGCGGTCGGTGTCGATGCCGCGCGCGAACCACACCCATTCGGACCCCTGCGCCTCGATGCCCTCCTGGCAGCGCCGGAAGCACTCCAGGTCGTCGGTCTGGATCAGCGAGGCGGCGGAATGCGTGATGTTGAGCTGGCGCACGAAGCCCCGGTTCAGCTCCTCGGGCGCGCCCTTGAGCTTCACCGGATAGACGCGGATCTCGGTCCGGTCCACCGCGACCGGAATGATGACGCGCACGTGGTGATTGAGCGCCTGCAGCGTCATGTTCGGGAAGAACGCCGTGTTGTGGCGCCGCGGGCGCAGGATTTCCAGCGTCCGCTCGCGCCCGTGGCGCGCTTCCAGGGCGGCGACGTAGGCCTTGAACACCGGGTCGTCGGGTATCTGCTCGGCGACGGGCTGGTGGCCGGCGTAGCTGTGTCCGAAATCGCGCGCGCCCCAGGCGGTGCGCTGTTCCCATTTCGCGGCGGCGGCTCCGCGGTCGCTGATCGCCGAGCCGGCGCTCTCGCCCGGGCGGCGGCCGAACTGGCGGCCGCCGGCGCCGATCGTGGACTCGTGCGAGAACGGCACGTGGTACATGTCGATCACGTTCTCGAGCTGGAGCTTCCAGTTGCCGCGGAAAAGGTACTTGTGCACGCCGCCGCCGAGATCGACCTCGCCCTCCGGCGCCCGGTCGCACATCTCGTCGATGCTCTCCCGCGCGGGCCCGAGCCAGGCCTCGAGGTCCGGACCGGATTGCGCCTGGCTCGCGAACACGAAGCCGCGATAGACGGAGACGCGGGCAACGCGCCCGAGTCCGAGCGCCGGGTCCTTCAGGTCGAAGCTCTCGCCGTAGCCGCGCGGCATGCTGACCGCGTCGAGATCGCCGTTGGTGGCGTACGTCCAGCCGTGGTATGGGCAGCGGAAGAGCTTCGTGCTGCCTTTCTCCTCGTTGCACACGACGGCGCCGCGGTGGCTGCAGCTGTTGTAGAAGACGTAGATCCTGCCGTCGGTGTGCCGCGAGAGCACGACGGGCTGGGACCCGATGCGGGCGGTCACGTAGTCGCCCGGCCGGGGCACCAGGCTCTCGTGGCCCACGTACACCCACGCCCGGCCGAAGACATTGCGCATCTCGAGCTCGAAGATTTTCGGGTCGAGATACACCGACCGGTGCACGCGGTCCGGGCGCATCAGGGACCGGATCTCAGCGGTGTCGCCCAGGTTCATCAGCGTTCTCCTGCCAGGCTTCCGTTCGGGATGGCTGACCGTATCATGCGCAAAGGAGCAGCGTCAATGAACGGAACGGCCTGATACGTGTTCTGCGCCGGCCACAATTCACTCTTGGGCTAAGACTTTCCATGCAACTTGTCGAAGCGTTGTTGGTATCGAAGGCGGCACCGGATCAAGATTTCCATCTTTTCCTGTCCGCTTGCTTCGCTCCAGCCCACGATTTCCGAAATCGATCGATAACAACCCAGGCAGATATCGTCCTCGTCAAGACAGCAATTACGAACACATGGCGTCTGCACGCTGTCGACGGGTTCGCTGGCATCATCAGTCATCAGGGCTACACGCGGTAAATGGGCCGCAAATCAGCAATGACTCCAACCCATTTTCGCACTATTGCCGTCATTTGGACCCCGGCGCGCGCGGAATTCCGAGAGGATTACAATAGGTTCGCAATGGGAAATCCCGCTACCATCGAAACGCGGACCGCGCCGGCGGACGTCGCCTGGAAGCGGATCCGGCAATACCCGACGCCGATCCCCGCGTGCGACGCGGAGCAGCGGCAGATCACGGCATGAGCGCGATAGAGATCAAGCGGCTTGGGCCGGGCTTCGCCGCGGAAGTGCGCGGCGCCGGGCTCGCGGACGTGGCGCAGCGCGACGACGCCTACGCGGCGGTGCGCGCGGCGTTCGAAGCCCACTCGGTGCTGGTATTTCACGGCCAGAAGATTTCGGACGAGCTGCAGATCGCCTACTCGAAGCGTTTCGGCCCGCTCGAGATCGCCAAGGCCGCCTCGCGCGCCGAGGGCACGCCGTTTTCCGTCCTCACCAACATCGAGCCCGACGGCAGCCTGGTCCCGCCCGATCACAAGGAGGCGCTGCGCGCCCGCGCGAACCAGCTGTGGCACACGGACAGCTGCTTCAAGGATCCGCCGGCGCTCGCCTCCGTGCTCTCGGCGCGCGTGGTCGCGACGGTGGGCGGCGAAACCGAATTCGCCTCGCAGCGCCTGGGCTGGGAGCGGCTGCCGGAACCCCGGCGCGCGAGGCTCGCCGACGCTTATGCCTGGCACGACTACGCCTATTCGCGCGGAAAGATTTCACCGGCGATGATCTCGACGCGCGAGCGCTCCACCCTGCCGCCGGTGCGCTGGCGCGTCCGCTGGCGCAACCCGGCAAACGGCCGCGACTCGCTCTACATCGCGTCGCACACCTACGCCATCGACGGCATGCCGGAAGGCGAGGCACAGGCTCTGCTCGCCGAGCTGATCGAGCACACGACGGCTTCCGGCCACACCTACCTGCACCACTGGCAGCCGGGCGACGTGCTCATGTGGGACAACCGCTGCATTCTGCACCGCGGCCGGCCGTGGCCCGACGACCAGCCGCGCCACGTCGTGCGCACCACGATCACTGCGACCGAGGCGGACGGCCTGGCCGCGATGCGGCCCGCAGCGTGAAGGAACAAGGCATGAGTCACAAGGCACAAGGCAAAAGTAATTGAGCTGGAATTGCTGGCCCTTGTGCCTTATGCCTTTTGCCTTTTGCCTTCGGTAGCCATGGCCAACTTTCTTCCCGAGAGCAAGCTGGAAACCCTGTTCCTGGACGCGTTCGCCGACGCCTCCCGGCGGCCGGAGTTCTTTCGCGCCTTCGTCGAGGGCACGGTCATGGTCATGGACGAAGACCCGCCCGTTCCGGCCGGAGCGCCGGCCGCCCCGCCAGCGCCCCGGCCGTCCGGCGTGCAGCTGCTCGAGATCAATGGAACGCCGCACGTCCCGGTGTTCACCTCGCACTCTCGCGTCAAGGCGTACACCCAGCGCGGCGGCCGTTGCCACCAGGTCGGGACGCGCGCGCTGCTCGAGAGCCTGCGCACCCTGCCGTTCATCGTGAATCCGGGGTCGAGCCCGTGCAAGGTATTCAGCCGCGAAGAGGTCGTGGCGCTGCTCGACGGCACCTTGCTGCAGGGATGAGGGACGAGGGATGAGGGATGAGGGTTGAGGGCGGAAGGATGAAGGGCGGAGTACTGATCCTGGCGCTGCTCGCCGGCTGCGCGACGATGACCGACGTCGAGAACGCCAGGAACTCGTGGCAGGGCGCGCGCTACGACGAGGTGGTGGCGCGCTGGGGCGCGCCCAACCGCGAGGCGACACTGGCGGACGGCCGGAAGGCCTCGACGTGGGTGGCCGAGGGCGGTTACGGCGGCACGCCGGCGTCCGTCGGCGTGTTTGGCGGCTCGGGCGGCGGCGGCATCGGCGTCTCGATCGGCCTGCCCGGCATGGGGATGGGAAGCAGCGAACCGCAGCGTTGCGAGCGTACGCTGATCTTCAAGGGCGGGGTCGTCGTCGAACAGACCTGGCTGGGGAATCCGGCTTTGTGCCGCACCTTCAGCCGGAACTAGTCTCCTCGCTGTCCGCTTCGACCAGCGCCCAGACCCGGCGGAACATGCCCCCGCCCTTCAGTTGCTCGGCGGCGGTGTCGGCGGCGAGCTGGCCTTCGAGCCAGAGCGGCCGGCCAAGCCCGGCGCTGATGCAGGCGCGCTGCGCGTTCTGCTCGAACAGGAACGCGCTGCCCACCGTTTCCCGCAGGTCCGGCCCGGTGATCGCCGCGCCGTGCGCGCGCAGCAGCACCGCCCGCCGCGCCCCGAGCGCCTTTGCCAGCGCTTCCCCGCGCTGGCGCGTGCTGATGAGCCGCGGATCGGGATAGACCGGGATGCCGTCGTGGAAGATCGTCGCCGTGCCGTGGATCGGCTTCAGCGTGTGCTCGCTGGTGGTGAACGCCGTCGAGTACATCCCGTGGTAGTGGACGACACTGCCGACGTCGGGCCGTGCCCGGTAGATTTCCTGGTGTATCGGAAACTCCCCGGGTGGATCGCCGGCTCCAGCGACCTTCCGCCCTTCGAGGTCCATCACCAGGAAGTCATCCGGCGTCGCCCTGGGACCGAGCGAATGCCGCGTGAGCAGGTACTGGTCCGTGCCGGGCAGGCGCACGCTGAGGTGACCGAAGCCTTCGATGAACCCGCGCCTGTAGAGAAAGCGCCACGCCTTGACGAGCTGGTCCTTCATTGGTCATTCCACCCTGGGCGAACCGCTGCGGGGAGCCCACTTTCAACCCGGGCCGCGGGCCCGGGAAACGCCCGGCGTGTGAGTGCTGATTGGCCGGTGCGCCGCCTATTCCGGCTTCTTGTTCCTTTCGTTCCACCACAGGTAGATGAAGAACCCGACGATCATCGCGACGAAGCCGACGCCGAAGATGATGACCCAGATCATATCCACCGTTTCAGACGGCGCTGTGGCCGCGTCCATTTCATTGGTTGCGGCGAGCAAGGGACTCGACAACAGGAACAGCGTGACGACAGAGATAAGTTTCGACATAAGACTCCAGAGCGGTGACCCGCTTGTTGATCGGGCCGAGGCAATCCGGGCGGACCACTCCTCTCGGGTCACATTTCCGCTGGGGTCGCTACGGTTCACTGATTATCTTACACTAGTCTTACATCACACTTACTAAAAACGTCCATATTGCGGTAATGGCGCCCCTGGCCCGAATGCAGGGGGAATCCGCGCGGCGACACGCAACACGCGTCCCGCATAAAAGCCAATTCAAGTCCAAATCGTGAAACGCCCTCCGCGAGTCGTCGCCCTCTACCGTTACCCGGTGAAGGGTTTTGCGCCCGAAGCGTGCGAATCGCTGACGGTGCTCGCCGAAGGGCGCGTGGCCGGCGATCGCGTGCTGGCGTTCCGGCTCGCCAACGCGGAGGCCGCCGACGCGGCGTGGAGCCGCAAGCAGCAGTGCGTGGTGCTGATGAATACGCCGGGCCTGGCGCGCCTCGACGTGCGCTTCGACCATCCGACGCGGCGGATGACCATCGGCCTGGACGGCGCGACACTGGCCGCCGAAGCGCTCGACGAGGGCGGCCGCCGGCGACTCTCGAGCGCGCTCGCGAACTACGTGCTCAAGCTCGCGGAGAACCCGCTCGCCGGCCACCCGGAACGGCTGCCGCTGCGGCTCGTCGGGGATGGCGTCACGCCGCGCTACCAGGACAACGAGGGCGGACAGGCCACGCTGCACAGCCGCGAAAGCCTGGCCGCCGTCGCCGCGGCGACCGGCCAT
>MERD01000018.1:0-4978 GCA_001771935.1 Betaproteobacteria bacterium RIFCSPLOWO2_02_FULL_67_26
AGGTCCACGCCTACGAGGCGAACACGCCGAAACGGCCGTGGCGCAACGTTCCGAACTGGCCCCCCAGCGCCACGGGCGACGAGACCGTGGCGGCGATGGACAAGCTCGGCATTGACGGCGCGATCTTCATCTCCGCCTTTTCCATGTACGGCTACGACGCGAGCTACGCGGTGGAGGTGCAGCGGAAGCATCCCGGCCGGTTCGCCATCGTGAAGCCGGTGAACCCGGAGGATCCGGCGGCGGCCGACGTCATCGCCGACTGGAAGAAGACGCCGGGCACCGTCGGCATCCGGGTCATCGTGACCACGGAGCCGGGACGCAATCCGGGCGACGCGGGCCTCGACCGGGTGCTGCGCGAAGCCGTCCGGAACGACTTTCCCGTCAACATCCTGTGCTGGGGCAACCTGGAGCGGGGCGCGGCGGTGATCGACCGCCATCCCGACGTGCGCTTCATCATCGACCACCTGGGCATCCTGCAGCCGCGCACGCCGCCCGCCCCGCCGCAGCCCTGGGCCGAGCTGCCGAAGGTGCTGGACCTCGCCCGGCGCAAGAACGCGGTGATCAAGGTGAGCGGCGCCTGCACCCTGTCGAAGGAGCCGTTTCCCTTCAATGACATCTGGGATCCGCTCGCCCGCCTGTTCGACGCCTGGGGTTTCGAGCGCTGCCTGTGGGGCACCGACTGGACCCGCGCCTCCGCGGTCGTCAACTACGAGCAGGCCGTCGAGCCCTTCCGCAAGACCAATCGCCTCACCGACAGCGAGCGCGCGATGCTGATGGGCGGGGCCTGTGCCAGGGCGTATGGATGGTCGCCAAAGAAGGTCTAGGTTTGTCACCACGCAATCAACTGACGTAGCGGGACCGCCTCACCACACGAGGCTGGCGAGAAAGCGCAGCGAAGCGGCGAGCAGGAACAGCCCGAACGCGACTTCGAGCGCGCGCCGCGAAAGGGCGTGGGCCATCCTCGCGCCATAGGAAGCGGTGACGCTCGACACCGGCGCCATCAGCGCAAACCCGATCAGCGACACGAAGCCGAACGACAGCGGCGGCAGTTGCGCCTGATGCGGCAGGCCGGCGACGATGTAGCCGAGCGTCCCGGCGAGCGTGATCGGCACCACGATGCCGGCGGAGGTCGCGACCGCCTGATGGATCGGCTTCCCGTAGAGCGTGAGCACCATGGTACACAGCGAGCCGCCGCTGACGCCGGTGAGCGAGGCCATCAGCCCGACCGCGAGGCCGTAGAGGCGCGCCAGCGGATGCTTCGGCAGGTCGTCCCCCAGACGCCACGATTGCCGGCCGAACAGGAGCTTGCCGGCGATGATTGCCGCAATCACGATAAAGGCGATCTTGAAGACCGGCGACGGCGCCACCGTGGCGATGCCCGAACCGATGGCGATGCCGACGATCACGCCCGGCGTCCAATGCCACACCACATCCGTGAGCACCGCGCCGGTCGCGCGATGCGTCAGGTACGAGCGGATATTGGTCGGCGCCATGATCGCTAGCGACGTGCCGATACTGAGCTGCATGTGCACTTCGTCCGGCACGCCGAGGAGGCGGAACACTTCGTAGAGAACCGGCACCGCCACCACGCCGCCGCCGACGCCGAACAGGCCGGCGAGCAATCCGGCCACCACGCCGCCGGCCATAATGGCCGCGGCGAGGAGCAGCAATTCATCGAGCGGCACACCGGGCATGCCGCTACGATATAACAGGATCGGCAGAATCCGCAGTGATATGAACAAATCACTCTGATCCGATTGATGTTCCTTTGATTTGACCTATATACGTCTCAAGCGTATATTCCTGCGGTGTTCACTTTCATCGAGCTGCCGTCCTTTGACGCTGTAAGGGACAAGTGGTGGGGCCTGGCGGGACGCGGCAAGCGGGGCGGCGCAAGGGTGATTTACTTCCTGCGGCTTGCCTCCGGCCAGATCGTCCTGGTGACGATGTATGGGAAGAACGTGCGCGAGAGCATCGATCCGGCGCCGCTCAGACGCCTGAAGGAGATATTCGAGAATGGCTAAGCTCTACGGCAAGAAACTGGCCGCGTGGGAAAAGAAGCGCGACCTGAATGCGGAAATCCTCCAGGCCGTGCGCGACATGAGGCGCGGCAAGTGGGCGCGGAAAACGGAGTTCATCCCGCAGCGCGACGGCTCGATGCGCCGGATCATCACCCGGCGCGACGGGACGGTGGAAAAGGACCACATTATTCCGGCGGGAGACACCTCCGTGCGCGCCGCCCGCGCCGCGACGGGGCTGTCGCAGGCGCAGTTCGCCAGACTGCTGGGGGTTTCGGTGCGCACGCTCCAGGAATGGGAGCAGGGCCGCAAGTCGCCTTCCGGCGCGGCCGCGACCCTTCTTAGAATCGCCGGCAAGCGGCCGGACGTGCTCAAGGAAGTGGCGTAGTTCGCTCCCGCGCGCACGCCCTCGCGGACCTTGTCTTTTCGCCGCTCACGCCCTCCCGGCTTCTATCGCCTTCCCGCTCTCCCGGGTATTTTCGGGCGATGCTGATGGGCGGCGACTGCGCCAAGGCCTATGGCTGGGCGCCGAAGTAATGTTAAATCCGGACGCTACGTGCCGGTTTAACTCCACGTGTTCGAACGGACGACCTAAGCGCCGTTCAACACGCGGTTTATTAATAGGGTTTTGTAGGACTTCCAAGCTAACCAGAGTTTCGGTCTATTGAAAACTTACACTGACCCCATTTATTGCACACGGCGGCCGTCATGCGGCGGACTTGGCGGTTGCGACCTTCCGTGATCGTGATCTCCAGCCACGCCGTGGGTATGTTGCGCCGATTGCGTATGGGCGGTTCGCGGGGCCACAGCCAGTCGGGCTTCTCCACCAGCCGCGCGCCTGCCGGCGCCGTCATGCCGTCTCTTAGCTTAGGAGCGCGTGATAAAATTCGCTTAATTTTAACGACTTAAGTCGGCGGCAGGGGCAGCACATGGCAGGTCACAGCAAGTGGGCCAACGTCCAGCACCGCAAGAACCGGCAGGACGCGAAGCGCGGCAAGATTTTCACCCGCCTGATCAAGGAAATCACGGTCGCCGCGCGGCTGGGCGGCGGCGACCCCGACGCCAACCCGCGGTTGCGCCTGGCGGTGGACAAGGCCTACGGCAACAACATGCCCAAGGACAACGTCGAGCGCGCGATCAAGCGCGGGGTCGGCGGGCTCGAGGGCGCGAATTACGAGGAAATCCGCTACGAGGGCTACGGCACCGGCGGCGCGGCGGTGATGGTGGACTGCATGACCGACAACAAGACCCGCACCGTGGCGGACGTGCGGCACGCCTTCACCAAGTTCGGCGGCAACCTGGGCGGCGCGGGCTCGGTGGCGTTCCTGTTCAAGCACTGCGGGCAGCTCGTGTTCGCGCCCGGCACCAGCGAGGACCGGCTCATGGAAGCGGCGATCGAGGCGGGCGCCGAGGACGTCATCACCAACGAGGATGGCAGCATCGAGGTCGTCACCGCGCCCAACGATTTCGTGGCGGTGAGGACGGCCCTGGAAAAGAAGGGCCTCAAGGCCGAGCTTGCCGAGGTGACGTTCAAGCCCACGACCGAGAGCGCGATGAAGGGCGACGAAGCGGCGCGCATGCAGAAGCTGCTCGACGCCATCGAAGCGATAGACGACGTCCAGGAAGTCTACACAACCGCGGTGATCGACAGCGGTTAGAGAGGGGAGCGGGGTGCCCCGCCCATCACCCATCACCCATCACCCATCACCGAATTCGCGCACGCGAATTCTCGGAATCGATCCCGGGCTCACCGTCACCGGGTACGGCATCCTCGACCGGCAGGGCAACCGGCTGTCATACGTCGCCAGCGGCCGCATACGCACGCCGGCCGGCGACCTCGCGCTGCGCCTCAAGACCATCCTCGACGGGCTGCGGGAGGTCATCGGCGAGCACCGCCCGGCGCAGGTCGCGCTGGAGAAGGTGTTCGTCAACGTCAATCCCCAGTCCACGCTGCTGCTCGGGCAGGCGCGCGGCACGGCGATCTGCGCCGCGGTAATGCACGGCCTGCCGGTGGCGGAGTACACTGCGCTGCAGGTGAAGCAGGCGGTGGTGGGCAATGGCCACGCGCAGAAACGGCAGGTGCAGGAGATGGTGCGGCGCCTCCTCAAGCTCGCGGGCGACCCCAGCCCGGACGCGGCCGACGCGCTGGCGTGCGCGATCTGCCACGCGCACGGCGGCCAGGGCCTGGGCCGGCTCGCCACCGCGGGCTACCGGATGAAGAGGGGCAGGCTCGTCAAATGATCGGGCGGATACACGGCACGCTGGTGGAGAAGCACCCGCCCCAGATCGTCGTGGACGTGCAGGGCGTCGGCTACGAGGTCGACGTGCCGATGAGCACCTTCTACCAGCTGCCCGCGACCGGCACGGAGGTGTCGTTGTTCACGCACCTGGTGGTGCGGGAGGACGCGCACCAGCTCTACGGATTCGCCACCGAGCCCGAGCGGCGCGCGTTCCGCCAGCTGCTCAGGATCTCCGGGATCGGCGCGCGCACCGCGCTCTCCGTGCTCTCCGGGCTCTCGGTCGCCGACCTGCGCGAGGCGGTCAGCACCCAGGACACCGGCCGGCTCACGAAAATTCCCGGCATCGGCAAGAAGACCGCGGAACGGCTCCTGCTGGAGCTGCGGGACAAGCTCGATTCCACCCTCGTCGCGCCGGCCACGGCGAAGGGCGATGGACAGGCGGCGGACGTCGGCAATGCGCTGCTCGCGCTTGGCTATAATGACCGCGAGGCCGCGTGGGCGATCAGGCAGCTGCCGGCCGGGCTCAACGTCATGGAAGGCATACGCCAGGCGCTCAGGCTTCTTTCGAAGTCGTAATGGGTTATGCGTAATGGGTCGTGGGGACGGGTGTTGAATGATAGAAAGTGACCGCCTCATCGCCGCCGCGCCGGCCTCGCCGCAGGAGGAGGCGTTCGAGCGCACGCTGCGGCCGAAGCTGCTCGAGGAATACGTGGGCCAGGA
>MERD01000018.1:5072-13450 GCA_001771935.1 Betaproteobacteria bacterium RIFCSPLOWO2_02_FULL_67_26
CTGCTCGTCTCGAATACCTGGAGAACAAGCAACTGCTCGATGCGCTGAGTCGAACTAATGAAATCGGGAAGATGCTGAGCGGATTGACACGATCTCTCAATCCTCAATCCTGAATCCTCAATCCTGCATGATAGAGAGCGACCGCCTCATCGCCGCCGCGCCGGCCTCGCCGCAGGAGGAGGCGTTCGAGCGCACGCTGCGGCCGAAGCTGCTCGAGGAATACGTGGGCCAGGAGAAGATCCGCGGCCAGCTCTCGGTGTTCATCGAGGCGGCGCGCAAGCGCAAGGAAGCGCTCGACCACGTGCTGCTGTTCGGCCCGCCGGGCCTGGGCAAGACCACCCTTGCGCACATCATCGCTCACGAGATGGGCGTCAATCTCCGCCACACCTCCGGCCCGGTGCTGGAGCGGCCGGGCGACCTCGCCGCGATCCTCACCAACCTCGAGCCGAACGACGTGCTGTTCATCGACGAGATCCATCGCCTCTCGCCGGTGGTGGAGGAGATCCTCTACCCCGCGCTCGAGGACTACCAGATCGACATCATGATCGGGGAAGGGCCGGCGGCGCGCTCGGTGAAGCTCGACCTGCCGCCGTTCACGCTGGTCGGCGCGACGACGCGCGCCGGCATGCTCACCAATCCGCTGCGCGACCGCTTCGGGATCGTCGCGCGGCTCGAGTTCTACACGATGGAGGAACTGCAGCGCATCGTGCAGCGCTCGGCGAAGCTGCTCGAGATCGAGACCGCGGCCGAGGGCGCGCGCGAGATCGCGGGCCGCGCGCGCGGCACGCCGCGCGTCGCCAACCGCCTGTTGCGCCGGGTGCGCGACTACGCGGAAGTCAGGGCCAGGGGCAAGGTGACGCGCGAGGTGGCGGACGCCGCGTTGAAGATGCTCGACGTGGACGCCGTCGGGCTCGACGTCATGGACCGGAAGCTCCTGCTCGCGGTCATCGAGAAATTCGCCGGCGGCCCGGTCGGCATCGAGAACCTCGCCGCGGCGATCGGGGAAGAGCGCGACACCATCGAAGACGTGCTCGAGCCTTACCTCATCCAGCAGGGCTTTCTCCAGAGAACGCTGCGCGGCCGCATCGCGACCGTCTCCGCCTACCGCCACTTCGGCCTCGCCCAGCCCGCCCGCGCCGGCACGCCGGACCTTTGGGAACAGCCCAAAGAATGATGGTTAATCCCGTTAGAATACCGGGGCCGCTCATCGCCAGGACAGGAAACAGGACGTGAATCCCGCCGCGCCCCATGACATGTCGGTGCTGTCGCTGATCACCGGCGCCAGCCTGCTGGTGCAGATCGTGATGCTGATGCTGCTGCTCGCCTCGGTGTTCTCCTGGTACTACATCTTTCTCAAGATCTTCACCTTCAAGCGCGCGACGCAGCTCGCCGACCGGTTCGAGAAGGAATTCTGGAGCGGCGCGGACTTGAACGAGCTCTACCAGCGGGCGGTCACCGCGCGCGACTCCGCCGGCAGCCAGGAGCGCATTTTCGAGGCGGGCTTCCGCGAGTTCACCAAGCTGCGCAAGCCCGGCATGGACGTCGGGGACATCATGGACGGCGTGCGGCGCGCGATGCGCGCGACCTACCAGCGCGAGATGGAGAGCCTCGAGTCCTATCTCTCGTTCCTCGCCTCGGTGGGATCGGTGAGCCCCTACGTCGGGCTGTTCGGCACGGTATGGGGCATCATGAATTCCTTCCGCAGCCTGGCCAACGTCGCGCAGGCGACGCTCGGCGCGGTGGCGCCGGGCATCGCGGAGGCGCTGATCGCGACCGCGATGGGCCTGTTCGCGGCGATTCCCGCCGTGGTGGCCTACAACCGCTTCGCCGGGGACCTCAACCGGCTCGCCACCCGCTTCGACTCCTTCATGGAGGAGTTCTCGAACATCCTGCAGCGGCAGGCGCACTAACTGTAGTGACGAGTGACGGTAAGCTGACGCAATGCTGATCGAGAGGCGCAGCGGCAGAAGGCTGATGAACCAGATCAACGTCGTGCCGTATATCGACGTGATGCTGGTGCTGCTGGTGATCTTCATGATCACCGCGCCGCTCATCAACCCCGGCCAGATCGAGCTGCCGTCGGTCGGCAAGATTTCCGACCCGCCGCTGGCTCCGATGGAGGTCTCGGTCCGCACCGACGGCGCGCTGTGGCTGCGCGACCGCGCGCGCTCGATGGAGGAGCGCAAGGTGTCGCGCAACGAGCTGCTCGCCGCGATCCGCCAGAAGCAGAAGCAGCGCCCGGACCAGGCGGTGGTGATCGCGGCCGACAAGGACGTGCGCTACGAAGCGGTGCTGGAAGTCATGGACATGCTGCAGCAGAACCAGGTGCGCAAGGTCGGGCTCCTTGCGAAGCCGCGCGGGAAATGACAGCCTTCGTCTACGAGACACCGAACGAGAAGGCGATCTCCGGCGCGCTGACGCTGGTGATGCACCTCCTGTTCCTGGCGCTGCTGGTGTTCAGCGTCAGCTGGCAGCGGCGCCAGGCCGATACGATGGTGGCGGAGCTGTGGAGCAGCCTGCCGCAGCCGGCCCCCAAAGCCGAGCCCCCGCCGCCGCCGCCGAAGGTCGAGCCCGAGCCGCCCAAACCCGCGCCCAGGGTCGAGGCAAAGCCGGTGCCCAGGGTCGAACCCAGGCCCCAGCCGAAGGCCGAGATCGATCTGCGCGAGAAAAGGGAAAAGGAGCGCAAGGCGAAGGAACAGGCGCTTGCCGAGAAGAAGAAGCGCGAGGAGCAGGAGAAGGTCGAGGCGGCCAGGCGGCAGCAGGCGAAGGAGGCGGCCGAGGCAAAGCGCCTCGCGCAGGAACAGGCGGACGCCCTGAAGAAGCTCGCCGCGCAGCAGGCGACTGCCCGGGAAGCGGAGATCGCAAAGTATAGAGCGCTTATCTCGGCCCGGATCAAGCGCTTCATCGTCGAGCCGCCCAACCTCCAGGGCAACCCCGAGGCCGAGCTGGATATCGTCGTGTTGCCCGGCGGCGAGGTCCTGGACGTCAGGACCCGGAAGGCGAGCGGGCAATCCGCCTGGGACAACGCGGTCGAGCGCGCCATCCGGCGGGCGCAGCCCCTGCCGTTGCCCTCGGACCCGGCGCTCATGAAGGAATTCCGGGAACTCAATCTCAAATTCCGACCCAAAGAATAGGGACAGGAGGTTCGAGGGACCGTCGCCGGCTGGCGACAGTTTTCGCCGCGCGCGAGATCGTCACGTGAAACCGTTATAATTGCAGAACATGAGTTACGGCTTGCTGCACCGTTTTTTCCGCGCTGCCGTCGTCCTCGTCCTGCTTGCCTTCCCGCCGGCAGCCCGCGCGGTCCTCACCATCGAGATCGTCGGCACCGGCGCCAATCAGTTTCCCGTCGCCATCGTTCCGTTCCGCGCCGAGCCGGGACTGCAGCAGCCCGTGACCCCGGTCGTCTCCGCCGACCTCGCCCGGAGCGGGCTCTTCAGGATGGTGGACGCCGGCGGGCTCAACCCGCCGCCGTACGAGCCGCAGGACGTTGATTACGCCACCTGGCGCGCGCGCGGCGCGGACGCCGTCGTGATCGGGACCATCGCGCCGCTGCCCGGCGGACGCTACGACATCCGCTTCCGGCTGATGGACGTCGCGAAACAGGCGCAGCTGGCGGGCTTCGCCTACACGGCAACCGGTGCCCAGCTGCGTCACACCGCCCACCGCATCGCGGACGCCATATACGAGAAGCTGACCGGCGACCGGGGCGTTTTCAGCACCCGGATCACCTATATCGTGAAGCGCGGCGCCCGCTACGAGCTGCAGGTGGCCGACGCCGACGGCTACGGCGCGCAGACGGTGCTCGCCTCCAACGAGCCGATCATCTCGCCGGCCTGGTCGCCGGACGGCACCCAGCTCGCCTACGTGTCGTTCGAGCAGAAGAAGCCCGTCGTCTACGTGCAGTCGCTCACCACCGGCGGGCGGCGCGCGGTGGCCAATTTCTGGGGCAGCAACAGCGCGCCGGCGTGGTCGCCCGACGGCAGGCGGCTCGCCGTGGTGCTCTCCAAGGACGGCGGCTCGCAGATCTACCTCGTCAACGCCGACGGCAGCGGCGTCACGCGGCTCACGCAGAGCTCGGCGATCGACACCGAGCCGAACTTCTCCCCCGACGGCGAGCTGCTGCTCTTCACCTCGGACCGCGGGGGCGCGCCGCAGATCTACGGCATGACGGCGGCCGGGGGCGAAGTGCGGCGCCTTACCTTCGACGGGACCTACAACGTCAGTCCGCGCTTCAGCCCCGACGGCAAGAGCTTCACGTTCATACAGCGGAACGGCAGCCGCTTCAACGTCGCGGTGCAGGACCTGGCCACGCGGCAGGTGCAGGTGCTGACCGACGGCTCCGCCGACGAGTCACCGAGCTTCGCGCCGAACGGCAGGATGATCCTCTACGCAACCGAGGTGAGGGGGCGTGGTATATTGTCCGCGGTCTCTAGCGATGGCAGGGTGAAGCAGCGGTTGACCGCGGATGCCGGGGACGTGCGTGAACCGGCGTGGGGCCCGCTGCCCAAATAATCAATACGAGGAGCCAGGCGATGAAGAGACTGTGCATCGGCATTTTGAGTGTACTGTTCGTGGCAATGCTCGCGGCCTGCAGCACCGCCCCCACCAAGGAGCAGGAGGGCGCGTCGGTCGAGGACCGCGGCGCAGCGGCACCCGCCGATCCTTCCGCGGGCAAGCCGAAGCCCCAGCCCGATCCGGGAGCCACCACCAAGCCGCTGGTGGACAAGCCGCTCGCGGCAAACCCCCTGAAGGACCCCGCCAACATCCTCTCGAAGCGCAGCATCTTCTTCGATTACGACTCGAACGTGATCAAGGACGAGTTCAAGCCGGTCGTGACGGCGCACGCCCGTTACCTGCAGCAGAACGCGGCCGCGAAGATGCGCGTCGAGGGCAATGCCGACGACCGCGGCAGCCGCGAGTACAACCTGGCGCTCGGGCAGCGCCGGGCGGAAGCGGTAAAGCAGATGATGCAGCTCCTCGGCGCGAGAGCCGACCAGGTCGAGAGCGTGAGCTTCGGCGAGGAGAAGCCGCGGTGCACCGACGCCGCGGAGTCCTGCTGGTCGCAGAACCGCCGCGGCGATATCGTCTATCAAGGCGAGTGAGATGCGGAGGGATGAGGGATGAGGGATGAGGGATGAAGGTCAACCCCTCGGCTCCGTCCGGTTTTCTTCGTCGCTTTGCCTGGATTACCGTCGTAGCGTGTCTTAATCCGGCCACGCAGGTTTCGGCGCAGCTGTTTGGTGGGGACGACGTTGCGCGCAAGCAGATCGCCGAGCAGGCCAGGGGCCTCGATGCGCTGAAGCAGCAGAACGACGCCCTCGCGGCGCGGCTCGCGCGCATCGAGGAGTCGCTCAAGACCCTGTCGGCGTCCAACCCCGCGCTCGAGCTCGCCCAGCAGCTCGAGCGGCTGCGCCAGGAAATCTCGCAGCTCCGCGGCCAGGTCGAGGTGCTCAACAACGAGGTCCAGTCGGCATCGAAACGCCAGCGGGACATGTATCTTGATCTCGACGCGCGCATGAAGCGCCTCGAGCAACCGGCCGCGGCGGGCGCGACCTCCGCCGCCCCTTCGTCCGCGGCCGCCGCGCCGCAGCCGTCCGACGCGGAAGCGCGCGCCTACGAGGCGGCCCAGGGCCAGCGCAGGATCGGCAACTACCAGGGCGCCATCGCCGGCTTCCAGAACTTCCTCGCCCAGCACCCGAAAAGCCCGCTCGCGCACCGCGCGCAGTACTGGATCGGCGACTGCCAGTACAACCTGCGCGATTTCAAGAGCGCCATCGTCAGCCAGCAGAAGCTGATCGCGAACTACTCCGGCAGCGCTTCGGTGCCGGACGCGCTGCTCAACATCGCGAGCTCGCAGCAGGAGCTCGGCGATACCGCCTCCGCCCGCAAGACCATGGATGGCCTGGTCACGCGCTATCCAGCGAGCGAAGCGGCGGAGAAGGCGCGGCGGCGCCTCGCTACGCTCAAATAAGCCGTGGGTCGTGATTCGTGGGTCGTGGATCGACCTGGGCGGATCCGTCTGCTTCGATGAAGAAAGCCGTTGTTCTCCTTTCGGGCGGGCTGGATTCGGCGACGGTGCTGGCGATCGCGCGGTCGGAGGGCTGCGAGAGCCACTGCCTGACGGTGGACTATGGCCAGCGTCACCGCGCGGAGCTGGCGGCCGCAGCGCGCGTCGCGCGCGCCCTCGGCGCGGCCGGGCACCGCATCGTCAAGCTCGATCTTGCGGATTTCGGCGGCTCGGCGCTGACCGACAAGAGCATCGCCGTTCCCGAAACGCCGTCGCCCGGGATACCCGTAACCTACGTGCCCGCGCGCAACACCATCCTGCTCTCGCTCGCGCTCGCCTGGGCCGAAGTGCTCGGCGCGCAGGACATCTGGTTCGGCGCCAACGCGGTGGACTACTCCGGCTACCCCGACTGCCGGCCCGGGTTCATGCGCGCGTTTGAGGCGCTCGCCAACCTTGCCACCAAGGCCGCGGTGGAGGGGCAGCGGCTCACGCTCCACACGCCGATCATCAGCCACAGCAAGGCAGAGATCATCAAGCGTGGCGCGGCGCTCGGCGTGGACTACGCGCTGACCGTGTCGTGCTACCAGGCGACGGACGATGCCGCCGCCTGCGGCCGCTGCGACGCGTGCCGGCTGCGGCGGGACGGCTTCAAGGCCGCGGGCATTCCCGACCCCACCCGCTACCGTTAAACTAGCGCCATGCCATTCACGATACACACCGAGGTGCTGGTGGCGGTGTTCGCGGCGGCCGTCATCATGGGCGCGGTCACCAGCAAGACCAACTTCTGCGCCATGGGCGCGGTCTCCGACTGGGTCAACATCGGTGACACCGGGCGCATGCGCGCCTGGGTGTTCTCGATGGCGGTGGCGCTCGCGGGCGTGATCGCGCTCGAGGCGTCCGGCGCCGTCAACCTCTCGGGCGAGACCTTCCCGCCGTACCGCACCGCGAACTTCGCATGGATCCGCTACCTGCTCGGCGGCTTCATGTTCGGCGTCGGCATGACGCTCGCCAGCGGCTGCGGCAACAGGACGCTGGTGCGGATCGGCGGCGGCAACCTGAAGTCGCTGGTGGTGCTGGCGATCGGCTCGGTCTGCGCCTACCTGATGCTGTGGACGCCGGTGTTCGAGAAGGCGTTCCTGCCCTGGGTCGCGGCGACCACGATCAACCTCCAGAACTACGGCGTGGCGAACCAGGAGCTGGGCACGATCCTCGCCGGCATGTTCGGCATGGGCCTGTCGAAGCCCCTCAACCTCGCGGTCGCGGCGGCGGTGGTCGCGGGGATGCTGTTCTTCTGCTTCAAGTCAGCCGACTTCCGCTACGAATCGGACCACGTCTTCGGCGGAGCAGTGGTCGGCCTCGCCATCGTATTCGGCTGGTGGCTCACCGGCGGCTCGATCGGGAGCGAGTGGAAGGAATACGCCGACATGGCGACCGTCGTGCCGAGCCGGGTGCAGGTGCAGTCCTACACCTTCATCAGCCCGATGGGCGACACGCTGCGCTACCTGCTGGAGCCGGCCAACTACTCGCTCGTCAATTTCGGCGTGATGGCGCTCGCGGGAGTGATACTCGGCGCGTCGCTCTACGCGATCTTGACCGGCCAGTTCCGCCTCGAGTGGTTCGCCTCGTGGCGCGATTTCGCCAACCATGCCGTGGGCGCCGTGCTGATGGGCACCGGCGGCGTGCTCTCCATGGGCTGCACCGTGGGGCAGGCGATCACCGGCATCTCCACCCTCGCCATCGGCTCCATCCTCACCTTCCTTGCCATCGTCATCGGCGCGGCGGGGACGATGAAGTATCAGTATTGGCGCCTTGAGCGCGAAGCGTGATCCTCGCCCATCACCCATCACTGATCACGCTTTTCAAGGACGCGCGGCCACTGTAGAATCCGCACCTTTTTCAGGTCACGGGCGGCGCGTCCGTGGCTCCCGCGGGCGGTTAGCTCAGTTGGTAGAGCAGCGGACTTTTAATCCGTTGGTCGCCGGTTCGAATCCGGCACCGCCTACCACTTCTTAAATCCGGACGCCTTCGGCGCCGGTTTAAGTCCGCGCATTCGAGCAGACAGCGACGCTGCAGCTCAATGCGCGGTCCCCGGGCACCGGCCCTTTTGTTCGAGTAGAATCTAGCTAGCTAGTTCGTGACGGGGGTGTCATATGGAATCCATCGGCATCTACGAGGCCAAGTCCAGGCTCTCCGAGCTCGTGGAGAAGGCCGAGGCGGGGCAGGAAGTGGTCATCACCCGGCGCGGCCGGCCGGTGGCGAAGCTCGTACGCGCCAAGCCGGAGAAGGCAATCGACCGCTCGGCACTAATTGACGAGATCACCGCTTTCAGCAAGACCTGCAAAGTGGGACGGATCAATTTGCGCAAGCT
>MERD01000019.1 GCA_001771935.1 Betaproteobacteria bacterium RIFCSPLOWO2_02_FULL_67_26
GAGGTCTTGCCGTGCATGACCTGGCTCGCGTGCACGATCTTGCCCCCGAACGCCTGCCCGATGGCCGAGGTCTTGCCGTGCATGACCTGGCTCGCGTGCACGATCTTGCCCCCGAACGCCTGCCCGATGGCCTGGTGGCCGAGGCAGACGCCGAGGATCGGCACCTTGCCCGCGAGCGCCCTGATCAGCGGCACCGAGATCCCCGCCTCGTTCGGCGTGCAGGGGCCGGGGGAGATGACGACGTGCGCGGGCCGGAGCTGCTCGACGCCCTCGAGCGTGATTTCATCGTTGCGGAACACCTTCACGTCCTGCCCCAGCTCGCCCAGGTACTGCACCAGGTTGTAGGTGAAGGAATCGTAGTTGTCGATCATGAGCAGCATAGGGGGCCCGACGTTCCGGCACTAATGTATATCAACCGGCCGCCGCCGTTGAGATCGGCGCGACGGCAAAGTGACGCGGCGCCTCGCCCTGCCGGTGCATCCTGCACATCTGCTCGAATGCCGCCTCCAGGTGACGGGTAAAGCGCGCGGTATCGAACAACGGGCAAGCGAGCCGGTTGGCCGCGAGCTTGTCCTTGATTTGCCGCAGCCGCCCGGGATCCTGCGCCAGTGAGATCGCGAGCGCCTCGTACTCCTCGAGGGAACGCGTGATCAACTCGGGCAGCCCGGCCGCGGCGAGCAAGCTTGCGGCCACGCGCCCCGACAAGGCGCCGCCCAGGCAAGTCAGGACGGGCAAGCCCGACCACAGCGCATCGGCTGCGGTGGTCTGGGCGTTGTAGGGAAGCGTATCCAGAAACAGATCGGCCAGCCCCTGGCGGGCGAGATGGTCCTCCATGCGGTCGATGCGGCGCGCGAAGATCAACCGCGCGGGATCGACGCCGCGCGCCCGGGCCTCGCTTTGAAGGTTGCCGATCACCGTTGCATTGCCGCTCGAGAGCCACAACACGCTGTCCTCGATCTTCAGCAGCAGGCGCATCCAGACATCGAACACCGCCGGTCGAAATTTGTAGCTCGTGTTGAAAGAGCAAAACACGAAGCCCCGCTCCGGAAGGCCCGCCTCCCCGCGCGAGGGCGCGCGCCCGGCGGCGGGTCGCTTCGAGTCGTTCGGTTGGCACGTGTCCGGCAGGTACACCGCCTTCTCGGTGAAATACGGATGATGCTCCGGCGGGACAACGATCCGGTCGGCGACGAGGTAGTCAAGGTAATCGGCGCCCGTGGTTCCGGGGCAATTGAAGCTGACCTGGACCGGCGCCGGACGCTGCGCGAATATCCCCATGCGCGCGCCCCGGGTGTGGCCCATCAGGTCCACCAGAACGTCGATTTCAAGCTCGCGAACGAGGCGGGCCACGTCGATATCGCCCCGGTCGCCGACGTCGACGAAGCGCTCGAATGCGTTTCGCAGCCGCTCCTGTATTGCGCCGGCCGCCTTCGGGTACAGCGACAGCGCCGTGGTTTCGAAGCGCGACCGGTCGTGATGCTCCGCGATGCCCGCGAGCTGATACGCCACCATGTGCTCCCGGAAGTCGAACGAGACATAGGCAAGCCGGATTCGATCGTGCGCGTAGCGCTCGCCCTGCCAGACCGGATGCCGTGACGCCGGATTCTGGTCCTCGACGAAATTCCGCCCGCAATGGTATTGCAGCAGGGCCGAGTCTCTCAACATATAGGAACCGAACGGGACCAGCACCTTGTCCCCGGCAATGCACCTTTCCGCGATGCGATCGATCGTTTCCTCGCAAGCGGCCCAGTCGCAGAGGCGCAGCCGGGTGCAGGCCATGGAGCCCTGCACGTACGGAAATGCCTGCGCGAGGCCGGGATTCAACGAAACGGCGCCGGCGTAGCTTTTCAGGGCGTCCTCGTAGCGGCCGAGCTCCGACAACGCGTCGGCGCGGTTGAACAGCGCTTCCGGGTAATCGGGCCTGAGCGCGAGCGCGCGCTCGTAGCTGTCCAGCGCGTCGTAGCGGCGCGCAAGCTGCATCAACGCATTGCCCCGGTTGTTCAGTATGGTCGGATTACCGGGGTCGAGCGCAATGGCCCGGTCATAGGCCTCTACCGCCCTGTCGTAGCGCTTGAGCTCCGCCAGCATGTTGGCGCGAGCAAGGTGCGCCTCGGGACGACCCGGCGCGATGGCGATCGCGCGCTCGTAGCTTTCGAGCGCGTCGCCGAAACGCTTGAGCTCCGCCAGCGCATTGCCCCGGTTGAAATGCGCGTCCGGGAAATCAGCCTTGAGCGCTATGGCGCGGTCGTAGCTCGCGACCGCCTCGGCGAAGCGTTTCAGCTTCGCCAGCGCGTTGCCGCGGTTATTGAAAATCTCCGGACTGTCGGCCGCGAGCGCCAGCGCGCGGTCGTAGCTGTCGACCGCGTCATCGAATCGCGCGAGCTCCTCCAGAACGATGCCGTGGTTGTAGAGCGCATTCACCTGCAGGGGATCCACTTTCAGGGAAATCTCGAACAGTCGCGCCGCTTCCTCAAGGTTCCGGAGCTGCGCCTGAAGGGTGCCCAGCAGCGTAAGTGCGCCGGTATGCCGCGGCGCCTTCTCGAGAACCAGCCGGTAAAGGGCCTCGGCCTCGCCCAGTTTGCCGGACTGGTGCGACGCCAATGCGCGCGAGAAAACTTCCTGTGACTGCTGCTCAGACACTTTGCGCGTTCCGCGTCCGTGCGGTTCAATCCAGCCTGGTGTCGAGTCCGGACTCCGCCATTTCGGCGGCGCGCAGCAGCGCCCGCGCCTTGCTCTGCGTCTCCTGCCATTCGGCCGCGGGCTGCGAATCCGCGACGATGCCGCCGCCGGCCTGCACGTAGAGCGTTCCATTCTTGATGACCGCCGTGCGCAGCGCGATCGCGACGTCCATGTTGCCGTGATAGCCGAGGTAGCCGACCGCGCCGGCGTAGACGCCGCGCTTCACCGGTTCGAGCTCGTCGATGATCTCCATCGCGCGCACCTTGGGCGCGCCGGAAACGGTGCCCGCGGGAAAGGTCGCGCGCAGCACGTCGATCGCGTTGAGCCCGGGCTTCAACTTGCCCTCGACGTTGGACACGATGTGCATCACGTGCGAGTAGCGCTCGACCACCATTCGCTCCGTGACCTTGACGCTGCCGGTCTGCGCGACGCGCCCGGCGTCGTTGCGCCCCAGGTCCACGAGCATGATGTGCTCGGCCCGCTCCTTCTCGTCCGCCAGCAGCTCCTGTTCCAGCGCGGCGTCCTCCGCGGGCGTCGCGCCGCGGCGCCGGGTCCCGGCGATGGGGCGCACCGTCACCGTATCGCCTTCCAGGCGCACCAGGATCTCCGGGGAGGCGCCGACGACGTGGAAGCCGCCGAAATCGAAGTAGTACATGTACGGCGAGGGATTGATGGTGCGCAGCGCGCGGTAGAGCGCGAGCGGCGAGGCGCGGTACGGCTTCGACAGGCGCTGCGAGGGCACGACCTGCATGATGTCGCCCTCGAAGATGTAATGCTTGGCGCGCTCCACTGCCCGGTGGTAGGCCGCCTCGCCGAACCCGGACACCGCGGGCTCCGACGGCCCGTGCACGTCCGCGGGTATCGCGATCGGCTCGCGCAATTTCGCAAGCAACTGCTGCAACCGCTTGCGCGCGGCCTGGAACGCGCCCGGCTTGCCGGGCTCGGCGTAGACCACGAGCGTGAGCTTGCCCGACAGGTTGTCGACGATCGCGATTTCCTCGGAGACCAGCAGCAGGATGTCGGGCGTGCCGAGCTCGTCCTTCTTGCGGGTCGCGGCGAGCCGCCGCTCGATGTAGCGCACCGTGTCGTAGCCGAAATAGCCGACGAGGCCGCCGCAGAAACGCGGCAGGCTGGCGTCCTGCGCCACCTTGAAGCGCGCGAGCGTCTGGTTCACGTAGTCCAGCGGGTCGGGGACGCGCTTTTCCCGGACCACCTGGTCGCCCCGGAACTCGGCACAGGTGTCCCCGCGCACCTCGATCCGGTTCTGCGCCGGCAGCCCGATGAACGAATAGCGGCCGAAGCGCTCGCCGCCCACGACCGATTCCAGCAGGTAGCTGTACGGGCCGTTGGCGAGCTTGAGGTAGATGGAAAGCGGCGTGTCGAGATCGGCGAAGGTCTCGAGCACGATCGGGGCGCGGTTGTAGCCCGCGGCTGCGAGCCGGTTGAATTCAGCTTCGGTCATCAGTCACTCCACGAAAACGGAAAACTATACTCCGTGATCCGTGTGGTCCATGACTACGCTTTTTGAATCAACCGTGCGGCTTCTTCGAGGGACGCTACTATAGCATCTACGTCGAGTTCCCGCACATCCCGCCCCTCGTTGTAGCCGTAGCTGACGCAGAACACCGGGCAGCCCGCCGCGCGCGCCGCCTCGGCATCGTTCACCGAATCCCCGATCATCAGCATCGCGCGCGGCTCGATGCCGAATCCGCGGCAGGCGTGGAGCAGCTGTGCCGGGTCGGGTTTCTTCCGCGGCAGCGTGTCGCCGGCGATCACCAGCTCGAAACTGGACGCGATTCCGAGGTGCGCGAGGAGCGGCCCGGTGAAGCGTCCGGACTTGTTGGTCACGCAGGCGAGCGGCAGCTGCATCGCGCGGAGGCGCTGCAGCCCCTCCCGCACCCCGGGGTAGACCACGGTGTGCCTACCGTTCACCTCGGCGTAGCAACGCTCGTAGATCGGCAGCGCGCGCTCGAACACTTCCCGGGGCACGGCGCCGTCCAGCCCGCCCGCGAGGGCGCGCTCGACGAGCCTGGGTATGCCCTTGCCGACGAAGGTGCGGATCCGCTCCACGTCGAGCCCGGGCCGGCCCAGCTCGCTCAACATCATGTTGGCCGCGGCCGCGAGATCGGGGATGGTGTCGGCGAGGGTGCCGTCGAGGTCGATCGTCACCGCCTTGACGCTCAACGGAAAGGTCCGGCTCATGACCCGCAAAAAGCGCGAGGCGATGCCTATGCTTTGGCGAGCTCGGCGCGCATCGCGGCCAGGGTGGCCTTGTAGTCCTTGGCGCCGAAAATGGCGGAGCCGGCCACGAAAGTGTCCGCGCCGGCGCGCGCGATCTCCGCGATGTTGTCCACCTTCACGCCGCCGTCCACCTCCAGCCAGATATCGCGCCCGGTCGCGTCGATGCGGGCGCGCACCGCGGCGAGCTTCTTCAATGCCTGGCGAATGAACGTCTGGCCGCCGAAGCCGGGGTTCACCGACATGACGAGCACGAGGTCGAGCTTGTCGATGACGTGGTCGAGGAACGAGAGCGGCGTGGCGGGATTGAACACCAGGCCCGCCTTGCAGCCCTGGTCCTTGATCAATGCGATCGTCCGGTCCACGTGCTCGGACGCCTCGGGGTGGAACGAGATGATGTTGGCGCCCGCCCTGGCGAAGTCCGGAACGATGCGGTCCACCGGCTTCACCATGAGATGCACGTCGAGCGGCACCTTGACGAGCGGCCGGATCGCCTCGCACACCAGCGGGCCGATCGTGAGGTTGGGCACGTAGTGGTTGTCCATCACGTCGAAGTGCACGAGCTCCGCGCCGGCGGCGACCACGCTTTGCACTTCCTCGCCCAGCCGGGCGAAGTCGGCGGAGAGGATGCTGGGAGCGATGCGGTAGGTTCTCGCCATGCGTCGCCTTTCGAAGACGCGGGCATTCTACCCGTTCTTGCGCGCCATCGCGAAATGATCAAGAATCCGCGTCATGCCCGACAAGCGATACGACGTCGCGGTCGCCGCGCGCACGGCTTTCATCCCGGACCAGTCCGACGTGGATAACGGCCGCTACGTGTTCGCCTACACCATCACCATCACCAACACCGGCACGGTGCCGGCGCAGCTGGTGAGCCGGCACTGGATCATCACCGATTCCAACAACCAGGTGCAGGAAGTGCGCGGCCAGGGCGTGGTCGGCGAGCAGCCGCTGCTCCGCCCCAACGAGAGCTTTCAGTACACCAGCGGCACCGCCATCGCCACGCCGGTCGGCACCATGCGCGGCAGCTATCAGATGATCGCGGAAGACGGGGTGCAGTTCGACGCCGCGATACCCGAATTCACCCTGTCGATGCCGCGCGTGCTGCACTGAGCGCAATGAGCCTGCGGCTCAGCTACACGCTCCTCGCCCCCGTCTACGATCTCCTTGTCGGTCCCGCGTTCCGCGCGGCGCGGCGCGCGAGTCTCGACGCGCTGCCGGGCGAAGGCCGGTGCGCTGTGCTCGTCAACGGCGTCGGCAGTGGCCTCGACCTGCCCCTGCTGCCCGCCCGCCATCGTTACGTTGGGCTGGATCTCACGCGCGCCATGCTCGCGCGCAGCGTGCGCCGCGCCGCCGGACTCGAGTTCGCCGCGGTGCAGGGCGACAGCCTGGCGCTGCCGTTCCGTGACGCGAGCTTCGATTGCGCCGTGCTCCATCTGATCCTCGCGGTGGTGCCTGACGCCGTCCGCGCCCTCGCCGAAACCGCCCGCGTCGTGCGCCCGGGCGGCGCCATCCATGTGCTCGACAAGTTTCTCCGGCCGGGACAGCGCGCGCCGTTGCGGCGGCTGGTGAATCCGGTGGCGGCGCGCATCGCCACCCGCCTCGACGTCGTATTCGAGGACGTGCTGGCGAAGGTTCCCGGGTTGCGCGTGACGTTCGACGGGCCGGCGGCGGCGGGCGGCTGGTTCCGCGCCATCCGCCTGGAAAAACTTTAAAACCCTCAAGAACAAGTAATGGACAGGATTTACAGGATTAACAAAATCAAGAACCGAAATAGATCTTGTAAATCCTGTTAATCCTGTCTATTTTTTGCGCGGCCAGGTCCACCAGACGATGAAGAGCAGCAGCGCGAGCGCAATGCCCGCCTCGAGCAGCAGCAGCAGGAAACCATCCATGGCCAGCGCCGGTCTATACTTTCGATCGCTACGTATGCATCACTCTAACGAATCGCTGCCCCGTCACCAAGTGCGCCACGCGCGCGCGTTTTTGCTGTGCGCGGTACTGGCGGTGGCGGGATGCAAAGCCATCGAACCGCAACCCGCACCGCCTGCACCGACGCCCACCGCCAAGCCCGAACCGTCCCCTGAAGTTCCGGTAGCGAAGCCGCCCGCGCCGGCCGGTCTTGCGGGAGTGATACGTCAGGCCGCCTGGGGCGATCTTCCCGGATGGCGGGCGGATGACCCGTCCCGGGCGTGGGAGGCGTTTGTCGCGAGCTGCCGGGCACTCGCGAGGCAGGATGCATGGCGGGACATCTGCGCCGTGGCGGAGACCATCAACAGTCCGGACCGCGACACGGCGCGCCGCTTCTTCGAGTTCAACCTGACGCCGTTTCAGCTCGTCCAGGCCGACGGCAGCGAGGACGGGCTGATTACCGGTTACTACGAGCCGTTGCTGCGGGGCAGCCGCAAGCCCTCCACGCGCTTCCGCCATCCGCTCTACGGGCTCCCCGACGATCTGCTGGTGGTCGATCTCACCGGGGTCTACCCGGAATTGAAGGGCATGCGCCTGCGCGGCCGGATCGAGGGCCGGCGAATCGTACCCTATTATGATCGCGCGCAGATCGAGCAGGGCCGCGGCGCGCTCGGCGGCAGGGAGATCGTATGGGTGGACGACGCGATCGAGCTCTTCTTCCTCCAGATCCAGGGCTCGGGACGCATCGCGCTCGACAGCGGCGAGACCGTCCGCGTCGGTTACGCCGACCAGAACGGCCATCCCTACCGCTCGATCGGGCGGCTCCTGGTGGAGCGCGGCGAGCTGCCGCTGGAGAGGGCCTCGATGCAGGGCATCAAGGCCTGGGCGCGGGCGAATCCCGGCAAGGTTGCCGATCTCCTCAATCAGAATGCGAGCTACGTGTTTTTCCGCGAGCTGCCCGCCGGCACCGCGGGTCCGCCCGGCGCGCTCGGCGTGCCGCTCACGCCGCGCCGGAGCGTGGCGGTGGACCCGGGCTTCGTGCCGCTCGGCGCCCCGGTCTACATCGCGACCACCTGGCCGCTCTCCAGCCGGCCGCTCAACCGCTTCATGCTGGCGCAGGACACGGGCGGCGCGATCCGCGGCCCGGTGCGCGCGGATTTCTTCTGGGGGTTCGGGAACGAAGCCGCGCGCGAAGCCGGGCGCATGAAGCAGCCGCTGCGGATGTGGGTGCTCTTACCGAACGCGTTCCGCGTGCCGACCGATGATCGGTGATCGGTGATCGGTGATCGGTGATCGGTGATCCGCAAGTCGGACCGGAAATCTGTTGTCGGTTCACCGTTCACGGATCACGGCTCACGTCTTTCTTGAGCGAAGTCCACGCTTAGAACGATGCGGCTCCTGACCGCGCGCCCGTCCTT
>MERD01000020.1:0-13734 GCA_001771935.1 Betaproteobacteria bacterium RIFCSPLOWO2_02_FULL_67_26
GGGCTCGACGAGCTCGGGCGGCCCGAGAGGCTCGGCGAGGCGGATCGAACGCGGCTTCGCCCGGGGTTCCGCCACCTTGATGTTGGACGCGGAGAACAGGCCCCATACCAGGCCGGCGACCAACAGGACCGGGTTCGACGCGCCAAACCACGCTGCAAGCGAGCGGCCGGTCATGGTGCCGCTCACGACGGCGCTGGTTCGCTGCAACGTGACCCGCTCCTCCGGGTCCATCGGCACGGCGTCGAGGGCCTTGCCGACGAGTCCCTTGTAAACGACGTCACCGACGTCGGGCGGCGGCTGCGGTGCATCTTCCGCCCGCGCCGGGATCGCCAGCAGCAGGCATGCGGCGACAACGATGGCGCGATTGACGGGCATGGCAGGACGAGAGTGAGCAAGCCGCGTGCCATTGACCTATTCTGTTGATTTGCCGGCGATAGTGCCGGAGAGCGGAAGTGCCCGGAATAGCGCAACGGAACCGTGGTGGTGCGGCATACTGGGGTTGCGCCCCAACCTGGTGCGCGATGTGACAGCGTAACGTGTCCCGCAATGCAGATCGATATTCCTGACCCGGCGTATACCAGTTCGGCGCGCGCGCGAGAGAATTTCCGGCTGGCGGCCAGGATCGCGCTGGGCGCGGTCACGGTGCTCTGGGCCATCCACTTGCTCGACTGGGGGCTCGCACTGGAGCTCCGGCGCTTCGGCGTGCGGCCGCGCGAGCTCGCCGGGCTGCCCGGCATCCTGCTCGCGCCGCTGCTGCACGGCGGCTTTTCGCACCTCGTCGCCAACTCGCTGCCGCTGCTGGTGCTGGGAACGGGCATGCTGTATCTCTATCCGAATTCGGCGGTCACGGTCCTGCCGGCGGTCTACCTCGGTCCCGGCATCGCGGTCTGGATGTTCGCGAAGACCGGATCCGTCCACGTCGGCGCGAGCGGGCTGGTCTACGGCCTGTTCGCCTACATCCTCGCCGCCGGCCTGATCCGGCGTGACCGGCGCGCCATCGCCGCGTCCCTGCTGGTGAGTTTTCTCTACGGCACGCTGGTGTGGGGCGTATTGCCGATCGAGCCCGGGGTCTCGTGGGAAACCCATCTCGCTGCCGCGCTGATCGGGCTCGCGCTCGCGATCGCGCTGCGGCGCCTGGACGTGCCGCCGCGCAAGCGCTATTCCTGGGAAGACGATGACGGCGAGGGCCCGGAGGACGGGAAGCCTCAAGACGCGTCGCGCGGAGGTTCCGAATAGTGGCGCGGGAGAGCAACGCGCGTTATCTCGTAGTGTTGGCGGTGCTGGCGGCGCCGTTTTACCTGAACGACTTCGCCGGCATTTACGTCACGGACTGGCGCTGGTGGCTTGCGATCGACTACGTCTCGGTCAAGCTCTTTCCGCTGGCGGTGGTCGCCTGGCTCATCGCGAGCCGGAAAATGGAGCTCGCGGACTTCGGGCTCAGCGACCAGGACGCGTTGCCGTTTCTGGCGGCCTTTTCCATCGCCGCGCTGGCCGGCACGCTCATCGATCAGAACGCCTATGCGCTCGTATGGAAGCTGCCCGGCTACGGCCCGCTGGGCGCGATGCCCGAGATCCGGAGCGGTGCCTGGAACCGCATCGACCTGAGCTTCGGCCTGCTCCTGGTCGGGGTGCTGGAAGAGCTCGTGTTTCGCGCCTACGCGTACACGGTCATTCGCCGCTACACCGCGAGCCCGGCGGCCATCGTGGCGATCTCGGCGATCGCGTTCGGCCTCATCCACTGGAGCCTGGGGCTGCACACGGTGCTGGTCACGGCGGCGATCGGCGCGGTGTTCATGGTCATCTACCTGTGGACCCGTTCCGCGCCGGCGTTGATGCTGGCCCATTTCGCCGTCAATTACATCGACTATGCGCGCGTCATTCCGAAGTCCGTTTTCCGGTTCTTATGAGATCGAGCGGCTAGGTGAAGTCCAGGCGCGTGTCGCGCAGCACCCCGAACAGCGGGAGCGCCTCCCGGCGCGGTATTTCCAGCGGCGGCAGCGCCTTGGTCTCGAGCGCGAATCCGGCCGCCGCGAGCGCGTCCATGACCGCCTTCGACATCACGAACTCGCCGGCCCGGGCGCGGTGCAGCAGGCGCTCGGCGACGCTCACGCTGTCGCCGATCACGAGCGGCTGTCCGGGCGTCAGGCCGTCCGCGGCGCCGATGACCGCATCGCCGGCGTGCAGCCCGATCGCGACCGCCGCGCGAATACCGTATTGGCGCTCCCACGATTCCTCGAACGCGGCGAAGTCGCGCTGGATTTCCTGCGCCGCCTGCACGGCCAGTTGTGCGTTACCTTTGCCCGAGAATGACGCCATCAGGGTGTCGTTCAGCACGTTGCGAACGGCGCCACCCTGGCGTTCGACCGCCGCCCGCACCAGGGCGAAAAATTCGGAGACCCGCGCCAGCACCACCGGCGCCGGGAGGATTGCGGACGTGCGCGTGAACCCGCGCGTCTCGGCGAACAGGATCACCACCGGCGCGCGCTCCGGCGCGGCCACTTTGGATTTCGGCGCTGCCATGCAAAGGCCTCCATCGCCCCCGTTTTTTTTCAGTATAGATGACCCGCCCCTGTTTCACGGTGTGACGGAATTCACGCTGACTGGAGGCGGAAGGCGGATGGATAGGTCGATCACTGGGCCTTGATGTTCCGCTCCTGGATGACCCGCCGCCATTTCACCTGCTCGTTCTTGAGGTAGGCGGTGGCCTCGCCCGGCGAGGTGGGCACGGGCTCCATCCCGCCCTTTTCAAAACGCTGCAGGATGACGGGATCCGCCAGGGCGGCCCGGACTTTCTCGTTCAGCGTCTTGATGATCGCCGCCGGCGTGCCCGCGGGCGCCCCGACCAGGTGCCACGCCACCATCTCGAATCCGGGCAGCCCGGCCTCGGCGACGGTCGGCAGGTTCGGAAGCGCGGAGGAGCGCTTGAGGCTGCTGACGGCCAGCGGGCGCAGCCGACCCGCCTCGGCCAGGCGCGCGGTCTGCGTGATATTGGAGAAGCCGACCTGCACTTCGCCGCTCACCACCGCGGCGAGCGCCGGGCCGCCGCCCTTGTAGTGGATCGCCCGGATGGAGGTCCGCCCCATCAGGTTGAACAGCTCGCCGGTGATGTGCGCGTTGGTGCCGATGCCCGCGGAGGCGTAGTTGAGCTGGCCGGGGCGCGACTTCGCGAGATCCAGCAGCTCCTTCACCGAGCGCACCGGGATCGACGGGTTCACCGAGACCGTCGTCGGCACCTTGGAGATCAGCGAAACCGGTATGAAATCCACCAGGGGGTCGTAGCCGGCGTTCGCGTAGAGGATGGGGCCGGTAAGGAACGCGACGGTGTGCAGGAACAGCGTGTAGCCGTCGGGCGCGCTGTCCTTGACGATTCGCGTCCCGATCTGGCCCGAGGCGCCGGCGCGGTTGTCGATGACGAGCTGCTGCCCGAGGAGGGCCGACAGCTTGTCCTGGATCGCGCGCGCGTTGAAATCCGTGCTGCCGCCCGGCGGGAACGGCACGATCATGCGCACCGGCTTCGCCGGGTAGCGTTCCGCCGCGTGCGCCGGCAGGGCGATGGCGGCCAGCAGGGCGGCGGTCAACACACCGAAACGGATGGGGCTGCGGCAAATGCGTTCCATGGTCTTCCTCCTATGTCATTATTGAGCGGTATCCGTACCGTCTTTCGCCAGTATCCACCAAAAAGTCTCTCCAGGCCAAGTAGGCCGCTTACCGATTCCGCAAAGGAGAACCATGGCCAGACTGCCTTCCATCACCGCCAAGAACCAGGTCGCCGCCGAATACCATCCTGTCGTGGACCGCGTCATCCGGAGCCGCGGCGCGATCCAGGGGCCGTTCACGATGCTGCTCCATTGCCCGCCGCTCGCCGAGCACGTCATGAGCCTGGGCGCCTACGTGCGCTTCGAGGGGGAGCTCGACAAGCGCGTGCGCGTGCTCGCGGCGATGACGGTCGCGCGGGAGCTCGACGCGGTCTACGTCTGGGGCGCGCAGACCGGACAGGCCCGCAAGCAGGGCGTGCCGGAGGCGACCATCGCCGCGATCCGCGACAAGCACTCGCGCGGCCTCCCGCCGGAGGACGCGCAGATCGTGGATTTCACGCGCGATCTCATCCGCAAGCACCGGGTCGGCGCGGCGGCCATGAAGGCGCTGCAGGAGCGCTTCGGCAACTTCCAGCTGATCGAGCTGACCGGGACGATCGGCTACTACAGCATGCTGGCGATGACCGCGAATGCGTGCGAGCTCGAGGCCGCGCAGGGAGCGGACGTGTTGGAGGTCTAGAAGACGGGAGAGCGCGAGAGCGGGAGAGGGGAAAACTCCATTTCACGACCTCCCGATCTCCCGGATTTTCTGCGCTCAGTGCAGCTTCGGCTTGCGCAGAAAATCATTGCGGTCCGCCGACTTGATCGTGACGTGCAGCACGTCGCCGCCGCGCGAGAGGGTGAGCGGCACCTCGACCCCGGCCGCGCCCAGGCGCCACACGGCGCGGAAAAACTCCGCGAGGCCCTGCACGCCGGCGCCGCCCACGCCGAGCACCTGGTCGCCGGACTTGACGCCGGCGCGGCTCGCCGGGCCGCCCGGAGAAAGCCTGTCGACGATCAGCTTGCCGCCCGGGTCCTGCGTGCGCATTCCCAGCCACGGGCGGGGCGGGTGCGGGCCGCTGCCGGTTTTCAGCATGGCGTCGAGGATCGGGTTGAGCAGGTCGATCGGCACGAACATGTTGACGTGGATGGGCTCGCCGTTGACCTCCTGCTGCACCAGCAGCGACCCGGTGCCGATCAGGTTGCCCTGCGCGTCGAGCAGCGCCGCGCCGCCCCACTGCGGGTGCGCCGGCGCGGTGAACAGCGCCTCGTCGAGCACGTATTCCCAGGGGCCGGCGAATTCGTGCTTCGCGATGACCCGCGTCCTCAGGGAGTGGGCGCGGCCGCCGTGGCCGATCGCGAATGCCGAGTCGCCGACCTTGACGTCGGACGCGAGGCCGCGGGACAGGTGCGGGGCCGGGAGCTTGCCCAGGGGCTGGATCAGGCCGAACCCCGTCGCCTGGTCGTAGGCCAGCGGGTAGCCGGCAACGGAGACGCCGCGGTTGGTGGTGAGCCAGATCTGCGTGGCCTCGTTGATGAGGTAGCCGATCGTGAGCACGAGGCCGTCCTCGCGGATCACCGCGCCGTAGCCCCCGCGCTCGGTCCCGAGCGTGGCGGCGCTGTAGGCATCCTCCGGAATTTCGGCGCGCACCAGCACCACCGCGTCGAACGCGCGCTCGAGGTCGAACTGGGTCTGGCCGGCCTTCGGCTGAACCGATTCAGGGAAGGCCCAGGCCTGCTCTTCGGACATACCCCAATTCTAAGGCGAAAGGCGAATAATGAGGGTCAGTATGACCCTGTCCATTCAAAAAACGAGGTGATCATGTTCGATATTCGATTGTCGGCGGAGCAGCGCGAATTCCGGAATCTCGCGCGCGATTTCGCGCAAAAGGAGATCAAGCCCGGTTCCTTTGCCCTCGACCAGGAGCCGAAGTGGGAGAAGCGCGTCCCCATCGAGCTCTTGAAGAAGGGCTCCCGGCTCGGCTTCCGGACCTTCGTGCTGTCGGAGGAGAACGGCGGCGCCGGCGCATCCGACCAGCTCACGAACAGCCTGGTCGCCGAGGAGCTGGCCGCCGGCGACATCGGCACCGCCTATTACTTCATGCTGACGGCGCGGCGCGCGCGCGACTGGTTCGAGCTGCGCATGACGCCCGGGCAGAAGGCCTATTTCCTGCCGAGGTTCCTGAACGACGACCTGTACTTCACGACCGTCGCGATCCACGAGCCCGACACCGATCTCGGCTTCGATTACTTCACCGAGACGCCCGAGACCGCCCGCTTCAAGACCCGGGCCGTCGAGCAGCCCGACGGGTCGTGGATCATCAACGGCGCGAAGAACTTCCAGACCGTCGGCTACATGGCGAAGCTGCTCGTGGTCATGGCCCAGACCCCGGATGGCGCCCGGCCCTTCCTCGTCGAGGGCGACTCCAAGGGTCTCGTGCGCCGCCCGATGTCGAAGATCGGCCGCCGGGTCGGCGACAACGCGGAGATCTTTTTCGACGACGTGCGGGTGCCGCAAGGCCGCATCCTGCCGCCGGCGCCGAAGGGGCGCACCGACATGGGCACCCACCTCGTGATCGCCTCCCTCACGCTCGGTCTCGGGCGCGCGGCGCTGGAGGAAACGCTCAAGTACACCCAGGAGCGGGTCTCCGGCGGCAAGCCCATCATCCGGCACCAGGCGGTGGGCCTTTTTCTCGCCGACATGGCCATGAACCTGGAGGCGGCGCGGCGGCTGATCTGGACGGCGGCGTGGGTGAAGGACCATCCGGAGGCGATCGCGGATGGCACGGTCGAGAACCAGCCCTACGAGCTGATGGCGCTGGCGTTCACCGGGACGGCGGTCCAGCGGCTGACCGAGCAGGGCATGGAACTGTTCGGGGGCATGGGCGTGATCGCGGGCATGCCGATCGAGAAGTACGTGCGCGACGCGCTGATACAGAAGCACATCTCGTTTCCGTTCCCGTCGCGCTTCAAGATCACCGAGGCGCTGGCGGGCTACCAGCGGCGCGTGCCGCCCTTCATCGGCGCGAACTAGGGCGCCAGCACCATCTTCCCCAGGCTGCGCCCCGCCTCCATCATCTCGTGGGCGCGCGCGGCCTCCGCGAGCGGCAGCACGGTCGGCGGCGGCGGGCGCAGGCGCCCGGCCGCCATGAGCCCGATCGCGCGCGCCATCAGCGCGCGCCGCAGCGCGCGGTCGTGGTCGAGCGTGTGGATCGAGTAGCAGCGCACCCCCAGGCTCTTGCCCGCGCGTTTACGCAGCTCCCCGTAGAGGTCCGCGTCCGGCATGAGGCCGCCGAGCACTCCGAACGAAACGACGGTGCCCAGCGGCGCGAGCAGGTCGAGATTGGCCATGAATGCCGCGCCCGGCCCCCCCATGGCGTAGACCACGTCCACGCCGCGGCCGCCCGTCAGCGCCATGACCCGCGCGGGAAGATCGTCCTCGCCGCGGATCAGCACGTTCCCGATTCCCGCGCGCTGAACGAACGCGCGCCTCTCCCCGGTGCTGACGATCCCGATGGCCGCGATGCCGTCGCAGGCCGCGAGCTGGAGCAGCGCCATCCCGACGCCCCCGCTCGCGCCGTAGGCGGCGATGCTGCGCGGCTTGCGCACGCCGGACTCGTACAGCAGCGCGCCGGCGAGCTGGTAATTCGGGAGGCTCACGGCGTCATTGGGCGCGATCGCATCGGGAAGCGGGAACACGGCGGCCGCGGGAACGAGAATCGCCTGCGCATAGCAGCCGCCCCGGAACGGGAGCTCGCGCGAACTCACGAGCACCCGCTGCCCGGCGCGGACGCCGGTTGCGTCGCGCCCGAGCGCATCCACGATCCCCGCCATCTCGTTGCCGGGAACGGCGGGGAGCGGCGGCATCCAGTTGTAGACGCCCTTGCGCACCAGCATGTCCGCGCTGCTCACGCCGATGGCCTGCGCGCGCACGCGCACCTCGCCCGCGGACGGCTCCGGCAGCGGCTGCTCCGCGACCTCGAGCACTTCCGGCCCGCCCGCCTTCCGCATCTGGATGACTTTCATGTGGCGTATTATGCACAGTCAGCATGCAAGTCGATCCTGATCGCATCCGGTGCGTCGATCCGCTCGTCACGCCGCAGTACCCGTTCGACGGCCCGTTCTACCAGGAGCGCTCGGCCGGGCCGCGGCTCGACCAGGTGAAGATCCCGGCCTACTTCGGCTCCGGGTGGTACATGCACGAGCTGCATCTCAAGGGCGCGTTCGACGGCTACAACGGCACCGGCAGCATACCCAAGCGCATGCTGGTGGTGCCGGTCATTCCGCGCTAGGAAATCACTGCGGCTTGAATCCCGCCGCCTTCGCGACCCTGCTCCACTTCTCGATTTCCGAGCGGACCATCTTCGCGAACTCCTCGGTCGGCATCCCGCTCGGGTCGCCGCCGATGCCGTGCATGCCCTTGATCACGGCGGGAGTCTTCAGGATGTCGGCGATGTCGTCGCGGATCTTCCTGACCACGGCCGGCGGCGTGCCGCGCGGCACGAACATCCCGAACCACGCGATGGCCTCGAAGCCGGGGGCCGCCTCGGCCATGGGCGGCGCGCTCCTCGCCACGTAGGTGGCGCCCACCGTCGAGGCCGCGCCCACGTGCGGATCGACGATGACCTGCTGCTTCCAGCGCTCCGAGAGATGCGGCAGGAGAACGCGCGCGGTGAGGTCGTTGCTCCCGCCGAGCGAGAACGGGATCACGATGCGCACCACCTTGCCCGGAAAGGCCTGGGCGAATGCGGCCGAAGGTGCCAGCGCCGCCAGCACCGTTGCGATGAGCGTCGTACGGAACGTTGAACGCATGACTCGCCTCCTTCGATAGGGCAAATACCAATACTACTTATGGCGTCCGACCTGAGAAAGCCACTCCGGCGGGCTCGAGCCCAGCACCGGGGACGGCTTGTCCCAGTACGGCCTGGTTTCGGACAGGCTCAGCACGGGGGCGAGGTGCTTCAGCGTGCCGTGGCCGCCCTTCGATTCGACCATGATCGAATCCAGTTCCGCGCGCGCGAGCCCCAGGTCGGCTTCCGGGCAGCGCACGTGGCCCTGCTGGTAGATGTGCATGCCCGACCGGCACAGCGAGACGCGAACGTGGTACGAGCCGCCCTCGCGCGCGCGCCGCGCCAGCGCGAGCAGCACGCCGTAGGCGCCGTTGTAGCCGGTCGTGTAGTCGCACGCGGAGGCCGGCAGCAGCTTCGGCCGCTCGTCGCCGTTGTCGAGGCAGATCCCGGTTGCGCACTGGGCGATCTGCTCCCATCCGCCGCGGTTCGTGAACGGGCCGCCGTGGCCGTAGCAGCTGACGGAAAGATAGATGATCCCGGGGCGCTCCGCGGCCAGCTGCTCGGGACTCAACCCGTGCTGGTCCATGATGCCGGGGCGGTAGCCCTGGCTGAACACGTCGGCGCTGCGCACGAGCTTTTTTAACGTCGCCACGTCTTCGGCCCGGTTGAGGTCCAGGAAGGAGCTGCGCTTGCCGTGGCTCGTGTCCATGACGTGCTCCGGAACCTGCGGCAGGTGCTGCGCCGTGACCATCAGCACGTCGGCGCCGTGCTCGGCCAGGGTGCGCGCCGCGATCGGCCCGGCGAGGATGCGCGTCAGGTCGAGCACCCTGATTCCCGAGAGCGGCCGCTCGCCCTCGGGGAAAGGAATCGGGTCGCTGTCGCCGATCCGGGTGACCTCGATCAGCGGCTTGCCGGACAGCATTTTTCCGTGCGGGTGGGCCAACCACTCGGCGTTGGAGCGCACGATCGAGCCGCAGGCGCGCGCTCCAGCGACCGCTTCTTCCAGGTCGTGCGAATCCCATTGGGCGACCGCCTTGGCAACGGCATCCGCGCTGGATTCGCACTTGAGCACGCCGATCACCCGGTCGTGGAGATGGGGCAGGTTGAAATGCGGCAGGTACCAGCGGCCGTCCCGGGTTCGCCACGGCTGGGTGATGGAGCGCATGTGCGCCATGGACGGCGACTGCACCACTTTCCAGCCGCCCCCGGCGGCCGGCTGGCTCACGAACTTGGAGCTCTGGCAGGTGGCCGCCGCGTGGCGGACGTCGATCGCGACTTTCTGGCGCCGGCCGGTCTTCAGCTCGTGGATGTCGGTGACCGCGACGCCGACGCCGGCGAGGATGTTCGCCGTCGTCTCGCCGATCCTGAAGCGCGCGGAAAAGACCGGATCGTGCCCCTTGATCGTGACTTCGCCGTCCCCGGGCATGCCGCGGCCGCGGATGGCCATGATCTCTTCGAAACCCGGGGTCATAAATTCATATCCTTGCGATGTCCGCCGATTTTACCGGCAGAAGACGGGAGAGCGGGAGGGCGGGAGGGCGAATCCGCGTTCCGCGCGGTGCCGCCGGGAACCGGGAGGAGTAAACTTTGTACGGGCCGCTCGTGACCCGTTACCCGACCGGAGGTGCCACCATGTGCGACGACAGCCCCGCTGAACGGAGATTCTGGATCCAGAAGATGGAGCAGATGCGGAAGGAAATGGAGCAGCAGGAGAGGGAGCGCCAGCGCCAGGCGGCTGCACCGCCCGCCGCGCCGGCGAAGCCCACGGCCGATGAGCCCGAGCCGCTGCCCGTTTGATCGTTTTCTACCGTCCCAGACAAAGCCCCGCGAGAGCGGGGTTTTTTGTTCCGGGGCGCGCGGCTGAGTTCCAGATTGCGGACGCTCAGGCGCCCCGCGCGAAACGCACTACCATAGCAACCCGGATGATGCGGCTATACAGTCTGGACCTGTCCCAATAGAGAGGAGCGGCAAGGATGGCGAAGATGAAGGTGTATCAACGATTGGCCAGCGCGTTCAAGGCGGAAGGCGTGACCGCCACCTTCGGCATGATGGGCGACGGCAACATGTACTGGATCTACGAGATGAACCAGCTCGGCGTCAAGGTGCACGAGGTCCGGCACGAAGGCGCGGGGCTCGGGATGGCCGACGGTTTCGCGCGGGTCACGCATACTCCGGGGGTCGCCACTGCAACCTGCGGTCCGGGCGTGACGCAGCTCGCCACGGCGCTGGTGACCGCCAGCCGCGCGGGATCGCCGCTGGTCGCGTTTTGCGGCGAGGCGCCCATCGTGGACGACGAGTACGCCCAGTACCTGGACCAGGCGCGCTTCGCCGCCGCCTGCGAAAGCGGCTTCGTTCGCCTCGTGTCGCCCGACCTGGCGGACGACGTCGTGCGCAAGGCGTTCTACCTGGCGAAGACCGAGAGCCGCCCGATCATGCTGAGCTGCCCGCTGGACATACAGCAGAAGGAGTTCGAGGACGACGATCCGTACCAGCCGTCCTCCACGCTCTTCACTCCCGGGGTCGTGCACCCGGACCCCAGGGCGCTGGAGCGCGCCGCCGACATCCTGGCCGGGTCCAAAAAGCCGGTGATCATCGTCGGGCGGGGCGCGCAGTGGGCGGGCGCGGGGCCGGCGGTGCTCAAGCTCGGCGAGCGCATCGGCGCGCTGATCGCGACGACGCTGCTCACCAAGACCTTCCTCAACGAGTCCGAGTTTCACGCGGGCATCTCGGGGCTGTACGGCTCGCGCCCGGCGATGCAATTGTTCCACGAGGCCGATTGCGTCATCGGCGTGGGCGCGAGCCTGAACCGCCACACGCTCGAGAACGGCTACCTGTTTCCCGAGGCCACCTACGTGCAGATCGATTCGAAGCCGCACCGCATGATGGGCGGCGGCCGGGCCGCCGATTGCTACCTGCAGTCGGATGCCCGGATCGGCGTGGAAGAGCTGGAGAAGCTGCTCGCCAGCCGGCGCGTGAAGTCCACCGGCTACCGGACGCCCGACGTCAAGACCCAGCTCGTGAATCACAGCGCTGACCGCACGGAATTCGAGATGGATCCGGGCACCGTCGACCCGCGCGACGCCTGCATCGCGCTCGACCAGATCGTGCCGCCGGAAGTCGGCCTGCTGTCGGGCAGCGGCATGACCTCCGCGTTCGCGAGCATGCTGATGATGCGGCGGCGCGGCCTGGTGGCGGGCGGCCACTTCTTCGGCTGCATCGGGCAGATGCTGCCGGCGGCGATGGGGGCGGTCGTCGCCATGGGCAACAAGCCGGCCATGCTGCTCGACGGCGACGCCAGCGTGATGATGCACCTGGCGGAGTTCGAGACGGCGGTCCGCTACGACATGCCGCTGCTGGTGATCGTGATGAACAACGAGGCGCTGGGCGCCGAGTATTACAAGCTCGACGCGCACCATATGGATGTGAAGGGCGCCACGATCACGACGCCGGACCTGGGCGGCGTCGCCGTCGCCATGGGCGGGCGCGGCCGGATGGCGCGAACCATCGAGCAGCTTAAGTCGGCGGCGGCGGAGTTCGTGGCGAAGCCCGGCCCGATGATGGTGGATCTCCGCATCTCCCGGAGCGTGCCGAGCGTGCCCTACCGGCGCATGCACTACGGCCGGGACGAATAGCCCGCGCGCGTCAGAAAGCAAACGAAATTCAGCCCGGCCTCTTATTACGGCGGAAGCAGAGGAGGGACTGAAAAGGCTGGCGGAAGCGTTGCGGGGGAAGGTGCAAGTCCCAGGCGGTCCGACCCGGATATGACGGGCTGCTACGCGGCGGCTTGTTCGCGGTGCGCGACTGACGCGCGGCGGGAGAGCACGGCCGCGGCGTTTCCGTGGAGGATCTTGCGTCTTTCTGCTTCGTCGATGCGCGCCTCGGCGAGCGCTTTCCGGGTCCAGTCCACGCCGAACTCGGTGCCGTCGGTGCCGCACACGACGCGCTCGGCGCCGTATAGCCGCACCCCGGCCTCGATGGCGTGCGGACCGAACGAATTGCAGTCCACGTACACGCCCGCGCGCCGGAAGCGCGACGAGGGCAGCTCTTCCTTCGGCGTGTCGAGCAGGCTGCGGTGGTCCATGCGCTCGACCTCGTAGGGGATGTTGCCGCCGAGGTTGTGCAGGTAGACCGTCGCGTCGGGGTAGGGCGCGAGGAAATCGGTGAGGCACAGGGTCATCATCGCCGAGGACAGGCACGCCTGCATGTCGAGCGTGCCGTTGCGGCGGCGCATGTTGTCGGTGTCGCCCGCGTGCCTGGGGAAAGGGTCGCCCGGCAGCGGGCCGTGGTGGATGAAGAGGAGCGCGCGGTGGCGGTTCGCGACCTCGAGCAGGGGACGCATCTTCTCGGCGTCCTTCCGGGTGAGGAAGCCGTTGCCCGGCAACTGCGCGCCGACCATGCCCGGCAGTGCCAGCGCCCGCTCGAACTCCGCGGCGGCGACGGAAATGTCCGTCAGCGGCAGCGCGGCATGGGCGAGGAAGCGGCCCTGGTGCGCCTGGCAGATCCCGGAGAGGGTGTCGTTGACGAGCCGGCACAGCGGCACGGACACTTCCAGCGGCTGCGCCTCGACCCAGCAGAACGAGCCGAGCAGCGACAGCACGCCGGTGCTCACGCCCTGCCGGTCCATGCGGTCGAGATGGAACGCCACGTCATCGAACGCCTCGGACAGTTGCTCCTCGCCGTAGCGGGCCGACTTCAGCACCTCGACGCCGCTCGCGTTGCGCTCGATCTTCGGATTCCGCGTCCGGGCGCGCAGCGCGTCCGCCAGCTCGGCGGGCTTCCAGTGGGCATGCATGTCGATCATGGCAGTCTCCTCAATTATGGGCAATCTAGTCCAACGGGCGGGGAGGGGCAAGCGCCGGAGAGAATGCGGATGACGAGAGGGGTAAATGGGGCCGGGTCCACTGTTTTGAAAATGCGAACCGGGCCTCATTTTTCTCTCGGTGCTTGGGAGTTGAGACTTGCGGTTCATGATTGAATAATACCGCCATGGCGCCGGACGAAATCATGGTCTACACGGGCATGTTCATCGTGCCCGTCGTTGCAGGCATCGCGAGCTTCTTCCTGCTGCGCGCCGTCCATCGCAAGGCCCTGCCGGTCTGGGGCTCCTGCGTGCTGTTTGTCGCCGCAGTCGGCGGCGGCATGGGTCTCAGCTTTGGCTACGTGGTGATGCGCAGCTCGCTGCTGCACGGCGACGGGGCGCTGGCGATCATTGCGGCGCCCATTACCGGCGCGATACTGACCGCACCGGTGGCGCTCGTGTTCGCCATCGTGCTGGCGGTCATCTGGTCGAAGCGGCGGGGGTCACAGGACTCCTAGACGCACGCTTTGCCGGTCAGAAACGCGGTTCTAAGCCCTCAATTGGCGGTCTG
>MERD01000020.1:13757-13934 GCA_001771935.1 Betaproteobacteria bacterium RIFCSPLOWO2_02_FULL_67_26
CAATACGTTGCGCTGGTCCGACCCGGAATTGGGTGGAACCACCATGGAAAACGGACTAGGTCAAGCCCGTAGGCCTGACCCCATTTATTATTACTCTTCCTCGACGTCGCGTAATTGAGGCTCTTTGAGAGTCAGTACTCGGTACGCATTGGTCTTAAGCCAGTCAATTACAGCCTG
>MERD01000021.1:0-6968 GCA_001771935.1 Betaproteobacteria bacterium RIFCSPLOWO2_02_FULL_67_26
CGTACGCCTCGCGCGCCTTGGCCTGGGTATTGAGCGCCCGCCGCACTTCGCTGAACGCCTGCTGCAGGGTCTTCTGGTACTGCGCGACCGCCTGGCGCTCGCGCGCCTTCACCGCCTCGACCTCGGCGAACAGCCGACCGCCCTGGAAGATGGGTTGAGCGAGCGCGAACGCCAGCGACCATATCCGCGCCGGCGTCGAGAAGAGGTCGCCCAGCGCGATGCTTTCGCTGCCGTAGTAGCCCGATAGCCCGATGCGCGGGAACAGCGCGGCGCGCGCTTCCGAAATGCGGGCGTTGGCGGCGATCAGGCCCTGCTCGGCCTGCGCGACATCGGGCCGCCGCAGCAGAAGGTCGGAGGGCAGGCCCTCGGGCACGACCAGCGCGGCCGGCTCTCCCTGTTCGCCGCGCCGCGCGACGGCGCCCTCCATGATGACGCGCGGACTGCGGCCCAGCAGCACCGCCAGCGCCAGCTCCTGCGCGGTGCGGCTCGCCTCGAGCGCGGGCAGCTGCGCGCGCGCGGCCTCCACTTCCGCCTCGAGCTGGCGCAGCGTGAAGTCGTTGATGAGGCCCGCCGTGTGCCGCACCCTTTGCAGCGCCAGGCCGTCGCTGCGCAACGCCAGCGAGCGGCGCGTAGACTCGACTTGAGCGTCGAATGCGACCAGCGCGAAATAGGCGCGCACGACCTCGGTCGCGAGCGTGATGCGCACGGTCTCGCGCGCCGCCTCGGTCGCCAGCAGTTCGGCGCGGGCGGCCTGGGTCGCGCTTTGCAGCCGGCCCCACAGGTCCACCTCGTAGGAAACGTCGATCTGCCCGCGGTAGCTGTTGCGCTCGATCGCGCTTGGCGGCAGGGGGAAAGGGGAGCGCTCGGAATTGCGGGCCCGGTCGCGCTGGAAGGTGGCATCCACCGCCGGCCAGAGCTGGGAATCGGCAACCCGCGCCAACGCGCGCGCCTCGTCCACGCGCGCGGCGGCGAGCGCGAGGTCCTGGTTGGCGGCCAGCGCCTCCTCGACCAGCTTATCGAGCGCGGGGTCGCCGTACAGGGTCCACCAGCGCTCGGCCGGCGCCTTGGCGCCCTGCGCGGGCGCGCCGGTCCAGCCCGCCGGCAGCTCGGCCGCGGGCCGCTCATACGCGGGGCCGAGCGCGCAGCCGGCGACCAGGGCCGCAGCCACGGCGGAAATCAGGGTCTTAATCATGGTCGTCGTCTCCTCTTGCGACCGGATGATGGTGTGCCACGCGCGTCGAGCGCAGGCCGGCTTCACGATGATGCCGCGCTTCTTCCTCGATCTCGGCGGTCGAGCGCGGCTCCGCAAGCCGGCGGTCCACGATCATCTTGAAGAACCACGGGATGAAGAAGATTGCGAGAAACGTTGCCGCCAGCATGCCGCCCATCACCCCCGTGCCGGCGGAGTGGCGCGCGCCGGCGCCGGCCCCGCTCGAGAGCACGAGCGGCATCACGCCGAGTATGAAGGCGAGCGAAGTCATGAGGATGGGCCGGAACCGCAACCGCGCCGCTTCCACCGCCGCCGCCGCGGTCGACAGGCCCTCGTGCTTCTTCATGACCGCGTACTCGACGATCAGGATCGCGTTCTTCGCCGCCAGGCCGAGCAGCGTCACCAGGCCGATCTGGAAATAGACGTCGTTGGAAAGCCGCGCGATGCCGGCGAGCGGCGAGAGCAGGCCCTGCAGCCACGGGATGCCCATTGCCATGTAGTACGGCATCGGCAGCAGATTGTTGATGAAGATCGCCGCCAGCGCACCGAACGTGCCGAAGGGGAGCGCCAGCATCACCGCGAGCGGCAGCGACCAGCGGTCGTACTGGGCGGCGAGGATCAGGAACACCATCAGCGCCGCGAGCCCGAGTGCCAGTATCGAAGTGCCGCCCGAGCGCTTCTCCTGGAACGAGGCACCGCCCCAGTCGAAGCTGAAATCCGGCGGCAGGGTCTGGCGCGCAATGCTTTCCATGCGCTCGATTGCCTGGCCCGAGCTGAAGCCGGGTTTGGTCGAGCCGAAGATCTTCACCGCGGGCAGGTTGTTGAAGCGGTCGAGCGAGTCCGGGCCGGAGGAGTAATTCACCTTCGCCAGCGCCGCGAGCGGCACCATCGCGCCGCGCTCCGAGCGCACGTAGACGGCGCCGACGTCGTCGGGCCGCTTGCGGTATGCCGGCTCCGCCGACATCAGCACCTGCCAGGTGCGGCCGTACTTGTTGAAGTCGTTGACGTAGAACGTGCCGAGCGTCGCGGCAAGCGTGTTGTAGATCTCGTCGACCGGCACCCCGAGCGCCTTGGCCTTCTCGCGGTCGGTCTCGACGTAGAGCTGCGGTACGGTGGCGCGCCACAGCGTGTTGACCTGCCCGAACATGGGGTCCTGGGCCACCGTCCCGAGCAGCTGGTAGGTGACTTCAGCCAGGCGCTGCGCGCCGCCTTCGCCGCGGTTCTGGATGTAGAACTCGAAGCCGCCCGCGTTGCCGAGGCCGAAGATGGGCGGCGGGCCGAAGGCAAGCACCAGGCCTTGCTGGATGTGCGCGGTCTTCATGAAGAACTCGCCGACCAGCTGCGGCGTCGAGACCGCGCGCTCGTCCCAGTGCTTCTGCGTCACGAAGATGGTCGCCGCGCTGTTGCGGAAGCTGCCTCCGAGGAAATCGAAGCCGGTGAAGGCCACGGCATTCTCGTTGTTGGGGTTCGACAGTATGGCCTGGACGACCTCGTTCACCACCTTGTCGGTGCGCTCGAGCGTCGCGCCGTCGGGCAGGAACACCGCGGCGATGTAATAGCCCTGGTCCTCGTCCGGCACCAGAGAGCCCGGTGTCGCGCGCCACAGGCCGACCGTGAGCGCGACCATGCCGGCGAAGAGGGCGAGGGCGATGCCGCCGCGTCGCAGCATCCAGGAGACGCCGTCGACGTAGCGCCCGGTCACGCGGTGAAACCAATTATTGAACCCGCGGAAGAAGCGGCCGGGCTCCCGGTGCTCGCGCTTCAATATCAGCACGCACAGGCTGGGGGTCAGGGTCAGCGCCACGATGCCCGAGATCACCACGGCGATCGAGATCGTCACCGCGAACTGCCGGTACAGCTCCCCGGTCAGTCCGCCGAGGAACGCGATCGGCACGAACACCGCGCACAGCGTCAGCACGATCGCGATGATCGGGCTGGTGACTTCCTTCATCGCCTTGATCGCCGCCTCGCGCGCCAGCAGGTGCTCTTCGTGCATGATGCGCTCGACGTTCTCCAGCACCACGATCGCGTCGTCCACCACGATGCCGATGGCGAGCACCATGCCGAACAGCGTCAGCGTGTTGATCGAGTAGCCGAGCAGGACGAGCCCGGCGAAGGTGCCGATGAGCGACACCGGCACCGCGGCGAACGGGATGAGCGTGGCGCGCCAGTTCTGGAGGAACAGGTACACCACCAGGAACACCAGCGTCATGGCTTCGAGCAGCGTGATCACGACTTCGCGGATCGAGACCTTCACGAAGCGCGTGGTGTCGTACACCACGTTGTGCACGAGGCCCGGCGGGAACGCTTGCGAGAGCCGGGTCATCTCCGCGTTCACGCGCTCGGCGGTCGCGAGCGCGTTGGCGTTCGGCTGCAGGAAGATGCCGACCAGCGTCGCCGTCTTGCCGTTGACGCGGCCGATGAACTCGTAGTCCCGGGAGCCCAGCTCGACGCGCGCCACGTCCTTGAGCCTCAGGACCGAGCCGTCGGGATTGGCGCGCACCACGATGTTCTCGAATTCCGCGGGCTCCGACAGCCGCCCCTTGGTGGTGATGGTGTAGACCAGCTCCTGCGGCCCGCCGGTCGGCGACTGGCCGATCTTGCCCGCGGCGAATTGCGCGTTCTGCTCGTTGAGGGCGCGCAGCAGGTCCGAGGGGGCGAGCCTGAGCTGCGCCAGGCGGTCGGGGCGCACCCAGACGCGCATCGCGTAATCCTTGGCGCCGAAGATCTGCACGTTGGTGGTGCCGGGGATGCGCTTCAGCGCGTCGAGCACGTTCAACGTGACGTAGTTCGAGATGAACAGGTCGTCGCGGCTGCCGTCGGGCGAGCTGAACGCGACGACCTGCAGGAACGACGACGAGCCTTTCTCGACCGTGACGCCCTGCCGGCGGACCTCCAGCGGCAGCCGCGGCTCGGCCTGCTTCACGCGGTTGTTGACGTTCAACGCGGCGGTGTCCACGTCGGCGCCGATCTCGAAGGTGACGTGGATCTCGACCACGCCGCTCGACGCCGAGGTCGAGCTCATGTAGAGCATGTTCTCGACGCCGTTGATCTGGTTCTCGAGGGGGGCGGCGACCGTCTGCTCCAGCACCTGGGCGGAGGCGCCGGGATACACGGCGCGCACCGTGACCACGGGCGGTGCGATCTCGGGGTACTGGGCGATCGGCAGCACGCGCATCGCGGCGAGCCCCGCGATCACGATGAAGATCGAGAGCACGGCCGCGAAGATCGGCCGGTCGATGAAGAAGCGTGAAATCATCGTCGCCCCGCGCTATTTCTTGCCGGCGGGCGCGGCGCCGCCGGCGATCTTCACCGGCACGCCGGGCGGCATCAGGGAGAGCTTCATCACGCCTTCCACGATCACCCGGTCGCCGGGCTGCAGTCCGGCATTGATGATCCAGCCGTCGCCGGTCCAGTCGCCTGCCTCCACGGGCCGCTGGTCGGACTTGCTCTCGGCGTTCACGGTGTAGACGAACTTGCCCTTGGGACTTTCCAGCACCGCGCGTTGCGGCACCACGATCGCGCCCGGGCGCACCGCCCCGTGCAGCACGACGCGCGCGAATTCGCCCGCGCGCAGCACGCCGCCCGGATTCGGAAACTCGGCGCGTGCCTCGCTGGTGCCGGTCTGGGTATTGACTCGCACGTCGCGGAAGTTGAGCACGCCTTCGCGCGCATAGGCGCTGCCGTCCGCAAGCTTGACGGTTGCCTTGAGACGGCCGTCCGCCGGCAGCTTCAGCCTTCCCGCCTCGACGTCGCGGCGCATCGCGAGGAATTCCCGGTCGGGCACGCCGAAGATCACGTACATCGGGTCGGTCTGCGTGACCGTCGTGAGCAGCACGTTCGGCCCGGACACCAGCGTGCCCTCGGAGGCGACGGCGCGGCTGGCGAATCCGGAGATCGGCGATTCGACCCGGGTGTAATCCAGATTGAGCTTCGCTTCGTTCAGCCGGGCGCGGATGCTCTTGACCTCGGCTTCGGCCACCTGCTCGGCGGAAACGGCGTCGTCGAGCTCCTTCCGGCTCGCCGCGCGCGCCTCGATCACCGGCTTCAGCCGGGCGCTCTCGCGCTTCGCCTGCGCGAGCCGGGCTTCCGCCACGCCCAGGTCGGCTTCGGAGCGGGCGAGGGCGACCTGGAATGGAGCCGGATCGATGGTGAACAGAGAATCACCCTGGCGGACCGCCATGCCTTCCTTGAAATTGCGCTTCAGCAGGATGCCCGTCACGCGCGCCCGCACTTCCACTTCGCGGTAGCCCGCGGTCTGCGCGACGTACTCGTAGGTGACCGGCACATCCTTCGGCTCGACGGTGATGACGGACACCACGGGAGGCGGGAAGCCCCCGGGCGGCCCGCCGGCCGGCCCGCAACCGGCAACGGCGAGCGCAAGTGTCATTGGGAGAACGGCGGGCAGCGCGACGCGCAGCCGCGCGCCGTGCCATGAAATGCCGGAGAGCCTGGTCATGAGTGTCTTTCGTTCGCGCGCGCGGCTTGCAGAAGCGGGGGAGTTTACATACAATCTTGAATGTATGTAAAGAGGGGATTTATGACAGGTGTCAATTGCGCATGACGTAACGGAGATCTGCCCAGTGGTACGACGCACCAAGGACGAAGCGCAGGAAACCCGCAACCGCATACTCGACGCCGCCGAGCATGTATTCAGCGAGCGCGGGGTATCGCGCACCTCGCTCGAGGACATCGCCCAGGCCGCCGGAGTCACCCGCGGCGCAATCTACTGGCATTTCAAGGACAAGAGCGATCTCTTCGCGGCCATGGTGAACCGCGTGACCCTGCCGATGGAGGCGATGGTGGCGCGCGCGAGCGACGAGTCCGTCGAGGACCCGATCGCCTCGTTGAAGGCCTGCGCCGTGAATGCGCTCAAGAGCACGGCGACCAATCCGCAGGTTCAACGCGTATTCGACGTCGTCACTCACAAATGCGAGTATCTGGGCGAGATGGCCGGGGTCAACAACCGGATCAGTGCCGTCCAGAAAGGCTGCGTGGACCGCGCCGAGCAGACTATTCGCAACGCGATCAAGCGCGGTCTGCTGCCCGCCAGCGTCGACCCGCGGCTCGCGGCCGTCGGTCTCGACGCCATGCTGTACGGGCTGATCTCCAACTGGCTCGCGAACCCCGGCTACCTCCCGCTCGAGCGCCACGCCGAAGCCATGATCGACCTCTACATGGACGGGCTGCGGAGCGGGCGCGCGCGCCGCGCGCTTTCGCCTGGAAAGCCCCGGTCGAGCGGCAAAGCGCGCCGGTCACGCGCGCGCTAGGCGGCCATGTCTCGAATCTCGCGTTTGCTTGCCACAGCCTGCACGCTGCTGGCATTGCCGATGGCCTCCGCGCACGGCCAAGCCATCGAAGTGAAGGAAGCCTGGGTCCGCGGTACCGTTCCGGGCCAGACAGCCACCGGCGCTTTCATGAACATCACCAGCAAGGCGGCGGCGCGCCTGGTCGGCGCAGCGAGCCCGGCGGCAGGCGCCGTGGAGATCCACAACATGAAGATGGAGGGCGGCGTCATGAAGATGTTCGCCGTAGATGGCGTCGATCTGCCGGCGAACCGGACGGTACGGCTCGCGCCGGGCGGAGTTCACTTCATGTTCCTCGAGCTCAAGCAGGCGCTCAAGGCGGGTGACCGCGTGCCGCTGAAGCTCACCTTCGAGCTGGCGGGCGGGAAACGCGATACGGTCGATCTTGCCGTGGAGGTGCGCACGGTCACGGGGGAGAAACGGCGCGGCCTTTGACCTGCGCGCTGCGCCAT
>MERD01000021.1:6988-14645 GCA_001771935.1 Betaproteobacteria bacterium RIFCSPLOWO2_02_FULL_67_26
GCAGGCTCTGTGCAACCTGGCCAAGACCTACGGGCCGCTCGTTGCCCGATTCCTGATCACGTTCATCTTCCTGCGGTCGGCGATCAGCAAGATCACCGCGTTCACGCTGGTCGCCGGGATGATGGCGAAGAAAGGCATGCCGTTCGCGGAAGTGCTGCTGGTGGGCGCGATCTTTTGCGAGTTCGCGGGCAGCCTGATGGTCCTGCTCGGCTGGCACGCGCGCATCGGCGCGTTGCTGCTGGCGATTTTCCTCGTGCCGGCAACGCTGATCTTTCACAATTTCTGGGCCATCGACCCGGCGCAGGCGCGGGAGGTCGCGAACCAGGCCAATCACTTTTTCAAGAATGTCTCGATCCTCGGCGCGCTGGTACTCATCATCGCCATGGGCTCGGGGCCGCTGAGCCTCAAGCAGACACCGGATTGAAAACCTGAAACCAGGAGGAGGGAACGATGAAGTTGATGCTCGTTACGATACTGGCCGCGCTCGGATTGGCGAACGCTGCCTATGGGCAGCAGACGCGGCTGTCGATTTCGACCGGGGGCACCGGCGGCGTCTGGTACCCGATGGGCGGGGCCATGGCCAACGTGTTGTCGAAGCACCTGCCGGGCGCCGCCGTGACCGCGGAGGTGACCGGCGGCAGCGTGGCCAACATCAACCTGCTCAATTCGAAGAAGTCCGATATCGCTTTCTCGATGGTTGACGCGGCGTGGGACGGCTTCCACGGCACCGGCAAGTTCAAGGAGAAGGTGCCGATGCGCACGATCGCGGTGGTCCATCCGCTCGTCATGCACGTCGTGACCGCCGAGGGGCGGGGCATCGAGACCATGGCCGATTTCAAGGGCAAGCGTATTTCCACCGGCTCGCCGGGTAGCGGCACGGAAGTCATGGCGCTGCGCATACTCGAAGCGTTCGGCATCAACCCCGACAAGGACGTCGTGCGCGAGCGGCTGGGCGTCTCCGACGCAGCCAACGCGTTGAAGGACCGCAAGATCGACGCCTTCATGCACGCGGCCGGGGTGCCGCTGCCGGCCGTGACCGACGTTGCCGCCAGCCCGGGGACCCGGGTCAAGCTCGTCGACCATGCGGGCGCCCTGAAGGCGATGGCGACGAAATACGGCCCGATCTACGCGGCCGGAACCATTCCGGCGCGCTCCTATTCCGGGCAGGAGAAGGACAACCGGACGATCAATGTCTGGGGCGTGCTGTTCGTCCACGAGAGCATGGACGAAAAACTGGTCTACGACATCCTGAAGACGCTGTTCGACCGGCACAAGGATATCGTCATCGCGCACCGCGAAGCGGCCAGCATGACGCTGGAGAACCAGGCCATCGGCGCGACCGCGGTGCCCTGGCACCCGGGAGCGGTGAAGTACTTCGCCGACCGCGGAGTGACCGTCAAGTAGTGTCGATGACGCGCCCAGCGCCGGGGGCGCGCGCCGCGCGCATCGCGCGGCGCATGGCGGAGATCGAGCCGTTCCACGTGATGGCGCTGCTGGCCCGCGCGCGCGTGCTGGAAGCGCAGGGCCGGTCCATCATCCACATGGAGATCGGCGAGCCGGATTTCCCGACGCCGGAGCCGATCCTCCGCGCCGGGATCCGCGCGCTGGAGAAAGGCGAGCTCTACTACACGCCCACCCCCGGCCTGCCGCAGCTCCGGCAGGCGATTTCCGGCTTCTACCGCGCGCGCTACGGCGTGGACGTTTCTCCCTCGCGCATCATCGTCACCACCGGGTCGTCCGCGGCGCTGCTGCTCGCCTGCGCGGTGCTGCTCGACCCGGGCGACGAGGTCCTGCTTGCCGATCCCGGTTATCCCGCCAACCGCCACTTCGTGCGCGTGGTGGAGGGCGTGCCGCGCGCGCTGCCGGTCGATGCCGCGACGGATTACCAGCTTGCGCCCGATCACCTGGAGCGCGGCTGGGGCCCGCGCACCGTCGCGGCGCTCGTTGCCTCGCCTTCGAATCCCACCGGCACGCTGATCTCGACCGAACGGCTCTCGGCCATGGCGGAGATCGCGCGCGCGAAGGGCGGCACGCTGATCGTGGACGAGATTTATCACGGGCTGGTGTACGGCGACGACTACACGACCGCCCTCGCGCTCGCCGATGACGTGATCGTCATCAACAGCTTCTCCAAGTACTTCAACATGACTGGATGGCGGCTCGGCTGGATGGTCGCGCCGGAGCACTATGTCGGCGAGCTCGACAAGCTGGCGCAGAACCTCTATCTTGCCGCGCCCACGCCGGCGCAGTACGCGGCCCTCGCCGCATTCGAGCCCGAGACGCTTGCGATACTGGCCACGCGCACGCGGGAGCTCAAGGCGCGGCGCGACTACCTGGTGCCGGCGCTGCGCGGGCTGGGTTTCGACATTCCGGTGACGCCGCAGGGGGCGTTCTATATTTACGCCGGCTGCGGGAAACTCACGAAGGACAGCTTCGCGTTCGCGCGCGGGCTGTTGGAGGAGGCGGGCGTTGCGATCACCCCGGGCATCGACTTCGGGCGGAACGCGCCGGAACGGCACGTGCGCTTTGCCTACACCAGCCCGATCGAGCGGTTGCAGGAGGGGGTGAGGCGTATTTCACAGTTTCTCGGGAATTGACGGCATTTACGGCGCCGATCGGCGTCAACGCCGCCGGCGCCAGCGGCGTTAGAATGAAACGCGGCAGCCACCCGGCCGCATAACGTTCATACGAGGAGGAGCGAGCCATGAAGAGGATTTCGACCCTATTGGCATCGAGCATGCTGGTGTTCAGTCTGGGCGCTCTGGCACAGACCCCGCCGCCCGCATCCAAGGACGGGGTCCGGGCGGACCGGGAAAAGATGAGGGCCAGCGGGGCTGAGCTGCAGAAGGACCGCGAGCAGCTGAAAAGGGACGAGCAGGCCCTGCGCGACGCGCGCAAGTCCGGCGACCCGGCGAAGGTCAAGGCTGCGGAAGACAAGCTTCGGGCGAGCCGCGGCGAGGTGCGGGGCGACCGCAAGCAGCTCGATGCCGACCGCCAGAAGCTGGAAAAGGACCGGCTTCAACGCGACCGCGAGCGGCTCCAGGCCGACCGCGAAAAGCTCAAGGCGAACCAGGCCGAGTTGAAGCGGGACCAGGGGCAGGTAAAGAGAGACGAGCAAGCCCTGCGGGACGCGCGCAAATCAGGCGACCCGGCAAGGATCAAGGCAGCGGAAGAAAAATTGCGGGCGAGCCGCAAGGAAGTGGCGGGCGGTCGCCGGCAGGTCGAGGCGGACCGCAAACGGATGGAGCGGGATCGCGAGCGGGCCCGGGACCATCGCGAGCAGGCGCGCCGGGACGACGACCGGAGGGGCGAGCGCCGCGGCGACCGCGATGATCGCCGTGACAAGGGCAAGGGCTACGCCAAGGGTCAAGGCAAGGGCAAGAGCGAGTGGGCTCACTCCGAGAAAAAGGGGCGCGGCAACAAGGACCGCTGAGTCACGCTCTTCAAGCAATGAATGACACGACCCTCATCGTCATCCGCCACGGCGAGACCGCGTGGAACCGCGAGCGGCGCATGCAGGGCACGACCGACACGCCCTTGTCCGACGTGGGACGCGCCCAGGCGCGGGCGCTGGGCCAGCGGCTGGCGGACCGCGGTTTCGCCGCGCTCTACAGCAGCGATCTCTCGCGCGCGCGGGACACCGCGCGCGTCATCGCCGAGCACGCGAAGCGCGACCTGGTGACGGACCCCCGCCTGAAGGAGCGCCGCTTCGGCATATTCGAGGGCCTCACTGCCGCCGAGATCACGTCGCGCTACCCGGAGGAACACGCCCGCTTCGCGAGCCGCGACCCGGAGTACGAGGTGCCCGGCGGCGAAAGCGCGCGCGGCTTCACGCGGCGCTGCCTGGGCTGCATTGCCGAGATCGCGGAACGTCATCGCGGCGCCGAGGTGGTGGTCGTCACGCACGGGCTGGTGCTCGACTCGCTCTACCGCGCTGCGCATGGGCTCGATCACGGCGCGCCACGCCCCGTTCCGCTCATCAACGCGAGCCTGAACCTGTTTGCCTACGGCGGCGGTGCCTGGCGGCTCGAGTGCTGGGGCGACGTCACCCACCTCGCCCCGGACGAGGTGACGGTGTATCGCGGCACTGCTTCGGCCTGATTCACGCGCCTGGGGAATGGAAATCGTCGTCCTGGTGCATGGCTTGTGGGTGCACGGCATCGCGATGGAGCTGATGCGCCGGCGCATCGCGCGCCACGGGTTCCGGGCGGTCGCCTATTCGTATCCTTCCATGCGGCTCACGCTTGCCGGGAACGTCGAGCGCCTCTCGCGCTACTGCCGCGAGCTGGACGCGCCTCGTGTCAACCTGGTCGGCCACAGCCTCGGCGGGCTGATCGTGCTGCGCATGCTCGAGGACGGGGCGGGGTTCGCGCCGGGCCGCATCGTGCTGACCGGCGCCCCGGTATCCGAGAGCTTCGCGGCGCGGCGGCTCGCCCGGCTGCCCGGGGGCCGCGCCGCGCTCGGGCGCAGCCTGCCGGAATGGCTGGAGTCCGTGCGCCCGGCGCTCGACCGGCGCCTGGAGATCGGTGTCATCGCGGGCCGGCTCCCGGTCGGCATCGGCCGCTTCGTCGCGCCGGACCTGCCCGCGCCAAGCGACGGCGTCGTGAGCGTGGCCGAGACGCGCCTCGCGGCCATGCGCGACCACATCGTCCTTAACGTAAGCCACAGCGGGATGCTAGTATCTCGTGCAGTCGCGCACCAGATATGCGAATTTATTCGCAGAGGTGCCTTTGCTCATGAGGGATGAGGGATGAGGGATGAGGGATGAAGTAAACCGGTCACCGGCCACCGGTCACGGGTCACGCCTCTTCGCAGCAGCGGCGCTGCTGCTGATTAGCGGCTGCGCGAACGTCGGCTACTACTGGCAATCGGTCAAAGGTCAAATCGACGTCTGGAGCCGGCAGCGCAGCATCGCCGAAGTCCTCCAGGATACGGACGCGCCGGAGGGAACGCGGGACCGCCTCGCCAGAGTCCTGCGCATGCGGGAATTCGCGGTCCGCGAGCTGGGCCTGCCCGACAACGCCAGCTTTACGCGCTACGCCGACCTCGAGCGCCCGTACGTGGTATGGAACGTGTTTGCCACGCCCGAGCTTTCGCTCAAGCCCCTGAGCTGGTGCTTTGCCTTCGTCGGCTGCGTGTCCTACCGCGGCTACTTCAGCAAGGAGGAAGCCGAGCGCTTTGCCGCCGAACTCGCGAAGCAGGGCCATGACGTGTACGTGGGCGGCGTTCCGGCCTATTCCACGCTCGGCTGGTTTGCCGACCCGGTGCTCAACACGGTGATCGGATACTCGAATCCGCGGCTCGCGCTGCTGATCTTCCACGAGCTCGCGCACCAGGTGACCTACGTGCGGGACGACAGTGTGTTCAACGAATCGTTCGCCGTCGCCGTGGAGCGTGAGGGCGTCAAGCGCTGGCTCGCGCGCCATGGCACCGCGCGGGACAAGGCGACCTACGAGCGCGGCCTGGCGCGCCGCGACGATTTCTTGCGGCTGGTCGTGACGTATCGCGGGCGGATCAAGGTGCTCTATCAAAGCGGGCTCGATCCCGACACGATGCGTGCGCGCAAGCAGGAAACGTTCGCGGAAATGGTCCGGGACTACGAGAGGCTCAAGGCGGGCTGGGATGGGTTTGCCGGCTACGACCGCTGGTTCGCGCAGGGGCCGAACAACGCGCACCTGGCGTCGGTCGCGCTTTACACGCAGATGGTGCCGGCGTTCCAGGCGCTGCTCGCGCGGGAAGGCGGCGATCTCCCGCGCTTCTACAAGGCGGTGCGGGAGCTGGCGCGGCTGCCGCGCGCGGAGCGCGTCGCCGCCCTGCGCGCGACCATCCCGCGGTCCGTGGCCGGCGTGCAGTAACGCACCGGGCCCGCCTCGCGGCTCGACTTATTCCGGCGCCAGCCAGTCCACCGTCACGCCCCCCGCGCCGTCCTGCGCCAGCGCCCGCCGGATCCAGTCGAGAAGCGGGCGCGCTTCGGCGTCGAATTTCCACGGCGGGTTGATGACCAGCATGCCGCAGCCGGGAATCGCGGCGTCCGGGCCCGGCTCGCGCACGCGCAACTCGAGCCGCAGGATTTTCCTGATGCGGGTCTTCTCCATGTCGCGCGCGAAGCCGCGCATCGCTCCCGGCGCCATCAGCGGATACCACGCCGCGTAGAGGCCGGTCGGCCAGCGCCGGTGCGCGTCCTTCAGCGCCCGGGCGATGCGCAGAAACTCCCCCGGACGGTCGAAGGACGAATCGAGCAGGACCAGGCCGCGCCGCTCCGGCGGCGGGACGAACGCCTTGAGCGCCTGGTAGCCGTCCATGAGGTGCACCGCGGTATTGCGGCCGCGTCCCACGACGGCTTCGAGCGCGGCGCAATCGGTCCTGTTCAACTCGCTGAACACCAGGCGGTCACCGGGCCGGCGCAGCTTGAGCGCAATCAACGGCGAGCCCGGGTAGAACCGCAGCCTGCCTTTCGGGTTCTCCGAGCGCACGGCGTCCATGTAGGGCGCCAGGGCCGCCGGAATGTCCTCGCGGTCCCACAGCCGCCCGATGCCGTTCTCGAATTCGCGCCCCTTCCAGGCCCATTCGTGCGCGAGGTCGTAGCGCCCGGTGCCCGCGTGCGTGTCGAGAAAACAGTACGGCTTGCCCTTTCCGCCGAGCGCGACCAGCAGCCGCGTGAGCAGCGCGTGCTTGAACACGTCGGCGGAATTGCCGGCGTGGAACAAGTGGCGATAAGAAAGCATGATTACGTGAGGGCGGGAGAGCGGGAGGGCGGGAGAGGGAAAATGTTAAAGCTTGTTGTACTTGGTCGCCTTGCCGCGCGACCTGGCGACGGGATACTTTTTCGCGTTGAGCACGAGCTTGCGTTCCGCCGCCGCAGCGAGGTCGATGCCGAGCCGGTCGCAGAGCCGCAGCAGGAACAGCAGGATGTCCGCGCACTCGAGCGCCACTTCCTCGCGCGTGCCCGGCGGGAGGGCGGCGGCCTGCGCCGGCGTGAGCCATTGGAAATGCTCCAGCAGCTCGCCCGCTTCGGCCGCCACCGCCATCGCGAGGTTCTTGGGGTTGTGGAACTGGTCCCAGTCGCGCCGGGCGACGAATTCAGCGAGCCGCGCTCGCAGGGTTTCCAGCCGGTCTGGGGGTTTTTTCATGCCGCAGCCCTTCGGGTTTTCGGATCCGGCATTCTACCCGGCGGCGTCATTCCGCTTGGGTAGAATATGGCCACAGGTCATCTGCGATGCGCATGCTGATCCACGCCACCATCACCATCACCGGCGACGCCGCATTGCTGGGCGCCTGCGAGGCACGGCTGCGCCGGCTGCTGTCGCCGCAGTTCCTGAAGGACGAGGTCACGGAACACCACGGGCCCGGCGGATTGTGCTACGACCTCAAGGTCGAGGGCGGCATCCCGTTCCCGGTGTTCGCGCAGGCGTCGCAGGAATTCCCGGACCTCACGTTCCGCGCCGAATGGGTGAACGCGGAATTGGGACAGCGAGGCAGCGTCACCCTGGCCAACGGCCGCGCGACGCGGCAGGCCATCGAGCCCATCCGCTAAAAAAAAGCCCCGCAGCATCGCGGGGCTTTCGTGCCAGAAGCGCGGCGTTCAGCAGCCGGACACGCACCTGCCGCTGCCGTCGAACGCCATGGTCTTGCCGCTCAGCGGAATGTGCACCGGGAT
>MERD01000022.1 GCA_001771935.1 Betaproteobacteria bacterium RIFCSPLOWO2_02_FULL_67_26
GACGCGCGAGCCGGACGTACATGTAAACCAGGATCGGGAACATGATCAGCGTAACCAGCGTCGGCCACTGCAGCAGGAATCCGGACATGATCGATATGAATCCGATGTACTGCGGATGGCGCACGTAGGCGTACGGCCCGCTCCGTGCGATCTCGTGACGCCGCTGCGCCTCATAAAGGATGCCCCATGACTTCGCCAGCAGGACAAAGCCCGTGAAGATCAGGATGTACGAGGCAATGTGGAACGGTCCCGCATGGGGGTCGATCTCCCAGCCGAAAATCGTCCCCACCAGCGTCTCCAGAAGATGCCCGGCGTCATGGGAGAAGAAATCGACCTCGGGAAACCGGTTGGAAAGCCATCCCGAGAGCAGATAGATCGTGAGCGGAAAGCCGTACATTTCGGTGAACAGCGCCACGAGGAATGCCGAGAACGCGCCGAAGGAGCGCCAGTCACGCCCGCTTCGGGGACCCGCGAAGCTGAACGCGAAAATGATGAACACCAGAGAATTGATGATGACCAGCGACCACAGGCCGTATGGTTGCTCGATTCCGATGGCCATGTCTCTCTCCTTTATCGGTCTTCAGTTGTGGACCTGAACAACCCGCCCATTCGGGGGATGAAAGCGGGAGTCCTGGCCACGTAACGCCGGTACTGATCGCCGAATTCGGCCAGCGCCTCCCGCTCCTCGCGGCGCGCGAGCAGCACGTACATCGTGACCAGGATCGGGAACATGATGAGCGTGATGAGCGTCGGCCACTGCAACAGGAATCCCAGCATGATCAGGATAAAACCGACGTACTGGGGGTGCCGCATGCGGGCATAGAGGCCGTCCTGGGCCAGGCGGTGTTCGCGCTGCGCCTGATAGAGCGCGCTCCAGGCCGATGCAAGCAGGATGAATCCGCCACCGATGAAGATTGCGCTGAGAAGATGGAACGGCCCGAAGTGCGGATTGGACCGCCAGCCGAACATGACTTCCAGCAGGTGCCCGGAATCGTGCGCGAGAAAATCCACGCCGGGAAATTTGCTCGTGAGCCAGCCGGAGAGCAGGTAGATCGTGAGCGGAAAACCGTACATCTCCGTGAACAGCGCCACCAGGAACGCGGAGAAGGCGCCAAAGGAGCGCCAGTCGCGGGGGCTCTGCGGCTTCGCGAAGCTGAAGGCGAAGATGATGAAGACCAGCGAATTGATCACAACCAGCGACCAAAAGCCGTAGGCCGATTCGGGTTCACTCACGTTTGTCTCCCTGTTTGCGACGCTGATGATCGCCATCTCCGCCGTGTCCGTGCCCGCCGTGCATGAACAGATGCATCACGGGGCAAGCGAGCAGCAACAACCATATCCCATAGGCCGACAGCCACCCGGAGAGGTGTGCCTTGTGCTCGGCGATAAGAAAAAAGGCGGCAATGGCGATAAATCCGATGAATACCCATTTAGCCCTGGATATCGTCTTCTTACCGCTATCCGGCTCGTGCCGGTGTTCATGGTTCATGAGTCACTCCTTCTGGCGTGGTTCTGCGGGGACGATGCCGTGCCGGTATTCAAGCGGCACCTTGACGGTTTTCACCGCGCCTCGACGCCGGATTTCCAGTTCGAACCGGTACGAGGCGGGACCCGGCATGTTGAAGTAGTTGCCGTAGCTCTCCGCGCCGGCAAACTGCATCGGTTCGAGCCGTTTTCGAGGTCCGGCCACGCGCTTGCCCGGCGCGCGCGTATCGAATACGGTTGCCGTGACTTCGGCATCGTGGATACGCTCTCTGCTGGCACCGTCGAACAGGGTGACGATCAGATGGTATTGCTCGCCCCACGCCGGCACACCGTCGTGCATCTTGCGTTCGCTGTGGCCGTCGGGATGCCCCAAGATGATCGCGGCGGGAATCACGCCATGAAAAATCTCGATGCCGTCCGCGCGCAGCGGCTGAACGGTCTGTGCGGCGAGCGCCGTGCTTGCGAACAGCAGCCAGGCGGCGGACTTCGCGGCCGCCAGCCTTCGAATGCTGATCCTCTGATGCGGCTCGTTGTTCATGCTGTTGCCGACTTTTTCCAGGTGAAGTGCTCGTATAAACCCGTCCAGTAAAGCCCAAACGTGAAGCCGAACAGCAGTTCCTCGAGCGGCAGCCCGTAGACCAGCACGCCGGAGAGCGCCTTCAGATTCCATACTTGCCCGATGTATCCCGGAGCGGACCATTCGAGCCCGAGCAGGAGCACGGTGTAAAGGCCGAGGAACAGCAGTCCCCCGACCAATGTGTTCAGCTTGAGATCCGGCCGGCACAGCACGTTGGCCAGCGCGCCCGCGACCATGGCGGCGATCCCGGCGTAGATCGGGTTCCATGGCAGGAAATAGAGAATCGGGAACAGCGCGAACGGGAGTGCGATAGCGAGCTTGTGGAAGCGGTGGCGCGGTTCGTTGCGCTCGTGCGGGGGCAACGACGCGAGCTTGCGGCGCATCACGAGGTTGTAGAGCACCGCGCCGATGCCACCGATTGCGAAGCTGAAGATGATGCTTTCGATGTCGAAGCCGGTGCGCTGCGCCAGGTCGAACAGGCTCGGCGGGTTCCAGTACTCCGGGACGAATAACGGCTCGGTGAGCCCGAACGGCGCCATGACCAGGCTGGTCTTCCACATCACGGCGCGATGATCCGGGAGGGCGATCCACAATACTGCCCACGGGCAGAGGAACGCCACGGACCAGATCAGCCACGCGTAATGGTAGTCGCGCATCACAGTCTCGCCCGCCGCAGCCGCAGCGCATTGGTGACCACGGAGACCGAGCTCATCGCCATTGCAGCGCCGGCGAAGATGGGCGAAAGCAGCAGGCCGAAGAAGGGATACAACACGCCCGCCGCGATCGGCACCCCGAGTGCGTTGTAGATGAAGGCAAAGAACAGGTTCTGCTTGACGTTGCGCATGGTCGCGTGCGAGAGCCGGATCGCTTTCACGATGCCGCGGAGGTCGCCCTTGACGAGGGTCACGCTGCCGCTCTCGATTGCGACGTCGGTGCCGGTGCCCATCGCAATCCCGACATTGGCCTGCGCGAGCGCGGGCGCGTCGTTGATGCCGTCACCCGCCATCGCGACCACGCGACCACGGCCTTGCAGCGACTTGATGGTGTCTACCTTCTGCTCGGGCAGCACTTCGGCGATGACGTCCCCGATGCCGAGCAGTTTGCCGACTGCTTCCGCCGTCTTGCGCGAGTCACCCGACAGCATGACCACGCGCACGCCCTCGGCTTGCAGCGCCTTGATCGCTTCCGGCGTGGTTTCCTTGATCGGATCGGCGACGGCGATCACCGCGGCGGTGCGGCCGTCGAACGCCGCGTACATCGCGGTCTTGCCCTGAGCCCTCAGCGCGTCCGCCTTGTCGGCTAGCGTTTGCGGCACAGCGCCAAACGTTTCCATGAAGCGGCGGTTGCCCACCGCGACCTTGCGGCTGGCGACCTCGCCTTTCACGCCCTGGCCCGTCACCGATTCGAATTGCGCAACCGGTTGCAAGCTCAGCCCCCTGTCTTCGGCGCCGGTCACGATGGCCTGCGCGAGGGGGTGCTCGCTCGCTCGCTCGAGGCTGGCAATGAGCGTCAGGGCGTCGTTCTCCGCGATGCCCTCCACCACAAGATCCACGAGCTGCGGTTTGCCCAATGTGAGCGTGCCAGTCTTGTCCATGACGAGGGTGTCCACATCGCGCAGCTTTTCGACGGCCTCTGCGTTGCGGAAAAGAATGCCGTTCAGCGCGCCCTGGCCCATGGCGACCGTGATCGAGATCGGGGTCGCCAGCCCGACCGCACACGGGCAGGCGATGATGAGCACCGCAACCGCGTTGACCAGCGCGTAAGCAAGCCTCGGTTCTGGACCGAAGAACCACCAAACGAGCGCTGTGATGACGGCGATGACGATCACCGTTTGCACGAAGTAGGCGGCGACGAGGTCGGCAAGGCGTTGAATGGGTGCGCGGGTACGTTGTGCCTGAGCGACCATGTGCACGATCTGCGACAGCAGGGTATCGGCGCCTACCCGCTCGGCGCGGAAGACGAACGAACCTTTCCCGTTGATCGTCGCGCCGGTCACCCTGTCGCCCGGCTTCTTGGGCACGGGGACCGGCTCACCGGTGACCATGGATTCATCCACGTTGGACGAGCCCTCGACGCAAGTCCCGTCTACGGGCACCTTTTCTCCAGGACGAACGCGCAGCTTGTCGCCGACCTGCACCTCCGCGAGCGACACTTCTACCTCGCGGCCGTCCGCCTCGATGCGCAGCGCGTTATTGGGCGCCAGCGCGAGCAGCTGACGAATCGCCTGGCTCGTCTGTCCCAAGGCGCGCAACTGCAAGACTTCCCCCAAAAGAACCAGCGTCACGATCACGGCGGCTGCTTCGAAGTAGGCCCCCACCCGGCCTCCGTGCTCCTGGAATTCCTCGGGAAATAGACCAGGCGCCAGCACCGCCGTGAGACTGAAAACATAAGCCAGCCCGACGCCCAGCCCGATCAGTGTGTACATGTTCGGGCTGCGGTTCTTGACTGAAAGCGCGAACTTGTGGAAAAACGGCCATCCGCTCCAGAGCACAACAGGTGTTCCGAGCAGCAATTCGAGCCATACACGCACGCCTGGAGGAATCCCGAACGGCTCGGCGATGCCAAAATAAGGCGGCATGGCGATCGCGAGGAGCGGTATGGAGAGCACGGTGCCTACCCAGAAGCGGCGCGTCATGTCCCGTAGCTCGGAGTCGTCCTCCTGCGCACCCGCTACCGGCACCAGCGCCATGCCGCACTTCGGGCAGTTGCCGGGCTTGGCACTCCGGACCTCCGGATGCATCGGGCAGGTGTACTCGGCCGCTGCCGGCATGGCGGGCACCATCGGCACCAGCGCCATGCCGCATTTGGGGCAGGAACCCGGCCCGTCCTGCACGATTTCGGGGTGCATCGGGCAGGTGTACTGACCGCCCTTCGGGGCGGCGTGGGCCGCGGCCGGCGCGGGCTTTGCCAGATACTTCGCCGGATCCGCTGTGAACGAAGAGAGGCAGTGCTTGCTGCAAAAGTAGTACTTGACGCCTTCGTGCTCGAGCACGCCCGCAGCGGACTTCGGGTCCACCTGCATGCCGCAGACCGGGTCCGTCGGCTGCGCGGCTGCACCCTGTTCGTGGCCGTGGCCCGCGCCACCGCAGCAGGCATGGGCACCCTTGCTATCGGCGTGCTTCATGGGCTCCTTCCGTCCGTCAGCCTCAGCGCCGTGGCCGCAGCAGGCGTGCCCGTGGTGGTCGTGATCATGTCGTCCGTCATTCATGTTTTGCTCCGTGGTATTGAGTTGGTTACGCGGCAAGTGTAAAGTCCGTACTTTGGTACGGAGTCAATGGGGGGGTAATTGATATGGATCAAGCGGACTTTACTATCGGTGATGTCGCCAACGCGGCAGGAGTCGGGGTGGAAACCGTGCGCTATTACGAGCGGCGCGGGCTGGTGCCCCAGCCGGGCCGGGGATTGGGGTCCATACGCCGCTACGGGAGCGACCATGTCAGCCGGATCCGCTTCATCAAGCGCGCGCAGGCGCTCGGGTTCAGCCTGGAGGAGGTCGAAACGCTGCTTGCGCTTGAAGACGGCACCGACCGCCGCAGCATCCGCCGCATCGCCGCGGCGCGGCTCGAGGAGACGAAGCGCCGGATCGCCGACCTGCGGCGAATCGAGCACGTGCTCGCGCACCTGCTTCACGAATGCGAAGCTCACGGCAAGTCTCCGGCATGCCCGATCATCGCCGCGATTGAGGAACGCGAACCGTCGTAGATTGTCCGGTCCGCCCGTTCCATTCCCGTGTGGGACCGTTCGCGCCGCGCGGAAGGGTCATGCATATTCGCCTCCGCAGCGGCACCAGACGCACTCGCAATCCACGTGATTGCAGCTCACGTCCTGGCGCTGGCTGCTGAACCGCGCGTGCGCCCAGGGCTGCAACAGGCGCCAGATCCACGAGGGCCGGTATATCCGGTGGAAAAACTGGCGCGCATCGCCGGCTGCCTGGCGCCTCAGCAGCCAGCGATAACCGGAGTTTCCGATCAGGCAGTAAAGGGCGCGGTTGACGATGGACGTCTGCACCCACGGCTCCAGCTCGCGCCGCCACAGCACGTCGTAATCGGTGCCATCGATCAGGCTGCGCGCGCCGAGCACGCCTGAGCGGATCGCGAACCGGATCCCGAAGCCCCAGAGCGCGTCCTGGAATCCGGCCTGCTCGCCGGCCATGGGATGCGTCCCGGATCGCGCCGTTGCCGGGACACGGAAGTTTCCCACCCCGCCGTGCGGCTGCGGATTTCTCATCTCGAGCCCGACGAGCCGGCGAAATGCCGCGACCGTGCGTTCCACGTAGCGGCGCTCCTGCTTGAACCCGGAAAACATGCAACTTTTCACGGTTCCTATCCCGCGCATCACCAGCAGGTAGCTGTAGCCGTGCGGCGCCAGCTCGTTGTCGCAGATGAGCCAGAAGCCGTCCGGCATGTCCGTTTCGAAGTGGTAACCGACCCCAATGGCATCGGCGGCTCGAGGCCCTGCCGCGAGAACGCCCCGACCCGGCAGCGACCCGCGCCGGTCGTCGAAGCGCACCTCGACTCCCAACTCACGCGCTTGCGCCAGCAGTGCCGTGTCCAGGGTGCCCGGCCCGGCTCCGCGCTCGATCATGTAGAAAATCGGCAGGCGACTGTTGACCGGATAGGCCCGGCCCCGATCATCGAATGCGGTACCCTGGCTACAGGAAATCTTTTCGAAGGCTGTTGTGATACCCATTCCTTCCAGCTCCGCGAGCACATCCCCGTGCGTGGTCCAGTTATCAATCCCCTGCAGATCGCGATGGAAGCGATGCCCTACCTCTTTCTGCGCCTCGTGCACGATCACCCGGCGTCCTGCTCGCGCGAGAGTAATCGCGGCGGCGAGTCCCGCTGGCCCCGCGCCGACCACGTCAAGGGTTTCCACGTTCGTGCTCCTATCGTTGTTCGTGCGAGATCGGCGGGGGCGCGGGGCAGAATCCGTGGGCCGGCACGCCGAGCGCCGCATTGAATTTGCTGGACATGTTCTGGTAGGCGATCAGTGCCGCCAGCTCGACGATCGCCTGCTCGTCGAAATGCGCGCGCAGCCGCGCCACCAGTGCCGAATCCACGTGAAGGTCACTGCGCGTGGCGGCTTCCGCATAATGCAGCGCGGCTTTGTCGCGCTCGCTGAACAGCGCGGAATCCTCGAACAGCGGCAGGGCGCGCAGCCTGTCCTCCGCGATCCCGCGCCCGAGCCCGAGGAACGAATTCAGGTCCACGCAGAAATCGCAGCCGTTGATCTGCGAGACCCGCACCTGAACGAGCGATCGCAGCGCCGGCTCGATGCGCGAGGACTTGCGGTCGAGCGCCCGGTACATCGCGCTCATGGCGAGGAATGCCGCCGGCATCCGCGCCCACAGGCGGACCGGCTCGAGCTCGTGGCCGTAGCGCCGGCGCTGCCGCCGGAACATCAGCTTGAGATACCAGGGGTAAGGAAAATCTGCCGGTGTCTCGACGTAACTCATGATTGCACTCCAGAGAATCCGGCCTGGTTCGGGCCAGCGCCGCACTTGAGCTCCACCATCTCGCTCAGAGCAATCTCCTCCGCGACGAAGGCATCCACCGCCTTCGGATCGAATTGCCTGCCGGACTGGCGCACGATCTCGGCACGCGCCGCGTCGAACGGGAGGCCTTTCCGGTAGGGCCGGTCCGAGGTGATCGCGTCGAGCGTGTCGATCACGGCGAAGAGCCGCGCCCACAACGGGATCGCGGCGCCAGCGAGGCCGCGAGGATAGCCGGTGCCGTCGAAACGCTCTTCGTGGCTGAGCACGAGTTCCGCTGCCTTCGTCATGGAGGGCGCGCCTGCCAGGATCCGGTGCCCGATTTCCGGATGGGTGCGCATGACCCGCCATTCCGCGGCGGTCAACGCGTCTTCCTTCAGCAGGATCGAGTCCGGAATGCCGATCTTGCCGATGTCGTGCAGCAACGCGCCCAGGTAGACCTGCTGCAGTTCCTGCGGGTCGGCGGTGAATTGCCTGGCCAGCACGAGCGTATGGCAGGCAACGCGCTTCGAATGCAACCCGGTCTCGCGCTCCCGGGCATCGAGCGCGGCGACGAGCGCCTCACCCAGGGCGCATTGCCCGTCGTCTGCGCCCGCCGGCAGGCTCCGGTGCCGGTGCGCCGCGAGGTAGCAACCTTCGCAGCAGTAGCCGTCCCGTTCCCGGGCACGCGGCAGCCCGGAAATAGGGGCCCCGCAATGACTGCACGCGGGATTCCCGGCAGCGACGGCAAGGACAGCGTCCATGGGAGTTTGCCCGGCTACCTTGTGGCGTGAAAGAAGTTGTAGAGCGGGACGAACACCAGGCCGAAATAAATGCCGTACAGGAAGCTCTCGATGAGTCCGAGGAAGAAGCTTCCCCATGTCAACCAGGTGAATCCGGGCAACAGCTTGAGCCAGACCTCGTACATGCGCTGATCGAACGCGAGGTCGTATCCCACGCAGAAAACATAAGTGACGGCGAGGAAGCATCCCATTGCCAGGCCGACGTCGCGCCAGTTGAGCCTACCCATGGTGGTGTCCTCCGTGCTGATGATCGTCGCGCGCAGAACCCGCCGCGTACTTTGCGGGCTCCTTTTCGAATTTGTCGCGGCAGGAAGGGGAGCAGAAGTAATAGGTCTTGCCGGCGTGGACGCTCGCGCCCGCCGCTTTTCCCGGCTCGACGGCCATGCCGCACACCGGATCCTTTTCGCCGCTGCTTCCGCCATGGCTGCCGTGACCGCCATGCCCGCCCATCATGTGCGCCCCGCACCCGAAGCGCATCATCAGGTAGAACAGGGCGCCCCAGAAGAGCAGGGTGCCCAGGCTTTTCAGGCTTTCCGTTTCCATGAACGCCTCCTTTGGCTCAGGATTCGATGTCGCGCTTCTTCTGCTCGAACTCTTCGCGCCCGATCTCACCGCGTGCGTAGCGTTCCTTGAGAATGTCGAGCGCGGACTTCACGGGCGGCTCGCCCGGCCCCGAGGAACCGCCGGCCACCCATTTCACCAGGACCACGATTCCGAGGATGACCAGCACCCAGAACAGCAC
>MERD01000023.1:0-5857 GCA_001771935.1 Betaproteobacteria bacterium RIFCSPLOWO2_02_FULL_67_26
GGGGCGGGCGGTGGGGGCGGTCTTAGTGGGCCCCTTATCAAGAACCCGGGAGAGCGGGAGGTCGGGAGAGCGGTTGTGAGTCATAAGACGCTACCCGCCGCGGCCGGGTGGCGGAATGGCCGGTGACTGATCCGATTCTCCCGGTACTGGTACTTCCTCAAGACAACGCGATGGCCAAATCAATTGCCAGATTGCGCTTGGGAGAACGGAGCAGGCGCCGGCCGTTTCGACAGGACCCGGCCAGCTTGGGCGCGCAAGAAGAGAGTAACCGGGACCGGAGCCGGCCTCCGGTAATGCGTAAGCGCGGCTCAACGTCACTGGCGGGGCGGGTAAAGCGAGTCTGTGCTATCCTTTGCAAGCCCTTGGGCGATAAAGCAAATGCTTGACCGCATCACCCACGATCCGAATATCCTTGCCGGGCGCGCGACGCTGCGCGGCCTGAGGATTTCGGTCGCCCATGTGGTCAATCTCGTTGCCAACGGCATGACGCCCGCGCAGATCATCGCGGAGCATCCCGATCTCGAGGAAGAGGACATCCGGCAGGCGCTTGCCTACGCGGCGAAGATCGCCGACGACCAGGTCCATCCGATCCCCGCGGTGAAGTGATCCCGGCCAGCGGCTGAACGACCGCCTGCCGAAGGCAGAAGTCAGAAGGCAGAAGTCAGAAGGCGGGTCAGGTCATCCTTCAGCCTGCTGCCTTCATCCTTTCAATTGTCCGGAGGCCAGCTCGCGGCGGACGATCGCGGCGCCGGCGGCGAGCGCGCGCAGCTTCGCTTCGGCGACCGGCCGCGCCATCGGCGCCATGCCGCAGTTGGTGCAGCCGTAGAGGTGCTGCGGCTTCACGTACTGGAGCGCCTCGCGCAGCGTCGCCGCCACCTGCTCGGGCGTCTCGACGGCGTCGGTCGCGACGTCGATCGCGCCGACCAGCACGTCCTTGCCTTCCAGCAGCCCGATCAGCGCGATCGGCACGTGCGAGTTGGCGCATTCGAGCGAGACCTGCCGGATCCTGCTTTTCGCGAGCAGCGGAAAAGTGGCTTCGTACTGCCGCCACGCGCCGCCCAGCGTTTTCTTCCACTCGATGTTGGCCTTGATGCCGTAGCCGTAGCAGATGTGCACGGCGGTGGCGCACCGGAGTCCCTGCGCGGCGCGCTCGAGTGCAGCGATGCCCCAGTCGCGGACCTCGTCCATGTAAACGTTGAACGCCGGCTCGTCGAACTGGATCACGTCCACCCCGAGCGCGGCGAGCTCCAGCGCCTCGGCGTTGAGCGCCTCGGCGAGCGCGAACGCGAGCTTCTCGCGGCTGCGGTAGTGCTCGTCGGCAAGGGTGTCCACCATGGTCATCGGCCCCGGCAGGGTGAACTTGAGCTTGCGGGTGGTGTGGGCGCGGGCGTAGCGCACCTCGTCGGAGTGGACCGGACGCGGCCGGTGCACCGGGCCGGTGACGGTCGGGCAGTCGGCCTCGTAGCGGTCGGCGCGGATGCCGATGCGCTTCATCCTGCCGAAATCCACGCCCTCGACGCCCTGGAGGAAGCCGTGGACGAAGTGCATGCGCGACTGCTCGCCCTCGGACACGATGTCGATGCCGGCCGCCTCCTGCATCTTGAGCGCGGCGAGGACCGCGTCGCGCTTGCCCTCGGCGAGCTGCTCGCCGGCGAGCTGCCACGGCGCCCACAGCACCTGCGGCCTGGCGAGCCACGACGGCTTGGGCAGGCTGCCGGCAACGGTCGTCAGGAGGGCGGGTGCGGGTTGGGCCATGACTGTGCTCCTGCGTCGCGCGGCGTCGTCGCGGGAAAATTCGTCGCGTATGTTACCGCAATCCGCGGCGCGCCCGAGTCCATTTTTCCGCTCATCTGTGGTTTAATCCGATTCATGCCAGACGAACCGTTCGAACTGGACCTGAGCCTCCAGGTCGGCAAGTACGAAGTGGTGAAGCTGCTCGGCAAAGGCGCGACCGGCACGGTCTACCACGCCAGGGACACGTTCTCCGGCAGGGAAGTGGCGCTGAAGACGATCGAGCCCGAGGTCTTTCGCGACCCCGAGTTCGGAACGGTATACCGCCAGCAGTTCCTGAACGAGGCCTCGCTCGCCGGCAAGCTCAAGCACCCGCACATCGTCAGCATACTCGACGCGGTGGTGCAGGAGAATTCCGGCTACATCGCGATGGAGCTCGTCACGAAGGGCGATCTCTCGCAGTACGCCAGGGCCGGCAAGCTGCTGCCGGTCGCCGACGTGCTGCAGATGATGTTCAAGTGCTGCGGCGCGCTCGATTACGCCTTCAAGGAAGGCATCGTCCATCGCGACATCAAGCCGGCGAACCTGATGATCGCGGGCGGCACCGACGTGAAGATCGCGGATTTCGGCGCGGCCCACCTGCGCAAGAGCCAGGTGGTGCAGACCGCGGCCATGGGCTCGCCGTTCTACATGTCGCCCGAGCAGATCCGCGGCGAGACGCTCACCCTCCACAGTGACATGTACTCGCTCGGGGTGGCGCTCTACGAGCTGCTGACCGGCAAGCGGCCGTTCACGGCGGACAACATGGAAGCGCTGATCAAGAAGATCATGGGCGAGCCGCCCGCGCCGCCGACCAGGATGCGCGCCGACCTGCCGAAGGACATCGACGCCATCGTGCTGCGGGCGCTCGAGAAAGCGCCCGGGAAGCGCTACCCGACGTGGACCGAATTCTCCCTGGCGCTGTCCAATCTCGTCGAGAAGATCCTGCCGCCCGGCGTGATCCCGGACAGCGAGAAATACGTCGCGCTGAAGCGGGTGCCGATGCTCTCGGGCCTGTCGGACTCGGAGCTCTGGGAGCTTGCGCTGGCCGGGAAGTGGTCGGAGGTCCCGGCGAAGAAGACGATCGTGAAAGAGAACGAGAAGGGGACGAGCTTTTTCATCGTCGGCAAGGGACAGGTCAAGGTCACCCTGCACGGCAAGCTGCTCAATACGCTGGATGCGTGCGAGTGCTTCGGCGAGATGGCGTACATCCGCGGCGGTGAAATGCCGCGCTACGCGACGGTGGATTCGGTGACCGAGCTGCTGCTCGTGGAGTTCGACCCGGCGACGCTCGCGAAGATGAGCATCGGCGCCCAGCTCCATCTCACGCGCGCGCTGGTCCGCAACCTGGTGGACCGCCTGGAGCAGGCCAATACCCGCATGGCGCGGTAGCGGTCCACTCCCATGAAGGGCACTTTCAAGGGTCGGCGCGAGGACGCGCGGCTGGTCACGGGGCAGGGCCGCTACAGCGCCGATTGCGACCTGCCCGGGCAACTGCATGCGGTGTTTCTGCGCTCGGACCGCGCGCACGCGCAGATCGTGTCCTTGAACGTCAAGCCCGCGCTGGCGATGCCCGGCGTCGTCGCCGTATTCACCGGCGAGGACATGGAGCGGGGCGGCCTCAAGACGCCGCCGCCGCTGCTCAAGGCGCCGGGCCGCGGCGGCATGGCGATGCAGGTGCCGCACCACGACGTGCTCGCCCAGGCGCGCGTGCGCTACGTCGGCCAGGAAATCGCGCTGGTCGTCGCCGGGACGGCGCTCGCCGCGCAGGATGCCGCCGCCGCAATCGAGGTGGCGTATCGCGAACTGCCGGCCGTCGCGGAGGCCGAGGCGGCGCTCGCCCCGGACGCGCCGCAGCTCCACACCGAGATTCCCGGCAACCTCGCGTTCGATTTCGAGTACGGCGACGCGGCGAGGACGGACGCGGCTTTCGCGCGGGCCGCGCGCGTCACGCGGATCACGCTCGACTGCACGCGCCTCGCCGGCAACCCGATGGAGCCCAAGGCCTGCCTTGCCGCGTACGATGCGGCGACCGGGAGCTACGACCTGTATTCACCGACCCAGGGCGTGTCGATGACGCGCATGAATCTCTCCGGCATCTTCGGCGTGCCGCCCGACCGCTTCCGCGTCCGCGCGCGCGACATGGGCGGCGGCTTCGGCGTCCGCTCCGAGGCCTACGTGGAGTACGCGGCCGCGCTCCACGCCGCGAAAGTGCTCGGCCGCCCGGTGAAATGGGTGTCCACGCGCTCCGAGACCTTCCTGTCCGACTATCACGGGCGCGCGGCGACGATGACCGGGGAGCTCGCGCTCGACCGCGACGGCCGTTTCCTCGGCATCCGCTTCGGCTGGACGGTCAACAGCGGCGCGTACCTGTCGCAGCCCGGCCCGCTCATCAACACCCTCACCCCGGCCACGCACGCGGTGAACGCCTACGGCATCCCCGCGTTCTACGGCCGGCACAAGCTCGTGTTCACCAACACGACGCCGACCACCGCCTACCGCGGCGCCGCGCGGCCCAATGTCTCGTACCTCGTCGAGCGCCTGGTGGACGAAGCGGCGCGCGAGAGCGGGATCGACCGCATCGAGCTGCGCCGGCGCAATCTCATACCGAAGGAGGCGTTTCCGTACAAATTGGGAAGCATCGACTACGACAGCGGCGACCCGCCGGGCCTGCTGGAGCGGGCGTTGAAGCACGCGCGGTGGACGACGTTCGAGTCGCGCCGCTCGCAGTCGCGCAAGCGGGGCAAGCTGCGCGGGATCGGCTGCGCCTGCTTCATCGAGCCCGCCGGCGCCGGCGCGGTTCCCAAGGAGCAGGTCGCGATCCGCTTCGGGCGGTCGGGGGAGGCGGTGATCCACGCGGTCGCCGGTCCGTCGGGGCAGGGGCACGAGACCGTGCTGCCCGATATCGTCGGTGGAATCCTTGGCATGGATCCGGAGAGGATCACCCTGCGCACCGACGACCCGACGGCGCCCCCGCTGATCGGTGCGGGAACCATCGGCTCGCGCTCGATGATGGCGCACGGCGGCGGCGCGGCGGCGGCGGCGCAAGAGGTCATCCGCAAGGGCCTTGCGCTGGCGGCGCGCGAGCTGGGCGTCGCGGAATCCGACGTGCGGTTCGAGCGGGGCGCCTACCGCGTCAAGGGGAGACGGGATTCGATCGGGATCGAAGCGCTGGTTCGCAAGCACGCGGGCGCGTCGCCGCACCCGCTCGACGCGATCGGGGAGATCCCCGCGCCCAAGTCGGCGCCGGGCGGCGCCCACGTCGCGGAAGTCGAGATTGACCCCGAGACCGGCGTGACCCGCGTCCTGCGCTACACCGCGGTGGACGATTGCGGACGGGTGCTCAACCACGTGCTGCTCGAGGGACAGCTCCACGGCGGCATCATCCAGGGCCTGGGCCAGGTGCTGGGCGAGCACTGCCTCTACGACCAATCGGGTCAGCTCCTGACCGGCAGCTTCATGGACTACGTCATGCCGCGCGCCGGCATCGCGCCGGATATCCGGCTCTACGATCACTCCGTTCCTTCGCCCGGCAACCCGCTCGGCGTCAAGGGCGCGGGGGAGGCCGGCACCACCGGCGCGCTCCCCGCGCTGTCGCTCGCGGTGATCGACGCGCTGCGGCCGCTCGGCATCAACCACCTCGACCTGCCGTACACGCCGGCGCGCGTCTGGCACGCCATATCCGCCGCCCAACAACGCAAACAGTGACGAGTGACGGGTCCTTCCCTCATCCCTCATCCCTCCGCCCTCATCCCTTGGATTTCGACGTAGTCGTCATCGGCGCCGGCGCCGCCGGTCTCTCCGCCGCCGCGGAGCTCGCGCGCGCGGGAAAGTCGGCCCTCCTGCTCGAAGCGCGCGACCGCATCGGCGGGCGCGCCTGGACGCTCGACGTTCAGGGGTTGCCGGTCCCGGTCGAGCTCGGCGCGGAATTCATCCACGGGCGCCCCGCCGCGATGTTCTCCCTGCTGCGCAGGACCGGCGTCGCGGCGATCGAGCGCTGCGGCGACGGCTGGTACGGCAAGGGCGGGAAACTCGAGCGCACCGGCGAAATCCTTGCCGAGATGCGCCGGGCGATCCGGAAGGCCCG
>MERD01000023.1:5911-6030 GCA_001771935.1 Betaproteobacteria bacterium RIFCSPLOWO2_02_FULL_67_26
CTTGTCGGCGCGGGCCGGCGCGTGGAGGGCTACGATGCCGCCGACCCGGCGCGCGCGAGCGCGCGGGCGATCCTCGAGGAGTGGGCCGCGGAGGACGACGCGTCCGCCGCGTCGCACTA
>MERD01000023.1:6036-7739 GCA_001771935.1 Betaproteobacteria bacterium RIFCSPLOWO2_02_FULL_67_26
GGCGGGCGGCTACGGCGCGCCGCTTGCCGCGCTCGCCGCCACGCTCGACGGCAGCAGCGTCAAGCTGCGGCTGCGCACCGTCGTGCACGCGGTGCGCTGGCGGCGCGGCCGGGTCGAGATCGTAGGAACGATCTCGAAGGCAGAAGGCAGAAGGCAGAAGGATGAAGTCTTTCGCGCGACGGCGCGCAAGGCGATCATCACGCTGCCGCTCGGCGTGCTCCAGCTCCCGTCACGCGCGGCGGGCGCGGTCCGCTTCGCTCCGGCGCTGGCGGAGAAGCGCGCGGCGTTGCGGAGCCTTGCGCCGAGCCCGGTGGTGAAGGCCGTGCTGCTGTTCCGCAACGCATTCTGGGAAACGCTGGACCGCGGCCGCTACCGGGATGCCGTGTTCTTCCGCGCGCCCGGTGAACGCTTTCCCTCCTTCTGGACCGCGCTGCCCGGGCGCGCGCCGTTGCTCACCGCGTGGGCGGGCGGCCCGAACGCGATCCGGCTGTCGGGCGCCGCCGCGCCGCGGATCGTCGGGCAAGCGGTGACGAGCCTTGCGGCCATTTTCGGCGGGCGCGCCGGCATCAAGGCACGGCTCGAGGCAGCCTGGCTGCACGACTGGCAGCAGGACCCGTTCGCCCGCGGCGCTTACAGCTACGTCACGGTCGGCGGCCACGGCGCGCGGCGCGCGCTGGCGGCCCCGCTGCGCGACACGCTTTTTTTCGCCGGCGAGGCCACGGACTACCAGGGCGAGCACGGGACGGTGGCGGGGGCGCTGCGCAGCGGCACGCGCGCCGCCCGCGAGGCCATGCGTGACTGATTAAGTTAAACTCCCCTCTCTTCACCCTGCACACCGTTACCTCAGGAAAGGGAAAAAACGATGCGATTGATGTACTTCAATGATTTCAAGCTGGGCGTGCTGAAAGGCGACGCGGTGGTGGACGTGTCGAAGATCGTCGCGGACATCCCGCACACCGGGCCGCACGACCTCATCAGCGGGCTGATCGAGCGCTTCGCGAAGTACCGCACGAAGCTGGAGAAGGCGGCCTCCGCCGGGAAGGGCGTGCCGGTCGCCAAGGTCCGAATCCGCCCGCCGCTGCCGCGGCCGGTCAACGTCGACTGCATGGCGGTGAACTACATGGAGGACGGCACGCGCCCCGAGCCAGCGCCCATCAACGCGTTCCACAAGTCGCCGACGGGCATCATCGGCGACGGCGACACCATGGTGCTGCCCGATGCGCCCGCAACCGTGTTCGAGGGCGAGGCGGAACTGGGGCTGGTGATCGGCAAGCGGGCGACCCGGGTCAAGGCGGCGGACGCCATGAAGTATGTATTCGGCTACACCAATTTCATCGACGGGTCGGCGCGGGGCCTGCTGCCCACCGGCAACACGTTCTACCAGATGAAGTCGCGCGACACGTTCGCCCCGATCGGCCCCTGCATCGTGACCGCCGACGAGATATCGGATCCCCATCACCTGCAGATCCGGCTATGGGTGAACGGGACGCTCAAGCAGAACTTCAACACCAGCGACATGGCGCACAAGATCCCGCGCTGCATCGAGTGGATGACTTCGATCCACACGCTCGAGCCGGGCGACATCCTCGCCACCGGCACCAACCACCGCGGACTCTCCGCTTTCCAGGACGGCGACCGCGTCGAGCTCGAGGTCGAAGGCCTGGGGCGGCTCCGCATCAAGGTGCGCGACGACCTGAAGCGCA
>MERD01000024.1:0-5542 GCA_001771935.1 Betaproteobacteria bacterium RIFCSPLOWO2_02_FULL_67_26
AGCTCAGAGGCTCAAGGGATGATCGGGCTGCTGCGGCGGCCTTGCGAGGACTAACCATAAACCAGTTCGGCCGTGGGTAACATACAAGGGATGAAGGATAGAATCCGCTCCAGCAATAACAATGGAGGATGCCATGGCGGAACGCCAACGGCCGGTTGGAGTGATCGGCACCGGATTGATGGGCACGGCCTGCGCCAGGCGCCTGCTCGCGGCCGGCTTCGAGGTGCTGGGGTACGACACCGATGCCGGCAAGCTCGACGCGTTCGTGGCACTCGGCGGCCGCGCCGCGCGCTCGGTGGCGGAAATCGCTCGCGCCAGTAACCCGGTGGTGATCGCCGTGTTCAACACCGATCAGGTCGAGGATACGATCGAGGGCCCGCTCGGGCTTCTCGCGACGCGACCGGCGGATTCGCCGCCGCTGACGGCAATCTGCGTGAGCACTTGCGATCCCGACCGCATCGCGGCACTCGTTGCGCGCCTGCCCGCCGCGCGGCTGCGCTATGTCGAGGCGCCGGTTTCCGGCACCAGCGAGCAGACGGCGCGCGGCGAGAGCCTGGGCCTCATCGGCGGCGAACCGGCGGCGGCCGAGGCGGCACGCGACGTGATCGACGCGATCTGCCCGCGCTGGCACCACCTCGGCGCCGCCGGCAACGGCGGGCGCGCCAAGCTTGCGATCAACCTCATCCTCGGCATCAATCGCGCCGCGCTCGCCGAAGGCCTGGTGTTCGCCGAGCGCATGGGGCTCGCCCCGGAAGCGTTTCTCAAGGTCGCGCGCGAATCCGCCGCTTACTCGCAGATCATGGACATCAAGGGCGCCAAGATGCTCAAGGGCGATTTTTCGCCGCAGGGCTACGCCACCCAGACGCTCAAGGACTTTTCCCTCATGCTCGAGCTGGCGCGGCGCCTGAAACAGCAATTGCCGCTGGGCGAAACCTATGCCGGGTTGATGAAGGGCTGCGTCGCCGCCGGCGAGGGCGCGCTCGACAACAGCGCGGTGATCAAGGAGATCCGCCGCCGCGCTACTTGATGACCTGCAGCTTGGGCTTGCCGCCGTTGGGAGAAGTCGCCGGCGGAGTGCTTTCCGGAGCGGGGGCGGCGCTGGTGCCATCGGTCGCCGCGTCGCGCGGAAAGAACATGCCCTGGCCGTTTTCCTTCGCAAAGATGCCGGTCACGGCCTCGATCGGGATCGAGCATTCGCGCGAAACGCCGTTGAAGCGCGCGGCGAACTGGATCCGCTCGTTGCCGATCGTGAGGCGGTGCGCGGCGTCGGAGCCGACGTTGAGCACGATCTCGCCGTTCTTGACATGCTCCGTCGGCACCCGGGTGTCGGCATTGACCTGCACGGAGACGTAGGGCGTAAACCCGCTGTCCGAGCACCATTCGTGGATGGCGCGGATCAGGTACGGCTTGGTGGGCTTTTCCGCCATCACTTCCTCATGACCTTCTCGGAGGCGGTGAGCGCGTCGATGAACGCGGGCCGGCTGAACAGGCGCTCGGCGTACTTCATGAGCGGCGCGCACGCCTTGGGCAGCGAGATGCCGTAGTGGTCGAGCCGCCACAGCAGCGGCGCGATCGCCACGTCGAGCATGGTGAACTCCTCGCCCAGCATGTGCTTCTGCTTGGCGAATACCGGCGCGATCTGGGTCAGGTTGTCGCGGATGATGGCGCGGCCCTTGTCCGCCTGCTTCTGCGTGCCCTTCTCGATCGCCTCGATGTGGACGAACATCTCGTTCTCGAAGCGGTACAGGAACAGGCGCGCGCGGGCGCGCATCACCGGGTCCGCCGGCATCAGTTGCGGGTGCGGAAAGCGGTCGTCGATATACTCGTTGATGATGTTCGACTGGTAGAGGATGAGGTCGCGCTCGACCAGCACCGGCACCTGGTTGTAGGGGTTCATCACCGCCAGGTCCTCGGGCTTGTTGTAGAGGTCCACATCCACGATCTGGAAATCCATGCCCTTCTCGTAGAGCACGATGCGGCAGCGCTGGCTGAACGGGCAGGTCGTGCCGGAATATAGGGTCATCATAAATGCGGTGATTCGTGAATCGTGACGGGTGACGGGTGATGAATGGGGGCGACGTTTGACCGTTCACCGGTCACCGTTCACCGGTCACCGGGCTAATGCACGTCTTTCCAGAATTCTTTCTTGAGCAGGTAGGCGAAGACGAACAGCACGCCGAGGATGAACAGCGCCCAGATGCCGAGCTGCGTGCGGAAGTGCCGCGCGGGCTCGCCCATGTAGGCGAGGAAGTTCACCAGGTCGGCCACCAGGCGGTCGTATTCGGCGGGCTTCATCGAGCCGGGCTGGTCCAGGACCAGCTTCTGGACCTCGTGCTTCTCCACCTCCCCCTTGGCACCGCGGGGTATCGCGACGACCTCGGTCTTGAGGACCTGCTGGCCCTGCAGCCGCCACAGCATGTGCGGCATGCCGACGTTTGGAAACACCGCGTTGTTCCAGCCGGTGGGACGCGAGGGGTCGCGGTAAAAGCTCCGCAAGTAGGTATAAAGCCAGTCCGCCCCGCTGCCGTCGCCCGAGGAACGGGAACGCGCGATCACGGTGAGGTCCGGCGGCGGCGCGCCGAACCAATCCCTGGAGTCCTTCGGCTCCATCGCGATCTTCATGAGCTCGCCGACCTTGGCCCCGGTGAAGACCAGGTTGTCCCGTATCTGCTGCTCGGTAAGCCCCAGGTCCGTCAGGCGGTTGTAGCGCATGTAGTTCGCGCTGTGGCAGCCGAGACAGTAGTTGACGTAAACCTGGGCGCCGCGCTGCAGCGATGTCGGATCGTTCGGATTCACGTCGGCCGGCATGCGGTCAAGCTTGACGCTCTCCGACGCGGCCGCCGCGATCGGCGCCGCGAGCATCATCCCGATCAGCATCCGGGCCAGCATCATGCCGGCGTGCCTCATCCCGTCACCCGTTCGGGCTCGGGCCGGGTCTTGTCCATCCGGGAGTACCAGGGCATCAGCAGGAAGAACGCGAAATAGATCAAGGTGCAGAACTGCGCCAGCAGGGTGCGGCCCTCGGTCACGGTCAGGGTCCCGAGATAGCCGAGGATGAGGAACACGATCACGAAAACCGTCAGCGCGGCCTTGCTGAGAGCCCCTTTGTAGCGGATCGACTTGACCGGACTCTGATCGAGCCAGGGCAGGAGGAAGAAGATCATCGACGCCGTGCCCATCAGCACTACGCCCCATACCTTGGGGTCGATCCTGAAGAGAAGGACCACCGCTATCGCGGTGGCCACGAAGAGCGCGAGCTTGAGCAGGTCGTTCCGCACCGTCATCGTCAACAGCACGGCATAGCCGATGATCCCCGCCGCCAGCACCCACATGAAGTCTTCGGTGACCGCGCGCAGGATCGAATAGTAGGGCGTGAAGTACCACACCGGCGCGATGTGCGGCGGGGTCTTCAGCGGGTCGGCCGGGATGAAATTGTTGTACTCCAGCAGGTAGCCGCCGCCCTCGGGCATGAAAAACATGAACACGCAGAACACGATCAGGAACACCACGACGCCCAGCGTGTCCTTGACCGTGTAGTAGGGGTGGAACGGGATGCCGTCCACCGGGCGGCCGGTCTTCGGGTCCTTCACGTTCTTGATCTCCACGCCGTCGGGATTGTTCGATCCCACCTCGTGCAGCGCCATGATGTGCGCGGCCACCAGCCCCAACAGCACCAGCGGGATCGCGATCACGTGGAACGAAAAGAAGCGGTTCAGCGTCGCGTCCGAGACCACGAAATCACCGCGGATCCACGTCGAAAGATCGGGCCCGATGACCGGCAGCGCGTCGAACAGGTTCACGATCACCTGCGCGCCCCAGTACGACATCTGCCCCCACGGCAGCAGGTAGCCGAAGAAGGCCTCCGCCATCAGGGACAGGTAGATCAGCATGCCGAAGATCCAGATCAGCTCCCGCGGCTTGCGGTAGGAGCCGTACAGGAGCCCGCGGAACATGTGGAGATAGACGACGATGAAGAACGCGGAGGCGCCGGTCGAATGCATGTAGCGGATCAGCCAGCCGCCCGGCACGTCGCGCATGATGTACTCGACCGAGGCGAAGGCCTGCGCCGCGTCCGGCTTGTAGTGCATCGTGAGGAAGATGCCGGTCGCGATCTGCATCACCAGCACCAGCATGGCGAGCGAGCCGAAGTAGTACCAGAAATTGAAATTCTTCGGCGCGTAGTACTCGGCGAGGTGGTCGCGCCACAGCGACATCAGCGGGAAGCGCTGGTCGACCCAGGTGAGTACGCCGCTCACCGCGCCGTTCAACGGGCCGGCGCCGGTGAACACGACCGGCTGTTTTTGCGCGGCTGCCATGCGTTACGCCCCCTTCTGGTCTTCGCCGATCACGATCCTGGTATCGGAGAGATACTGGTGCGGCGGGACTTCGAGGTTGTCGGGCGCCGGCTTGTTCTTGTAGACGCGGCCCGCAAGGTCGAACAACGAGCCGTGGCACGGGCAGTAGAAGCCGCCCTTCCAGTCGGCCTCGAACGCCTCGGGCTGGGCCTTGAACTTGTCCACCGGCGAGCATCCGAGGTGCGTGCAGATGCCGACCACCACCAGGTACTCGGGCTTGATCGAGCGGAACTCGTTGCGCGCGTAGTCCGGCGTCAGCTCCTTCTTGCGCTCGCTCCTGGGATCGGCGACCTTCCCGTCGCCCTGCTTGATCGTTTCCAGCATTTCCTTCGTGCGGCGGACGATCCACACCGGCTTGCCGCGCCACTCGACGCGCGTCAATTCCCCGGGGGCGAGGTTGCCGATATCGGCTTCGACCGGCGCCCCCGCGGCCTTGGCGCGCTCGGAGGGCAGCATGCTGGCAACGAATGGCACGGCCGTCGCGACGCCAGCCACGCTGCCCGCGACGCCGGTGGCGGCGATCAGAAACTGCCGCTTGCCCTGATCCAACTCTTTGTCTGCCATACGATTCTTCCCGCCGCGCAAAGAGTGACATTCTACACAAAGGCCCCGAGAAACTTAAGCAAAACTTGAGAAAATACCGTGAGATCAGCCCGTTACAGTAGCGGCGCGAGCCGGGCCGCAGGTCGCCGATTTGCTATGATCGCGGCCTTCATGCGCAAATTCTGGCTCGTCTTCGCCCAGACCGCGACGATCTGCATCGCGGTGCTGTTCGTCGTCTCGACGCTGCGCCCCGACCTGCTCGCCTGGAACACCCGCGGCAACGTGGTGACCGTGAAGGAGCCGCCGGCGGAGGCGCCGGCGCGCGTGACCGCGTCCTTCAGCGACGCGGCGCGCAAGGCCATGCCCGCGGTGGTCAACATCTTCACCAGCCAGGAGGTGAAACGCCCGCGCCACCCGTTCACGGACGACCCCCTGTTCCGGTATTTCTTCGGCGAGCAGGTGGAATCGGGGCCGCAGCGCCGCGAGGGCCTGGGCTCGGGCGTGATCGTGAGCGAGCAGGGCTACGTCCTCACCAACCATCACGTGATCGAATCGGTGGACGAAATCGAGGTGGCGCTCGCCGACTCGCGCAAGGTCAAGGCACGCGTGGTCGGCACCGACCCCGAAACCGACCTGGCCGTCCT
>MERD01000024.1:5549-7529 GCA_001771935.1 Betaproteobacteria bacterium RIFCSPLOWO2_02_FULL_67_26
TGGTCGGCACCGACCCCGAAACCGACCTGGCCGTCCTCAAGATCGAGCTGCAGAAGCTGCCGGCGATCACTTTCGCCAAGGCGGAGCCCTTGCGGGTCGGGGACATCGTGCTGGCGATCGGCAACCCGTTCGGCATCGGCCAGACCGTCACGCTCGGGATCGTCAGCGGCCTGGGGCGCAGCCAGCTCGGTATCACCACCTTCGAGAACTTCATCCAGACCGACGCGTCGATCCATCCCGGAAATTCGGGCGGCGCGCTGGTGGACGCGGCCGGCAACCTGGTGGGCATCAACACCGCGATCTATTCCCAGACCGGGGTCTCGATGGGCATCGGCTACGCGATTCCCGTCTCGATCGCCCGGCAAGTGATGGAGCAGATCGTCCAGAAGGGCTCGGTGACGCGCGGCTGGATCGGCGTCGGGGTGCAGGACATCACCCGCGAGCTTGCCGAGTCGTTCAAGCTGAGCGTCACAGGGGGCGTGCTGATCACCCACGTGGAGCGCGGTGGGCCCGCCGACAAGGCGGGACTGAAGCTGGGCGACGTCCTGCTCGCCATCAACGGCAAGCCGGTCAGCGACACCACCGGGATGCTCAACATGATCGCGGTACTGCAGCCGGGCGAGCAGGCCCGGCTCAAAGTCGCGCGCAGCCAGGGCGACGAGGAACTGACCGTGACCGTCGGCCGGCGCCCGCGGCCGCCGCAGCGGAAACAGTAGGGGCTAGGGCCCGCGTTCTTGCCCTGCTTCCGGCGCTTTCTCTTCCTCGCCCGGGGAGCGCGCCGGCTTGCCGAAAATCCGCGCCGCGACGATCCCCACCTCGTAGAGCAGGCACATCGGGATCGCGAGCAGCAGCTGCGAGATCACGTCCGGGGGCGTGACGATCGCCGCGACCACGAACGCGCCCACGACGAAGTACGGCCGGATGCTCGTGAGCTGCTCGATCGTGACCGCACCCATGCGGACCAGGATCAGCACCGCGATCGGCACCTCGAAGGTCACCCCGAACGCGAGGAAGAGGGTGAGCACGAAATTCAGGTAGTTCTCGATGTCGGGCGCAACCGAGATGCTCTTGGGCGCGATCGTGTAGACGAAGTCGAACACCACCCCGAACACGAAGAAGTAGCAGAACGCCACGCCCGCGAAGAACAGCACCGTGCTCGCCACCACCAGCGGCATCACCAGCCGCTTCTCGTGGGCGTAAAGGCCGGGCGCGACGAACGCCCAGGCCTGGTAGAGCACGTACGGCAGCGCCAGCGCGAAGGCCACCATGGCGGCGACCTTGACCGGGATCAGGAACGGCGATACCACGCCGGTGGCGATCATCTTCGAGCCTTCCGGCAGCGTGCGCAGCATCGGGGACGCCAGCAGGTCGTAGAGCTCGGAGGCGAACGGGAACAGGACCAGGAAAATCAGCCCCACCGCGATCAGCGCGCGCAGCAGCCGGTCGCGCAGCTCGATCAGGTGGGAGATGAAGGTGTCTTCTGTCACGCCTGCTTTTGCGCGGGCGGCCGGGCGTTCGGATCGAGCGCGGGATCGAGCGGCGGCGAGGCGGGCCCGGCGGCGGGAGCGGGTGGCGCCGGGGCGGGCTCAGCGTACGGACCGGGCTCCGGCTGCGCGGCCTGCGCCAGCTTGTTGAGCTCGCTCTCGGTTTCGTTGACTTCCTTGCTCACCGAGCTCTGGAAAGCGCCGGCCGCATCCTCGATGGTCGTCTGCAGCTTCTTCAGCTCCGCCACCTCCATCTCGCGCGCGATGTCGGCCTTGACGTCGTTCACGTAGCGCTGCATGCGGCCGAACAGGTGTCCCAGCGTGCGCGCGACTTGCGGCAGCCGCTGCGGGCCGATCACGATCAGCGCCACGATCCCGATCACCAGCAGTTCGGAGAAACCGATGTCGAACATGGGAGAGGAGGACCGCCTCCCGCTTCACGCCTTCGGCGTTTCCTTCTTGGCCTCGCCCTCGATGGTCTGGCCGGTGGTGGGCG
>MERD01000024.1:7536-27518 GCA_001771935.1 Betaproteobacteria bacterium RIFCSPLOWO2_02_FULL_67_26
GGCCTTCGCCTGGGCGGACTTGTCGTCCTCGGGTTTCATGCCGTCCTTGAAGCCCTTCACTGCGCCGCCGAGGTCGGCGCCGATGTTGCGCAGTTTCTTGGTGCCGAAGATCAGGACCACCACCAGCAGCACGATCAGCCAGTGCCAGATGCTGAATGAGCCCATGCGCTTTCTCCTTGGAAACCCCGCTCACCTGCGGGATTTCTTCTCGTCCATGCCGGAAATGCCCTCGCGGCGCCGCAACTCGGCGAGCACGTCCTCGGGCGCGAGGCCGTGCCACGCCAGCAGCACCATGCTGTGAAACCACAGGTCCGCCGTCTCGCGTACGATGTGCAGTTTATCACCGCCCTTGGAGGCCAGCACTGTTTCCGCGGCCTCTTCCGAGAGCTTCTTCAGTATCTCGTCCTCGCCTTTCGCGAACAGGCTCGCCACGTAGGACGCCGAGGGGTCGTCCCGCTTGCGCGCGGCGATCACTCTTCCCAGCCGCTGCAGGATTTCCTGCTTGATCATCGCCGCGCGCCCTTGTAAATGTCCGCCGGGTCCTTGAGGACGGGATCGGTGATCACCCAGCGGCCGCCCTCGAGCCTCTGGAAGAAGCAGCTGTGCCGCCCGGTATGGCAGGCGATGCCGCCCGCCTGCTCCACTTCCAGCAGGATCACGTCCTCGTCGCAGTCGAGGCGCACCGACTTGACGCTCTGCACGTGCCCGGACGCCTCGCCCTTGCGCCACAGCCTGCCGCGCGAGCGCGACCAGTAGTGGGCCTCGCCGGTTTGCACGGTCTTCCCGAGCGCCTCGCGATTCATCCAGGCCACGGTCAGCACGCGACCGCTCCCGGCTTCCTGCGCCACCGCCGGCACCAGGCCGTCCTGCGCCCACCTAACTTTGTCGAGCCAGTCCTCGTTCATGGCTTCGAGATTTTACTCCTCACTGCTCACAATCGAACCTCGATGCCCCGCTGCGCCATGTATTCCTTCGCCTGGCGCACGGTGTATTCGCCGTAGTGGAAGACGCTCGCGGCGAGCACCGCGTCGGCGCGACCCTGGAGGACGCCCTCTGCCAGGTGAGCCAGGCTGCCCACCCCGCCGCTCGCGATCACCGGGATGGAAAGCGCGTCGGAAAACGCGCGGGTAAGCTCGAGATCGAAACCGCTGCGGGTGCCGTCGCGGTCCATGCTGGTGAGCAGGATCTCCCCGGCGCCGGCGGCTTCCATCCTGCGGCCCCACTCCACCGCATCGAGCCCGGCCGGCTTGCGCCCGCCGTGGGTGTACACCTCCCAGCGCGCCGCGCCGGGCCCCGGCGCGCGCTTCGCATCCACCGCCACCACGATGCATTGCGAGCCGTAGCGCGCGCTCGCCTCTTCCACCAGCCGCGGGTTCTGTACTGCTGCGGTATTGATGCTCACCTTGTCGGCGCCGGCATTGAGCAGCCGCCGCACGTCCTCGACCGCGCGCACGCCGCCGCCCACCGTCAACGGGATGAACACCTGTGCCGCCACCGCTTCCACCACGCTCACGATCAGATCGCGCCCGTCGCTGCTTGCCGTGATATCGAGAAAGGTCAGCTCGTCGGCGCCTTGCTCGTCGTAGCGCCGCGCGACCTCGACCGGATCGCCGGCATCGCGCAAGCCGACGAAATTGATCCCCTTCACCACGCGTCCGGCGGTGACGTCGAGGCAGGGAATGATGCGCTTCGCCAGGCCCATTATGAAACCGTGAACGTTGAATGGTGACCGGTGAGCGGACGCTCGGCGACGCCGCCTTTCGATTCACTGTTCACTGTTCACGATTCACTTTTCTTCGAAAGCTGGTCGGCGAGCTTCTGGGCCGCCGCGAAGTCGAGCTTGCCCTCATAGATGGCGCGTCCGGTGACGGCGCCGGTAATGCCCTCGGGCTCGACCGCGCACAGCGCCTTGATGTCATCCAGCCCGTTGATGCCGCCGCTCGCGATGACCGGCACCGTGAGGCTGCGCGCCAGCGCCACGGTCGCGGCGATGTTGACGCCGGTCAGCATGCCGTCGCGCCCGATGTCGGTGTAGATGACCGCCTCCACGCCGTAGTCCTGGAACTTCTTCGCGAGGTCCGCCACCTCGTGCCCCGTCATCTTCGACCAGCCGTCGACGGCGACCTTGCCGTCCTTGGCGTCGAGCGCAACCAGCACGTGGCCCGGGAACGCGGTGCACGCCTCGTGCAGGAACCCGGGCGTCTTGACCGCCGCCGTGCCGATGATGACGTAGCCCACTCCGGAGTCGAGCAGCTTTTCGATGGTGTCGAGGTCGCGAATGCCGCCGCCGAGCTGGATCGGCAGCTTTCCGCCCACCGCCTCGGTGATCGCCTTGATGGCCTGCTCGTTCTTCGGGCGGCCCGCGGCTGCGCCGTTCAGGTCGATGACGTGCAGCCGCCGCGCGCCCAGCTTGAGCCACTGCTCGGCCATCGCGGCGGGCTCGTCGGAGAACACGGTGACCTTGTCCATCGCGCCCTGCTTCAGGCGCACGCACTTGCCGTCCTTGAGATCGATCGCCGGTATGATCAGCATGGCGTCATGCGGCCGGCGACGCCGCGGCATCGTGTTGCGCGCGCTGCGTGGCGGGTTGCCATCCGGCGAAATTCGCCAGCAGCCTGAGTCCGGCCGCCTGGCTCTTTTCCGGGTGAAACTGCACGGCGAACACGTTGCCGCGCGCCACCGCGCAGGTGAACGGCACGCCGTACACGGTTTCCCCCGCCGTGATATCGCGTGCGCCCGGATCCGGGAAATAGCTGTGCACGAAGTAAAAGCGGCTGCCTTGCGGGATGCCTTCCCACAGCGGGTGCGCGGCCGTCTGGCGCACTTCGTTCCAGCCCATGTGCGGCACCTTGAGCCTTGCCCCCTGCCCGTCCACCATCCGGTCCGCCGGGAATCTCCGCACGCGGCCCGGCAGCAAGCCCAGGCCGGCGGTGTCGCCCTCGTCGCTGCGCTCGAACAGCATCTGCAGTCCGATGCAGATGCCGAGGAACGGCTTTCCCCGCGCGGCCTCCAGGACTGCGCCGCGCAGCCCGCGCGCGTCCATCTCGCGCATGCAGTCCGGCATCGCGCCCTGGCCCGGGAACACGACGCGGGCCGCGCGCGTCACCAGCGCCGCATCGCAGGTCACCGTGACCTTGAGCTGCGGGGCGACGTGCTCGATCGCCTTGGCGACCGAGCGCAGGTTACCCATGCCGTAATCGACAACCACGACGTCCGTCATGGCTCAGGCAAAGCCTACAGGCTCCCCTTGGTGGACGGCACGTCCTTCACTCGCGAGTCGCGCTCGACCGCCATGCGCAGGGCGCGTGCGACCGCCTTGAACGCCGTTTCCGCCTGGTGGTGCGCGTTGGAGCCCTTCAGGTTGTCCACGTGCAAGGTGACCTGGGCATGGTTGACGAAGCCCTGGAAGAACTCGTGCACCAGGTCCACGTCGAACTCGCCGATGCGCGCGCGTGTGAATTCGATGTGATACTCGAGTCCGGGCCGCCCCGAGAGGTCGACGACCGCCCGCGACAGCGCCTCGTCGAGCGGCACGTAGGCGTGGCCGTAGCGGCGCACGCCTTTCTTGTCCCCCACCGCCTTGGCGAACGCCTGCCCGAGCGCGATGCCCACGTCCTCGACGGTATGGTGCGCGTCGATATGCAGGTCGCCTTTCGCCGAAACCTCGAGGTCGAACACGCCGTGGCGCGCCACCTGCTCCAGCATGTGGTCGAGGAACGGCACGCCCGTGGCGATCCGGCTCTTTCCCGAGCCGTCGAGGTTCAGCTTGACGCCGATCCGGGTCTCGTTGGTGTTGCGGCTGGCTTCGGCTTTACGCATGGGCATGCTGACGCCGCGACGGGCTAACGCGAGTGGGGCAAGCCTGGGAGGTCAAGCTTCGAGGGTCTGGGTCAAGGCGGTGAGGAAGGCGGTGTTCTCGTCCGGTGTGCCGACCGTCACCCGCAGGCAATCCGCCAGCAGGCGATGAGAACCGTGGAGACTCCTGATGAGCACTCCGCGCTGTTTCAATCCGTCGAAAACGCGCTCCGCTTGTCTGATTCTGAACAGTATGAAGTTGGCGTCGCTGGGATACGCCGTCACGCCCGGCATTTCCTGCAGCCTTTGCAACAGGCGCCGACGCTCTAGCTTGATGGCCGCGGCCTGATCTGTCAACACGTCGCCGTGCTGCAACATTTCGCATGCGACGATCTGCGAGAGCGTGTTGACATTATACGGCAATCGCACCTTGCCGATCTCGCCCAGCCAGTTGCCGGCGCCGGCCAGCACGCCGAGCCGGATGCCGGCGAGCCCCAGCTTGGACAGCGTGCGCGTCACCAGCAAGTTGGGGTGGCTCGGGAGGCGCGGCAGGAAGCTCCTGGAGGCGAACGCGTGATAGGCCTCGTCGACCACCACCAGCCCCGGAGCGGCCTCGATAATCCGCTCGATCAAGGCGGCATCGAACAGGTTGCCGGTGGGATTGTTGGGGTAAGTGATGAAGATGATAGGCGGCTGGTGCTGCTCGATGGCGCCCAGCGTGCGTTCGATGTCGATCGAGAAATCCTCGCGCAGGTCCACGCCGACATAACGCGCGCCCACAAAGGTCGCGATCAAGCGGAACATGACGAACGAGGGCTCCACGCCGAGCACGACCGCGCCCGGCCGCGCCACCGCCATCATCGAGACCTGGATCAGCTCGTCGGAGCCGTTGCCGAGCAGCAGTTCCGTGCCGTCCGGCACTTCAAATGCCCGGCGCAGCAGCGCCTTGACCCGGGACCCCGCTGAATCCGGATAACGGTTGAGCGACGCGTCCTCCATCAGCCGCGCGAGCCGGCCGCGCAGCTCGGGCGGCAACGGGTACGGGTTCTCCATCGCGTCGAGCTTCACCATGCCGGTCGCGTCCGGCACGTTGTAGCCCTTCAGCGCCCGGATCTCGCCGCGGATGATGTCTTCGGGTGTTTTCGGCATTACTTCCTAATGCGGTATTCAGCCGATTTCGCGTGCGCGGTCAGCCCCTCGCCGCGCGCGAGTTCGGCGGCAACCGTGCCGAGCCTGGCGGCGGCCTTGCGCGAAACGCGGATCACGCTCGAGCGCTTCTGGAAGTCGTAGACGCCGAGCGGCGAGGAGAAGCGCGCCGTGCGCGAAGTCGGCAGCACGTGATTCGGTCCCGCGCAGTAATCGCCGATCGCCTCCGAGCTGTAGCTGCCGAGAAAGATCGCGCCGGCGTGCCGGATCTTCGGCAGCAGCGCGTCCGGCTTCCTGACCGACAGCTCGAGGTGCTCCGGCGCCATGCGGTTGACCAGCGCGCACGCCTCGTTGAGATTGCGCACCTGGATCAACGCCCCGCGCCGGGACAGCGCCGCCGCGATCACGTCGCGCCGGGGCATCGCGGCGAGCTGGCGCGTCATGCTGGCGGCAACGGCCTCGATGAACGCCGCGTCGGGCGCGATCAGTATCGCCTGCGCGAGCTCGTCGTGCTCCGCCTGCGCGAAGAGATCCATTGCCACCCAGTCGGGATCGGTGGTGCCGTCGCATACCACCGCCACCTCGGAGGGGCCGGCGACCATGTCGATGCCGACCACGCCGAACACGCGCCGCTTGGCGGCCGCGACGTAGGCGTTGCCCGGGCCGACGATCTTGTCCACGGCGGGTATCGTCGCGGTGCCGTAGGCGAGCGCGGCGACCGCCTGCGCGCCGCCGATGGTGAACACGCGGTCCACGCCGCAGATCGCGGCCGCGCCGAGCACGAGTTCGTTGCGCTCGCCGCCGGGCGCGGGCACCACCATGATGATCTCGCGCACGCCGGCGACTTTCGCCGGGACGGCGTTCATGATCACCGACGACGGATAGGCCGCCTTCCCGCCCGGCACGTAGATGCCGACGCGGTCGAGCGCCGTGACGCGCTGGCCCAGCTCGGCGCCCTCGCCGTCGCGATAGCGCCAGGAGCGCGCAAGCTGCTTTCGATGGTAGGCACGCACGCGCCGCACTGCCATTTCGAGCGCAGCGCGTCTCGGTTTGGGAAGGTGATCGCGGGCTCGCTTGAGCTCGGCGCGCGGCACCTCCAGAGCCGCGACCGAGGCGGCCTCGAGGCGGTCGAAGCGCCGCGTGTATTCGAGCACCGCCGCATCGCCGCGCGTCCTCACATCGGCGAGCATGGCGGCGACGTCGGAATCCACCTTCGGATCCTGCGCGGACTCGAACGCGAGCAGCGCCGCGAACTGCGCTTCGAAATCGGGCTGCGTGGTGGCGAGACGCCGGATCCGGATCATCGCGCCGCCCGCGCGAAGGCGTCGAGCAACGGCTGGATCGCGGGGCGCTTCAGCTTCAAGGCCGCCTGGTTGACGATCAGCCGCGCGGAGAGCGATGCGATCTCCTCGACCGCCTTCAGGCGATTCGCCCTGAGCGTCTTGCCGGTGCTCACCAGGTCCACGATCGCGTCGGCGAGCCCGGTGAGCGGCGCAAGCTCCATCGAGCCGTAGAGCTTGATGAGATCCACGTGCACGCCTTTGGCGGCGAAGTGCTCGCGCGCGGTCTGCACGTACTTGGTCGCGACGCGCAATCGCGCGCCCTGGCGCACCGCCTTGCCGTAGTCGAATCCGTTCGGCGCCGCGACCACCATGCGGCAGCGCGCGATCTTCAGGTCGAGCGGCTGGTACAGCCCCTGCCCGCCGTGCTCGTCGAGCACGTCCTTGCCGGCGACGCCGAGGTCCGCCGCGCCGTACTGCACGTAGGTCGGCACGTCGGTCGCGCGCACGATGAGAAGCCGCACGTCGGCTCGGTTGGTGCGCAGGATCAGCTTGCGCGATTTCTCCGGATCGTCGCGCACGACGATACCCGCCGCCTTCAACAGCGGCGCGGTTTCGTCGTAAATGCGGCCCTTGGAGAGCGCGATAGTGATCACGCTGGCAACCCGAATGATTCAATAAAAACAGGATTTTACAGCAAAGGCGGGAAATCAGCGGATGCGCTTGATCCGGGCGCCGAGGCGCGAGAGCTTCTCCTCGATCCGCTCGTAGCCGCGGTCGAGGTGATAGACGCGGTCCACCGTGGTCGCGCCGCGCGCGATGAGCCCGCCCAGCACCAGGCTCGCCGAGGCGCGGAGATCCGTCGCCATCACGGTCGCGCCGTCGAGGTGCGGCACGCCCTTGACCACCGCGGTGTTGCCTTCCACCTCGATGTCGGCGCCGAGGCGTTTCAGCTCCTGCACGTGCATGAAGCGGTTCTCGAAGATGGTCTCGGTGACGATCGCGGTGCCGCGCGCGACGCTGTTCAGCGCCATGAACTGCGCCTGCATATCGGTGGGAAACGCGGGGTACGGCGCGGTGCGGACGTTGACCGCGTTCAGCGCGCCGTTGGTCCTGAGCGCGATCCAGTCCTCCCCGGTCTCGATGCGCGCGCCCGCCTCGCGCAGCTTCTCCAGAACGGCGTCGAGGATGTCCGGCCGCGCGCCGACCAGCCGCAGGCTGCCGCCGGTGGCCGCGGCTGCAACCAGGAAGGTGCCGGTTTCGATGCGGTCCGGCATGACGCGGTGACGCGCGCCGTGCAGCCGCGCCACGCCCTCGATCGTGATCACGTCGCTGCCCGCGCCCCGCACGCGGGCGCCCATGGCGTTCAGGCAGTCGGCCAGGTCCACCACCTCCGGCTCGCGGGCGGCGTTTTCGATGATCGTCGTGCCGTCCGCGAGCGTGGCGGCCATCATGATGTTCTCGGTGCCGGTGACGGTGACGAGATCCATGCAGACGCGCGCGCCTCTCAGGCGCTTCGCGCGCACCGAAATGTAGCCGTGCTCGATCGCCAGCTCCGCGCCCATGGCCTGCAGCCCCTTGATGTGCTGGTCCACCGGCCGCAGCCCGATGGCGCAGCCGCCGGGCAGCGACACGCGCGCCTCTCCGCAGCGCGCCGTAAGCGGGCCCAGCGTCAGCACCGAGGCGCGCATGGTCTTCACCAGCTCGTAGGGCGCGACGGGCTCGGCGATGTGCTTCGCGGTGAGCTCGACGCCGAGCTTCTCGTCCATCGAGACCGCCACGCCCATCTGCGCGAGCAGGCCGAGCATGGTAGTCACGTCGCGCAGGTGAGGAACGTTGGTGACGGTAAGCGGCTCCGCCGTGAGCAGCGCCGCGGTGAGGATCGGCAGGGCGGCGTTCTTGGCGCCCGAAACCCGGATCTCGCCGGCGAGCGGCGCGCCGCCTTCGATGACGAGCCGGTCCATGGTTACCGGCCGCGGGCGGCCCAGTCCTCGGGCGTCCAGGTCATCATGGACAAGGCGTGGATCTCGCCGGCCATGCGGCCGCCGAGCGCCGAGTACACCAGCTGATGCTGCTGCACGCGCGACTTGCCGCGGAATGCCGGGCTCACGATTACCGCTTCGAAATGGTGGCCATCGCCCCGCACCTCCACGTGCTCGCAGGCGAGGCCGCCCTCGATCCAGCTCTTGATCTGGTCAGGATCGGTCATGATCTGAGTTTATACCCGGTGCGCAACAGCCACAGGGTCAGAAATGACAGGCCGAGAAAACTCGCGGCCACAATCGCCAGGGAGAGCCACGGCGAAACGTCGCTCACCCCGAAAAAGCCGTAGCGGAAGCCGTCCACCATGTAGAAGATCGGGTTGAGGTGCGACGCCGCCTGCCAGAACGGCGGCAGCGACTGGATCGAATAGAACACGCCGGAGAGAAAGGTGAGCGGCAGGATGATGAAATTCTGGAACGCGGCGAGCTCGTCCACCTTGTCGGAGTGTATGCCGGCGATGATGCCGAGCGCCCCCATCACGCCGCTGCCGGCGGCGGCAAAAACGAGCGCCCACAGCGGGTGGCCGAAACGGAGGTCGACGAACCACACGGTGGCGGCGAACACGCCCGCGCCCACGATCAGGCCGCGCGCGACCGCGGCGAGGAGGTAGGCGGTGAAGAATTCCTGGTGCGAGAACGGCGGCAGCAGCACGAAAATGATGTTGCCGGTCATCTTCGACTGCATCAGGCTGGAGGCGCTGTTGGCAAAGGCGTTCTGCAGCACCGACATCATCGCCAGGCCCGGCACCAGGAACGCGGCGTAGTCGACGCCGGGAAAGACCTCGACGTGGCCGCGCAGCGAATGCGCGAACACCACCAGGAACAGCAGGGCCGTCAGCACCGGCGCGAGTATGGTCTGCACGCTCACCTTCCAGAAGCGCAGCCATTCCTTTTGGAACAGCGTCCAGAACCCCGCGATGGGCGATGGGTTCATGATTTTCTCATGATCTGGACGAATATCTCCTCCAGATCCGGTTGCATCACTTCCAGCTCATGGATCGCGATCCCGGCCGCGCGCAGCTCGGCGATCACGCGCTCGACCTCGGTGTAATCGGCCAGGGCCAGCCGGTAGCCGCCCTCCCGGCGCCGCGAGACCAGCGGCTCGAGCCGCTCCGGCAGCCGGTCCGGTTCCAGCCGCAACTCCAGGTAGCAACCCGAATGCAGGCGCAGCAGGTTCTGCTTGGTGTCGAGCGCGACGACCCGTCCCTGCTTGAGCATGGCGATGCGGCCGCACAGCGCTTCCGCCTCCTCCAGGTAGTGGGTCGTGAGCACGATGGTATGGCCGCCGTGGTTCAGCCGGCGGATGAACTGCCACAGCGTCTGCCGCAGTTCGACGTCCACCCCCGCGGTCGGCTCGTCGAGCACGATCACCGGCGGCTTGTGCACCAGCGCCTGCGCCACCAGCACCCGCCGTTTCATGCCGCCGGACAGCAACCGCATGTTGGTCTCGGCCTTCCCGTCGAGATCGAGGTGGTGCATCACCTCGCCTATCCATTCGTGATTGTTGCGCAGGCCGAAATACCCGGACTGGAAGGTCAGCGCCTCGCGCACCGTGAAGAACGGGTCGAACACGAGCTCCTGGGGCACGACGCCGAGCGCCCGCCGCGCGGCGCGATACTGGCTCACCACATCGTGGCCCATCACGCGCGCGGTCCCGCCCGACGGCAGCGCCAGGCCGGCGAGTATGCTGATCAGCGTGGTCTTGCCCGCGCCGTTGGGCCCGAGCAGCCCGAAGAACTCGCCCCGCTCGACGGTCAGGCTCACCGCGTCGAGCGCCTGCAACGTGCCGTAGTGCTTCGAGACGTTCTCGACCTGGATTGCCGGGACCATTCGGTCCCTATTACGCATTACCCATCACCCAGAAGCTCGGTGACGCCGTAGAGCTTGGCGAGGCTCTGCAGGTTGGCGGGGAGGTTGAGGTAGCGGATCGAGCGGCCGTTGCGGCCCGCCTCGCGCCGCCACTCGAGCAGCAGGCTCAAAGCCGACGAATCCACTTCCGTGACGGCGGCGAGATCGACCGTCGCTTGCGCGGCGGCGAACAGCCCGTTGCCCTCGGCGAGCAGCGACACCACGTTGTCTATGGTGATCGGCCCCCGCACGGCGCAGCGGCCGCCGTCGCACTCGATCATTTCTTCGCGGCCTGCGTCTGCCCGGATGCGAGCCGCTTGTTCTTGTCGACGAGCGCCTTGATCAGCCCGTCGATGCCGCCCTTGCGCACCTCGGTCTCGAAACTGCCGCGGTAGTTCTGCACCAGGCTGAGATCGGCCACCACCACGTCGTAGACCTTCCATCCCGCGTCGGTCTTTTCCATCCGGTAATCCACGGTGAGGGGCTTCCCGCCGGGCTGGTTGATCTGCGACTTGACCACCACTTCCGTGTCCTTGGCATCCATGCGCAGCGGCCGGATATCGATGGTCTGGTTGCGATAGGCCACGAACGTCGCGGCGTACGTGTGCACCAGCAACGTCCGGAACTCGTTGACCAGCGATTTCTGCTGCTCGGGGCTCGCCTGCCGCCAGTTCACGCCCACCGCAAGCCGCGTCATGCGGACAAAATTGAAATGGGGCAGCACCCTTTTCTCGACCAGGTCCACGACCTTCCTCACGTCGCCCGCCTGGATGTCCTTGTCCGAGCGCAGCACCACCAGCACGTCCTCCGTCACGCTCTTCGCCAGCGCATCGGGCGCCGGCATCTCCGCCGCGGGCGCCGGCACGCTCGCCAGCAAACTCATCGCGAACAAACTCATCAGCAAATTCTTCATCATGGGATCACTCGTCAGTCGCCAGTCGTCACCAAATGTTACTTCGCCCCGCCTTCCGCCGCCTTGTTATACAGGAACTGCCCGATCAGCTTCTCCAGCACCACCGCGGACTGCGTGAGCTTCAGCGCGTCGCCGTCCTTGAGCATGGCGCTGTCGCCGCCCGCCTCGAGCCCGATGTACTGCTCGCCGAGCAGGCCCGAGGTGAGGATGGACACCGAGGTGTCCTTCGGAAACTCGTAACGCCGGTCGACGTTCATCGTAACCCGGGCGACGAACTTCCTGTTGTCGAACTGGATGTCGTCAACGCGGCCGACCACGACGCCCGCGCTTTTCACCGGCGCGCGCACCTTGAGCCCGCCGATGTTGTCGAAGTCGGCGATAATCCGGTAGGTGGCGCCCGTGTTGAACGTCGTGCTGGCGTTGCCCACCTTCAACGCGAGCACGAACAGGGCCGCGATCCCCAGGGTGACGAAAATCCCGATCCACAGGTCGAGTATGGTCTTGTCCATGCGTTCAGATCCCCTTGAACATGAAAGCCGTGAGCACGAAATCGAGCCCCAGTATAGCGAGCGAGGAGGTGACGACCGTGCGCGTCGTCGCCCCCGACACGCCTTCGGCCGTCGGCGGGGCGTCGTAGCCCTCGAACAGCGCGATGGCGGTGACCGCCACGCCGAACACCACGCTCTTGATCACCCCGTTCACGATATCTTGCCGGAAATCCACTGCGTTCTGCATCTGCGACCAGAACGCCCCTTCGTCCACTCCGATGACGACCACCGTGATCAGGTAGCCGCCGAACACCCCCATCGCGCTGAAGATCGCGGCCAGCAGCGGCATCGAGAGCACGCCGCCCCAGAACCGCGGGCCGATCACGCGCGCGATCGGGTCCACCGCCATCATCTCCATCGCGGAGATCTGCTCGGTCGCCTTCATCAGGCCGATCTCCGCGGTCATGGCGGAGCCCGCCCGGCTCGCGAACAGCAGCGCCGAAACCACCGGGCCCAGCTCGCGCACGAGCGAGAGCGCGACCAGCGTGCCGACGGCTTCCGACGATCCGTACTTCTGCAGCGTCTCGTAGCCCTGCAGCCCCAGCACCATGCCCACGAACAGGCCCGAAACAATGATGATGATAAGCGACAGCACGCCCGCAAAGTAGATTTCGCGGAACGTCAGGCCGCGGAAGCGGCGGAAGCTGAGGGCGGAGCGCGTGAGCGTCAGCAGGAAGAACCGGCTCGCGTAACCCAGCCGCCACACGCCGTTGGTGACCCGGCGGCCGACGATGCGAAAGGCATTGGCGCCGCGTTCAAGCACGGGCGGCCCCCAGCTGGAGGTCCGCGGCATACGGCTCGCCCGGGTAGTGGAACGGCATCGGCCCGTCCATCTCCCCCCACACGAACTGGTGCACGAACGGCGCGCGGGAGTTCCGGATATCGTCGGGCGTGCCCTCGGTGACGACGGCCCCGTCCGACATGAAATAGACGTAATCGACGATCTTCAGCGATTCCTGCACGTCGTGCGTCACGATGATGGACGTCGCGCCGAGCGCGTCGTTCAGCCGCCGGACCAGGTTGCTGATGACGCCCATCGAGATCGGGTCGAGCCCGGTGAAGGGCTCGTCGTACATGATGAGCATGGGGTCGAGCGCGATGGCGCGCGCGAGCGCCACGCGGCGCGCCATGCCGCCCGAGAGCTCGGAAGGCATCATGTGCCGGGCGCCGCGCAGACCCACGGCGTTCAATTTCATGAGCACCAGGTCCTCGACCATGGCCTCCGGCAGATCGGAATGCTCGCGCATCTGGAACGCGACGTTGTCGAACGCGGAGATGTCGGTGAACAGCGCGCCGAACTGGTAGAGCATGCCCATCTTGCGCCGCATTTCGTAAAGCGCGTCCTGGCCGAGCTCGCTCATGCTGCGCCCGGCAACCGTCACCGTGCCGCTCGCGGGTTTCAGCGCACCGCCGATCATGCGCAGCAGAGTCGTCTTGCCGCAGCCCGAGAGCCCCATGATCGCGATGATCCTGCCGCGCGGCACCGTCATGTTGATGCCCTTCAGCACCGGGCGGACGTCGTACGCAAAGTTGACGTCCTTGATTTCAACGAGGTTTTCCATCGGGCGCGCGCGCGGGAGCCGAAAAAGGCGCTAATTTTAAACTACCCACCCCGGCGCAACAATTGCGAATTGGGCACGATCGGCGCCCTGGAATCCGGCAGCGAGGATTGCGGCCTGAGAATGGAGCGCACGGCGGTGTATGATTTTCGCAGTGAAAGTTTTCGTCACCGGCTCGAGCTCGCATCTCGCCGCGGCGCTGCTGCCGCGGCTGTGCGCCCGTCCGGAAATCGAGCAGGTCACCGGCCTCGATATTGCCCCGCCCCGTTTCGGGCATGCCCGGTTCAGCGCGACCGTGGCCGACATCCGCGACCCGCGCCTCGACAGCCTGCTTGCCGGCCACGATGCGCTGGTGCATCTCGCCGGGGTCGTGCTGGGCGGCGGGATGCCGGAGACGGAAATGTTCGATATCAACGTCAACGGCGGCCACAGGGTATTCCATGCCGCGCGCCGCGCGGGCGTGAAGCGGCTCGTCCACATGTCGAGCGCGGCGGTTTACGGCAGCGGCGTGCATCTCTCCGAGGCCGCGCCGCTCAAGCCGTTGCCGCAACTCGTCTTCGCCCGCCACCAGGCGCATCTCGAGAGATTGCTGGAGATCGAATTTCCCGAATGCGTGCGGTTCCGTCCGCACTTCGTCCTCGGCCCGCATGCGCGGCCGGCATTGCGGCGCTTGTTCAACCTCCCGTGCTACGTGAGCATGCCGGAACCGCATCCCCTGCTCCAATGCGTCCACGAGGACGATGCGGCGCGGGCCGTCGTGCTCGCGCTGGACCGCGAAGTGCGGGGCCCTTTCAACCTGGCGGTCGAGGACAATTTCAACCTCCGCGAAATCGCCAGGCGCCGCCATCGGCTCGCCGTGCCGCTGCCGCCCTTTGCGGCGCGCGGTGGATTGCGCCTCGCGCGGGGCGGGTTCGGTTGGGGCGGCGACCCGGCCTGGATCGAAGGGTTGACCCGCACGCTCCTCGTGAATTGCCGGCGCGCCGCCGTCGAGCTCGGCTGGCGCAGCACGCACGATGCCGCGTCGGTGCTTGCGCAAACGTGAAGAAGCGTGAGTTGTGACGGCTTCGCCATTGCGATACCGTAGCCAATGGATATGAGCGACATCGCATTGCACTTCGCCGGGGTCGAGAAACGCTACGCCGGCGCGCCCGCGCTCGCTGATTTCTCGCTCGACGTGCGGCCGGGCGAGTTTTTCGGGCTGGTGGGCGTCAACGGCGCGGGCAAGACCACGCTCATCAAGTGCCTGCTCGATTTCTGCGACGTGGACGGCGGCGCGATCGAGATTTTTGCCGTGCCGCACCGGGCCACCGCCGCGCGCGCCCGGCTCGCGTACCTGCCGGAGCGCTTCAATCCTCCGTTCTATCTCACCGGCCGCGATTTCATCCGGTACATGCTCGAGCTCTACCGCACGTCATACGACGAGGCGCGGGTGGCGCGCATGTTCGGCGCGCTGGACCTCGAGCTCTCGGCGCTCGAGCGCCCGGCGCGCACCTTCTCCAAGGGCATGACGCAGAAGCTGGGGCTGGCGGCGTGCCTGCTCTCCGGCAAGGACCTGTACGTGCTGGACGAGCCGGCCGGCGGGCTCGACCCCAAGGCGCGCGCGCTGCTCAAACTCGAGCTGAAAGCATTGCAGCGCGCCGGGCGCACGGTGTTCTTCACTTCCCACGCGCTCGCCGACGTCGCGGAACTGTGCGACCGCATGGCGGTGCTGCACGCCGGCCGGCTGCGCTTCGCCGGCACCCCGCGGGAGCTGGCGGGCCGCTACGGCGCCAGCGACCTGGAGCAGGCGTTTCTGGCGTGCATAGCCGCGGACGCCGCGACGGCGGCAACCCCTTGAACTATAATTGAGTTCAACGCGCGGGGAGGGGCATCCGGAGTGGCGGTGAAGCAGGCAGAGCAAACCAAGCCCGATCTGCTGATCGTCGACGACGATCCGCTGATCACCGACACGCTCAATTTCGTCCTGAGCCGGGACTTCACGGTCTACGTCGCGGATTCCCGCGCGCGGGTGAAAAGCCTGCTCACGCAGCTCGACCGCGTGCCGCAACTCGCCCTGATCGACCTCGGCCTGCCGCCCACGCCGCACCGTCCCGACGAGGGGTTCCGGCTGATCAGCGAGCTGATTGCGCACTCTCCCGGCATCAAGATCGTGGTGCTGTCGGGACAGAGCGACGAGGCGAACGCCCGCCACGCCCGCACCCTGGGCGCCATCGAGTTCGTCGCCAAGCCGTGCGAGCCGGAGACGCTCAAGAAGCTGCTCAACAGCGCGCTGGAAGTGCGCGAGGCCGAGCTCGGCGCCGCCGCGGATACCGGGTTGCTGGGCAAGAGCATGCTGGTCGAAAAGCTGAGGCAGCAGATCTCCCAGTTCGCCAATGCGCCCTTCCCGGTGCTGATCGAGGGCGAGTCCGGCAGCGGCAAGGAGCTGGTCGCCGGCTCCCTGCACCGCATGAGCCAGCGCGCCGCGCGGCCGTTTCTGGCGCTCAATTGCGCGGCGATTTCGCCGAATCTCGTGGAGCCGACGCTGTTCGGTTACGTCAAGGGCTCCTTTACCGGCGCCACCACCTCGCGCGCGGGCTACTTCGAGGACGCCAAGGACTCGACCCTGTTCCTCGACGAGATCGGCGAGTTGCCGCTCGAGCTGCAGGCCAAGCTCCTGCGCGTTCTGGAGAACGGCGAGTACCAGCGCGTGGGCGAGACCCAGAGCCGCGTGTCCAACGCGCGCGTGGTGGCCGCCACCAACCGCGACATGCGGCAGGAGATCCGCGCCGGGCGCTTCCGCGCCGACCTCTACCATCGCCTCTCGGTGTTCACCATCGGTGTCCCGCCGTTGCGCGATCTCGGCGATGACAAACGGATGCTGCTCGACCATTTCCGCGAGTTCTACGCGCGCCAGGCACGTGTCGAGCCCTTCGAACTCGATGCGCCCGCGTTGGATGCCTGGCTCGACTACAGCTTCCCCGGCAACGTGCGGGAACTGCGCAACATCGTGATTCGCCTCACCACGAAGTTCGCGGGGCAGAAGGTCGGCGCGGGCGAGCTGCAGACGGAACTCGACTCGGAAAGCCTCGACGTCGAGCTGCCGGGCCTCGCTTCGGGCCAGGATTTCAAGGCGGTGCTGGAGGCGGCCAAGCGCCACCTGCAATTGCACAAGAACTTCAGCCTCGACAGCACGCTCGCGCAGTGGGAGCGCGGCTACGTCGAGGCGGCATTGATGATCACCCAGGGCAACCTGACCCAGGCCGCCAAGCTGCTGGGCATCCACCGCACCACGCTCTACAGCAGGATGCAGGGCTACGGCGGCCAGGCCGAGCCGGCGGCCAAGGCGCCGCGGCCGGCCGCGAAGTGAATCCATTCCACCGGGCGCGCCGCCGGGGAGGAGAGCGATGTATTACAGCCATTTCGGACTGAGCCAGGCGCCGTTCAAGATCACGCCCAACACCGAGTTCTTCTTCAGCGGCGGCAACCGCGGGCCGATCCTGGAGGCGCTGATCTACGCCATCACCCACGGCGAGGGCATCATCAAGGTCACCGGCGAGGTCGGCAGCGGCAAGACGATGCTGTGCCACATGCTGCCGACGCGGCTGCCCGCCCACATCGAGACCGTCTACATCGCCAATCCCAGCGTCTCGCCCGAGGAGATCGTCCACGCCATCGCGTTCGAGCTGCAGCTCGACGTGGACCGGGGCGCGCCCCGGCTCGAAGTCATGCAGGCGCTGCACGATTTCCTGCTCGCGCGCTGCGCCGAGGGCAAGCGCGTGGTGGTGTTCGTCGAGGAATCGCAAAGCATGCCGATCGCGACGCTGGAGGAGATCCGCCTGCTGTCGAACCTCGAGACGCGCAACGACAAGCTGCTGCAGATCGTGCTGTTCGGCCAGCCGGAGCTCGACGACAACCTGCGCCAGCCCAATATCCGCCAGCTGCGCGAGCGCATCACCCACAGCTTCCGGCTCGAGCCGCTGACGCCGGGGGAGATTCGCGAGTACCTGATGTTCCGCATGCGCGCGGCGGGCTACCGCGGACCGGATCTCTTCACGAATTCGGTGGTAAAGCACATTGCGCGCACGTCCCTGGGCCTGACGCGGCGCGTCAACCTGATCGCCGACAAGGCGCTGCTCGCGGCGTTCTCGGAGAACACCCATACCGTCAAGCCAAAGCACGTCGAGGCCGCGGTGCGCGACAGCGAGTTCAGCCAGCAGATGCCGCACCGGGTCGAGCCGCGCCAGCTTTGGAGCGGCGCGGCGCTGGTGGGCGCCGGCGCGGTACTGGGCATAGCGATCTACGCGCTGCTGCAGCATGCCGGCCAGGACCCGGCCACCGCGGCGCGGGTTCCGGCAACCGATCGTCCGGATGCAGCCGTCAGCGACCCGGCCCGGTCGCGGGCAACGCCGCCGGCAGCCGCCGCCACGGCAGCGACCGCGGAACCGGTTTCCGACCCTGGAATTAAATCCGGTGCTCCGGCTGTTGGTGGCGACAAGAGCGCTGCCGCCGAGCGGACCGATCTACTCGAGGCAAGGCTCGCCGCGACGCGCGATTGGCTGGCGGCCGAGGCCCACGCGACCTACAGCATCCAGTTGATGGGCACCAACGACCCGGAGCAACTCCGGGAACAACTCAACGCATTGGCAAAGTTCATTGAAATCAATAGCATTTTTGTGTATCGTACCGTGGCCAAGCAGAAGCCGTCCCTCACCGTCTTGTACGGCAGCTACACCAATCCTCGCGCGGCGCGGGAGGCGCTTGATAAACTGCCGGAATCGCTCAAGGTGAACCGGCCGCTGCTGCGCACGGTACAAGGGATACGCGCCGAGATCAGGCAGCACCAGGCTTCCTGATGGCGGCGCAGAGAAACGAGCGAGGCAAAGCTTGACCAAGGAAGAACGGAAGCGATGCGACCGACCGTAGCGCGGGGCGGAGCGGTACCAGCAGCGAATCGGGCCACGCCGCGCTCACCAGCCATCCGTTTTCCGTGCGCGCCTCTCGCCCTGGCGTGCGCCCTTGTCGCATCCGGTTGCGCGCAGTTCAGTCCCTATATCCCGACCTCGGAAGGACACATCGGCGCTCCGCCGGCGAAACCCGAGCCGCAAAGCGCCATACCGCCGCCGGCGAGGACGAGCGAGTTCCTGCCGCCGCCCAAGCCGGCCGCAAAGCAGCAGACCTACAGCGTGGTCGTCAACGAAGTGCCGGTGAAAGACCTGCTGCTGGCGCTCGCGCGCGACACCAAGCAGAACATCGACGTCCACCCCGGGCTCGCCGGCCTGGTGAGCCTGAACGCCATCAACGAAACGCTGCCCGCGATCCTCGAGCGCGTCTCGAAGCAGGTCAACATGCGCTACCGCCTCGAGGGCAACACCCTCATCGTGTCGCCCGACCTGCCGTACGTGAAAACCTACCGCGTGAACTACGTGAACATGACGCGCGATACCACCTCGTCAGTTGGCGTCACGGGCGAACTCGGTTCGTCGGGCGGCAGTAGCAGCGGCTCGACTACCACGGTAACCACCACTTCGAACAATGATTTCTGGAAGCAGTTAGGGGAAAACATTCGCTCCCTGCTCAATTCGACGCGGCTACAAAGCCTGACCGCAGAAGCAAAGGCTGAGCGCCAGGCACGGGACAAGCAGGACCAAGATCTCCGGCTCAAGCAATTGGAGGCTGTGAGTCGCGCAGGTCAGGGAGCGCCCGGCTCGCCGCAATCCCCATTGTCTCCAGGTTTGGTCGCTTCGGTAGTTTCTGCGCCACAACAGCAAGACGATGTCGTGGTCAATGGAATCTCCGGAACAGTTACGATCAACGCGACCGAGAAACAGCATCAGCTAGTGCAACAGCACATCGACAGCATCGTCAACGCCATGCAGCGCCAGGTGCTGATCGAGGCCACCATTGTCGAAGTGCAGCTCTCCAATAATTACCAGGGCGGCATAGACTGGGGGCGGGTGTCGCAGAGCGGCGGCATCGCCTTCACCCAGGCGATGCTCGGCGGCAATCTCGCGGTGGCGCCGTTCTTCGCGCTGTTCTACAACCAGAACAACCAGCGCCCGCAGGACATCCAGCTCACGGTCAGACTGCTCCAAGAGTTTGGCAACGCGCGCGTGCTCTCCAGCCCCAAGATGATGACGCTCAACAACCAGACCGCGCTGCTCAAAGTCGTGGACAACATCGTTTATTTCGATGTAAAGACGACACCGGCCGTTGTGGGTGCAGGTGGTTCGATCGTCCCAGCTACAACTACCACCGCGGCGAAGACCGTCGCGGTAGGCGTCGTCATGGCGGTAACACCGCAGATCAACGAGGACGGACGCGTTTCGCTGACGGTGCGGCCTACCATCACGCGCTTGCAGCCCAACGCACCGTTCGTGAACGATCCCAATCCTGACCTCGCCAACGCGGGACAAGTGAACCGGGTCCCTCAAATACAGACGCGTGAAATGGAATCGGTGCTGCAAATCGGCAGCGGACAGACCGTGATCCTCGGCGGACTGATGCAGGACGACTCGCGGCGCAACCGCGACCAGCTGCCGATCATAGGCAGCGATCCGCGGATCGGCGATCTATTCGCTTTTCGCGACGAGCAAGTCAGCAAGACCGAGCTGGTGATCTTCCTGCGTCCGACCGTTGTCGCCAATCCGACGCTCGACAGCGACGAGTTGAAATTCTTCCAGCGCTTCCTGCCGAAACCCGAGGCCCCCCCGCCGCCACCCGAGCAGACCGGCGCCGCGCGATGAGCCTGTTGATGAAGGCCTTGGAAAAGGCCGCCAAGGACCGGGGGGAAGCCCAGGCCGAGCCGGCAACGGCGCCGGGCAAGTCCGAGCTCGCGCTCGAACCCATTCCCGCCCCCGCTGCCGCGGCGCCGA
>MERD01000024.1:27545-38316 GCA_001771935.1 Betaproteobacteria bacterium RIFCSPLOWO2_02_FULL_67_26
CTGCCGCACCCGCGCGCGAATCGGCGCAGGCGCAAGCCACCACCGTCCTGCAGGCGCAGGCAGCGAGCCGTCCGGCAGCGGGTGGCGTGGGCGCCTACGTGCGCGCGCATCCCGTGATGCTGATCGGGACCCTGGCCGGGATTTTTGCGGCCGGCTTCGGCGCCTACGTCTACCTTCAGATATTCAATCCCGGGTTTTTCGTCGGGCAACCGCCGCTCGCGGCCAAAGGTCCGCCGCCGCCGTCGGTCCAGGCCCCCCCGGTGCCCGCTCCCGGCGAGCCGCTGGCGACCGAGACAGTGCTCAGGGAAGCGGCGGCCGAAGCCGCTTCTGCGACGCCTTCCTCCGGCGCGAAGCCGCCGCCCGCAGCGCCGCCCTCCGCGCCGGAGGAGGCCGCCGCTCGCGGCAATACCATCGTCGTCAGCCCCGGGAGCGCCGAGCCGGTCCTGAACCCGTTGCTGGCGCAGTCCTATGCCGCGCTGCAGGCGGGCGACCCCAACGCCGCGCAGCGCCTCTACGGCCTGCTGCTGCGTACCGAGCCCAGGAACATCGAAGCGCTGCTCGGACTCGCCGTGGCGGCGGGCCAGCAGGGGAACGGCGAGGAAGCCGCGCGGCGTTACCTGCAGATACTGGAACTCGACCCGCGGCATGCGCTGGCGCAAAGCGGGCTGATCGCGCTGCTCGGGCGCGCCGATCCCCTGGCCGCCGAATCGAAGCTGAAGCAGTTGATCGCGCGCGAGCCGTCGGCCTATCTTTATTTCACGCTCGGCAACCTGTACGCCGACCAGTCGTTGTGGGCGGCGGCGCAGCAAGCCTACTTCCAGGCCCACCATCTCGAGCCGGCCAATCCCGACTACGCCTACAACCTCGCGGTCGGCCTCGAGCACGTGAGCCAGCCCAGGCTGGCGCTCGGCTACTACCGGCGCGCCGCGCAGCTCGCGGCCGTCAAGGGCCGCGCCAACTTCGACCTCCCCGTGGTCCAGGAGCGCATCGGACAGCTCGCCCAGCAGGTAGAATAGAACGCTTTTCAAATTACCTGAACACCCGGACACCAGACCCGAATAGACAGGATTAACAGGATTTACAGGATTTGATGCGGCCTTAATCTTGTTAATCTTGTAAATCCTGTCTATTTTTTGTCTTTGAGACAGGTTCCAGCTTCATGGCCGAGCAACGGAAGAAACTGCGCCTGGGCGAACTGCTGGTGCAGCAGGGGCTGATCACCACCGACCAGCTCTCGATCGCGCTCGCCGAGCAGCGCCACAACAACGTCCCGATCGGGCGCCTGCTGGTGCGCCTGGGCTTCGTCACGGAAAGCGCCATCCGCGACATCATGGCGCGGACCATCGGGCAGGAATCCATCGACCTGGCGCAGGTGGTGGCCGACCCGGAGGCGCTGAAGCTCGTCAATCAGGATTTCGCCCGGCGCAACCGCGTGCTGCCGATCGCCTACGACCCGGCGGAGCACGTCCTCACCGTCGCGACCACGGAGATCTTCAACGTCGTCGCGATGGACCAGCTGCGCGGCATGATCGGCTCCCAGGTCGAGATCAAGACGCTGCTCGCGAGCGAGGCCCAGCTCGGCGACTACATCGACAACTTCTACGGCTACGAGCTGTCGGTCGACGGCATCCTCAAGGAAATCGAGACCGGGGAGATCGACTACGAGAGCCTGCAGGCGGCGGGCGGAGGCGACGAATACACCCAGCCGATGGTGCGCCTCGTCAACGCGCTGCTCGTGGACGCGGTGAAGCGCGGCTCCTCCGACATCCATTTCGAGCCGGAGTACGCGTTCATGCGCATCCGTTACCGCATCGACGGCGTGCTCGAAACGGTTAGGAGCCTCCACAAGACCTACATGCCCGGGATCACGGTGCGGGTCAAGGTCGTGAGCGGCCTGAATATCGCGGAAACCCGCTCGCCGCAGGACGGCCGCCTGTCGCTGACGCTGAACGGCCGGCCGGTGGACTTCCGGGTCTCGACGCAGCCCACCATCTACGGCGAGAACATCGTGCTGCGCGTGCTCGACCGCGAGAAATCCATCATCTCGCTCGACCGCATGCAGCTTGCCGACGACGCGCTGGAGAAGATCAACCTCATGCTGGCGCGCCCCGAGGGCATCCTCATCGTCACCGGCCCCACCGGCAGCGGCAAGACCACGACGCTCTACTCGCTGCTGGCGCAGGTCAACGACGAGACGGTCAACATCATGACCCTCGAGGACCCGGTCGAGTACCCGTTGACGCTGATGCGCCAGACCTCGGTGAGCGAGGTCGCCCGCATGGATTTCGCCGACGGCATCCGCGCCATCATGCGCCAGGACCCGGACATCATCCTGGTGGGCGAGGTGCGCGACAAGGAAACCGCCGAGATGGCGTTCCGCGCGGCGATGACCGGCCACCAGGTGTTCACCACGCTGCACACCAACTCCGCGCTCGGCGCCTTCCCGCGGCTGCTCGACATCGGCATCCAGCCCGACATCATGTCGGGCAACATCATCGGCGTGATCGCGCAGCGGCTGGTGCGCGTGCTGTGCGCCCAGTGCAAGGAAGCCTACGCGCCCTCCCGCGAGGAGCGCCAGCTGCTCGGGCCTTCGGCGGACCAGGTTTCCTTTCTCCATCGTTCGGTCGGCTGCAAGCTGTGCGAAAACAAGGGCTACAAGGGCCGCACCACCGTCATGGAAATCCTGGTGATGGACGGCGACCTCGACGAGCTGGTGGCGCGCCGCGCCACCGCCAAGGAGCTGCGCGCGGCGGCGATGGCCAAGGGCTACCGCTCGCTCGCCGAGGAGGGCATGCGGCGGGTGGTGGACGGCACGACCAGCCTGGCCGAGGTGGCGCGCGAGATCGACCTCACCGGGCGCTACGGCTAGCGTGCCTTCGTACCGGTACAAAGCCGTAGACAAGACCGGCCGGCCCGCCCGCGGGGGCCTCGACGCGGTCAACGAGGTGGATCTCGAGCTGCGGCTGCGGCGGATGGGGCTCGACCTCATCACCTACGAGCAGGTGGACCGCCGCGCGTCCACGCTCGCCGGCGGCAAGGTCTCGCGCCAGGACCTCATCAACTTCTGCTTCGACATGGAGCAGATGTACCGCTCCGGCATCCCGATGATCGACGGCCTGCGCGACCTGCGCGATTCGGTGGAGAGCCCGCGCTTCCGCGAGATTCTCACGGTGATGACCGAGGACATGGAGGGCGGCAAGGTGCTTTCGCAGTGCATGGCGTCGCACCCCGAGGTGTTCGACAGCGTCTTCGCCAGCCTGGTCCGCGCGGGCGAGCAGTCGGGCCGGCTGGCCGAAGTATTCGAGAGCCTGACCGCCTCGCTCAAGTGGCAGGACGAGCTGGCGTCGCAGACCAAGAAGCTGCTGATCTACCCCGCCATGGTGCTGTTCGTGGTCGGCGCGGTCGTGGTGTTCCTGCTCATCTACCTCGTGCCCCAGGTCACGGGGCTCCTGAAGACCATGGGCCTCGCGCTGCCGGTGCAGACCAGGGTGCTGATCTTCGCATCCAATTTCATCATCGCCTACTGGCCGTTCGTGTTCGGCGTGCCGGTCGTGGCGGCGGTCGCGCTGATCACCTGGATCCATCGCAGTCCGCGGGCGGCCTACATGTGGGACTACGCCATCCTGCGCCTGCCGATCACCGGCTTGATCCTGCAGAAGATCATCCTGGCGCGCTTCGCCAGTTTCTTCGCCCTCATGTACCAGTCCGGCATCACCGTGCTCGATGCGCTGAAGACCAGCGAGGACATCGTCGGCAACCGGGTGATCGCCGACGGGCTGATGCGGGCCGGCCAGCAGATCAGCGCCGGGGAGAGCCTGACCGAGACGTTCCGGAACCTGGGCGTATTCCCGCCGCTGGTGATCCGCATGCTGCGGGTCGGCGAGGCGACCGGCGCGCTCGACACGGCGTTGCGCAACGTCAACTACTTCTACACGCGGGACATCCGCGAATCGGTGGACAAGGCGATGAAAATGCTGGAGCCGACGCTCACGATGGGGCTCGGCGTCATCCTCGCCCTCATCATGTGGTCGGTGCTGTCACCGGTGTATGATATGTTAGGTAAGATCAAGTTTTAAAAGGCGGAATTCGAAATTCGCCGCGACGATACATGAACCAGAATGAGCGCGCCTTGTCGTAAACACAGCGCCGCTTTCGGGTCTTCAAATGGCTGACAAGTTGCTTATCGGCGTTTCGACGCAAGGCGCCATCGTCGCGTTCTGGCACGGCCGCCGCATTGTCGAGTGCCAGACGTTCGCCGACGATGCGGGCGGGCGGGCCGGTTTCAAGCAGCATCTCGCGCAGTTCTCCAACGTGCCGGTCCATATCATGGTGGACGCGGTCGAGGAGGATTACCGCTTCGAAACCCTGCCGCATGCCACGGGGGGCGACCGCGCCGACATGGTCGGCCGGAAGCTGAAGCAGCATTACCGCAACACGCCGTACATGGCCGCTTCGTTTCTCGGGCGGGAGAGCGGCAAGCGGCGCGACGACCGCTTCCTGTTCGCCGCGCTGACCAATCCCGAGCTGATCGGGGACTGGCTGCAGGAGATCGTCGCGCGCGAGCTGCCGGTCGCCGGGATCCACCTCCTGCCCACGGTGAGCGAAGCGCTGCCGGACAAGCTCGACGTGAAGGCGACCAACCTGCTGCTGGTGGCGCAGCATCCCAACGGGTTGCGGCTCACCTTCTTCCGCGACCGCCAGTTCCGCCTGAGCCGGCTCACGCGGGGGGACAGCGGCCGGGCGGAGAACCGCGTCCGCTACTTCGCGGAGGAGATTTCCAACACCCGGCTCTACCTCCACGCGCTGCGCACCATGACGCTCGACGAGCAGCTGGCGGTGGTGCTGATCGACCGCGGCGACGAGCTGGCCGAGGTGGCGACCGGCGTCACGCGCGAGAACCCGAGCCTCGCGTGCGAGCGCCTCGGCCGGAAGGACCTGGCCGCGCGTCTCGGTTTCGCCGAATCGCTGCTCGACGCCTCGCCGTACGTCATCTACCTGCACCTGCTCGGGCTCAAGGAGCCCCAGACCAACCTTGCGCCGGCGAACGTCACGGTCGGCTACCGGCGCTACCAGGCGCGCCGCTCCATTTACGCCGGGTGCGGCGTGCTGGCCGCCGCAGCCGCGGTCTGGACCGGCGTCAACTTCTACCAGATGATGATGCTGCGCGGGGAGGCGGAGGACGCGGCGCGCCAGGCCTCGCAGCTCGCCGCCCAGTACAGCGAGATCACGCGCCAGTTTCCGCAGGCCCCGGCCTCGGCGGAAAACCTGAAGAAGACCGTCGAGATCGCGCAAAAGCTCCGCGACTCGCTGCACACGCCGCAGCGCATGATGACGCTCGTGAGCCGGGCGCTGGAAGCGAATCCCGCCGTCGTGATCAGGGAGTTCGGGTGGAAGTACGGCGCAACGGAGATCGAAGCCGAGGGCGCGGGCAAGCGCGCCGCGGGCGCGCAACCACCCGGCGCGCCGCCGCCGGCCGAGACGCCCTCGGCGCAGCGCAGGGAAAGCGCGCTGATCGAAGGCGAGATCCGGCCGTTCCGGGGCGACTTCCGCAGCGCTATCGTCGCCATCAACGGCTTCGCCGGCCGCTTGTCCAAGGAGCCGGAGGTCGCCGAGGCGCGGGTCGTGAAACTGCCGCTCGACGTCGATCCCTCGCTGTCCCTCTCCGGCAACACGCTCGACAACCCGGAGCAGGCGAGCGGCTCCGCCCATTTCAAGCTGCTGGTGGTGCTCAAGCCCGCCACATGAACGCGGCCGACCTCCAGGCGCTGAGGATCCCGCTGATCGTCCTGTTGGCGGCGCTGCTGGCCGGCGCCGCGGCCATCTATTTCACCGACCGGATGACGGTGGCGGCGCGCCAGCAGCTCGTCCAGCAGCAGAACCAGCTCAAGGAGGCGCGCACGCGGCTACAGAAATCGGGCGAGGAAAAGGACGTCATCGTCCGCTTCCTGGACGGCTTCCGCCAGCTCGAACGGTCGGGCTTCGTCGGCGAGGAGCAGCGCATCAACTGGCTGGATGCCCTGCGCCTCGCCAACCAGCAGGCGGACCTGTTCGGCGTGGACTACCAGATTGCGACCCAGAAGCGCTTTCAGTACGCCGCTGAACTCAACCCGGGGCAGATCACGCTCAACCAGTCGGTCATGCGGCTGCGCTTCCGGCTGCTGCACGAGGAGGACCTGGTCCGGTTCCTGAACGCGCTGGCGCGCCAGGGCGGGGGCATCTTCAACGTCGACCTGTGCCTGCTGCGGCGCATAGACACCGGCGGCGTGATCCGCTACCAGCCGAACGTGACCGCGGACTGCGAGCTGTCGTGGATCACCGCCAAGGTCGGGGCGGGCGCCGAGCAGAAGAAACCGTGATGGGTGATGGGTGATGAGTGATGGGTAGAAGGTTTTTGAAGCTGTTGGCGCTTGCCGGTGGGTTGGTGGCGGCCGCCCTGCCGGGACAGGTCGCGGCCCAGGCGCCGGCGCCCGCCGCGGCGGCCGCCAAGCCGGCGGCGAAACCGGCGGCGGAGCCGCTGGGGCGGATGTTCTTCACGCCCGCGCAGCGCGCGTCGCTCGATATCGCGCGCACCCAGCGCGCGCGCACGACCCTCGCCACCGAGAAGACCGAGGAGGTCGCCACCGCCGCCCCGGTGCCGCAAACCATTACTTTCGACGGCACGGTGCGGCGCAGCGACGGCAAGACGACGTTCTGGCTCAACAACCGCGCGGTGAACGAGAACGAGCAGCCCGGCGGCGGCGTGGTCGTCGGCCGCGTGCGGCCCGACGGCGGCATCTCGCTGCAGTTGCCGCAATCCGGCCGCGGCGTGGACCTCAAGGTCGGCCAGAGCATCGAGCTGCTGTCCGGCACGGTCGAGGAGCCGTACTCACGCAAGCCGCCCGCCCCCGCGCCCGAGGCCAAGCCCGCCGCCAAGCCGGCGCCGGAGGCCAAAGGCGCCAAGCCGCCCTCGCCCGAGGCCGCGCGGGCCGAGCGCGACCTCGAGGAACGGATACAGAACCGCGTGGAAGAATCCTTGCGCGCCCAGTCGGCCGCTGGCGCCAAGCCTGCTCCCGCCACCGGCGCGCCCGAAGGTCCGGCGAAGTAAGAAAGCCGCGATGACCGCCCGACCCGATCTCCGCCGCGCCCGGCCCCGTACCCGCCAGCGCGGGCAGGCCGTATTGTTGACCGTGGTGTCGCTCGCGCTCGGATTGGGCGCGGTGTTTTACAGCTTTTTCGGTACGGCGCGACAGACCATAGCATCCGACAAGATCACCCAGGACGCGCTGGCGCAGGCGAAAGCAGGATTGATCGGGTACGCCGCAGGAGATTCCAATCGTCCCGGTTCCCTGCCCTGCCCCGACACCGACAATGACGGAAGCGCAGAATCTCCGATTCCCACGAACTGCCCGAGCTACATCGGACGGTTGCCGTGGCGCACGCTCGGTTTGCCAGACCTGCGTGACGGCAGCGGCGAGCCTCTCTGGTACGCGGTCTCATCCGAATTTGCGCGGAACCCCTCATGCGGATCAAGCTGCCCCCTGAACTCCGATACGAAGGGAATGTTCGTCATCACCGGAACTAGTCCGGCGACGGATATCATCGCCGTCGTATTTGCGGCGGGTCAGTCTGTCGGCACGCAGGACCGAAGCGCTGCAAACCAGAATACGGTCGCGCATTTCCTCGAGGGTGGAAACGAGACCGGAATTGGCACGTCCACCTTTGTCACCGGCATCGCTACAGACGCGTTCAATGACCGCCTACTCGCGGTCAACGGGGCTGACGTGATGACGCCGGTCGAGAGACGCGCCGCACGGGAAATACTGACCCTCCTTCAGAGCTACAAGACCGCGAGCAGCGACGGCGGCGGACCGCTCTGCGACTGCTACCCCTGGGCGGATATCAGCGACGGCAGCAGCAACAACGGTTATGACACCGGCAGGGTCCCGCTGCTGGGCGCATTGCCTCATACATGGGGGTCGCTCGGAATCACCGTCCCGACGTGGCTGACGACCAACCGCTGGTGGTGGGTTTTCTTCTATGCCATCGGCGGCCCTGTGAGCGAATCGCAAAGCGGCAGCTACCTGACGGTGAACGGGACGTACGGCACGAGCGTGGTGTTGATCACAACAGGTCCTGCCGGTACCGGCCGCCCCATCACCTCCTGGGCCGGCGATTCCGACTGGCCCACCTATGTCGACGACTCCAGCAATTCGGACATGGGCACCTGGTTCGACACTCCATCGTCAACCGCGTATGCGAGAGACCGTCTTTACACGCTTTAGGGAAGCTCGCGGATTCAGCCTGATCGAGATGACCGTGGTTCTCGTGGTCATCTCGCTGCTCGTGGGCAGCATCCTGGTCCCGCTCGCCACTCAAGTCGAGGAGCGCCAGGTCAGCGACGCCGAAAAGACCCTGGAGGAAATACGCGACGCGTTGGTGGGGTTCGTCACCGTAAACGGGTACTTGCCGTGCCCCGACACCGGCACGAATGGCACCGAAAACATTTCCAGCGGCGCTTGCACCTCGCCCACCAGCGGCATCAAGTGCGGCAGGTTGCCCCATGGAAACCTCGGACTGGGCACCTCGGACGTATGGGGCAATCGTTTTACCTACTGCGTGAACGAACTTTTCGCGCGTCGCAGCCCGTCGACGCCCTTTACCTTGTCCACCGCCGGCAATGACGTATACATTTGCACGACGCAGGCGTGCACCACGACCATCAGCACTACAGCCGTTTTTGCTGTCGTGTCGCACGGGAAAAACGGTTACGGCGCGACCAATTTCAACACCGGGACACAAAACACACTGGCGACCGCCGCCGACGAACAGGAAAACTATGACAATAATGACCGCAACATCGTCTACCGCACCCGAACGGAAATCGGAACGACCGCAGGCGAGTTTGACGACATTGTAGTCTGGGTATCGCGGTATACCCTGTTCAACCGCATGGTCGTCGCCGGCAAGCTGCCGTAGCCCTGCCAATGTTCACGGACCCATTGCTCGCTCGCTCACCGGCTGCTTCCCCGGCCGCGACGAGGCCGCCGAGCGCGGGAGGCCGAGATCAAGCGGGATTCAGCCTGATCGAGGTGGCGATCGCCCTTGCTCTCGTCGGGTTCCTCCTCGGCAGCGTTCTGGTGCCTCTGCAGACCCGGGTCGAGGAAAACCAGGTCGGTACTGCCCGGAAAGCGCTCGAGAACATCCGGGACGCGATGATCGGGTTTGCCGCCGTCAACGGCTACCTGCCCTGCCCGGACGCGACCTCCGGCGGGAGCTCCAACGACGGGATTGAGAATTTCAGCGGATCGTTCTGCACCAGCATCAACGGGGCCATGGTGGTGGGAAACGTGCCCTGGGCGACATTGGGCGTACCGGAAACAGTCGATCCCTGGGGCAACCGCTACCGCTACGCCGTGATCGAGAACTACGCGCGCCGATCTCCGTTGATGTTCAGCCTGGGCACTATCGTCAACGGCGCGCTGCGCGTCTGCGCCACTACGGCCTGCGCCACCCTGGTCATTCCGTCCACCAGCGACAACGCGGTCGCCGTCATACTTTCACACGGCAAGAACGGCTGGGGCGCCATCAACAGCCTGACCAATACCGCGAACACGGCGCCAACGAGCGCCGACGAGCTCGAGAACAGCGACAACGACAAGGACTTCGTCTATCGCGAGCGTACCGCCGCGGGGACCACGGCGGGAGAGTTCGACGACGTGGTCATCTGGCTCTCACGGGCGGTCTTGATGAACCGCATGGTCGCCGCCGGCAAGCTGCCCTGAGGACCAAGGCAGAAGTCACAAGGCAAAAGGCAAAAGTGGGATGAGCGGCCTTATGCCTTGTGCCTTGTGACTTCTGCCTTGTGCCTTCAGGGGCGCTCCCCCTCCCGCGTCAGCACGAAGCACACCGTCCCCGGATGGTTGGCGGCGAGCGCGAGCCGGTAGCCGAGCTGGCCCGCCTGCCGCGCCGAATGGTAGAGCCCCACGCCGAGCCCGGTCTGGGACGTCACCGGCGCGTCGAAGAGGTGTTCCGCCGTGCTCTTCTCGATCGCGGCGCCGTTGTCGCACACCGTTAGCGTGCCGCCGCGCGCCGCCGAGAAGGTGACCCGGACCTCCAGCGCGGCGGCGCCCGCTGACTTGTGGAGCGCGTTCTCGATCAGGTTGTCGGCGACGCTGTCGAAGAGCTCCGCGGGCAGCTTCAGGTCCTTCGCGGGCCCGTCCACCTGGAACTGGATGTTGCGCCCGGTATGGCGCTGGATCAGCCCCGCCCACCACGCCGCCGCGTCCGCCTGGGTAACGTCAGCCTCCCCCGGCGAGCGCAGCTTCTCGAGCGTCACGTTGAGGCGCTGGGTGATCTGCGGCAGTTGCCGCTGCATCAGCGTCTGCAGGGCCTGCGCCTCGTCGGCCCGGCTGGTTTCCACCGCCGCGCACAGCGAGCGCAGCGACTGCAGCAGGTTCTTCACGTCGTGGGTGAGCCGCGCGCCGGTCTCGTAGATCGCCTGCGTGTACGCGCTCTGGCGCTGGACCTGCTCGCGGCGCTTGGCGTCGTAGAAGTGGCCGACCATCTGCGTCAGCAGCTTCAGGTGCAGCAGCACCGCCGGCGACAACGACCATTCCGTGTAGATCTTCAGCCGCAGGTCGTGGAACCAGAACTCCGCCGAGTAGCCCGACTTGACGCCGATCTCGCCCTGGCCGAGGCGCGTCTCCCACTCCAGACCCGTCACCCACGGCAGGTCCAGGATGTGCTGCAGCGCCTGGGCGAGGAAGCGTTGCGGCTGGACCTCCTGCTCGGC
>MERD01000024.1:38401-72792 GCA_001771935.1 Betaproteobacteria bacterium RIFCSPLOWO2_02_FULL_67_26
AGCCCGGCAAAGCTGCTGTGGGGATTCCACAGCCACGACAGGGCCATCAGCAGCAGCGCGATCGCGAACAGTGTCTGGGCGAGCGCGAGCGGGTAATTGCCGTGGCTCACCTGCTTCACGACGAAACTGCCCAGCACCAGCGCGGCGACCAGCAGGAACAGGATCACGCTGTAGAAGAGATCCACCGCGACCGGTGTCGTCGTGCGACCCACTTCGACGCGGATCAGGAGAATGGCGATCGGCAGCGCCGGCAGGCCGTACTGCACCAGCAGCGTGAGCGCGTCCTCGAAAGCCTGCCCGGGAAAAAGGTGGGGCACGACCCAGATCAACAGCATGGACAGCAGGTACAGCGCCGCCAGCATCGACACCAGGCGCTGCCGCCGCTCGGAGATGCCGGGGACCGAGCCGCCGATCAGCCCGAACAGCACCGCGAGCCACACCGCCATCAGCCACCAGCTGTTCCACGCCGCCAGCAGGAACCCGACGATGACCACCAGGAACGCATAGCGCGACTCGACGTTGGCTTCGCCGCGCCACACCGGCTGCCACATCAGGAACAGGCCGAATTGCGCGAGCAGGAAAGCGCGCGACCACCACTCGGTTATGCCCCAGGCCAGGGCGGCGTGCAGCGCGAGCAGCATCAGCCCGAGCCACCACTGCGGATGGGCCGTGACCAGGCGGCCCTGCGCGCCCGCCGTCGCCACGCTCATGGCACGCTCCGCGCCCGGCCTTGCGGGCCGGGCCATTCGCTATACTGTTTCATCAGGCCGGTATTGTTGCATGGATTCCCGAATCGCGACCATCGCGCGCTATACGCTGCTGGAGGCGGTGCGCACCCGCCTGCCGGCCCTGCTGCTCGTCACCTTGCTCGCGCTCCTGGCGGCGAGCTTCTTCATCGAAGCCATATCCGTTGCCGAGGGCGCGCGGCTGCAGGCGGGGTTCTATGCCGCCAGCATGCGGCTCGCCTGCGTTTTCATCGCGGGGCTCTACGTGCTCGTGAGCGTGACGCGCGAATTCGACGACAAGGGCCTCGACGTGCTGCTGGCGCTCGATTTGCCGCGATCGCATTTGGTCCTCGGCAAGCTCGCCGGATTCCTGGCGATCGGCGCGCTCATCGCCGTCGCCGCCGCCCTCCCGCTCGCGTTGCTCGCGGCACCGCAGGCCATGCTGCAATGGGCAGCTTCTCTCGCCCTCGAGCTCGCCGTCATCGTCGCGCTGGCCCTCTTCTGCATCATCACCTTCAACCAGCTCACCCCGGCCGCGAGTTTCCTGCTGGGCTTCTACCTGCTCGCCCGCTCTCTGACGGCGATACGGCTGATGAGCGCCAATCCCGTGTCCGGGGGGGAAGAGCTGTCCCATCAAGTGATCCATTTTCTGGTCGAAACCCTGGCGCTCGTCATGCCGTCGTTCGACGCCTGGACGCAGACCGCCTGGCTGGTCAATGAACCGGCGTCATGGAGCGCCCTGTCCCAGCTGGCGGGGTTGAGCGCGCTGTACGTCGCGCTGCTCGCCGCGGCGACCATGTTCGATCTCTACCGGAAGAACTTTTAACGCAACCGCGGATAAACGCGGATGAACGCAGATAGGACCCGGACCGAATGAAAAAAAGCATGGAACGCGCGATTGGAACGGTACCGCGACCGGTACTCGTGCTGCTCGCCGCGGCGCTGGCGTTACAGATTGGATGGCAGGCGCTGCAGCCCAAGCCGAGTGCGCGGGCGGAAGCGCTGGGAGCGCCGGCATCGCCGGCAGTGCTGCGGACGCTGGCTTTGGGAGAGCCGATCGCGCTCGCCCAGCTCCTCACGCTCTACCTCCAGGCGTTCGATAACCAGCCGGGCGTGAGCATCCCGTTTCGCGAGCTCGACTACGCGCGGGTTACTACATGGCTCGAGGCGATACTCGCGCTTGACGCGGTCGGGCAGTATCCGCTGATGATGGCCTCCCAGATCTACAGCCAGGTGCCGGATGAGGCGAAGCAACGCCACATGTGCGCGTTCGTTCGCCTCCAATTCGATCGCGATCCGAACCGGCGCTGGCGCTGGCTCGCCCACTGCGCCATCATGGCCAAGCATCGTCTCCACGACGGGCGCCTCGCGTTGTCCTACGCCGAAGCCATCTCGCGCGAGGCGCGGCTGGCGTCCAACTGGGCCCGCCAGATGCGCATCTTCATCCTCGAGGACCTGGGTGAACGGGAGGCCGCCACGGTGTTGCTCGGGGGTCTCCTCGCCAGCGGTGAGGTCACCGACCCGAAAGAGCTTCATTTTCTTACTGAAAGGCTGAAGCAACTCAAGGGCGATGGAAAATCGTCACTCCCGTCGAAAACCCGACAGTCGAATGAGTGACCTGGACTACATTCCCTTAGTTTTCAAGCACTAAGTACAAGAATCTCGGGCGTAGTCTTATCTCCGCTTATATCAAAAATATACAGAAATTACATAAGCTTGCGTACACAAAGGCCCAAAACGTGACATTTTTCACACTGATGTACGTCACGATGGCAGCGACATACGGTCGGGACCCTGACTGGTACGCATCTTGCGGACTTCGGCCCCACCGGGGATTTTTTGAGGAAATTGACCATGCGTAAACAACAAGCCGGGTTCACCCTGATCGAGATCGCGATCGTGCTCGTGATTATCGGCCTGCTGCTGGGCGGCGTGCTGAAAGGCCAGGAATTGATCACCAGCGCGCGCGTGCGCAACCTGATATCCACTCAGGACGGGATCAAGGCCGCCTATTTCGGCTTTCTCGACCGCTTCAAGGCGCTGCCGGGCGACTATACCCTTGCCACGACGAATATCGCGGGCGTGGGCACGGTGGTCACCTGCGGCACTTCCGGCAATGGCAACGGCGACGGCCGGATCCTGGCAGCGGCGAATGAACATATTCTGGCGTGGGATCACCTGTCCAAGGCCGGCTTCATGAACGGCTCGTACACCTGCGCGGCAGCCGAGTCCACCGCGACGACGCCGAACAACCCCTACGGCATCCGCATGCAGTTGGTCTACGATACCGTATACGGCCAGACCGGCGGCGTCACCGGCAGCTCCAATCGCCACAACCTGAAGACCGGTCCGCAGATTCCGGTCGATATCATCGCCGAGGTGGACCGCAAGATCGACGACGGTTTGCCGTACACCGGCGGCTTCCAGAATTCCCTGTATGCGGGCGGCGGCACGGCGCCGACCGAAGGCGCGGCCGCTTCACCGGCATGCACCAGCGCCATCGCGGTAACCGGCACCTGGAACGCCATCAACGGCAGCAACAACTGCGGCGGGGCGAGCCTGTTCTAATCAGAATCCGGATTCACGAATCAATGTCAAACGCCCGCTTCGGCGGGCGTTCTTGTTTTCAGCCCTGTATCAGCTTGATCTCGGCCGCCGCCACGTCCTTCTCGGCGCCGAGCAGCACCAGCACGTCGCCCTCCTCGACCCGCGTGGTCGGCTCGGGCGCGATACCACGGATGTTGCGCCGGCGCACCGCGGTCACCTCGACGTCGAGGTTCTGCAGGCCGATGTCGCCCAGCGTCCGGCCGATTGCCGCCGCGCCGGGCGCGACGATCACCGAGTGCAACCGCGGCTGCACGGCTTCCTCCTGGCCGTCCATCTCGTCCGTGATGCCGCGGAAAAAGCCGCGGAACAGGCTGTAGCGCTGCTCGCGGGTTTCGCGGATCCGCCGCAGCACGCGGTTGAGCGGCACCCCGAGCAGCATGAGGGCGGTCGAGGCCAGCATCAGGCTGCCCTCCATGATCTCGGCAACGACCTCCGCGGCGCCGGCCTCCTTGAGCCGGTCGATATCCGTGTCGTCCACCGTCCGCACCACGACCGGCAATCCCGGCCGCAGCTCCTGCACGTGGCCCAGTATCCTCAGCGCCGATGCGGTGTCCGAATAGGTGATCGCAAGCGCTTTCGCGCGCAGCAGCCCCGCCGCGACCAGCACCTCGCGCCGCGCGGCGTCCCCGAACACCACGCTCTCGCCGGCCGCCGCCGCTTCCCGGATGCGCTGCGGGTCCACGTCGAGCGCGATGAAAGGGATGGATTCCCGCTCCAGGAACCGCGCCAGGTTCTGCCCGCTGCGCCCGTAGCCGCAGACCACGACGTGCTGGTCCGTTGCCATCGATTGCACCGCGATGTTGTGCAGCTCCATCGCCCGGTGCATCCAGTCGGACCGGCTCCAGCTGCGCGCGAGCGTCGCGCCGTGCTCGACGAGCAGGGGCGCGAGCAGCATGGACAGCAGCATCGCGGCCAGCATCGGTTGCATGACCTGCGGCCCGATCAGCGCGAGGTTGTCCGCGCGCGCGAGCAGCACGAAGCCGAATTCGCCGCAGACCGCCAGCGCGAGGCCGGTGCGCAGCGCGACCGAGGTGTCCGCCCCGAACGCCACGCTCAAGCCGAAGATCAGCAGCGCCTTCAAGCCCAGCAGGCCCGCGAGCACCAGGAATACCCAGAGCGCCTGGTCGAGCACCACGCGCAGGTCGAGCAGCATGCCGATGGTCACGAAGAACAGCCCCAGCAGCACGTCGCGGAATGGCTTGATGTCGGTTTCCACCTGGTAGCGGTATTCGGTCTCCGAGATCAGCGTGCCGGCGACGAACGCGCCGAGCGCGAGCGACAGCCCCGCGATCTCGGTGAGCCACGCGAGGCCCAGCGTGATCAGCAGCACGTTGAGCACGAAGAGCTCGCTGGATTTCTGTCTCGCCACCAGGTGAAACCAGCCGCGCATCAGGCGCTGGCCGAGGAACAGCATCAACGCCAGCACCACCAGCGCCTTGGCGAGCGCGAGACCCAGATCGACCGCCAGCTCCTCCGCGCCGGCCGTCAGCGCCGGGATGAGGATCAGCAGCGGCACCACCGCGATATCCTGGGCGAGCAGGACGCCGATGATCTGCCGCCCGTGGGGCGAGTTGAGCTCCATGCGCTCCGCGAGCATCTTGGCGAGAATCGCGGTCGAAGACATCGCCAGCACGCCGCCCAGTATCAGGCCCGTCTCCCATCTCGCACCGAGCGCGGCGGCAACCGCCCACACGATCAACAGGGTGAGCAGGACCTGCGCGGCGCCGAGCCCGAACACGATGCGCCGCATGGTGACGAGACGGGGCAGGCTGAATTCGAGGCCGATGCTGAACATCAGGAACACCACGCCGATCTCGGCCAGCCAGCGCGCTTCCGCCGTCTCGGAAATCCACCCCAGGGCATGGGGCCCGATCGCGACCCCGACGATGAGGTAGCCGAGCATCGGCGGCAACCGCAACGAGCGGAACACCACGACGACCAGCACCGCGGTGGCGAGAAGTATCAATACCGATTGAAGGGGCGACTGCATTCGTCACTCGTCATTCAAGTGGATGATGCCTTATAGCACGTGAATTGCAAGGCGCGCACCGCGGGACAAGCAGGTGATTCTGCTATACTTTCCACGCAATGAAGACGGCATCCAGGAGCGCCGCCCGCGCGCCCAAGGAGAGCGCCGCGCTCGCCATGGCGCGCGAGGTGCTGGAGATCGAAGCCAAGGCCATCTCCGATCTCATCGGCAAGCTCGATCAGCGCTTCACGCAGGCCGTGGAACTGATCCTCAACTGCCGCGGGCGCGTGGTGGTGAGCGGCATCGGCAAGTCGGGCCATATCGCGCGCAAGATCGCCTCCACCCTCGCGAGCACGGGCACTCCGGCGTTCTTCGTCCACCCGGCGGAAGCGAGCCACGGCGATCTCGGCATGGTGACGCGCGAGGACATGATGATCGCGCTCTCCAACTCGGGAGAGAGCGAGGAACTGCTGGCGATCATCCCGCTGCTGAAGCGCCAGGGCGCGAAGCTCGTCGCGATGACCGGCAATGACCAGTCCACCCTCGCGCGCGAGGCCGACGTTCACATCTACGCCGGGGCGGAAAAGGAGGCGTGCCCGCTCAATCTCGCGCCGACCGCGAGCACCACGGCGGCGCTGGCGCTCGGCGATGCGCTCGCCCTGGCGCTGATGCAGGCGAAGGGTTTCACGCGCGACGAGTTCGCGGCCGCGCACCCGGGCGGTGCGCTGGGACGGCGGCTCCTCACCCACGTGCGCGACGTGATGCGCACCGGCGGGGACGCGCCGCGCATCGCGCACACGGCGATGGCGATGGACGGCATGCTCGAGATGTCCCGCGGCCGGATGGGCATGACCGCGGTCCTCGATGACGGCGGGCGGGTCATCGGCATTTTCACGGATGGAGACCTGCGTCGCGGGCTGGAAAAGGGCGTGGACCTGCGAACGGCCCGCCTCGCCGATGTCATGACGCGCGGTCCGCGCACCATCGGACCCGACCGGCTCGCCGTCGAGGCGGTCGAGATCATGGAGCGCTTCAAGGTCAACCAGCTGCTGGTGGTGGATGCGGACCAGAAGCTGACCGGCGCGCTGAATATGCACGATTTGTTCCGTGCCAAGGTCATCTGACCTCGTCAGCCGCTGGCTTCCTCGGTCAGTGGTTCGTGGCTTGTGACGGGTGACTCGTGAATGGTGGCTGACATGAAGAACGTTTACGAGCGGGCGAGAAACATCCGCGTAGCCGCTTTCGACGTCGATGGCGTGCTGACCGACGGCGCGCTCTATTACGCCGGTTCCGGAGAGGAGCTGAAGGCGTTCGACGTTCGCGACGGTCACGGCCTGAAAATGCTCAAGGACAGCGGCGTGGCGATCGCCATCATCACCAGCCGGAGTTCCCGCTGCGTCGAGGAGCGGGCGCGCAACCTGGGCGTCGAGCTGCTGTTCCAGGGCGTCGCGGACAAGCTCGCGGCATTCCAGGAGCTGCTCGGCCGCTGCGGCGTCGCGGCGGCCGCCTGCGCCTTTGTGGGCGACGACGCGGTGGACCTGCCGGTGCTGAAGCGCTGCGGGCTGGCCGTGACGGTCGCCGATGCGCCGGCGCCGATTCGCCGCGAGGCGCACTACGTTACCCGCGCCCGCGGGGGGCGGGGCGCCGCGCGCGAGGTTTGCGAGCTCATCCTCTATGCCCGGGGATCGGCGGCGGCGCGGCTTGCCGAAAATGCCGCGAAGTGACAGTCTAGCGGCGCATGACATGGCCCCGGGCGATCGGTCATGACGGGCGACAGGCTGACGGTAGCCGCCCCGTTGCTGCTCGTCGGGATACTGGCGGCGCTCACTTTCTGGCTCGACCGCGTCGCGCAGCCGCCCGCGCGCGGGCTGGGCGGCAGCCGACACGATCCCGACTACATCGTGGATAATCTGTCGGCGGTGCGCATGGGCGAGACGGGCGCGGCAAGCTATACGCTGTCGGCGGTCAAAATGAGGCATTATCCCGACGATGACACCACGGTGCTGGCCAACCCGAAGTTCGTGAGCTACCGGTCCGCGAAGGCGTCGGTGACGATCACGGCGAGCCAGGCGGTCGTGTCGGCGAACGGCGAGCACGTGTATTTCCAGGACGACGTCCGGGTGACGCGTGCCGCCGACCGCGAAACGAGCGAGCTGGTCGTGCGCACCGCTTTTTTGCACGTGATACCCGACCTCAACCTCGCGCAGACCGACCGGACGGTCACCATCACCGACGCGGCCACGACGGTCACGGCGATGGGCCTGGAACTGAACAGCGAGACCCGCGTCATCAAGTTGCTCTCCAACGTGCGGGGAGCCTATGAACCGGGCAGGACGCCGCGGAAGGATGGCGGACGGTGATGGCCGTAACGACGCATCGATTCCTTTCCCGCTGGGCGCTCGCCTGCTGCGCGCTGCTCGCCGTTGCCGGCCCGTTGCGCGCCGAGAGGGCCGACCGCGAAAAGCCGGTCAATCTGGAGGCCGACCGCGTCACCATCGACGACGCCAGGCAGACGGCCCTGTTCGAGGGCAACGTCCTGCTCACCCAGGGCACGATGCAGCTCCGGGGCGATCGCATGGAGGTGCGCCAGGACAAGGAGGGGTTCAGGCTCGGCACGACGTGGGGCAAGCCCGCCTATTTCCGCCAGAAGCGCGAGGGCTACGACGAATACGTCGAGGGCTGGGCGGAGCGCATCGAATACGACGGCCGCGCCGAGACGATGCGGATGTTCGATCGTGCCCAGTTGAAGCGCGGGCCGGACGAAGTGCGCGGCAACACCATTTCCTACGACGCCAGAACCGAATTTTTCCAGGTCACCGGGGGCGGCGCGAAGGCCGCGGCGCCCAACAATCCCGAGGGACGGGTGCGAGCGGTGATACAACCCAAGCCGAAGGACAAGCCGGGGGCGGCCCCGCCCGTGAGCCTCAAGCCCGCCGAATCGATCGCCGCGCCCCGTGAAGAAGCCGGGACCCGCATCAAATAAGGTCGCGGACGACGCCGGGTTCGCGCCCGTCTCGACGGCCGGTTCCGCCGCCGGCGAGCCCGCCACGCGGCGTAACGAGCTGCGCGCAGACCGCCTCAACAAGCGCTACCGCTCGCGCGTCGTGGTGAAGGACGTGTCGCTGGAGGTGCGCAGCGGCGAGGTCATCGGGCTGCTGGGACCCAACGGCGCCGGCAAGACCACCTGCTTCTACATGATGGTGGGACTGGTCCCGATGGACGGCGGCGAATTGCATCTCGACAGCACGCGCCTCACCCATATGCCGATGCACCGCCGCGCGCGGCTCGGCCTCTCCTACCTGCCGCAGGAAGCCTCCATTTTCCGGCGCCTCACCGTCGCCGAGAACGTCCGTGCCGTGCTCGAACTCTACAACTCGGACCCCGATGCGATCCGCGACAAGCTCGACGGCCTGCTGCACGACCTCACCATCGGGCACTTGCACGCGAATCCCGCGATCAGCCTCTCGGGCGGCGAGCGGCGCCGGGTGGAAATCGCGCGCGCGCTGGCGACCGAGCCGCGCTTCATCCTGCTCGATGAGCCGTTTGCGGGGGTCGATCCGATCGCCGTGCTGGACATCCAGAAAATCATAGGGTTTCTCAAGACTCGCGGCATCGGCGTGCTCATCACCGACCACAATGTGAGAGAGACTCTCGGCATCTGCGATCGCGCCTATATCATCAACGACGGCACCGTGCTCGCTTACGGCAAGCCCGAGGAAATTGTTTATAATGAAAGTGTAAGAAGGGTCTACCTGGGTGAGCATTTCAGGCTCTAGTGCCGTCCCAACTCTTCCTTCCCCCAACGGCATGAAGCATTCCCTCCAGCTCCGGCTGTCCCAGCACCTCACGCTGACGCCGCAGCTGCAGCAGTCGATCCGGCTGCTGCAGCTGTCAACGCTCGAGTTGAACCAGGAGCTGGAACGCATCCTGCAGGAAAACCCCCTGCTCGAGCGCGATGAAGGCATCCGCGAGCAACCCGTCGCGGCGGCGGAACCCGTCGCGCACGGCGCCGACGCCGCTCCCGCGCCGGAATCTCCCGCGCCCGACGCCGCCCCGGCCGACGCGGACGGTGCCGACATCGGTGCCGCTGACGACGGCCCGTCCACCGCCTATCGCGACGAGAACGAGGACGGCGAATACCAGCAGATCGCCGAGGACGCCCCCACGCTGCGCGTCCACCTGATTGCGCAGCTCTCGCTCACCAATCTGTCCGAGCGCGACCGCAGGCTCGTCACGTTGCTGATCGATTCGCTGGACGACGACGGCTACCTGACGCAGAGCCTGGACGAGCTGGTGGCGATCCTGCCCCCGGAACTGGGGGTCGAGCTCGACGAGCTGCAGATCGCGCTGAAGCACCTCCAGAACCTGGAGCCTGCCGGCGTGGGCGCGCGCAACCTCGGCGAATGCCTGGCGCTGCAGCTCGCCGTGATACCGAAGGCCACGCCGCATCTCGCCGAGGCGCTGGATACGGTGAAGAACCATCTCGAAACGCTGGCGGCGCGCGATTTCGCCCGGTTGCGGAAGCTGCTCCACTGCGAGGATGCCGCGCTGCGCGCGGTGCAGAAGTTGATCACGGGCCTGAATCCCAAGCCCGGCCGCAGCTTCTCCACCGAAGAGACCCGCTACGTCGTGCCCGACGTCATCGTGAAGAAGGTGAAGGGCGTGTGGGTCGCCGCGCTCAACCCGGACGCGATGCCGCGGCTGCGGATCAACCGCATGTACGCGGAGATCCTGCAGCGCAACCGCAACGCCGGTTCCCAGCAGCTCTCGAGCCAGTTGCAGGAAGCGAAGTGGCTGATCAAGAACGTGCAGCAGCGCTTCGAGACGATCCTGCGCGTATCGCAGGCCATCGTCGACCGCCAGCGGCACTTTTTCGAGCACGGCGAGGTGGCGATGCGGCCGCTGGTGCTGCGCGAGATCGCGGAGGCGCTCGATCTGCACGAGTCCACGGTGTCGCGCGTGACCACCCAGAAATTCATGCATACGCCGCGCGGTATTTTCGAGCTCAAGTACTTCTTCGGCAGCCACGTCACCACCGAGGCGGGGGGGGCGGCGTCGAGCACGGCGATCCGGGCCCTGATCAAGCAACTGGTGTCGGCGGAAAACGCCCGCAAGCCCCTCTCCGACGGCCAGATTTCCGAGATCCTGTCGCAACAGGGCATCATGGTCGCGCGCCGCACCGTGGCCAAGTACCGCGAATCCATGCAGATATTGCCGGTCAGTATGCGAAAGAGCCTCTAGGAGCCCCTTATGAACCTGCACCTTTCCGGGCACCACCTCGAGATCACGCCCGCGATCCGGGGCTACGTCTCGAGCAAGCTCGAGCGCATCACCCACCATTTCGACCACGTCATCGACGTCAACATCATCCTGTCGGTGGAGCGGCTCGAGCGCCGGGTCGAGGCCAGCGTCCACCTGCGCGGCAAGGACATCTTCTGCGAAAGCGCGGCCGCCGATCTGTACGCCGCGATCGACGGCCTGGTGGACAAGCTCGACCGCACCATCGTCAAGCACAAGGAAAAATCGCTGGCGCACCGTCACGGCGGCGCCGCGTTGAAGCACCTGGCGGACCGGTGACGCCGGCCGCCGCGCCACGCTCCGGAAACCACGACAAGCATCCGACATGAACCTGGTCTCGAAGCTGCTGCCCCTCGCCAACGTCATCGTCGATCTCGACGTGAGCAGCAAGAAGCGCGTGTTCGAGCAGGTGGGGCTCCTGTTCGAGAACAATCACCAGATCGCGCGCAGCCAGGTGTTCGACAGCCTGTTTGCGCGGGAAAAGCTGGGCTCCACCGGCCTCGGCCAGGGCGTCGCCATCCCGCACGGCCGGGTGAAGGGCCTGAAGGAAGCGCTCGGCGCGCTGGTGCGCATGAAGCAAACGATCCCGTTCGACGCCCCGGACGGCCAGCCGGTCGCCCTGATCTTCGTGCTGCTGGTGCCCGACCGGGCCACCGACGTGCATCTCCAGATCCTGTCCGAGCTGGCGCAGATGTTCAGCGACAAGACATTCCGCGAGCGGCTGCTGGCGGCTGCCGGCGCCCCGGATCTGCACCTACTGATTACCAACTGGCAGCCCCATGCCGCGGGTCAGCATAGCCCGGTTGTTTGAGGACAACCGCGAGAAGCTCGGGCTGGAATGGGTCGCCGGGCGCAACGGCGGCGCCAAGGAGCTCAACAGCGAGCTCACCCGGGATTCCGCCCAGGGGCTGATCGGGCACCTCAACTTCATCCACCCCAACCTGATCCAGGTGCTGGGCGCCTCGGAAGTCGGCTACCTCGCCAATCTCGACACCGCGAGCTGCCACAAGGTGCTGGCCCAGATCACGACCAAGGAGCTCGCCTGTTTTGTCGTGGCCGGCGTGGAGCGGGCCCCCGCCTCGCTCGCCGCGGTCGCGGACGCGACGCACACCCCGTTGTTCCGCTCGCCGGTGCCGAGCGTCGAGCTGATGTGGATGCTGCGGCCCTATCTCGCGCGGGCGCTGGCCGAGAGCACCACGAGCCATGGCGTCCTGCTCGACGTGCTCGGCATGGGCGTACTCATCACCGGGGACTCGGGTGTCGGCAAGAGCGAGCTCGCGCTGGAATTGATCAGCCGCGGCAGCGGCTTGATCGCCGACGACGTGGTCGAGCTCTACCGCATCGGCCCCGACACGGTCGAAGGCCGCTGCCCGGCGCTCCTTAAGGATTTTCTCGAGGTCAGGGGCCTCGGCGTGCTCAACATCCGCACCATATTCGGCGAGGCGGCGCTGCGCCCCCGCAAGAACGTGAAGCTGATCGTCCACCTGGCGCGGCCCACCGCCGAGAGCGCGCCGCTGGAGCGGCTGCCGCTCCACGCCGGGTCCGAGAGCATCATGGGCGTCGACATCCGCCGGGTTACGATACCCGTCGCCGCCGGACGCAATCTCGCGGTGCTGACCGAGGCGGCGGTGCGCAACTACGTGCTCCAGCTGCGCGGCTTCGACAGCACGCAGGAATTCGTCGCCCGCCAGTCCGAAAGCATGAAAAAGCGTGAGTCGTGAATGCAGCTGATCCTGATCACCGGCCTCTCGGGCTCGGGCAAGAGCGTGGCGCTCAACGTGCTCGAGGACAGCGGCTACTACTACGTGGACAACCTCCCGCTCGAGCTGCTGTCGCAGACGGTGGCGTTTCTGGCGGCGACCGAGCATGCGCGGGTCGCCCTGTGCATCGATACCCGCAGCCCCGGGGCGCTTGGCGACCTGCCGCGGCAGCTTGCGGAATTCCGCGGCCAGGGCCACGACGTGCGGGTGCTGTTCCTCGAGGCCAAGGCCGACACGCTGATCAAGCGCTTCTCGGAGACCCGGCGGCGCCATCCCCTGTCGGACGAACAGCTCACGCTGACCGAGTGCATCGGGCGCGAGCGCGAGCGGCTGTCGGGCCTTGCCGACCTCGCGCACCGCGTGGATACCAGCGATCTCGGCCCCAACACCTTGCGCAACTGGATCAAGGACCTGGTGGGACTGCCGCCCGCCGGCCTGACCCTGTTGCTCGAGTCCTTCGGCTTCAAGCACGGCTTGCCGCTCGACGCCGATTGCGTGTTCGACGCGCGCTGCCTGCCCAATCCAAACTATGACCCGCGCCTGAAGCCCCTGACCGGGCGCGACCCGGCGGTGATCGCATTCCTCGGCCCCGATCCGGCGACGCGGAAGATGCTGGAAGACATCCGGCGCTTCGTGGCCGACTGGCTGCCGGCGTTCGAGCGCGACAACCGCAGCTATCTCACCATCGCGATCGGCTGCACCGGCGGGCAGCACCGCTCCGTTTACCTCATCGAGTCGCTCGCCGGCCTGCTCCGCGACCGGGCGCGGGTGCTGGTCCGGCACCGGGAATTAAAAGCGTGAATGAGATCCACATATTCCCGCTGAACACGGTGCTGTTCCCGGGCGGCACGCTGCCGCTCAAGGTGTTCGAGCAGCGTTACATCGAGATGACCAAGGCCTGCCTGCGCGAGAACCGGCCGTTCGGCGTCTGCCTGATCCGCGAGGGGCGCGAAGTCGGGACCGCCGCGGTGCCGGAGCCGGTGGGCTGTTTCGCCGCCATCGAGGAGTGGGACATGCCGCAGCTTGGCGTGTTTCACCTGGTCGCGCGCGGCGGCGAGCGCTTCCGCATTCGCGAGATGCAAGTTGCCCCCAATCACCTGATCTCGGCGGTGGTCGAGACGATACCGCCCGGCGCCGGCGCCGTGGACCCGTTGTGCCGCGAGGTGCTCGCCGCGATCATCGAGAAGGTCGGCGCCGAGCGCTTTCCGGCGCCGCTCGGCATGGACGATGCCGCGTGGATCGGCTACCGGCTCGCCGAATTGCTGCCGCTCGAGGCGCGCGTGAAACAGGAGCTGCTCGAAGCGCCGGATGCCGGCGCGCGGCTCGAGCGGCTGCGCGGGCTTCTGGTCAAGCAAGGCTTGACCGCATGATGAGTGATGGGTGCCGGTTTCGGCGCAGCTTGCGCGCCCTGGCCGCGGCGCTGCTGGTCACCCTGTCGCCGCCAGTCGCCGCCGCCGGTGCCGCGCCCGAGGCCTTCAATCCCGGCGCGCACGCGATCGACATCCCGGCGTGGTTCCGGGAAACCTTTCTCGATTTCCGCGAGGACATTCGCGACGCCGCGAAGGACGGCAAGCGGCTGATGGTCTACTTCGGGCAGGACGGCTGCCCGTACTGCCGCGAGCTGATGCGCGTCAACTTCGCGCAGAAAGACATCGCCGAGCGGGCGCGCCGGCGTTTCGACGCGATCGCCCTGAATATCTGGGGCGACCGGGAGGTGACCTGGACCGACGGCAGGACGATGAGCGAGAAGGCGCTCGCCGCCCGCCTCAAGGTGCAGTACACGCCGACGCTGCTGTTCTTCGACGAGGGCGGCGCGGTGGTGCTGCGCCTCAACGGCTACTACCCGCCGCACAAGTTCCGCGCGGCGCTCGACTACGTCGCCGGGAAAGAGGAGAGGAAGACCGCCTTTTCAGCGTACCTGCAGCGCCACGCGCGCGAGCCGGCGAGCGGCCGGCTTCACGACCAGCCGTTTTTCCTGAAAGCGCCGCTCGCCCTCGACCGCACGCGCCGGCCCGCCGCGCGCCCGCTGGCCGTGCTGTTCGAGCAGAAAGAGTGCTCCACATGCGACGAGCTGCACCGGGAAGGCTTCGGCACGCCCGCGGTGCGGGCCTTGATCGGCAAGTTCGACGTGGCGCGGCTCGAGCTGTTCGGAACGGAGCGGCTGGTCACGCCGCACGGCGCATCGCTCTCCGCCGCGCAGTGGGGGCGGGAATTGAAGGTCGCGTACACCCCGACCATCGTGTTTTTCGACGCGAAGGGAACCGAGGTATTTCGCATCGAGGCTTACCTGAAGCCCTTTCACCTCGCCTCGGGCCTCGACTACGTCGCGAGCGGGGCCTACCGCACCCAGCCGAGCTTCCAGCGCTACATCCAGGCGCGGGCGGAGAAGATTCGCGCCGCGGGAGGCCGCGTCGACCTCTGGTGAAGCGTGACTAGAGCGCGGCGAGAATTTTCCTGACCGGCGCGGGAATCGCCGCGCCGCGCGCCGCCTCGAGCGGCAGCCACACGAGGCCCGGCTCGGCGGCATTCGGCACCAGTGCCGAGACCCGCAGCCGCAGGGGCCGGATATCGAGGCTGAAATGGGTGAAGCCGTGCGCGATGCGCGGCAGCGCCTCGATTTCGATCACGCGCGCGCCGAAGCGCTTGAGACACGTCGCCGCGATATCCGCCTGGCGCGCGGCTTCCGGCAGGCACCACATGCCGCCCCAGACGCCGGTGGGGGGCCGCTTCTCGAGCAGCACCTCGCCGCCGCGGGTCAGTACCAGCATGACCGTGCGCTTGTGCGGAAGCGGCTTGCGCGGCCGCGGAGCCGGCAGCTTGCCGACCCAGCCGCGGCGGACGGCAACGCAGTCGCCGCGCAACGGGCAGGCGTCGCAGCGCGGCTTGCGCCGGGTGCACACCGTGGCGCCCAGGTCCATCAGGCCCTGGGTGTAGGCCTCCACATTGCGCCGGGGCAGCAGCCGCTCCGCCTCCCGCCACAGCTGATCGGCGATCTTGCTCGCGCCGGGGTATCCCTTGATGCCCCGGGCGCGGGCCAGCACGCGCTTGACGTTTCCATCCAGGATCGCATGCCGCTGGCCAAATGCGAACGCGCAAATCGCGGCGGCGGTGGAGCGGCCCACGCCCGGCAATGCCGCGACCTCGTCCAAGCGCCGCGGAAAGCGCCCGCCGTGCGCGCTCATCACGACCTGCGCCGCGCGATGCAGGTTGCGCGCGCGCGCGTAGTACCCGAGCCCGCTCCAGAGCCGCATCACCTCGTCGAGCGGCGTGGCCGCGAGCGCCGCCACGTCGGGAAGGCGCGCCAGGAACCGGTTGTAGTACGGGATGACCGTCGTCACCTGCGTCTGCTGCAGCATGATCTCGGAAAGCCAGACGGCGTAGGGGTCGCGCGTGCCCTGCCACGGCAGGTCGTGCCGCCCGTGCTTCCTCTGCCAGGCAATGACTCTCGCGGCGAAGCCTGCGCTCATATTGAACATCCGGGAGTGCGGGAGATCGGGAGATCGGGAGATGGAAAAGTTACCGGCCGAACAGGCCCCGGAGCCTGTCCCCCACGCTGCCGCCCGGCGCCGCGCCATCCTTCTTCGCCGCGTCGCCCGCCGGCGCGCCAATGCCGAGGCGCTTCTGGACCTGCTCGACGACCGTCTGCTTCGCCGCATCGGTGACCATCGCGCTGAAATCGAGCTTGTACGACGGCGCCCCCAGCGGGCCGGCGACCTTGACCGGCACGGTGACGCCCTTCAGCTCGTCCGTCCCGCGGCCGCCCTGTCCCTTGGTCGTGCCGACGATCGATGCCTTGACGAGATAGTTGATGGTGTCCTCCCCGATGTCGATCTCGCCCGCCCCGCCCGCCCTCAGCAGCGGGGACTTGAGGGACAGGTCGTTGTTGCGCGCCACGCCGTTCGCGATCCGGAACGTCGCGGTGAGCTCGGAGAAATCCGTTTTCTGGCTCTTGTCCGCCTGCTGCGACTGCTCGCCCCTGAGCGAGCCGAGCCTGGCCTTGGCGCTGCGGATCGAGCCCGCGATGTCGATGCCTTTGATCGCGCCGTCGGCGATTTTCACGGCGGCCTTGCCATTGAGCGCCTTTTTCAGCGCGTTCACGGTGCCGCCCTGCGAAGTCACGTCCACCGTCAGGTTGCCCTTGCCCTCGAGCGTGTCGTTGTTGGCGAGATCCTTGAGGAACGCCCCGACATTGATGCCGCTCAGGTTGTGCTTCGCGGCGAAGGTTGGCGTGGCGGGCGCCGCGTTGACCGCGACCACGCTCGACAGGGAGCCCTGATAAAAGCCCGCTGTCAGCGGGTTCACGTCCACCCGTCCGCCGTTCGCCTTGACGTCCATCCGCACGTTCGAGGCCTTCACGTTGTTGGCCTTGAACGTGCCGACGCGCAGGCTTCCGTTGGCGCGCACGCCGCGCAGTCCCGTCAGGTCGAATGGCCGCTCCGGCTGTTTCGGGGATGCCGCACCCGGGGCGCTGGCCGCAGATTTGGGCGGCAGATAGCGGTCCACGTCGAGCCGATCCACGTCCACGTCGAACTTGAATGCAGGCGGCGCGAACCCGGTCACGCCCACCAGTGCCTTGATGTTGCTGTCCGAAATCTTCCCGGCCAGCTTTACCTGCGCGCTTTGCCTGGCGCCGTCCACCGTCGCGCTGCCGGCCAGCTCGCCGGCGATGCTCTTGCCCGGAAGGTTGGGGCCGCTCGCGCCGATGCTCGCCCTGAGCTGCGGCAGGGCAAGCTGGCGCGCCTTGACGTTGCCCGTCACGGGTGACGCCAGCTTCGCCTTGACCGCGAGATCGCCGCGTTTCACATCCAGGTTGAGGTTGGCCGCGCCCGAGCGGAAGGCCTGCGCGGTCCCCTCGATGCCGGGCAGCATCAGGACGGCATGGATCGCGCCGTCCGGCCCGGTGACTTTCGCCTCGATCGCGATCTTGTCACCCGACGCCTTGTCGGCCGCCAGGGTCAGCCTGGGCACCTCGATCACAATGTCGAGCGCGTCCTTCCCGCTCATGCCGGTCAGCGCGACGTTGAGTTTACTGGCCGTAAACTCGCCGTTCTTGACGTTGGCCATCGCGCTGCCCGCCGCCTTGAGCGCGAGGTTCGTGATGCCCGCGGCCACGCCGGTCGCGTCAAGCGTCAGATCGTCCAGCGCCAGCGACGCGCCGGGTTCGAATGTCAGCCGGGTCTTGAGCGCCGTCTGCAGATCGAATTTGGGCCTGTCGCCCAGCGCGTGGACGGAGAGCTCGACGCGGGTCGGGACACCGGGCGCAATCCGGCCGGTCTTGAGATCGAGCCTGGCAAGGGTGAGTTTCGTTCCCGCCGCCTGGTCGGTGAAATGCAGGGTGGCATCCTCGATCTCCACGCCCGCGATGTCGACCTTGAAATCGGCCCCGGCGCCGCTCGCCGCCGGCGCCTCCTTTGCGGGCGGCGGGCCGGCGAGGTCGTCCGCGTTGGTGCTGCCGTCTTTCGCCCGCACGACGTTCGCGCGCAGCCCCTTGATCCGGACCGTGTCCACGACCGCCTGTTTCGACAGCAGCGGCATCAGCTTGAGGGACACGCGCGCTTCCTCCACCGCGGCGAACTCCCTGTCGCCCGCCCGCTCGGACAGAGACGCCTTTCCGATCCTTGCCCCGATGCTCGGCCAGAACGACAGCGCGATGTCGCCTTCGAGCCGGAGCGTGCGCTGCGTCCTTTCCTGCACCGCCTGGACGATGCGCGGCTTGTACTGGTTGGGGTCGAATGTCGCGGCCACGTAGGCGAGCACCGCGCCGGTCACGATAACCAGGCCGCCCAGTGCGAGGAGCGCATATTTCAGGAATTTCATGGTCCGGTCCTCCGTTGCAGGCGCAGGTAGCTGATTTTACCGGTAAGCGGCCATGTCAAAGCCGGGACGTGCCGGTAAAATAGGCCGGACTCATGCCCGAAACCATGTAATAAGGGAGGAAACCATGTTGAGTGACGGCGCAGTTTCACGGGCAGTCCGCGCGGTGGCGGGCGGTGTAATCCTGCCGGCCTGCCTGGTCGCCGGCACGGCGATCGCCCAGAGCTACCCCGCCAGGCCGATCCGCATCATCGTGCCGTTCGCCGCGGGCGGGCCCAACGACATACTCGCCCGCGCGCTCGGCGCCAAGCTCTCGGAACGGCTCGGACAGCAGGTCATCGTCGACAACCGGGCCGGCGGCGGCACGGTCATCGGCACCGAGATCGCCGCCCGTTCGCCCGCCGACGGCTACACGCTGCTGATGGCATCGACCAGCCACGCGGTCAATCCGACGCTGCGCCGGTCCCTCCCCTACGACCCGCACAAGGATCTCGATCTGGTCCTGCTCCTGGCAAAGGCGCCGAACCTGGCCGTGGTCCATCCGTCGCTGCCGGTCAGGTCCGTCAAGCAGCTGATCGCGCTCGCGAAGTCCCGCCCGGGTGAAATCACGTACGGTTCCGGCGGCATCGGCGCCTCGACGCACCTTGCGGGCGCGTTGCTCGGCTCGATGGCCAAAGTAAAGATGATTCACGTTCCCTTCAAGGGCGGCGCACCGGCGACGGTCGCGCTCATCAGCGGCGAGACCACCTGGATGTTCGGCACGTTTCCGCCGACCATACCCCATGCGCGCGCCGGGCGGGTGCGCGTCGTCGCGACCGGCGGCCTGAAGCGCTCGCCGGTGCTGCCGGACGTCCCGCCGGTGGCCGACACGCTGCCTGGATTCGAGTCCGTGGGCTGGTGGGGCATGATGGCGCCGGCCGGCATTCCCGGCCCGATCCTCAAGCGGATCAATACCGAGATCAACGCGGCGCTGAACGGGCTGCGCGAACAGTTCCTGCGCGACGGCACCGAGGTGGTCGGCGGGCCGCCCGCTGATTTCGAGAAATTCTTCAGCGCGGAAATGGCCACGTGGGCCAAGGTCATCAAGGACCTCGGCATCCAGCCCAACTGACGCCGGCTCTGCCGGCGATCCCTCATCCCCGGCTTTGCCCTTCGGGCGAAGCTATTGGAGCGGGTGAACGGAATCGAACCGTCGTATGCAGCTTGGGAAGCTGCCGTTCTACCATTGAACTACACCCGCGCGGACCGCAATTTTAAGGGATAGTGGCGCCGGTTGCCAAAGGCGCGGCGGCGCGTGAAAATGCTTGTTCACGCATGCTGCGGCAATTCCGGCAATGATCTCGGTCACCATCAACGGCGAGCGCCGCCAGTTCGACACCCCGCTCAACTGCGCGGAGCTGATCGACCGGCTGGAGCTTGCCGGCAAGCGGGTCGCGCTCGAAAGGAACGGCGAGATCGTTCCGCGCAGCCGGCATGCCAACGAAAGGCTGACCGACGGCGACCGGCTGGAGATCGTGGTCGCGGTCGGCGGCGGATGACATGAAACCCCATGAAAATCTCGACCCGCTGGTGATCGCGGGCAAGTCGTACAACTCGCGGCTGCTGATCGGCACCGGGAAGTACCAGGATTTCGCCGAGACCCGGGCGGCGGTGGAGGCGAGCGGCGCCGAGATCGTCACGGTGGCGATCCGCCGCACCAACATCGGCCAGAACAAGGGCGAGCCGAGCCTGCTCGACTTCCTCCCGCCGTCGAAGTACACCCTGCTCCCCAACACCGCGGGCTGCTACACGGCCGATGACGCGGTGCGCACGCTGCGCCTCGCGCGCGAGCTGCTCGACGGCCACGAGCTGGTCAAGCTCGAGGTGCTGGGCGACCCGAAAACGCTGTACCCCAACGTGGTGGATACCCTGGCCGCGGCGAGGACCCTGGTCAAGGACGGGTTCAAGGTCATGGTTTACACCTCGGACGACCCCATCATCGCGAAGCAGCTCGAGGACATCGGCTGCGTGGCGGTGATGCCGCTCGCCTCGCTGATCGGCTCCGGCATGGGCATACTCAACCCCTGGAACCTGCAGATCATCATCGAGAACGCCAGGGCGCCGGTGATCGTGGACGCCGGCGTGGGGACGGCATCCGACGCCACGGTAGCCATGGAACTCGGGTGCGACGGCGTGTTGATGAATACCGCGGTCGCCGCGGCGCGCAATCCGGTCCTCATGGCCACCGCGATGGACAAGGCCGTCGCAGCCGGCCGCGCGGCGTTCCTCGCGGGCCGCATGCCGAAGAAGCTCTACTCCGCCGCGCCCAGCTCGCCCACCACGGGGATCATCGCGCCTTCCGGCTCGAAGTGATCCCCTGCCGAAATGACGGGAGGTCGTGAGAGGGGTTTCCACCTCCCGCTCTCGCGCCCTCACGCCCTCACGTCCGTTCGGTCTCAGGCGCCGACCGCCGCGCGCGCGCGCTGTCCCCAGCCGCGTATCAGTTGCGTGAACTCCTCCGCCGGCAGCGGCTTGCTGAAGTAATAGCCCTGCGCCCGGGCGCACCCCAGCGCCTTCAGGAACGCCAGCTGCTCGGGCGTTTCCACCCCTTCCGCCACCACGTCGAGGCCGAGGCTGTGCGCAATGGCGATGATGGCGCTGACGATGGCCGCGTCGTCCGGGTCCGAGCTGATGTCGCGCACGAACGACTGGTCGATCTTCAGCTGGTGGATGGCGAAACGCTTGAGGTAGGAGAGACTCGAATAGCCGGTGCCGAAGTCGTCGATGGAGATGCGCACGTCCATCTCGTCGAGCGCCTCGAACCGGGCCATGACTTCCTCCGAGTGCTGGACGATCACGCTCTCCGTGATCTCCAGGTCAAGGCGTCCCGGCGGCAGCCCGGTTTCGCCCAGAATGCGCCGCACGGTCGCGACGAAGTCCTCGCGCTGGAACTGCTGCGCCGAGCAGTTGACCGATACCTGCAACTGCGAGTGGCCGGCATCGTGCCACGCGCGGCCCTGGGAGCAGGCCCGGCGCAGCACCCATTCGCCGATCGGGACGATGAGGCCGGTCTCCTCGGCCACCGGAATGAACTGAATAGGCGGGATCATGCCCCGCTGCGGATGCGGCCACCGGATCAGCGCTTCGAATCCGACGATGACATCGCTCTCGAGGTCGAGCAGCGGCTGGTAGTGCAACGTGAACTCCCCGCGCTCCAGGGCGTGGCGCAGGTCGTTCTCCATCAGCAGGCGCTGCTGCGCCGCGTCGTTCATCGCCTGGGTGAAGAACTGGAAGTTGTTGCGGCCCATCTGCTTCGCGTGATACATCGCGGTGTCGGCGTTGCGCATCAGCGTCTCGACGTCGCCGCCGTCGTGGGGATAGGCGCAGATGCCGACGCTGGGCGTGACCCGAAGCTCGTGGGAGTCGATCATCACCGGCGCGGACAGCGCATCGAGCACTTTCTGCCCCACGTGCCGCGCGTCTTCGGGCTGATTGAGATCGCCCAGCACGACCACGAACTCGTCGCCGCCGATGCGGGCGATCGTATCCGACCCACGCGTGCACGCCACCAGCCGCTCCGCCACGGCCTGCAGCAGGCGGTCGCCGACCTGGTGCCCGAGGGAGTCGTTCACGGTCTTGAAGCGGTCGAGGTCGATGAACAACAGGGCAAGCACCCGCGGGTTGCGCTGCGCCTGGGCGATCGCCTGGCCGATGCGGTCGTGGAGCAGGGCGCGGTTGGGCAGGCCGGTCAGCGCGTCGTGGTGCGCCATGTGCCGGATGCGTTCCTCGGCCCGCTTCTGCTCGGTGATGTCCTTGCCCGTGCCGCGGTAGCCTTTGAAGCCGTCCTGCTCGTCGAATATCGGCCTGCCGCTGGCGCTGATGGTGCGCAGCATGCCGTTGGCGTCATGGCGCTGATAGACGAAATCCTGGAACGGGCGGTGCGCGGCGAGCAGGTCCCTGTGGGCCTGCCACTGGTCCTCGGTCACGCCGATGATCGGCATCTCCCAGCGCGCCCTGCCGATGTGCTCCGCCGCGTCCAGGCTGAATTCGCGCACTTTCGAGGACAACTGCGTGAAACGGAAATCGGCATCCTGCTCCCAGTACCAGTCGGAGGACAGCTCCGTCAGGTCGCGGAACCGCGCCTCGCTCTCGCGCAACGCCGCCTCGGCCTCCTTCAGCCCGGTCACGTCGGTGATGGTTCCGATCAGCCCCGCGACCGCGCCGTCCGACCGGTTGAACGTCGCCTTGTTGTAGATGGTGTGGTGCACGCGCCGGTCCGCCGCGACGATCGCAGCCTCGTAGGACTGGCTGCCGGGACTGGAAAACAGGTCCTGATCCTTGGCGTGGTGCCTCCGGGCGAGGTCCTGGTCGTGGGGATAGAGCTCGAATACGGACTTTCCGATGAACTGCTCGCGCGGAATGCCGAAAAACCGTTCCCACGCCTTGTTGACGCCCAGGTAGCGTCCCTCCGCGTCCTTGAAGAATATTGGCTGCGGCACGGCCTCGATCAACTGCTGGATGAAGGCGAGCTGCTCCCGCAACCCTTCCGCCGCGCGCGCGGCCGTCGTCTGCTCCGCCAGCTTCAGCGCGCGCTCGCGCGCCAGCGACAGCATCAATACCAGCCAGAACAGGAGCAGGCTCGTGATCAGCCCGCCCATCAGTATCACCGGCGGAAGCATTCCGCCGGTGCCCCGGGCCGACATGGCGGGGGCGCTGAAATCAAGCTGCCAGGTGCGTCCCGCCACGTCGAGCGTCTTCACCTCGGCCAGCACGGCACCGCCGCTCTTCGGCACCGCCGTGAAGCCAAGCGCCCGGCCGCTGTCGAAAACCAGCGCGGGCGCGGCCACCGGCGCGGCCGCGCCCGACAACCCGAGGTCGCGGATGACAAGGTCGAATACGCCCCCGAGCTGCCGGCCCAGCAGGCTTGCGACCAGGTCGTCCACCCGGATCGCGGACGACACGACGCCGAGAAACGCGGCGCGGCGCTGCTCGACGGTGGCGACCGGCATGGCCCTGCGGTAAACCGGCATGCGCAACGCCAGCGATACCTGCTTCTCGGTATCGGCGGCGAGCTGGATCGGCTCGGAGGCGGTCGGCTGGCCGCTGTCGCGGGCGTGCTCCACGGCGGGGCGCCGCCGCGGGTCGGAGAACACGTCAAACCCGAACGCCCGCTCGTTCCCCGTCAAAGGCTCGATATACGTCACCACCATGTACTCGTCGCGGGCGCCGGCGGGCTTGATCGCAAAATCCGGGTAACCGCGCGGGCCGAGGCTCAGGTCCTGGCGCACGCCCGCTTCGAATTCGGCCCTCCGCGAATGCGGCACGTAGCGAACGAACGACACCAGGCGGATGCCGGGGTAGCGCTGCGCGACGTTGAAGCCCGACAGGAATTGCTGGAACTCGTCCCGCTCAACCCGGCTCGACGCGGCGTACAGCCCTTTGAGGCCGATCAGGAGATTGATGTTGTCCTGTATGAGCCGGTCCAGCGCCCCGACGGCCTGCGCGACCTGGTGCTGGAAGTTGTTCTCGGCTTCGGCGCCGACCCGCTGCACGGTAGCGTGCCACGCGCCGAACGAGATCGCGAGCCCCAGGGCCAGCACGAAAAACGCCGGGCCGGTCTGGCCGATGCGCCGGATTACCCTTGCCAGCAGGTTGCCGCCGTCGGCCCCCACATTAACCCCCTCCTCCAGGGACGTGTTTGCTCTTACCTTACCTGCTTTGCCGACCCCCTACAAACGCGGCAGAATCAAACCATTTTCGACCCGGCACCGCCCGTGCTCCCCCGCCCGTCATGACCGCCGTTCACCGCCCGATCCGCAGCTACGTGCTCCGCCAGGGACGCATCACCGATGCCCAGCGCCGGGCTTGCGCGGAGTTGCTGCCGCGCTTCGGCATCCCGTTCGCCCCGGTAGCGCTCGACCTGGAGCGTGTCTTCGGACGCCCTGCGCCGAAGATCCTCGAGATCGGCTTTGGCATGGGCGAGACCACCGCGCGCATCGCCGCAAGCCATCCCCAAAATGACTACCTCGGCATCGAGGTCCACACCCCCGGCGTCGGCAGCTTCCTCAAGCGCGCGGCGGAGCTTGGATTGGCCAATGTCCGCGTGATCCAGCACGACGCGGTGGAGACCCTCGAGAGCATGATCCCGCCCGCGAGCCTCGACGGCGTGCACGTCTTCTTTCCCGACCCCTGGCCGAAGAAGCGCCACCACAAGCGGCGGCTGTTACAGCCGCCGCTTGTGCGGCTGCTTGCCGCGCGCATGAAGCCGGGCGCCTATCTCCACGTGGCGACCGATTGGGAGGACTACGCGCAGCAGATCCTGGAGGTGCTGTCCGCCGAGCCCTTGCTCGTCAACACCGCGGACGGCTTCGCTCCGCGACCCGACTGGCGCCCGCTGACGAAGTTCGAGGCGCGCGGGCTGCGGCTAGGGCACCGGGTGTGGGACGTCGTCTTCCGACAAACGTCCGGGAGGTCGTGAAATGGAGTTTTGATCCACCTACTTCACGTTATGTGCCATTCGCTGCCTCCGGGCGGCTGTGGCAGAATTGAGGGCGACACGGAGGCTTTCCTATGTCCACCGTAAAGGAAGAACTCACCCGCCTTATTCAGGGCCAGCCTGACGACAGCTCGCGGGAAGAAATCGTCCGCGAGCTTGCCTTTCACGTCATGGTCGAGCGCGGGCTGGCCGATTCGGATGCGAAGCGGGTAATCTCGAATGAGGACATGGCGCGGCGCATCCGCTCATGGCAGAGATAAGGTGGACGGCGGAAGCTCAACGCTGGCTCGCCTCTTCCCGTCACGTTCGCATCCTGCTTTACGGGCATTACCGGATTGCCTACCTGGTGAAGGACGATGGAAATGTGGATATCCTCGGCGTCTTTCATGGCGCGCTCGATATCACTCGATATCAGCTTTGAACGGCACATAACCACCCGATCCACAAGCCGACGCCCGCAAGCGGGCGCTTGCTCGCGCGGGTGATCGGGACACGTTAGAGCGCTACCAATGACAGCTCCCGACAATCGCAGCGCTCCCTGGCCGGGTTGGATAGACCTGCTCATTTTCTGGGGCAGCATCATCGTCGCTCTAGTCGGTGGAATCGTTGCGCTTGATGCTCTCTCCGACGTCCTCGAATTTGCAACAGTTCCCGAGAAACAATCGATCTTCCAATATGGCGGAACTGCGGTGTTGGTCTGGCTCCTTTTTGTCGGCACTCTCTCGTTCCTTGTTGGAGGATTCGCTGTTCGTCGAATGAGGCGCGCTCGCGCTCGTTGGCTATCGGGCGTCGCAGGTGCACTCTATGCATTTGTATTTGTCGCTCTGTCGCTCTTTGTTCCAATGTCGCGGGGGTCGTTGGGCGGCCAAGTATTTGTTGCCTTCTTTTTCCTGTTTCCTGCAGTTGGGCTTCTTTTGGGATCATTGAGGCTCAAGCGCTCTATCTCGCCCTTGCAGACTTCCCGTCCGCAAGCGGGCGGCAGCTGAAGGCAACGTTATACCGCGAAGTAACAGGTGTAGAATATTTCGACAATGGGAGACGCGGCGCGACATCTCTTGCAGTCCTTTGAGGCATTATCCGAGGCCGAACGACGCGAGGTCCTGGAGGAATTGCTTCGTCGCGCCGCCGAGTTGCCGTATTCCTTCCCGTCGGACGAAGAACTCGTCCGCGCCGCCGATCAAGTGTTTCTAGACCTTGATCGTCGTGAGGCCAAGGGGTGAGGGCGCCGCTCCGCGGCGAAGTTTATATGGTTGATCTCGGACTGGCCGCGAAGGTCCGTCCGTGCGTAATTCTCAGCGCCCCTCTCGAGGAATCGGACCGCTCCCTCGTTACGGTCATTCCTCACACGACCGCGCTTCGACAGTCCCGATTCGAGATCGTTGTTTCTGCCGGATTTCTACGCCCCGGCGCGTTCGATGCGCAAGGCATCGTTACCGTTCCCACCGTTCGATTGATGAACCACCTCGGGACGCTCACCGCCGAGCAGCTTGGCTCGGTCGAGCGCGGCGTGTGTAAATGGCTCGGTATCAAGATCGCGGTATGACCACCCGATCCACCAGCCGACGCCCGCAAGCGGGCGCTTGCTCGCGCGGGTGATCGGGACACATTAAACCGCGGCTTTCTCCCGCAGGAATAGCTGCAGCAAGTCGTTGAGAAACCGCCGCCCGAGCGGCGTCGGCGCGATGCGCCGGTGGTCGCGCTCGATGAGCCCCCGGCGCTCCGCCTCCTCCAGCTCGCGCAGCACCGCGGTAAGCGGCAGGCCCGCACGCTCCTCGAACAGGCGCGACGGGAAGCCGGCGTTCAGCCGCAACGCGTTCATCATGAACTCGAAGCCGACATCCGCGGCGCCGACCTCGCGCTCGTCCTGGACCGGCGCGCCGCGTTCCGCGGCCGCCATGTAGCGTTCCGGGTGCTTCACCCGCGCCTCGCGCACGATGCGGCCGGGAAACGACAGCTTGCCGTGCGCGCCCGCGCCGATGCCGAGATAGTCGCCGAACTGCCAGTAGTTCAGGTTATGCGCGCAGCGGGCGCTGCGTGCAGGGATGAGGGATGAGGGATGAGGGATGAGGGGTCCGGAAACCTTTGCGAAGGCTGATGTTTCGTAATGCTCGTAGCCGGCCGCGGCGAGACGGGACTCGATTGCGTCCTGCATTGCCGAGGTGGCGTCATCGCCGGGCAATTCGGGCGGGAAGCGGTGGAAGTACGTGTTCGGCTCGATCGTGAGGTGGTAGCAGGAGAGGTGCGGCGGGGAATAGCCGAGCGCCGCGTCGATATCGGCAATCGCCTCATCCGGCGACTGGCCCGGAAGGCCGTACATGAGATCGAGGTTCACGTCATCGAAATTGCGCCGCGCAATTTCGATGGCGCGCCGCGCCTCGATGTCGTCGTGTATGCGTCCCAGGGCCTTGAGGTGGCGGGGATCGAAGCTCTGCACGCCGATCGAGAGCCGGTTGATGCCCGCCGCCCGGAAGTCGCGGAACTTGCCGGCCTCGACCGTGCCCGGGTTGGCCTCCAGCGTGACCTCCGCGTCGGGCTCGACGGTCAACCGCGTCCTCACGGCGACGAGTACCGCGTCCATGGCCTGCGCGGAGAACAGGCTCGGCGTGCCGCCGCCGAAAAACACGCTGTGGATCCGCCGGCCCCACACCTTCGGCAGCGCCTGCTCGAGATCCGCGATGAGTGCCGCGACGTAGCGGTCTTCCGGGATCGTCGCCCGTGCTTCGTGGGAATTGAAATCGCAGTACGGGCATTTTCGCGCGCACCAGGGGATGTGGAAGTACAAAGAGAGCGGCGGAAGCGCCTTGAACTGCAGGGATGAGGGATGAGGGATGAGGGATGGGGTCACGAGGCGCGGTATTCCGCATGCCGCAGCATCTCCACCAGCCGCTGCATGGCCTGTCCGCGATGGCTGATGGCGTTTTTCTCGTCCGGCATCAATTCCGCCGCGGTGCGGCCCAGCTCCGGCAGCAGGAAATGCGGGTCGTATCCGAAACCGCTGGCGCCGCGCGGCGCGGCGACGACCTCCCCGTGCCAGCGGCCCTCGGCGATCAGCGGCTCCGGGTCCCCGGCGTCGCGCACCAGCACGATCACGCAAGTGTAGTGCGCCCGGCGATCGGGTTTGTCCCTCAATTCGGTGATCAGCTTCTCGTTGTTGCGCCGGTCCTGGTCTTCACGGCCGCCGGCGGGCGCCCCGGCGTAGCGCGCGGACTGCACGCCCGGCGCGCCGCCCAGCGCGCTCACGCAGATGCCGGAGTCGTCGGCGAATGCCGGCAAGCCCGAGCGGTGGCTCGCGTGCCGCGCCTTGGCGAGGGCGTTCTCGACGAAGGTTCCGTGCGGCTCGTCGCCGTCCGCGATGCCGAGCTCGGATTGCGGGACGACCTCGATGCCGAGCGGAGCGAGCATCTGCCGGAACTCGCGGAGCTTGCCGGGGTTGCTGCTCGCCAGGACCAGTCTACGCATGGATCAGCGGCCAAGCGCGGCCTTTTGCGCGGCGACGAGCTCGCGGATGCCCTTCTCCGCGAGCTCCAGCATCGCGTCCATCTCCCTGCGCGAGAACGGCGCGCCCTCCGCCGTTCCCTGCACCTCCACCAGCCCGCCGCTCCCGGTCATCACCACGTTCATGTCGGTATCGCACGCGGAATCCTCGGCGTAGTCGAGGTCCAGCGCCGCCACGCCCTGGTAAATCCCGACCGAGACGGCCGCAACGTGATCGAGAATCGGCGAAGCCGGGATCAACTGCCGCCCGAGCATACCCTCCACCGCGTCGCGCAATGCGACGAATGCGCCGGTGATGGCCGCGGTGCGCGTGCCGCCGTCGGCCTGGATCACGTCGCAGTCGAGATGAATCGTGCGCTCGCCGATCTTGCGGAGGTCCGTCACGGATCGCAGCGCGCGCCCGATGAGCCGCTGGATCTCCTGCGTGCGGCCCGACTGCCGGCCGCGCGCGGCTTCGCGGTCGCCGCGCGTGTTGGTTGCCCGCGGCAGCATGCCGTACTCGGCGGTGACCCAGCCCTGCGCCTGGCCCTTCAGGTGCGGCGGCTGCCTGTCGATGACGCTCGCCGTGCAGATCACCCTCGTGTCTCCGAACTCGATCAGCACGGAGCCTTCCGCGTGCCGCGTGTAGCCGCGCGTGATGCGCACCGCGCGCATCTGATCCGGTTTTCTCCCGCTGGGCCGCATAACTCGCTGAATGTGCTATCGTTCCTGATCGATTACAGCGTGCATGGTATAGCAAAAAATGATACACAGCATGACCGGCTACGCCACCGCGGCGAGGGAGTTCCCGTTCGGCATGCTGAGCGTCGAGCTGCGCTCGGTCAACCACCGCTACCTCGACATCCAGTTCCGGCTGCCCGACGATCTGCGCGCCGTCGAGCCGGCGCTGCGCGAGCTGGTGAGCGAGCACGTCCGGCGCGGCAAGGTCGAATGCCGCGTGAGCTTTTCGGCCGCGCCCGGCACGCACCGGATGCTCACCCTGAACGAGGACCTGATGCTGCGGCTGGAGGAGCTGGAGCTGAAAATCCGCACCATGCTTGCGGGCGCGGGCCAGCTGACCGTGGCCGACGTGCTGCGCTGGCCGGGAATGCTGGCGACCGATCCCCTTCCGCTCGAGGAACTCCAGGCGGCCTGCCGGGAACTGCTTGCGGCCGTCCTGCGGGAATTCAACGCCACGCGCGGGCGCGAAGGCGACAAGCTCAAGGCGCTTCTGCTCGACCGCGCCGCGGGCATGGAGCAGCGCATCGCCGAGACGGCGCCGCGCATCCCGCAGGTCGTCGACGCGTACCGCGAGCGGCTCGCCGCGCGGCTGAGAGAGGCGCTCGGCGGCGGCGAGGACGAGCGCATCCGGCAGGAAGTCGCCGTGTTCGCCGCCAAGATCGACGTCGACGAGGAAATCTCGCGGCTCACGGCCCACGTGTCGGAACTGAAGCAGGCGCTCGCGAATGGCGGGGCCGTCGGCAAGAAGCTCGATTTCCTGATGCAGGAATTGAACCGGGAGGCGAACACGCTCGCTTCCAAGTCCGTGGACCTCGCCGTGACCCGCGCGGCGCTCGAGCTGAAGCTGCTCATCGAGCAGATGCGCGAGCAGATACAGAACATCGAATGAGCGGCGCGCTCTTCATCGTCAGCTCCCCCTCCGGCGGCGGCAAGACCAGCCTGGTGAAGGCGTTGCTCGAGTCCGAGCCGGAGGTCAGGCTGTCGGTGTCGTACACCACGCGCCCCGCCCGTCCCGGCGAGGTCGACGGCCGCGACTACCACTTCGTCACGCCGCCGGTCTTCGAGCGCATGCTGGAGGCCGGCGAATTCCTGGAGAGCGCGGTGATCTACGGGAACCACTACGCCACCTCCCAGAAGTGGATCGAGCGCCAGCGCGCGGAGGGGCTGGATGTGCTGCTCGAGATCGACTGGCAGGGCGCGCAACAGGTGCGCAAGCTCATGAAGGGAGTCGTGAGCGTTTTCATCATGCCGCCCTCGCCCGGAGTGCTCGAAGCGCGGCTCAGGGGACGCGGGCAGGACAGCGCGGAGGTCATCGCGCGGCGGCTGACCGCGGCACGCGAGGAAATGAGCCACGCGAGTGAATACGATTATGTTATTATTAATGAAGACTTTAGCCGCGCGGCGCTGGACCTGCGGAGCATCGTCCGGGCGGAGCGGCTCAAGCTTGCCCGCCAGCTTGCCCGCCACGGCGATTTGATCAACCGCTTGAAATGACCGAGGTTACCCGATGGCACGCATTACCGTAGACGACTGCCTGAAACACATTCCGAACCGCTTCGAGATGTCGCTCGCGGCGACCTACCGCGCGCGCCAGATCGCCAACGGGGCGCAGCCGATGCTGGAGGCGAGCCGCGACAAGCCCACCGTGATCGCGCTGCGCGAGCTGGCCGCCGGCAAGTACGGCTCCGAGATCCTCAACAAGGGACAGACGTGATAGATGCAAGCCGCGGCCGCCGCGCTGTTCAAGGACTGGTCCGGCTACCTCAAGCCGGAGGACATCTCGCGGCTCGAGTCGGCGTTCCAGTTCAGCGAGCAGGCGCACGAGGGCCAGTTCCGCCAGTCGGGGGAGCCTTACGTCTCGCATCCCCTGGCGGTCGCCAACATCCTCGCCCAGTGGCACCTCGATTCGCAGGCGCTCACCGCCGCCCTCCTGCATGACGTGATGGAGGACACCTCGGTCACCAAGACCGAGATCTCCCGCAACTTCGGCAAGCCCGTCGCCGAGCTGGTGGACGGCGTCTCCAAGCTCGACCGGATCGAGTTCGAGTCGCACGCGGAGGCGCAGGCCGAGAATTTCCGCAAGATGCTGCTGGCCATGGCGCGCGACGTGCGCGTCATCCTGATCAAGCTCGCCGACCGCCTGCACAACATGCGGACCCTCGACGCGGTCACGCCCGACAAGCGGCGCCGCATCGCGCGCGAGACGCTCGACATCTATGCCCCGATCGCAAACCGCCTGGGGTTGAACAGCATCTACCAGGAGCTCGAGGACCTGTCGCTGAAGCACCTCTACCCCGACCGCCACCGCGTGCTCGCCAAGGCGGTGAAAGCGGCGCGCGGCAACCGCCGCGAAGTGGTGGGCAAGGTGCTGGACGCGATCAAGCGCAAGTTGAAGAGCGCCGGCGTCGAGGCCCACGCGCTGGGCCGCGAGAAGCACCTGCACTCGATCTACCGCAAGATGCGCGAGAAGCACCTCACGTTCGCGCAGGTCCAGGACGTGTACGGCTTCCGCATCATCGTCAACGACGTGCCGTCCTGCTATGTCGCGCTCGGCGCCCTGCACGGCCTCTACAAGCCGATCCCGGGCAAGTTCAAGGACTACATCGCCATCCCCAAGTCAAACGGCTACCAGTCGCTGCACACCACGCTGTTCGGCCCCTTCAGCACGCCGATCGAGGTGCAGATCCGCACCCAGGAGATGCACAAGATCGCGGAAGCGGGCGTGGCCTCGCACTGGCTCTACAAGGACTCGGACACCTCGCTCTCCGACCTGCAGAAGAAGACGCACCAGTGGCTGCAGAGCCTGCTCGAGATCCAGTCGCAATCGGGAGACTCCGCCGAGTTCCTCGAGCACCTCAAGGTGGACCTGTTTCCGGACGCGGTCTACGTCTTCACGCCCAAGGGCAAGATCCTGTCGTTGCCGCGCGGGGCGACCGCGGTGGACTTCGCATACGCCGTGCATACCGATATCGGCAACCGCTGCGTGGCCGTCAAGATCAACCAGGAGCTGATGCCGCTGCGGACCGAGCTGAAGAACGGCGACCGCGTCGAGATCATCACCGCGGCGCACGCCAAGCCCAACCCGCTGTGGCTCAACTTCGTGACGACCGGCAAGGCGCGCTCGCGCATCCGGCACTTCCTCAAGACCATGCACTTCCAGGAATCGGCGAAGCTCGGCGAGCGGCTGCTCAACCAGGCGCTGGCCGCGCTCGGGGCCGCGCCCGCGGAGATCAAGGAAGCGCAATGGGACAAGTTCGTGCGCGACGCCGGCGCCAAGGCCCGCCAGGAGGTCCTCGCCGACATCGGGCTCGGCAAGCGCCTCGCCGCGGTCGTGGCCCGGCGCGTCCTCTCGCGCAGCGAGCCCGGGCCGCACGAGACGCCCGCCCCCGGCTCCGTCATCATCCGCGGCTCGGAGGGCATGGCCGTGCAGTTCGCCAGCTGCTGCCGGCCGATCCCCGGGGACCCCATCATCGGGCTCATCAGCAAGGGACAGGGGATGGTCATCCACACCCACGACTGCCCGGTCGTCGCCAAGGCCCGCCACGATCCCGAGCGCATGCTCGACGTGGCGTGGGACCCCGAGACGCGGAAGCTGTTCGAGGTCAGCATCAAGCTGGTGGTGGCCAATCAGCGCGGCGTGCTCGCCAAGGTCGCGGCCGAGATCGCCGAGGCGGACTCCAACATCCAGAACGTCGCGGTCGACCCCGAGGACGGCAGCAGCTACACCAACATGTTCTTCACGATCCAGGTCTCGAACCGCCTGCACCTCGCGCGCATCGTGCGGGCGCTGCGCCGCATCCCCGAGGTCGTTCGCCTGTCGCGCGTCAAGGGCTAGCGGCGGCGCTGGCAGGCGCTGAACCCGTCGTTCCAGCCGCGCATGTAGTCGGCCTCGGTCCTGTAGCGCCCCTCGTTGCGGCGCTGGCTGCGGGTGCCGGCGCTATCGCAGCCTTCGGTGTAACCCTGCTGGAAGGATGCGGAAAAGCCGCTGAGGTTGACCGGCCGGGTGTCCCCTGCCTCCTGCACGCCCGCGCAGCCCGAGAGCAGCGCGAGCAGCAACACCCCCCCGCTATACCGTCGTTTGCAGTTCCCGCGTTTCATGCGTGGCTCCTCCTGCGACGGACAAAGGTTCCGGTTTGGGTTGGAGCAGCGCCGGAGCGCGGGCCTTGCCGCCGTTGAATCTGGCGCGACGGACCTCGCGCCCGCTGCCGTCGCAGTAGACGAGCTCGCCGGTGTCGAAGTCGTAGCGCGGATGGCGCGCGTCGCTCCACTGCTCCAGAAAATACATGTAGAACGGGACGTACAGGCCCAGCCTGGGGTTGTCCGGGTTGTGCGCGAACACGTATTCCGCCTCGCTCTTGACCTCGAAGCCGCTGTGGCAGTACTGCACCCACACGTGGTCGCCGAGCACCACGACCTTCCAGAACGGCTCGCAATCGTAGAACTTGAGCGTGACCTTCTTGCCGAGCGTGCGCAGCTCGGCCAGGCAGGCGATGCTCGCCTGGACCTCTTCCGCATACGACTGCTGCGTGATCTCGTCGGGCAGGGAATTGATCCGCTTGGCCGCGCTGCGCGCCGCGGGATCGAGCAGCATCACCCGGATTTCGTAGGCCGAGCGCAGCGGCTCGCGCAACAGGCTATCCGCGCCGGCAAAGGTGTCGTAACCGGTCAGCGTCAGGATGCAGGCGTCGCGCGAGGACGGCAGCTTCCGGATCAGCGAGCGCTCGCGCCAGCGGGTGAACCAGTTCCTGCGGTGGCGCGCGTAGACCAGCGATGCGGTGTCGGCCACCCTGCCCTTGAGGTGGTTCTCCGACGCCACTCGCCACATGTTGAGTAACACGACGAGGGACGCGGCCAGGCTGATTTCCGAGACCAACAGGAGGCCGGCGTCCGCGGCGACCAGCGGCCACCACTGGTACAGGATGTATTGAGCGGCGACCGGCAGGGAAAATGCGATGCCCAGAGCGAGCAGCGTGATCGCGACGTGCAGCATCGCCTGACGCAGCCCCCATCCCCACCGATCGAACTTCAGGTCAAGATAGAATTCGCCCATTCCCGTTCCCCGCAAAATTGCGGCGCCCTATCCGGCGGCGACGACGCCCTGATCGGTCACGCGCACTTTCTGCCCGACGATCAGACCCGGCAGCGCGCTTTCGTAGAACGTGCGAGTAGTGCCGTCGTTCATGCGCACCCGGACCTGGTAGCGGGCGGATTTCTTGACGTTCTTCTCGATCTCGTGGCCGGCGTAGGCGCCCGCTCCGGCGCCGGCGACCGTCGCCGCGGTGCGCCCTCTCCCGCGGCCCACCTGGTTGCCGAGTATGCCGCCGACCACGGCGCCGCCGATGGCGCCGATACCGCTGCCCTCGCCTTCGACCTCGACCACGCGAATCGACTCGATCACGCCGCAGTCACGACAGGCCGCCGCAGTGCTGGTGATGATGCGGGGACGGCCGACGCCCCCTTTGGCGGCCGGTGCCGCACCGGATTTCGCGGCCCGATCGCCCCCCGACAGCGCGGCGGGCATCCAGCCC
>MERD01000024.1:72814-94879 GCA_001771935.1 Betaproteobacteria bacterium RIFCSPLOWO2_02_FULL_67_26
AGCATCACCGGATAGAGGATGCCGGAGCGTTTCTGCATTCCCTTCGCCGTATCCAGGGTATCGACGGTTTCCATAGCCCACTCCTTTCATTGGCGTGTGTGCGCTCAGCTCTTGACGGTGAGCGCGTTCTTCACGTCGACCACGCCCTGCACGCCCGCGGCAAGTTCGGCCGCACGCCGCGCCTGGCTCTCGCTGTCAACGAATCCGGACAGCAGCACGGTGCCCTTGTGGGTCTCCACGCTGACGGCCAGCGCGCTCAGCGCGCGGTCCTTGACCAGCGCGGCTTTTACTCTGGCTGTGATCACGCTGTCGTCGACGTACTGGCCGGCGCGTATGCGCTCGTGAATGGATTGGGCCTTCACGAATTCGTCGGCATCCAGCCGCCTGTCGCGGTTGTCATCGGCCTCGTTGAACGCCTTGTCGAAGCCGCGGATCCTCCGGGTTTCCGCACGGCTCAGGTAGCCGTCACGGTTGACATCGAGCTTCCTGAATTCCGCGCTGGGCGGTTCGGCCGGCTCGGACACGCTCGCCGCGGCGGCCGCCCCGATCAGGCCCGCGGTCAGCGCAATGGCCGCCGCTTGATACGCGATTAGCTTGCGGTTCATGATTCGCTCCTTTTACAAGAGAAATTGGCGAACACGAGCTCATGCTCATGGGAGTAATGCGCAACCGCCGTGCCAGGTCATGCAAATACGTAAATTCAACGGGTTAAGTTCACGGCGTGCGGGCCGTTTGTCGCTGCCGGGCAACAAACGATGTCACGCCCGGCGTAGCGGCGTGATTTAGCGGGTCTTTTTGTGTCTCGGCGGGGCGACAGTCGTGACGCCGCGCGCGGGATTACCGGGACTTAAACAATTTCGGATCGAGCTGATGCCGCCCGAGCAGCTTGTAGAACTCGGTGCGGTTGCGCTTGGCGAGCCGCGCGGCCTGCGTCACGTTGCCTTCGGTGATCTTGAGCAGCTGCGTCAGGTAGTCGCGCTCGAAGCGCCTGCGCGCGTCCTCGAACGAGGCGAACTCGGCCTGCTGGTTCTGGATAGACTGCTGCGCCAGCGAGACCGGGATGATGGGCGTCGTGGCGAGCGCGATCGACTGCTCGACCACGTTGTAGAGCTGGCGCACGTTGCCGGGCCAGGACGCCGCCACCATCAGCTCGACCGCCTCCGGCGCGAAGCCGTTGACCGTCTTGCGGTATTTGCCGGCGAGTACCGACAGGAAATGGTTGGCGAGCAGCGGGATGTCCTCCCGCCGCTCGGCAAGCGGCGGGAGCGCCAGCCCGACCACGTTGAGCCGGTAGTAGAGGTCCTCGCGGAACCGGCCCGCCGCCATCTCCGCCTCGAGGTTGCGGTGGGTCGCCGAAATCACGCGCACGTCGACGGCGTGGGACTCCGCGGAACCGACCGGCCGCACCTGTTTCTCCTGCAGCGCGCGCAACAGCTTCACCTGAAGCGCGAGGGGCATGTCGCCGATCTCGTCGAGGAAGAGCGTGCCCCTGTCCGCCGTCCGGAACAGCCCCTTGTGGTCGCGTACCGCGCCGGTGAACGAGCCCTTCATATGGCCGAACAATTCCGATTCCAGCAGCGGTTCGGGGATGGCGCCGCAGTTGATCGCGACGAATGCGCCCTCGTGCCGCGGACTCGCCTTGTGGATCGCCTGCGCGATGAGTTCCTTGCCGGTGCCCGACTCGCCATAGATGAGAACGCTGGCGTCGCTTTCGGCCACGAGGCGCGCCTTCGCCAGCACGTCTTCCATCGCGGCGTTGCGCGTAATGAGGTCGCGCCGCCACTCCCCGCCGCCGCCCGCGGATCCGGCGTCGGGCAGGCTACCCGCGGTCGCAAGCGCGCGCTCGACCTCGGCCAGCAAGCCCCTGGGCTCGAACGGCTTGGTCAGATAGCCGAACACGCCGAGCTTGACCGCGGCTACCGCATCCGGGATGGTGCCGTGCGCGGTGAGGACGATGACCGGCAGCGTCGGGTGTCCGGCGCGGATCGCCTCGAACAGCGCCATGCCGTCCATGCCGCCCATCCTCAGGTCGGTCACGACGACGTGGGGACGCGCGGCGCTGATCTGCGCCAGCGCCCGTTCGCCGCTCGCCGCCGTGGTGACGGCGTAACCGCTGGCGGCGAGCCTGATCTCGATCAGGCGCAGCAGATCGGGATCGTCGTCAACCACCAGGATGCGCGGACGGGATGCGGCGTTCATCGCTTGCGCTCGATCATGCTGCGCTCGAGCGATTTTAACGCATCGAGCTTTTGCTGCAGGCCCTGCGCGCTGGCATCGAGCCGCCGGCGTTCCTGCAGGTGGCTGGCAAGCAGGTAGGCGAGCCCCTGCAGCTGGCCGCCCTGGTTTTTCGAGACCGGGTCGAGCAGCTCGAGCGCGCGCCCCTCATCGGTGAACGCGGCGCCGGGCAGCGAAAGCACCATGGCCAGCCGGACGCACTCGTAGTCCGAGCGCGACCGCGCATACGCCTGGCGCGCCGTCTCGTGCTCCCGGACCAGGTCGGCGCCGGTGAGCCGCCTGAGGTGCCGGTAATAGTGCAGGAGGGATTCCGCATTGGCGGCCGGCCGCGCCATGGCCGCTTGCCCGTCGGGTTCGGCCTGTACCACGGGTGCGGGTTCCGTGCTCTCCGGCGCGCCCAGCGTGCCGCAGCCCGCGAGAACGCCGCAAGCCAGTGCGAGGGCGCCAAGACGGGATTTTTCACTCATGCCGCCGCTCTTTCTGTCCGCGTGATGGGGATCCTGACCCGGAAGTGCGCGCCCTGGCGGCTATCGGCGACTTCCACGCTGCCGCCGTGGGCGAATACGTACTCCTTCACGACTGAAAGCCCGATCCCGGTGCCGCTCACCGGCCCCGCCCCCGCATGCCGGCCCTGATAGAACGGGTCGAATATTCGCGCGCGCTCGGCCGGCGGAACACCGGGCCCGCGATCGATCACATCCAGCTCCAGCGCGTTCCCGTTGCGGCGCGCGACAACCCGGACGAGATCCCCCTGGGGAGAAAACTTGATGGCGTTGGATACCAGGTTGTCGAGCACGACGCGAAGCTTTTCCGGATCGGCGGGCAGCATGATGTCTTCCGCGACGACCTGGAGCGTGAGGCCGCGGGCCCGGGCGGCGAGCCCCTGGGCCGACGCCACGCGCTCGACGATGCTCCGGATCTCCACCGGCTCCAGGTCCACCGTCACTTTGCGGAACTGGCTTGCGCCAAAGGCAAGCAGGTCTTCGATCAGCTTCTGCAATTCCACGCTGTTGTGGCGCAGGATCTCCGCGATCTCGCGCTGCTCCGCCGTAAGCGTCCCGACCGCCTCCTCCGACAGGAGCTCCGCGCCTTCGCGCAGCGCGGTGAGCGGCGTCTTCAGCTCGTGCGACACCTGTCGCAAGAAGCGGTTCTTCTGCTCCTCGACGTCGAGCAGCTCCCGCCGCATCCACTCCAGGCGCTCGCCGAGCTGCTCCAGGTCCTGCGGGCCGCTGACCACCACCGGCACGTGGAACTGGCCGGTGCCGAGCCGCCGGATCGCCGCATCCACCTGGCGGATCGGGCGGGTGATGAGTATGGAAAACCCGATGACCATGAAAATCACCACCGGGACGAGCGCCATCAACTGCCAGAACGTGATGCGTTGGGCCTGGTCCGCGGTGGCGCGCATCGCCTCGATCTCGCGGTCGATCTGCGCATTCGATCGAGCCACGATGGCCTGGGCCAGCTCGGCCAGGCGATTGAAGCGTTCGACCACGTCCTTCAACTGCGTGCCCATCGTGCCCGCCCGCGACAAAACCGGGAAGATTTCCGCTTCCCCGCGCACGATGCCCTCGAGCGCGCTCTGCCGCTCCGCGTCGTGCGGCAGGCGGGCGAATTCCGCAACCGTCTGCTCGAGCTGCCTGCGGTTCGCGGCATACGCGTCGAGCAGCGAACGGTCGTCGAGAATCACGATCTGGCGCGCGGTGCGCTCGAGCGCGGTGAGCAGCTGCGCGAGCCGCCGGCTGCTCTGGGTCGCCTGCACGGCCTGGTACACCGCGTTCTGGCTGCGGTTGGCGACCCGGTCCACCGAGATCGCGTTAGTGAGCAGCGCGAACACCAGCGGCAGCGCGACCAGCGTGAAACCCACCGCCAGCAGCCGGGGAAAGGAACGGGGGTAAAGGCGTCGCATGGGGGAGAGGTTAGCCTCCCCTCATAGACCGGGGCAACCCCCACTAGTGCTGTGATCCAGTTCACATTCAGGCTTTTCTGTCGCGGCCTGTTTCGTGGACAGTGGCCTGGCATTCACACAGTGATCGCCGGTCGCCGTGCCGCAAGGAAAATGTCGGGGCATGGCGACAGCAAAATCCGCTATCGGCCAAGCGGATATCAGGCGGCGGAAATTATGCCGTCGTCGATTGGCGACGCTTTGGACCTAATCGGAACCCCTGCAATTCTTGCAACGGGTTGATTGGTAACGAAATGGCAGGTCTGGCACGCTCCGTGCGGTAGCGAGCGGGAGTCATCCGTTCGACCGCAAAGGAGGCGTACGTGAAAAAACTGACATCGACGATACCGCTGCTTGCGATGTGCCTGGCACTCGGCGCATGCGCGTCCAATCCGAGCAATTCCCAGATCGGCGCCGCAACCGGCGCAGTGGTAGGCGGCGTGGTGGGCTCGGCCCTGACCGGCGGCAGCACCGCGGGAACGGTGGTCGGCGCGGGCGCAGGCGCGGCGGCCGGCTACGAAATCGGCAAGCGCATCAAGTGACGCAGGTTCCGCAGGATACAAAGATGCAGTGAAGCACTGGCACCATCCCTCCCCTGTTACCCCGGCGAAAGCCGGGGTCTTTTTGTACGCCGTTTACCGGGTCTGCGCCTGCGCGAGGTCACGCAACATGCCATGGAGGCCGGTCACGACGCGCGCGAGTCGCTCGTAGTCCACCTTGTCCGGGGTGTCCTGCATCGTGTGGTAATGGGGATAGCGGTAGGGCGCGGTATCGGTCACCATCAGCGCCGGCCAGCCTTCCTGCCAGAACGACCAGTGGTCGGACCAGTCTATCCCCGGGATAAACGCGGGCGCGGCCACCGCTTCGGAGGGGAACCTGGCGTGACCGCGAAACGAGGCGACCACTTCGTGCAGCAGCGGGCGCGAGCCGAGGTTCGAGACGAACGCGATGAAATTGCCGGTCGTGGGATAGAAAAGATTCAGCGGGAACGGGTAGCGCTGGCTCCCCGGCTCATCCGAGTACCAGCCGATCGTCTCCAGCGAGAACATCGCGACGACGTTCTCGCCCCGCTCCATTGCGCGCCGCGCGTAGACGCGGCTGCCCATATCCGCTGTCTTGTCGAATGGAGGCTCCTCGTTGACAAACGCCACGAAGCGCAGCGTGCGGGACGGTTTCGCGTCCCTGAACAGGCGCGCGAGCTCGAGCACCGCGGCGACGCCGGAGCCGTTGTCGTTTGCGCCGACCGCGCCGTTCACGGAGTCGTAGTGCGCGCCGACGATGACGATCTCGGACGCGCGGGCGCCGCCCTTGACTTCCACCTCGATGTTGCGCGCGTCCTTCCCCTGCACCGTGTAACGCTGCGCCGCGACCGCGTAGCCCAGGCCGGCCAGGGTTTTCTCGATATACAGCGCCGAAGCCTCGAGCTCGGCGTAGTGGAACAGGTTGTGCTCGCGGCTCGCGATCGCCGTGATGTGCCGGCGCAGATTACCGGCGAGCAGATTTTCTTCAGCGATAAGCGGCTTCAGCGCGCCGGAATAGGACCTGCCCGGCACCGCAACCATGTACCACAGCAGCCAGGCAGTGGCGGCGGCAAGCGTCAGCCAGAACAGCATGCGCAATTTCCACGAAAGCGTGATGAGTGATGGGGATCTGTTCATCCCTCAGGCGAGCGGCGCGATGCGCAACTCGCTCGCGAGTTGGCCCAGGCTCGCCACCAGCGCCGCCGCAAGCGGGATGCCGTTCTTCGTCCGGTCGGCGCGGGCGGCATGGCTGCCCTCGCCGGGAAGGCGCACGCGGTCCACGCCCGGCAGGCGCTTCGACGCGCGAATGTCGCGGATCAGCGCGTCCACGTTGTTCTTGAACTCCGCTACCGGCTGAAAGGCCTCCACGTTGATGGCGACGATGACGTGGCCGGTGTTGGTGGGCGTGGTGTCGTCGGCATTGAAGTCCACCACGTCCTTGCCCATGGCCGCGCCATTGAGCGTGCCGGCGAGCAGCCCGAAGATGAGCGCGAGCCCGTAGCCCTTGTAGCCGCCGATCGGCAGCAGGAAGCCGTCGTTGGCGCGCCGGGGATCGGTGAGCGGCCGCCCTTCGCGGTCCATCATCCAGCCCTCCGGCATCGGCTCGCCGCGCTGCGCCTTGGTCTTGACCTTGCCGTACGCGGCAACCGTGGTGGCCATGTCGAGGATGATCGGGGGCTCCTCCCCCGCCGGCACCGCGACGGCGATGGGATTGGTCGAGAGCAGCATGTCGAGTCCGCCCCACGGCGGCAGGTGATTGGCGTTGCCCACCGCGAGATAGAGTCCGACCATGTCGTGCGCGAGCGGCATGCTCGCGTAGAGCGAGGCGGGACCGGCGTGATTGCTCCATTTCACGCCCACCCACGCGACACCCGCCGACTTTGCTTTCTCGATGGCCTTCTCGCTGGCAAAGCGCATCACGAGGTGCCCCATGCCGTTGTCGCCGTTGACCAGCGCCATGCCCGCCGCCTCGCGCTCGACGCGGATGGCGGGCTTGATATTGACCGCCCCGCCCTGGATGCGCCGTATGTACTGGGGCAGCCGGAACACGCCGTGGCCCTCGGAGCCCTGCAGGTCCGCGCGCACCATCAGCGCCGCGATGCTCTGCGCCTCGGCCGGGGAAATCCCGACCGCCTCGAACGCCCGCGCGGTGAACGCCTCCAGCTTCCGCGCCGGCACATGCAGGGACGTTGTCGCGTCAGCCATAACCCTCATCACCCATCACTCATCACCCATCACGTTTCTTCTCCTCCAGCTCGACCAGCGCGCCCAGAAAATCCTTCGGGTGGACGAACGCGATGCGCTCGCCGTGCACATTGCGGCCTTCCTTCCCGTCGCCGAGGACGCGCGCGCCCTTGCTTGCGATGCCCGCGCTGACGGCGGACACATCATCCACGTTGAGGCAGAAGTGATGGATGCCGCCGCCCGGGTTCTTCTCGAGAAATTTCGCGATCGGCGAATCGGGGCGCGCGGGCTCCATCAGCTCGATGCGCGCATTCGGCAGATCGACGTAGGCGAGCCGCACGCCTTGCTCGTCATTGACGCTGGCTGCACCGACGTCGAGGCCGTACACCGCCTTCAACCGCTTCGCCGCGGCCGCCAGGCTCGGCACTGCAATTGACACATGACTCAAGCCGGTAATCATCGCCACCCTCACCTGAAAAAACCCAACGTCAAAAGCAAATAGACAGGATTCACAGGATTAACAAGATTAGAACTAACACCAAATACAAGATGGGTTTTTGTATTTCTTGGTTTAATCTTGTAAATCCTGTTAATCCTGTCTATTAAATGACTTTGTCGGCGCGAAGCTGGGCGATGCGCGCGGCGGGAATGCCAAGTTCTCCGCCCAGCACCTCCTCGGTATGCTGGCCCAGCAGCGGCGGCGGGAGGCGTATTGCCGCCGGTGTGCCGCTGAAGCGGAACGGGATGCCGACCATCCGCAAGTCGCCCACCGTCGGATGCTTGACGCTGCGCACCATGCCGCGCGCCAGCGTGTGCGGATCGTCGAGAGCTCCCGCCACGCTGTTGATCGGCCCGCACGGCACGCCGGCGGCGCGCAGCTTCCCGATCCAGGTCGCGGTGCTCCCGCCTTTCAGCGCCTGCGCGATCAGGCCGTCGAGCACCTCGCGGTGCGTCACGCGCGCCGGATTTTTCGCGAAGCGCTCGTCCTGAGCCCACTCCGGATGTCCCGCGGTCCCGGCGAAGCGCGCGAATTGCGCGTCGTTGCCCACCGCAACCGCGATCAGCCCGTCGGCGGCCGGATAAGTGGTATAGGGCACGATGCTCGGATGCCCGTTGCCATAGCGGCGCGCGTCCCTGCCGGAGAGCAGATAGCTGGAGGCGACGTTGATCAGCATCGCGATGCCCGAGTCGTAGAGGCAGACCTCCACGTGCTGGCCGCGGCCGGTACGATTCCGCGCGGCGAGCGCGGAGACGATGACGTTGCAGGCGTAGAGGCCGGTCACCACGTCCACGATCGCGACGCCGTATTTCGTCGGCGTCCCGCCGGGCTCGCCGCAGATGCTCATGAGCCCGGACTCGGCCTGCAGTATGAAATCGTAGCCCGGCAGCGCCGAATCGGGACCGCTCGAGCCGTATCCCGTGATCGAGCAACGGATGACGCGCGGCGCATTCTGCTCCAGCCACTCGTTCGTAACGCCCCATTTCTCGAGCGTGCCGAGCTTGAAGTTTTCCACCACCACGTCCGACTTCTTCAGGAGCTGCTGCAGGATTTCCTGCCCCGCCTTCACCCCCATGTTGAGGGTCAGCGAGCGCTTGTTGCGGTTGACGCCGAGGAAGTACGCGGATTCGCCGCCAATGAACGGCGGGCCCCAGGTCCGGGTGTCGTCGCCCGCGCCGGGTGGCTCGACCTTGATCACGTCGGCGCCCATGTCGCCCAGCATCTGCGTGCACAGCGGCCCGGCCAGGATGCGTGTGAGGTCGAGAACACGGAGCCCTTCGAGCGCCCCTCCGGATGTTTCAGCACCCATCACTCATCACGCTTTCTTGCGCATGGCGGGCGGCTCGTTGAGATTCCTCTCCAATCCGCGCAGGTATTCCGTGAGCCCCCGCTTGTCCCGCAGGCGGAATTTCTGGAAGTTGGGCGGGCGACCTGCGAGGAAGGCATTCATCCCTTCCTTCGCCTCGTCCGACCCCCACACGTGCGCGAGCAGCTCCATGCCGTGCTGCCAGGAGGCGTACAGGTTGTCGGACTCGAAGTTGAGTGATTTCTTGGTCATGCGCAGCGTGAGCGCGCTGTGGCCTTTCATGGTCTCGCACCACTTGAGCGTCTCCTTCACCAGGTCCTTCTGCGGCACGCACTTGTTGATGAGCCCGGCCTCCACCGCCTCCTTCGCGGTGAGGCGCCGCGCGCAGAAGATCATCTCGCGCGCAAGCCGCTCGCCGACGAGCCGCGGGAGGTACTGGGTCGCGCCGACCGTCGGGCAGGCCCCGACCTTGGCGCCGGTCTGGCCCAGCACCGCGTTGTCGGAAGCGATCACCAGGTCGCACCACAGGGCGAGCTCGTGCCCCCCGCCCATGCACCAGCCGTTCACCATCGCGATCACCGGGATCGGCAGCCCGCGGATCGTCATGGCCAGGCCCAGCATGCGGTCGTTCCACATACTGGCATTGGTGAAATTCAGGCGTTTCATGGCGTAGAAGTCGCCTCCCGCGGAGAACGCCTTGTCCCCGGCGCCGGTCACCACCGCGCACACGATCGACGGGTCTTCGCGCGTCGACTTGAGGGCGTCGATCATCTCGTCGAGCGTCTGCTCGCGGAACGCGTTGAGCACGCGCGGGCGGTTGAGGGTGATCCACGCGACCTGGTCCCTCACCTCGTAGTGAATGTCGCCGTAATTCCGCGCTGTGGACTGAGCGGCGGGTTTCAGCGCGGCCTTGGACGCCGCCTTCCTGCTTTTCGCGGGCATATGACTCCTCGAATGAATGGGATAGGTTACCATCGTGTGCCGGGAGGGAATACCATGAAACAGGCTGCCGGATTTTTCCTCGTGCTGTTCGCATCGCTCGCTTGCGCGCCCGCGCACGCCCAAGGCTACCCCGTCAAGCCGGTCCGCCTCGTCGTGCCGTTTCCCCCGGGCGGGCCCACCGACACGCATTCGCGCTGGGCGGCACAGCAGCTCAACGCCGCGCTCGGGCGGGCGTTCGTCGTGGAAAACCGCGCCGGCGCCGCCGGCGTGATCGGCACCGAGGCCGTTGCGAAGGCCGCCGCGGACGGCTACACCCTGCTCGGCGGCAACCCGGGCCCGCTCACCATCGCGCCCAGCGTGCGCAAGCAGCTCGGGTATGACCCGATCCGGGATTTCGCGCCGATCACGCTGATCGCCCGCAGCGCAAGCTGCATGTGCATCCATCCGAGCATCCCGGCAAAAAGCCTGACGGCGTTCATCGCGCTCGCGAAGACGAGTCCCGGGAAGATCAATTACGCGACGCCGGGGGTGGGCACGGTCGGGCATCTCGCCATCGAGAATTTCGCGACGCTCGCCGGCATCAGGATGACCCACGTCCCGTACAAGGGCGCGGCGCTCTACACCGTCGACCTGCTCGCGGGCAACATGGATTTCGCCCAGATCCAGATCTTCCAGGCCGCCCCTCACGTGCGCGCCGGGAAGCTGCGCGCCCTCGCTGTCACGGCGGTCGCGCGCTCCCCGCTGCTGCCCGGGGTGCCGGCGGCGCAGGAGCAGGGCATGAAAGGTTTTTCCAGCTATAACTGGAACGGCATCCTTGCGCCCGCCGGCACGCCCCGGGCGATCATCGACCGCATCCACGCCGTCCTGAGCAAGCCGCTCACCAACCCGGATACGCGCAAGCAGATGGAAGCGCTCGGTTACGAGGTATCGGGCGACGGCCCGGCCGAATACGCCGCGTTCATCAAGGCGGAGACCGGGAAGTGGGCGAAGGTCGCCAAGGCTGCCAACATCAAGCCCGAGTAAACCCGTAAGAGCGGGAGGGCGCGAGAGCGGGAGAGGGAAAAAGGAAGAACGATGGCAGAAAAGAAGGATCCGGCGTACTTCATGTATTTCCCCGGCAACTACCGCTGGTCGGCGGCGTTCATCAACATGATCGGCTCGATCGCCTACGGCGGCGCGGAGATCGGCGAGCTGCACAAGATCGGGCGGATGCTGAGGGACAAGGGGCCGGAGGACGACGCGGCCTGGTTCGACGCCTGCATCGGGGTCGCCGACGGCGTGCGCGCCTACGCCGGAAAGTGGGACCAGGCGGGGCACCGCCACGCCGCCGCGCACGCCTACCTCCGCGCCTGCCACTATTACCAGATGGGCGAGCGCTTCCGCACGCCCAAGGACAAGGCCGGGCTCGACGCGTTTCGCAAGGGGGTCGAGTGTTTTCACCGCCACGCCGCGCTGACGGACCTCCGGATCGAAATCGTGGAGGTGCCGTACGAGAACGGCAGCCTGCCCGGCTACTTCGTGCACGCGCAGAACACGCAGGGCAGGCGCACGCCGTGCGTCGTGTTCTTCGACGGGCTCGACATCACCAAGGAGATCCAGTTCCTGCGCGGCGTCCCGGATCTCGTCAAGCGCGGCATCTCGTGCCTGGTGATGGACGGCCCCGGTACCGGCGAGGCGATCCGCTTCCGCAACTACACCCTCCGTCACGATTACGAGGTCGCGGGAAGCGCGTGCGTCGACTGGCTGGAGAAGCGCGACGACGTGGACCCGGGGAAGATCGGCATCGTCGCGGTCAGCCTCGGCGGCTACTACGCGCCGCGCTGCGCGGCCATGGAACCGCGCTTCGCCGCCTGCATCGCCTGGGGCGCGCAGTGGGATTACCACGGCACCTGGAAGAAGCGCATCGAGGCGTCCTTCAAGACCGCGCTGTCGGTGCCCGGGCATCACATCGAGTGGATCATGGGCGCGAAATCGCTCGACGAGGCGCTGAAGAAGCTCGAGCCGTTCCAGCTCGACGGCGTGATGCAGAAGATGCGCTGCCCGTTCCTGCTGGTGCACGGCGCGGACGACGAGCAGATCCCGCTCGCCGACGCTCAAAGGCAGTTCGACGCGTGCGGCTCGAAGGACAAGACCTTCCGCGTCTTCACCGCCGAGGAAGGGGGCGCTCAGCACTGCCAGCGCGACTACCTCACGCTGGTGGTGGCGGAGATGTGGAACTGGTTCGAGGACAAGCTCGTGCGCGCCTGAGGGCGCTCCCGACCTTAAGGAATCCGCTCATGCCAGTTGATGTCGACGCCCGACTTGCCGCGATCGGCCTGATGCTGCCCGGCGCGCCCGCGCCCGCCGCGAATTACGTGCCCTACGCCATCGCCGGGGGCCTGGTGTTCATCTCGGGCCAGGCGCCGGTCCGCGACGGCCAGTACGTCGCCACGGGGCGGGTCGGCGCGGAGGTGACGCTCGAAGCCGCCCAGGCGGCCGCCCGGCTGTGCGGGCTCAACATCCTGGCGCAGGTCAAGGCCGCGGCAGGCGGAGACTGGTCGCGCGTCAAGCGGTGCGTGCGGATCTGCGGCTACGTGAGCTCCGCGCCCGATTTCTTCGAGCAGCCCAAAGTCCTCGACGGCTGCTCCGACCTGATGGTACAGGCGCTGGGCGACGCGGGCCGGCATTCGCGCTCGGCGCTGGGCGTCATCGCATTGCGCGGCAACGTTCCGGTCGTGCTCGACGCGATCTTCGAGCTGGGCGGCTAGCCAGATGACGCGTGCCGCTTTCCTGACTCACCTGGCATTCGCCGCCGGCCTGTTCGGCCTGTCGGTCGCCCTCACCCGCCTGATGCTGCACCAGGTGCGCATCATGGACATGCCGAATCAGCGCTCTTCCCACCAGTCGCCGACCCCGAAATCCGGCGGCATCTCCTTGGTCTGCACCTTCCTCGTCGGCGCCGCTGTCATTTTCTTCGTTGGCGAAGAGACGCGCATCCGCGAGGACTATTTCATCGGTTTTGTTTTCTCGGCGGTCCTCGTCGCGGGCATTTCCCTGTACGATGACATCACGCGGCGGTCGTTCCCCGCCAAGCTCGGCACCCAGCTCCTGGCGGTGTTCCTGGTCCTGGCGTTCGGCATCGTCGTCGACCAGCTCACTTTTCCCTACTTCAAAATCGTGGCGCTCGGATGGTGGGGCTATCCGCTGTCGTTTCTCTGGATCATCGGGCTGACCAACGCCTACAACTTCATGGACGGGCTGGACGGGCTGGCGGGCGGCGTGGCGGTCATCGTCAGCGCCTTCTTCTGCGCGATCACGTTCAGCCAGGGCAGCAACTTCGTCTATATCACCTGCTATGCCCTGCTGGCCGGCGCGCTGGGCTTCCTCGTCTACAACTTCCCCCCGGCGCGCATCTTCATGGGCGACGTCGGCAGCGCTTTCCTCGGTTTCGCGTTCGCAGTGCTCGCCATCATCGCCGCGCGCTATGACCGGTCCCATACCTCGTTCCTGGTCATGCCGCTCTTGCTGTTCAACTTCGTCTACGACGCGTTCTTTACTTTCATCCGGCGCCTGTTGCGCGGCGAACGGGTGCTCGAGGGACACCGCACGCACCTGTACCAGCTGCTCAACCGGACCGGCTGGAGCCATCGGGCGGTCAGCCTTTTTCACTACGGGGTGTGCGTGCTGCAGGGCATCGCCGCGATCTGGATGGTCAACATCATCGGCGGCCAGAGAATGCTGGTGTTCCTGCCGTTCCTGGCGTTCCAGGTGATCTACACGATCGTCGTCATCCGGCGCGCCAGGGAAGCAAAATTGTTGTAGCGGACGGGCCCGGGTCAGCACGCGGACCCAATCCGTTCAATGGCCTCACTCGCGGCCCGATCGGTCTTGTGGTTCATCCCTAACCTGTTGATCTGAACTCGTAATTCATAGCGCCGGGCCGCGAAAGCGCCGCCCTCCCCGCTTCCCGGTCAGGTCGAGGCCGGAAGTCAGATCTCCCGCGATAGGCGTATGGTGTGGTCTCTGGATTACTCTATCGCACACTGGGAACGCGCATCCGGCCCTACCGGCAACCAGGCAACACGAACCGCACCGTTCACATGGGCGTCTCGTCGCGCAAATCCGCGGAACTCAAGATCGCCAGGCTCAACAGCCTCTACGCGGCGCTGAGCGAAACGAATGAAGTCATCATGCGCAGCCGCAACCGCGACGAGCTGTTTCGGCAGGTCTGCCATGTCGCGGTGACCCATGGCGGCTTCAAGCTCGCCCTTCTGCGACTGCTCGACGAAGCGACCGGCGAGGCGCGGCTCGCGGCATGGGTCGCCTACCAGGGCCACCTGATCGATCAAGCTCACCTGTCCCACAGCATCAAGGCAAGCGTGGCGCGCGGGCCGGTGGGTACAGCGCTGCGCGAAGGCCGTCACGAAGTCCGCAATGACTTCGCCGCCGGCGGGCTTCAAGGTCCCTCGCGCCTCGCCAAAAAGGAAGGATTCCGCTCCGGCGCGGCATTCCCGCTCAAGATCGAAGGCAAGGTCGTAGGCGCGCTCAGCCTGTACGCGGGCGAGGCCGGATATTTCGACGATACCCTCATCGGACTGCTCCTGAAGCTGGCCGACAACGTCTCCTTCGCGATCGACAAGTTCGAGCAGGGGGCACGGCAACGGCGTGCCGATCAGCTGCTGAGGCTCGAACACGCGGTCACCCGCAGCCTGGCCGAGGCGGACACCGTCTCCGTGGCGCTGAAAGCCGTGATGCGTGCCGTCTGCGAAACCGAGGATTGGGAATGCGGGCGATACTACCGGGTGGATGAACAGGCTGGCGTGCTGCGCTTCAACGAGTCCTGGAGCGTGCCGGACGCCACGATCGAGCGATTCATCGCGGGGAAGCGCGAAGCCGTTTTCGGGCCGGGCGTCGGATTGGCGGGTCGTGCGTGGCAGTCAGGAGAGCCGACCTGGGTCGCCGATGTCAAGGACGTCGCTCGTACGCTGGGGGCGGCCTTGACGCTCGAAACCGAAACCGACATGCGCGGCTCATTTCACTTCCCGGTGAAAGCGGATGGAAGGACGATTGGCGTGCTGGCTTTCAACAGCCGTAAAGTCCGCGAGCCGGATGAGCGGCTGCTGCAGGCGGTACGCATGATCGGCAGCCAGATCGGCCAGTTCCTGCAGCGCAAGCACGCGGAGGAGGTGGTGCGCGACAGCGAGGATCGGTTCCGCAACCTGACGCAGCTCTCTTCCGACGTGTACTGGGAGCAGGACGAACAATACCGATTTACCTCCTTCACCGAACGCGGTGCGGAGTCGATCCGATCGAGGCGTCCCCAGTTGATCGGCAAGCGGCGCTGGGACAACGACTACCTCAATATGACGCCCACCGACTGGGCTGCCCATATTACCGTTCTCGATGCGCGCAAGCCGTTTCACGACCTTGAATTGTGCCGGCTGAACGATGCTAGCGAGCACGTTTGGCTGAGCGTCAGCGGCGAGCCCATATTCGATTCCACAGGGAATTTCACCGGCTATCGCGGCGTCGGCAAGGGCATCACGGCGCGCAAACGCGAGGAGCAACTGCGGATGCTGGAGCATGCGGTGACCCGCTGTCTTGCCGAGGCGGAAAGCACACCGGCGGCGCTGCAAGCAGTGATCCGCACAATGTGCGAGTCGCTGGGCTGGCCGTGCGGCCGCTACTTCTGCGCGGACGATAAGGAAGGCGTGCTGCGCTTCGGGGAAGCGTGGGGTGTGGCGAACGACGCGGTCGAACGCTTCATTGCGGAGTCGCGCAACCGGGTATATCGCCCGGGCCAGGGATTGTCCGGCCGGGTATGGGAGTCCGGACAACCGCTGTGGTCGCGCGAGGCGAGCACGGATTCCCGCTCATCGGGCACCTCGCGGCGCAGCGGGGGCGTGCTGGGCGCCGCGCTTGTGTTTCCGGTCATCTCTGGCGGAAAGACGATCGGGGTGTTCAGCTTGAGCGGCCATGAATCCCGGGCGCCGGATGAGCGGCTGCTGGACGCGATCCGCGTCATCGGCAGCCAGATCGGGCAGTTCATCCAGCGCAGGCAGGCCGAGGACGAGCTGGCCCAGCTCGCGCAGTTCGACACCGTCACCGGCCTGCCGAACCGCTACCTGTTCCTCGACCGCCTGGGCCTGATGCTCACCCAGGCGCAGCGCAACGACTGGCTGATCGGCACCCTGTTCGTCGACCTGGACCGCTTCAAGGCGGTCAACGACACCTACGGCCACGATGCCGGCGACCTGTTGCTCCGCCAGGTGGCGACACGCCTGACGGGGTGCGTGCGCGGCGGTGACACCGTCGGGAGGCTGAGCGGCGACGAGTTCGCGGTGATGCTGTCGAACCTGGCCAAGGCGGATGACGCCGGGCTGGTCGCGCAAAAGATCGTGAGCGCGCTGACGGCCCCGTTCGACCTCGGCGGCCACCAGGCCTACATTTCCGCCAGCATCGGGATCGCCGTCTATCCCGGCGACGGCGGCGAGCCGGACATACTGATCAAGAACGCCGATACGGCGATGTACCGGGCGAAGGAGCAGGGGCGCAACGGCTATCAGTTCTACCTGCCGCAGATGAACGAGCGGCTGATGCAGCGCCTCCAGCTCGAGGCGCGTCTGCGCGGCGCGCTGGAACGCGGCGAATTCCTGCTGCATTACCAGCCGAAGGTCAGCCTGGAGTCCGGCGCGATCACCGGCTTCGAGGCGCTGTTGCGCTGGCGACGCGGCGACCTGACGGTATCGCCGGGGGAATTCATCCCCATTCTGGAGGAGACCGGCCTGATCGTGCCCGTCGGCGAGTGGGTGCTGCGCAGCGTGTGCGAGCAGATCAAGCGGTGGGAGCAACAGGGCGTGACCCCGCGGCCCGTCGCGGTCAACCTTTCCGCACGTCAATTCCAACGCAAGGACCTGGCGGCCGTGGTGGGGCAGGTGCTGGAGGACACCGGCGTCCATCCGGGCCTGATCGAGCTGGAGCTGACCGAGACGCTGCTGATGAGCGACGCGGAAGAAGCGGTGGAGATGCTGCATCAGCTCAAGGCCTTGGGCGTGCGGCTTGCGGTGGACGATTTCGGCACGGGCTATTCGAGCCTGACCTATCTCAAGCGCTTTCCGCTGGACTCGCTCAAGATCGACCTCAGCTTCATCCGCGACATCGTCAGCAATCCGGAGGACGCCACCATAACGCGGACCATCATCAGCCTCGCCCGCGGCCTGAAACTCAAGGTCGTGGCCGAGGGCGTCGAAACCGAGGGGCAGCTCAATTTCCTGAGGTCGAACGGCTGCGACGAAATGCAGGGATTCTACTTTGCACGTCCGATGCCGGTGGAAGATTGCACCCGGGTGCTCACTGAAGACCGGCGGCTGCAGTACCCGCAGGCCGAGACCGCGCCGGATTCTCCCTTGCTGCTGCTCGTGGACGATAGCGAGGACGATCTGCGGGTGCTCAAGCTGGCCCTCGCTCCCGAGGGCTTTCACATCCTGACCGCGACCTGCGCCAACGACGGATTCGAGATCCTCGCGCGGTACGGCGTGGATATCGTGATCAGCGATCAACGCATGCCGGAGATGACCGGGGTCGAGTTCCTGAGCCGCGTCAGGAAACTCTATCCGCATGCGGTGCGCGTCGTCGCGGCGAGCGGCGATGATGTGCCCACGATCACTGGCGCGACCAATAGAGCCGGCATCCACAAGTTCCTCTCGAAGGACTGGGATCCCGACCGGCTGCGCGCCGAGGTGCGCGAAGCCTACCAGCAACGGCGCTAGCGCTTGCCTCCGCGCAGCAGTCTGGCGCTCATCTTCACCGCCTTGACGATGTTGATGTAGCCGGTGCAGCGGCAGAGGTTGCCTTCGAGGCCCTTGTAGATCTCGGCGTCGGTCGGGTTCGGGTTGTCCTTCAACAGTCCCGCGGTCGCCATGATCATGCCCGGGGTGCAGAAGCCGCATTGCAGTCCGTGGCACTCGGAGAAGGCGCGCTGGATCGGGTGCAGCTTGTCCTTCTTCGCCATGCCCTCGATCGTCACCACGCTGGCGCCGTTCGCCTGCGCCGCGAGCATCGTGCACGACTTCACCGCCCGGCCATTGACGTGCACCGTGCAGCAGCCGCACTGGCTGGTGTCGCAGCCGACGTGCGTGCCGGTGAGCTTCAGCTCGTCGCGGAGGAAATCGACCAGCAGCGTGCGGTCTTCGACCGTCTTCGTGTGGTTCTTGCCGTTTACCTTGATGGTGACCTTGGCCATGTTCATTTCTTTCCCGAGAGTTTCGCCAGCGCGCGCTTCGCCATCACCCGCACCAGGTTCGCGCGGTACTCGCGGTCCGCGTGCATGTCGTTGTTGAATTCCCTGGAATCGAGCTTCACGCCCTCGAGCGCGGCGGGCTTGAGACCGTTCGCGAGCGCGGCTTCCGCCGCCGTCCAGCGAAACGCGCCCGGGCCCGCGCCCGTCACCGCGACCCGCACGCCGCCGGCCGTCTGCGCGATGAACACGCCGGCCATCGCGTAGCCCGAGGCCGGGTGGTGGAACTTCGAATAGGCGGCGCGCTTCGGCAGCGGAAACTCGATGCGAACGATGATTTCGCCGTCCTCGAGCGCGGTCGTGAACAGCCCCTGGAAAAACCTGTCCGCGGCGATCTCGCGCTTCGTCGTGACCACGGTCGCGGCGAGACCCAGCACCGCCGCGGGGTAGTCGGCCGCGGGATCGTTGTTCGCCACCGAGCCGCCGATCGTGCCCCGGTTCCGGACCTGCGGATCGCCGATTTCCCCGGCAAGGCCGGCGAGCGCCGGGATCGCCTTCTTGACAACGGCGGAGGTCGCCACTTCATGGTGCCTTGCGCCGGCGCCGACCAGGAGCCTGCCGCCCTTGACCGCGATTTTTCGCAGTTCGGCGAGGTGCCCGATATCCACCAGGTGCGTGGGCCGTGCCAGCCTTGCTTTAAGCGTCGGCAGCAATGTCATGCCGCCCGAGAGCAGCTTGGCTTCCGGGTTCCTCGCCAGGAACCCGGCCGCCTCCTTCACCGACTTCGCCTTGACGTAATTCAGTGCATACATCTGCTCGTCTCCCTTGCTAAACCATCAATCGCGCGGCCTGGCCGAGTGTATGGCGTGCCACAGTTTCGCCGGCGTCAGCGGCATGTCGAGGTGGCCGACGCCCAGCGGCGCGAGCGCATCCATGACGGCGTTGGCAACCGCAGGCAGCGACCCCGTGCAACCGGATTCCCCGACGCCCTTGACGCCGAGCGGGCTCACCCGGCTCGGCGTCGGGTGTTCCGCGCCCTTGATGGCGGGAACCAGCCCGGCCCGCGGCATGAAATAGTCCATGAAACTTCCCGTCAGGAGCTGCCCGGTGCCGCGATCGTATACCACGTGCTCCCCGAAGATCTGGCCCGCGCCCATCGCGACGCCGCCGTGCAGCTGGCCTTCGACGACGGCGTGATTGATGACCGTGCCGAGGTCGTCCACCGCGGCATACGAGGCGATCTCGGCCGCGCCGGTGTCCGGGTCGATCTCCACCTCGGCAATGTGGCAGCCGTTGGGAAAAGTCGATCCGAACTTGCCCTCGGCGACGACCGAAACCGGCTTCGTTCTTGCGATGTCGCCGAGCTTGAGCGTGCGCTTCGAATCCCTCGAACGGAACAGGCCCTTCCCGTATTCTACCTGCGAGGGCTCGACCGCGAGCTCGAGCGCGGCGAGCGCCCGCCCCGCCTCGATCAGCTTGTGCGCGGCGAGGTGGCACACGCTGCCCGCGCCCACGGTGCTGCGCGAGCCGCCGGTATGATTGCCCTGCAGCCGGTGCTGCTTCTCCGGCGTGCACTGGCGCACCCGCACGCGCGCGAGCGGCACTTCGAGGGCATCGGCGACGATCATCGCGAAGGTCGTCTCGTGCCCATGGCCCTGTGACTTGGACATCGTGTACACGGTGACGTTGCCCGCGGCGTCGAGGGCGATCTCCACTTCATCCTTGGCCGCCTGCCCCGCCCCGGTGTTCTCGATCACGGCTGCGATGCCGATGCCGCGCAGCTTCCCCCTGGTCTCGGTCCGCGCCCGCCGCTTCGGATAACCCTTCCAGTCCGCGAGCTTCAGCGCCTGCTCGAGCATGCCCGGCAGGTCGGCGTTTTCGTAGGTCGAGCCGGTCGGCGTCTTGTACGGAAACGCATCGGGCGGTATGAAGTTGCGCCGCCGCAGCTCGGCCGCGTCCACTTTCAGCTCGGCCGCCGCCTGGCTCACCAGGCGCTCCACGGCGTACGCGATGTCGGGACGGCCCGCCCCCCGGTACGACGACACCGGGTTGGTATTGGTCAGCGCGACGCGGTAGCTGGCGTAGAGCGCCGGGATTCGATAGACGCCGGTCATGCAGGTCGACGTGTTGCGGATGTGGCCCATCGAGGCGGGCGACAGGTAGGCGCCCATGTCGTTCACCCAGTCCAGGCGCATCGCCAGGAACTTCCCGTCGCGGTCGAGCGCGAGCGCGCCGTCGATGATGTTGGCCCGCCCGTGCGTGTCGCACGCGATGCCCTCGGAGCGCGTCGACACCCACTTGACGGGCCGGCCGGTCTGTTTCGCCGCGAGCATCAGCGCGCCGTGCTCCGGGTACGCGGGCGTGCGCTGGCCGAAACCGCCGCCGACGTCGCGCACCTCGAACTGGAACTTGTCCTCCGGCACGCCGGTGTAGGCGGCGAGGTGCCGGCGCAGCGTGGTAATGCCCTGGCAGCAGACGTGCAGCAGGTAACCATCGGTGCGCGCATCGTGGGTGGCGATATAGGCGCGCGGCTCCATCGGGTTGGGCGCCACGCGCGTGACCTCGACCTTCAGGCGCGTGACATGCGCCGCCGTGGCGAACGCCGCTGCGACGGCAGCGGCGTCGCCCGCCTCCGCTTCCAGCGCCAGGTTGCCCGGCACGTTCTCGTGCAGTTGCGGCGCGCCCGGCGCGAGCGCTGCCTCGGGCTGAACCGCGGGCGGCAGGTCACGGTACTCCACCTCGATCAATTCCGCGGCATCCTGCGCGGCAGCCAGGGTGTCCGCCACCACCATCGCCAGCGCCTCGCCGACGAAGCGCACTTTTCCGTGCGCGAGCACCGGCCGGTCGGGCGCCCGGGTCTGCATGCCGCCCTTGCCCGGGAAGGTCAGCGTATGCATCGGCTTGATGTATCCCGCTCGCACGGCATCCGCCCCGGTGAAAACCGCCCTGACGCCCGCGTGCTTGAGCGCCTGCCCGGCGTTGATCGAGACGATCTCGGCGTGCGCCCGGTCCGAGCGCAGGAAATACGCGTGGAGCTGCCCCGGCAGGTTCCAGTCGGCTGCAAACTGGCCGGCGCCGGTGGTCAGGCGCGCGTCCTCCACCCGCCCTACCGGCCCGTGATTGTGATGTGTCTTCGCGCTCATCCCCTTAACATCCATTCACCATTCACCACTCACGACTCACGCCTTTCCAGCGGAGCGAATAGCGTGCCACAGCTTCGCCGGCGTGAACGGCATGTCCAGATGCTGCACGCCGAGCGGGCGCAGCGCATCCACCACCGCATTGCTGAGCGACGGCAGGGAGGCGGTGCAGCCCGACTCGCCGACGCCTTTCACGCCGAGCGCGTTGTTCACGCTCGGCACCGGGTAGTCCTGCACGTGGATCGCCGGCACCAGCCCGGCGCGCGGCATGCAGTAATCCATGAAGCTGCCGGTGAGCAACTGCCCGGTGTCGCGGTCGTAGACCACCTGCTCGCTGAAGATCTGGCCGGCGCCCTGCGTCACCGCGCCGTGCACCTGGCCCTCGACCACGGTGTGGTTGATGACGTTGCCGCAGTCGTCCACCGCGTTGTACGCGACGATGCATGGAACCCCGGTGGCGGGATCGATCTCGACTTCGGTGACGTGGCAGCCGTTGGGGAAGGTCGACCCGAAGGTGCCTTCCGCCATGACGTTGACGGGCTGTTTCTTCGCCAGGTCGAACAGGCCGATCTTCTTTTTGTCGCCGCGCACCTGGAACACGCCGTTCGCGTATTCGACCTGTGACGGCTCGACTTCAAGCCGTTCCGCCGCCAGCGACCGGCAGTGCTCGATCAGCTTCTGCGCGGCGAGCTTGCACGCGCTGCCGGCGCCCGCGGTCGAGCGCGAGCCGCCGGTGTGGTTGCCGATGAGCGGCTTCACGCCCTGGCGGATGCGCACCCGCTCGAGCGGCACGCCGAGCGTGTCCGCCACGATCATGCCGAACGTCGTTTCGTGACCCTGCCCCTGCGATTGCGACACCGTGTAGACGTCGATCCCGCCGGCCGTCGTGGCCTCGATTTCGACCTGGTCCTTGGGGAACAATCCGGCGCCGGTGTTCTCGATGACGGTGGCGATGCCGAGCCCGCGCAGCTTTCCGGCCTTCTCCGATTTCGCCCTGCGCGCCGGGAACCCCTTCCAGTCGGCGAACTTGAGCGCGCGTTCCAGGACGCCGTGGAGATCGGTCGCCTCGTAGGTCGAG
>MERD01000024.1:94939-99914 GCA_001771935.1 Betaproteobacteria bacterium RIFCSPLOWO2_02_FULL_67_26
AGGCGGCGACCGGCACCGTGTTGGTGAACGCGAGCCGGAAACGCCCGTAGAGCGCCGGGATCCGGTAGACGCCGGTCATGCAGGTGGAGGGGTTGCGCGTGTGGCTCGCGGAGCCGGTCGCCGAAAGATACCCGCCCATGTCGGCGATCCAGTCGAGGCGCAGGCCGAGGAACTTTCCGTCGCGGTCGATGGCGAGCTCGCCGGTCACGGTGTTGCCCCGGCCGTGGGTGTCGCTCGCAAAGCCCTCCGAGCGCGTGGAAATCCACCGCACCGGCCGGCCGAGCTCCTTCGCCGCCAGCATTTGCATGCAATATTCCGGGTAAGCGGCGCTTCTCTGTCCGAAGCTGCCGCCGATGTCCTGCGCATGGACGACGAGCTTGTCTTCCGGCACGTCGGTGATGGCGGCGAGCTGCTTGCGCATCATGTTGATGCCCTGGATGCAGACGTGCACGTGGTAGGTGCCGTCTTGCTCGTCGTAGCGCACCGTGCAGCCGCGAGGTTCCATCGGGTTCGGCGCGACGCGCGTCACTTCGAGCTTGAGCCGCGTCACGTGCGCGGCCTGCGCGAACGCCGCGTTCACCGCTTCCTCGCTGCCCGATTCGTAGTCGAAGGAAAGATTGCCGGGCGCCTCCTCGTGCAATTGCGGCGCGCCCGGCGCGAGCGCGGCCTCGGCGGATACCACCGCCGGCAGGTCGCGATACTCGATTTCCACCAGCTCGGCGGCGTCCTGCGCCGCCACCGCCGTGTCCGCAACCACCATCGCCACCGCGTCGCCGACGTGGCGCACCCTGCGCGCCGCCAGCACCGGCCGGGGCGGCTTGATGATGTGCTTCCCGCCGCGGCCCGGATAGCTCACGATCACGAAATACTTGGTGTAGCCGGCGGCGACCGCGTCCTCGCCGGTATAGACGCGCTTCACGCCCGGGTGCCGGGCCGCCTTGCCGGTCGTCACCGAAACGATCTCGGCATGGGCGCGGTCCGAGCGCACGAAACAGGCGTAGAGCTGCCCGGGCAGGCTCCAGTCGGAAGCGTATTTCCCGGCGCCGGTGACGAGACGCCGGTCCTCGACCCTGTTGCCGTGATGATGCGCGGCGTGCGTGTCCACGTGGGCAGCCTTCCGGGAAAGTCCGTTTATTGGAATTGAAAGCCCCGCGGCTTGCGCGCAGGGCATAGGGCGCAGATTATCCGGCATACGGCGCCCGCCAGCAATCCGCGAGTCCATATATTGCACCGGCGTGGGGCGCCCTGCACAATAGCCCGGACGCGCGCAAAGCATTAACCTCCTATCTCGATGAAAAAAGACACCCTCCTCTCCCGCGCCGGGCGCGACCCCGCCCGCCACCAGGGCATGGTCAATACGCCGGTATTCCGCACCTCGACGGTGATCTTCCCGGACCTCGAGTCCTACGAGGGGCGCGGCGGGGATGATTACAAGAAGGTGCGCTACGGCCTGTCCGGCACGCCGACCACCTTCGCGTTCGAGGAGGCAGTGGCGCGGATGGAAGGCGGGCACGCGGCGGTGGCGCTGCCCTCGGGGCTGGCCGCGATCGTGGTGGCGTTATGCGCCTATCTCAAGGCCGGCGATCACCTGCTCGCGCCCGACTCGGTGTATACCCCCACCCGCGCCTTCTGTGACCGGCACCTTAAGCCCAACAATATCGAGGTCGAGTACTACGATCCGCTGATCGGCGCGGGCATCGAGAAGCGGATCAGGGCCAATACCCGGGCCGTGTTCTGCGAAGCGCCGGGATCGCTCTCCTTCGAAATGCAGGATATTCCCGCCATCGCCGCAGCCGCGCACCGGCGCGGCATCCCGGTGCTCGCGGACACCACCTGGGGCACGCCCTATTTCTTCCGCTCCTTCGAAAAAGGCGTGGATGTTTCGATCCACGCCGCGACGAAATACATCGCCGGGCATTCCGACGTGGTGATAGGCGTGATCGTCACCAACGAGACGCACTGGCTCACGGTGCGCCGCGCGGTCGCCGATTATGGCTACGGCGTGAGCCCCGACGACTGCTATCTCGCGCTGCGCGGCTTTCGGACCATCGGCGTGCGCATGAACCAGCAGATGCAGAACGCGCTCCAGGTCGCGCGCTGGCTTCAATCAAGGCCGCAGGTCAGGCGCGTGCTCTATCCCGCGCTCGAAGGCGACCCGGGTCACGCCATCTGGAAGCGGGATTTCACGGGGGCGGCGTCGTTGTTCTCGTTTGTCCTGCAGCCCGCAGCCGAAGCCCGCGTCGCCGCCTTCATCAACGCGCTCGAGCTGTTCGGCATCGGCTCGAGCTGGGGCGGTTTCGAGAGCCTCGCCATCGTCGCGCGCATCGAGCGCTACCGCACGGTCACCCAGTGGGACCCCGGCGGCCCGACGATACGGCTCCACATCGGCCTCGAGGACCCCGGCGACCTGATCGCCGACCTCGAGCGCGGCTTTGCGGCGCTTGAGAAAGCGTGATCACCACTCACCATTCACGCACTTGAGGGAGGAAGCAAGATGAAAGTCGGCTTCATCGGTCTGGGCACCATGGGCGCGAGCATGGCGCTCAACACCCGCGCGAAGGGCTACGACATGATCGTGCACGACCTGCGGCGGGACGCGGCCGGGCCGCACCTCGATAAGGGCGCGGTATGGGCGAATTCGGCGCGCCAGGTGGCCGAAGCCGCCGATGTCGTATTCACGTCGCTGCCGGGCCCGAAAGAGGTGCAGGCGGTCGCTGAAGAACTGATTGCCGGCATGCGCAAGGGCACGGCGTGGTTCGACCTCTCGACCAACTCGCCGACCGTGGTCCGGCAGCTCTCCGAGCGCTTCGCGGCGAAAGGTATTGCCATGCTGGACGCGCCGGTCAGCGGCGGCCCCTCGGGCGCGAAGAGCGGCAAGCTCGCGATCTGGGTGAGCGGCGAGAAGAGCGCGTTCGACAAGCACAAGGCGGTGCTCGACGCCATCGGCGACCAGGCCATCTACATCGGCCCGGTCGGCGCCGGCACCATCGCCAAGCTCGTGCACAACTGCGCGGGCTACGCGGTCCTCGCCGCGCTGGCCGAGGTGATGACGATGGGGGTAAAGGCGGGGGTGGAGCCGCTCGCGCTGTGGGCCGCCATCCGCCAGGGCGCGTTCGGCCGCCGGCGCTCGTTCGACCGCCTCGCCGAGCAGTTCCTGGTCGGGAAATTCGACCCGCCCGCGTTCGCGCTCGAGCTCGCGCACAAGGACGTCACGCTCGCGACCGAGGTCGGCCGCGAGTTTCACGTCCCGATGAAGATCGCGAACACCGTGCTGCAGGAAATGACCGAAGCGATGAACCGCGAAGGCTGGGCCAAGCGCGACTCGCGCATCTTCATGCTGCTGCAGGAGGAGCGCGCCGGCGTCAACATCAAGGTCCCGGCCGCCGCGGTGCAGGAAGTGCTCGACCGCGGCTAGCCGGGAAGCAGAATCCCGCTCTCCCGCCCTCCCGCTCTCCCGTGTCTTAGTTGATCTTGATCGGCTTTCCGCGCTTGGCGGAAAGCTCGATCACCTCGAGCACGGCCATGCCGTTGATCGCTTCCTCGGGCGGCACCAGGAAGTTTTTCTTCGCCGCGACCGCATCGGCGAATGCCTCCAGCTCCGCCTGTTCCTTGTCCACCGCCTGCAACGCGATCTTCTCGGGCCCGCCCTGGAGGCCGCGCAGGGTGAGGTCGGTGTCGCCGCGCAGCTCGATCCAGCCCTTCGAGCCGAACACGTGCACGCGGTAGAGATCGGGGGTCACGAACACGGTGCTCAACGAGCCGGTGGCGCCGCTCGAGAATTTCATCAGCATCGAGGTCGTGTCGTCCATGTCGATGTCGGCGGGCAGCTTGCGCTTGTCGCTGAGCGCGTAGACGCTGGTCACCAGCCCGGCGATCTGGATCATGGCATCCAATGTATGGACGCCGCGCGCCGTCATGCCGCCCGCCGGCGCCTCGGCGCGGGTGGAGCGCCAGCTGCCGGCATCCAGGCTGTAGCCGGTGGGGCCGGAATGCGTCGCCTCGACGTGCAGCACGTCGCCGATCGCGCCGGCGCGGATCCGGTTCAGCATCTCGACGAACGACGGCGCGTACCGGCGGTTGAGGCCGATTCCGAGCGTGATGCCCGCCGCGCGGCACGCCTCGATCGCCTTCTCGGCGGTCTTGCGCGTGAGCGTGAGCGGCTTCTCGCAGAACACGTGCTTGCCCGCCTTCGCCGCCTGCGCGATCTGCTTCACATGGAGCGAGTGCGGCGTCGCGAGCACGACCGCGCCGATCTCCGGGTCCTTCAGCACGCGGCCGTACGACGAGACGACCTTGATGCCGGTCTTCTGCGAGAACTCCTTGTGCTTGTCGGGCTCGCGGGAGATGCCCTTCACGAAGCGGATCTTGCCGCTCCCCTGCACCGACTCGACCAGCCGGTTGCCCCACCGCCCCAGACCATAGATCGCGGCATTCAGCATGCCTTTCCTCCTCTTGTTTTCAATGCGGCAAAGATAGCACGTCCGCGCACGCATTGTACCGGGACGGCCCGGCCGGGTGCGGCGAAACGTTCAGTCGTCGATACGCCACTGGCGCTTCTGAAAATCGTAGATACGCTTGACGGGCCACGGCGGGGGCGTGTACGAAAGGTAGCTCTTGGTGTCATCCTGCCAGTAGCGGTACTTCGTGGTGTCGGGCTTGACGTCGCCCTGCGGCACCCGCGGCAGGTAGCGCGGCACGATATCCTCGAGGGCCTTCGGGTAGCGCCCTTCCTTCGCGTGGAATTGCTCGACCGCCGCGACGATCTCCTGCGCGCCCTGCACGACCAGCGCGCGATTCAACATCGTGATCCCCAACATCACAACGCCCGCGCATCCGTAGGCGGCCGAGCGGATGAACCATACCTTGCGCACAGCGGGCCTGCGCCACGCGGCGAGCGCCTGCGGCACGCCCCACAGCACGACGTAGGCCGCGAAGACGGGAATGAGCAGCCCCGCGAACACGAGGAAATCGAGGA
>MERD01000025.1:0-10147 GCA_001771935.1 Betaproteobacteria bacterium RIFCSPLOWO2_02_FULL_67_26
GAGACCCATCACGAACAGGTCGCCGCCGTCGCCCTGCAGGTACGGCCGCACCTGCTCGTCGAGTATGGCGTTGATCCTGTCGAGCCGCTCCTTGTCCGCGTCCGACAGGCTCTCCGCGTTCATCACGGTACCCGACTGTTGCGCCAGTTGCGCCGAGTGGGCATCGGCGGTGGGCGATTCGCGGATCGGAACGGCGAGCTTGCGCATGAGTTCCTGCCAGTCGGCCTGGCCATCCTGCGTCACCGTGATCCAGTGGTCCACGTAGAACACGCTCACCACGTGCTCGATGTCGAACAGCTGCGACGCGAGCGGGTCATCCTGCGCCTGCTCCGCGTTCTCGTACGATCGCGATATGCCCCAGGTCAACGGCTCCTTGAGGACGAACTTCATCGCGTTCGGGTTCGGCGTCGGCTCGATTTCGGCTATCTTTGGCATTGCCCTAAAACCTAATGGACAGGATTAACAGGACTTACAAGATTCAACCTGTTTCAATTCGCCCTAATCCTGTTAATCGTGTAAATCCTGTCTGTTCAATCAAGCGTTTCCGACCGGGGCGTGCATCGGATCAGCATCGGCCTCGGTGGTGACGCTCGCCTCGGAATTCAGCGCCGCGTGCAGCGTGTGCCACGGCAGGATCGCGCACTTGACGCGCGTCGGCAGGTCGCGCACGCCGGAGAATACCGTCAGGCGCCCGAGATGGTGAGGGGAATCCACATTGAGCTGGCCGGTCGCCATGTCCCGGAATTCCCGGACGAGTTGTTCGGCGCCGCTTCTCGATTTGCCCTTCACCGTTGTCGTCATCATGGAGGACGACGCCTTGCAGATCGCGCACGACTCGCCCTGGAAGTTGACGGCGTCCACCGTATCGCCGTCCATCTTCAGCGTGAGGACGATATGGTCGCCGCATAGCGGGTTGTGCCCCTCCGCCTTGTGCGTCGCGTCGGGCAGCACGCCCCAGTTCCGGGGCTTCCTGTTGTGATCGAGGATCACTTCCTGATACAGCTGCTTGGAGTCGGCCATTACTTGAACACCTTCTGCACGCGCTTGATGCCGGCGACGAGCGCATCGACCTCGGCGCGGGTGTTGTAGAAGGCAAACGAGGCGCGCGAGGTGGCGGGAATGCCGAAGCGCTGCATGACCGGCTGCGCGCAGTGGTGCCCGGTGCGGATCGCGATGCCCTCCTCGTTCAGGAGCGTTCCCACGTCGTGCGGGTGCACGCCGTCCACCACGAAGGACAGCACCGCCGCCTTCTGCTCCGCGGTGCCGATAATGCGCACGCCGGGAAGCCGGTTCACCTGGTCGGTCGCATAATCCAGGAGGTCGGTCTCGTGCGCGTGCACGCGGTCGAAGCCGATGCCGGCGAGATAGTCCGCCGCCGCGCCCAGCGTGATCGCCGCGGCGATCGGGGGCGTGCCGGCCTCGAACTTGCCCGGGATCACGTTGTAAGTCGTCTTCTCGAAGGTGACCGAGAGGATCATGTCGCCGCCGCCCTTGTAGGGCTGCATCTTCTCCAGCCACTCGCTCTTCCCGTACAGGATGCCGATGCCGGTCGGCCCGAACATCTTGTGCCCCGAGAAGGCGTAGAAATCGCAGTCGAGCGCCTGCATGTCGAGCGGCATGTGCGGCGCCGCCTGCGCGCCGTCCACCAGCACCGGGATGCCCTTCTCGTGGGCGGCCCGGATCATCTCGCGCACCGGGTTGATGGTGCCGAGCGCGTTCGAGACGTGGCCGACGCCCACCAGCCTGGTGCGCGGTCCGAGCAATTTCAGATAGTCCTCGACGATGAGCTCGCCGCGGTCGTTGACCGGCACCACGCGGATCCGCGCGCCCTTCTCCTCCGCCACCATCTGCCACGGCACGATGTTGGAGTGGTGCTCGAGCGTGGTCAGCACGATCTCGTCGCCCGCGCCGATGAACTTGCGCCCGTAGCCGTGCGCGACCAGGTTGATGGCGTCGGTCGTGCCGGTGGTGAAGATCACCTCGCGCTCTTCCCTCGCGTTGATGAAGGCGGCGAGCTTCTTGCGCGCGCCTTCGTATTCGGCGGTGGCGACTTCCGACAGGTAATGGACCGCCCGGTGAATGTTGGCGTGCTGGGTGGTCTGGTAGCGGATCCAGCGGTCGATGACCGGCTGCGGCATCTGGCTCGAAGCCGCGTTGTCGAGAAACACCAGTGGTCTTCCGTTGACCTTCAGCCGCAGGATGGGGAAGTCCGCGCGGACGCGCTCGATATCGAGGCCGCCGTCAGGGGCGCGCTTGAGGCCGGCAGTTGGGGCGTTCATGCCGGTTCGGCGGCCTGGGTCTGGGCCAGCACCGTTTCTTCCAGTTGCGCGACCAGCGACGGCACCGGGATACGGTCGACCACCTCGGCGGCAAAAGCATAGGTGAGCAGGTTCCGGGCGCGTCCCTCGGAAAGTCCCCGGCTCCGCAGGTAGAACAGTTGCTCGGCGTCGAGCTGGCCGACGGTGGCGCCGTGGGCGCACTTCACGTCGTCGGCGAAAATCTCGAGCTGCGGTTTCGTGTCCACGTGCGCCTTGTCCGAGAGCAGCAGGTTGCGGCTCTGCTGAGACGAATCGGTGAGCTGGGCGCCGGGCCGCACCAGGATCTTGCCGTTGAACACGGCATGCGCCGCGCCGCCGGCGATGCACTTGTGCAGCTGCCGGCAGCGGCCGTGCGGTTGCGCGTGGTCCATCAGCGTGTGCGTGTCGGCGAGCTGGCGTCCGGATATGAGCGCGAGCCCGTCCATCTGCACTTCGGCGCCCTCCCCCTGCTGCGTCACAATCAGGTTGAAGCGCGACAGGCGCGCACCCAGCGTGACGGCATGCGATGCGTAGCGGGCGTCCCTGGCGAGAGTCACCGCACAGGTGGCGATATGGAATGCGCCTGCCGCCTCGCGCTGCACCCTGGCGTGCCGCACCCGGGCGCCTGCGCCCACCACGACCTCGGTCACGGCGTCGTTGAAATACGCCGCGTCGCCGAGACCCGCGTAGTCCTCGATGAGCGTGCAATCGGAGCCGTCCTCTGCAATCACCAGGCAGCGCGGATACGCGGCAGCTTCCTTCTGGGTCGAAACATGGAGCAGTTGCACCGGCGCCGGGCACGCGCAGTTCCGCCCGACGCGGATGAAAGCGCCGTCCCGGAGATGAGCCGTATTGAGCGCGGTGAAGACCTCGCGCTCGAATTCCGCGTGGCGCGCGAGATGCGGCTCGATCGCCCCGGCATGGGCGTCGAGCGCAGCAGCAAGGGTGCTGACGACGACGCCTCGTGGCAACCCGGTGGTCGCCGAGAGCCCGGGCGCGAACACACCGTCCACGAATACGAGGCGGGCCCCCGCCTCCGGGGCGATGAATCTCGAAAGGCCGGACAACGCAAGCGGCTTCGTTTCGGCAGCCGGCCGGAAAGAGAGCCTGGTGAGCGGGGTAATGTCGGTGAAGCGCCATTCCTCGTCGCGCGTGGTCGGCACCGTGAGCGCGTTGGCGCGCTCGAGCGCCTGCGCGCGCCGCTCGTCGAGCCAGGAGGCGCCGCTTCGCGGCGCCTCATAGCCCTTCAGCAGCGCTTCGATATAAGGATGCTTTGCAGCGACGGACACCATGACTGCATCAAGCCGCTCTGACCCAGTCGTAGCCGCGCGCCTCCAGCTCCTCCGCGAGCGTCTTGCCGCCGGTCCTGACGATGCGGCCGCCCTCCATCACGTGCACGTAGTCGGGCACGATGTAGTTGAGCATCCGCTGGTAGTGCGTGACGAGCACGATGGCATTGTCGGGAGTGGCCAGGTGGTTGACGCCGTTCGCCACCACCCGCAGCGCATCGATGTCGAGCCCCGAATCGGTCTCGTCGAGGATCGCGAACCGCGGCTCGAGCAGCGCCATCTGCAGGATTTCGTTGCGCTTCTTCTCGCCGCCCGAGAATCCCTCGTTCACCGAGCGGTCGAGGAACGCCGGGTCCATGTCGAGGAGCTTCATCTTCTCCCGGGCCAGGTCGTCGAATTCCAGCGGGTCGAGCTCGTCGCGCCCGCGCGCCGGCTGCAGCGTGTTGTACGCAAGCCGCAGGAACGCGCTGTTCGAGACGCCGGGAATCTCGACCGGATATTGGAAGCCCAGGAACAGGCCGGCGCGCGCGCGCTCCTCCGGAGCCATTTCAAAGATGGAGCGCCCTTCAAAAACGGCCGTGCCGCCGGTGACCTCGTACGCGGGATGTCCGGCGAGCGTTTTCGCGAACGTGCTCTTGCCCGAGCCGTTGGGCCCCATGATGGCGTGCACCTCGCCGGCGCGCACCACGAGATCCAGACCCTTCACGATCTCGGCCCCGCCCACTTTCGCGCGCAGCCCCTTCACTTCGAGCAGCAACCTGGCGTCCTTGCGGATCATCCGACGCTCCCTTCGAGCTTGAGGCCAAGGAGCTTGGTCGCCTCCACCGCGAATTCCATCGGCAGCTGCTGGAACACGTCGCGGCAGAAGCCGTTGATGATCATCGAGACCGCCTCTTCCGCGCCGATGCCGCGGCTCGCGAAGTAGAACAGCTGATCCTCGCCGATCTTCGAGGTGCTGGCCTCGTGCTCGACCGTGGCGCCGTGGTTCTGCACCTGGATGTAGGGAAAGGTGTTGGCGCCGCATTTCGAGCCGATCAGCATCGAATCACACTGCGAGTAGTTGCGCGCGTTCGCCGCCCGCGGCCCGATCTTCACCAGCCCGCGGTAGCTGTTGTTGGACTGCCCAGCCGAGATGCCCTTGGCTATGATGCGGCTGCGGGTGTTCCTGCCGATGTGCACCATCTTGGTCCCGGTGTCGGCCTGCTGATGATGGTTGGTGAGCGCGACCGAGTAGAACTCGCCGATCGAGTTGTCACCGAGCAGGACACAGGACGGGTACTTCCAGGTGATCGCCGATCCGGTCTCGACCTGGGTCCACGAAATCTTCGAGTTGACGCCCTTGCACAGCCCGCGCTTGGTGACGAAGTTGTAGATGCCGCCCACGCCGTTCTCGTCGCCGGCGTACCAATTCTGCACCGTCGAGTACTTGATCTCGGCGTCGTCGAGCGTGATCAGCTCCACCACCGCCGCGTGCAGCTGGTTGGTATCGAACTTGGGGGCCGTACAGCCCTCGAGGTAGGAGACGTGGGAACCCTCCTCGGCGACGATAAGGGTTCGTTCGAACTGCCCGGAGGACTCGGTATTGATGCGGAAATAGGTCGAGAGCTCCATCGGGCACCGGACGCCCCTGGGGATGAAGCAGAACGAGCCGTCGGTGAAGACCGCGGAATTGAGCGCGGCGTAGTAGTTATCCCCGGCCGGCACCACGCTGCCCATGTACTGGCGCACCAGATCGGGATGCTCGCGCACCGCCTCCGAGATGGAACAGAAGATGATGCCGACATCGGCAAGCTTCTGCTTGTAAGTGGTGGCGACCGAAACCGAGTCGAAGATCACGTCCACCGCCACTCCGGCCAGCTTGGCGCGCTCGTTCATCGGCACGCCGAGCTTCTCGAAGGTCTTGAGCAGCTCCGGGTCCACCTCGTCCATGCTTGCGAGCTTCTTCGGCTTGGGCGCGGAGTAGTAGATGATGTCCTGGAAGTCGATCTTCGGGTACTTCACGTTCGGCCACTGCGGCTCGGCCATGGTGAGCCAGTGGCGATAGGCCTTGAGACGGAACTCGAGCAGCCACTCCGGCTCGCTCTTCTTCGCCGAAATGAAGCGGATGGTGTCCTCGTTCAACCCCTTGGGCGCGGTGTCCGACTCGATGTCGGTCACGAACCCGTGCTGGTAGGGCTGGTTGACGAGGTTTTCGAGTACCGAGCTCACTTCACGCTCCAAATTCAACTATTTGCGTTCATCCGCAGTTTCGGGCTTTTCCTTCACGCTGAAGCTCTCGCCGCAGCCGCAGGTGGCGTCCACGTTGGGGTTGGTGAACTTGAACACCTGCTTCAGTCCCTCCTTGACGAAATCGAGGGTGGAGCCGTCAAGGGTTTCCAGGCTCTTCGCGTCCACCACCAGCTTCGCGTCGTGCGCCTCGAACAGCCGGTCGTCCGCCCGCACCTCATCCGCGTAGTCGTAGATGTAGGCAAAGCCCGAGCAGCCCGCGTCTTTCACGCCCACGCGCAATCCTATGCCCTTGCCACGCTGGGCAATCTGTTTCTGGATCTGCTTCGCCGCGCTTTCTGTCAATTCGATCCTCATAACCGCCCTCTCGTCACTCGTCACTCATCGCTCAAATCAGACCGCCATTGCCGTCAGATTTCTCAGGCGCGTTACGACCGCCGTGAGCGCCTTGAGAAATTCGTCCACCTGCTGCGGCGCGTTTCCCGTGCCGAGGGAGAACCGCACCGCCCCGAGCGCGAGCTCGGGATCCACGCCCATCGCCAGCAGCGTCGCCGAGGGCTCGGGGTTCGCGCTCGAGCAGGCGGCGCCGGGGGCCACCGCATACCCGGCCTTGTCGAGCTCGATGACCAGGGTTTCGCCCAGGATTCCCTTGAACGCGAAGTACGACGTATTGGGAATGCGCGGCGCGCGCGCGCCGAATATCACCGCTCCCATATCATTGAGCCCCTGCTCGAGCCGCGCCCGCAGCGCTTCGAGCCGCGGCGCCAGTTCCGCCGTCCGTCCCGCGGCAAGCTCGCACGCCGCGCCAAAGCCGACGATCGCCGGCACATTTTCGGTGCCGGAACGGAGCCCCTGCTCGTGGCCGCCGCCGTGAATGATGGGACGCAGCTGCAGACGCTTGTCCATGACGAGCGCTGCGGCGCCCTTGGGTCCGTAGATCTTGTGCGCGGAGATGGTCATCGCGTGCACCCCGAGCGCCGCGAAGTCCACCGGCACCTTGCCGAGCGCCTGCACCGCGTCGGTGTGCATCAATGCTTTCGCAGCGCGCGCGCGTTGCGCAACGGCCGCGACGTCCTGGATCACCCCGGTTTCGTTGTTCGCAAGCATCACCGATACCATGCCCGTCGGCTCCGTCAGGGCGCGCTCGACGTCGGCGAGATCGATTTCCCCGTTGCGGCTCACCGCAAGCTTTCTCACTTTCCAGCCCTGGCGCGCGAGGTCCTGTGCCGGCTTTGCAATGCACGGGTGCTCGATGGCGCTCACCGCCACCTGCGAGGGCTTGAGAAAGCCCGCCGCCCCCTTGATGAACAGGTTGTTCGCCTCGGTGCCGCCCGAGACAAGGATGACCTGCGCCGGCTGGACGTTGACGAGCGCGGCGACCTGCTCGCGCGCGGCATCCACCGCCCGTCGCGCCACCGTGCCGAGCTCGTGCCGGCTCGACGCATTGCCGTAGCTCTCGCGCAGGTACGGCAGCATCGCCTCGAGCACTTTCTCGTCGAGTGGCGTCGTGGCGTTGTGATCGAAGTAGACGGGTTCCATCAGTACCGTGGAGCGTGACGACTGACGAACTATGCTGAAACCGGGGTAGGCCGCTTGCCTGCGGTGTCACGCATGTCGTGGACCTGGGTGACGCCGGATTCGCGCGCCGCCTGTTTCGCTTTCTGGCTGTCGACCAGCTGGCGCAGGCTCACCGCCCCGAGGTAATCGAAGATGCGCTCGTTCAGCGCCGCCCACAGATCGTGGGTCAGGCACTTCTGATCGTCGTGGCAGTTTTCCTTGCCGCCGCATTGCGTGGCATCGATCGGCTCGTCCACCGCCAGGATGATCTCGGCGACGGACAGCGCGCCCATATCCTTGGCGAGGCAGTAGCCGCCGCCGGGCCCGCGCACGCTTTCAACCAGGCGATGGCGGCGCAGCTTGCCGAACAGTTGCTCGAGATAAGACAGCGATATCTTTTGCCGGCCGCTGATCTCGGCCAGCGTCACCGGACCGCCGCCGTGATGCAGCCCGAGGTCGATCATCGCCGTTACTGCAAAGCGCCCCTTCGTCGTCAGTCTCATGGGCTACCTCTAAAATATCGTTAAATCAATATGATAAGTTACAATTTATACACTAGTAATTTAGTCAACTATAGCATACCCGAGCAAATCAGTCGACCATTTTGTTGAGCGCGTCCGCATCGAGAGGATGCGCCTCGCGCTTGTCGGTCCGGCCGCCCAGCCGCCGCAGCTCCGCAAGGATCTCCTCGATGCGCTGGTCGGTGTCGGCGCAGTGCCCGATCAGCTCGTGCACCGCCTTTGCCAGCGGATCGTTCAGGTCCTTCACCACGGCGTATGCGGCAAAACGCCCGTTCTGCGCCATGCCCTCCGCTTCGACGATGCGTGCCGGGATGCCGATCGCTGTCGCGCCCGGCGGCACTTCCTTCACGACGACCGCGTTCGAGCCGATCCGCGCGCCGGCACCGACCGTGATCGGCCCGAGGATTTTCGCCCCCGCGCCGACGACGACGCCCTCGCCCAGCGTGGGATGCCGCTTGCCCTTGTTCCACGAGGTGCCGCCCAGGGTGACGCCGTGGTAGAGCGTGCAGTCGTTGCCGATTTCCGCCGTCTCGCCGATCACGACGCCCATACCATGGTCGATGAAGAAGCGCCGGCCGATCGTCGCGCCGGGATGGATCTCGATGCCCGTCAGCCACCGCGACAGATGGGACACCAGTCGCGCCAGCCACTTCAGGCCCGCGCCCCACAGACTGTGGGCCAGGCGGTGAAACAGCATGGCGTGAAACCCGGGATAGCAGGTGATCACCTCCCAGGTGTTGCGGGCCGCCGGATCACGGTCGAATACGACCGCGATTTCCTCTTTCAAACGAGCGAACATGGGTTACAAATCAAGGATAAGGGTGCGCAGCTTACGATGTCCTACTGAAATGGTCAACTTTTCACCCGCGAAGGGTGACTATCGCTCAGCGCTGCTGTTTCTTCTTGGGATGGGCGAGCGTCTTGATCACGCCGCGCAGGATGTTGACCTCTTCCTGCTCGAGTTGCGTTCGGCCGAACAGCCGCCGCAGCCGTGCCATCAGTTTCTTCGGATTACGTGGATTCAGAAAACCAGCCTCCAGCAGGCTGCGCTCGAGTTGCTCGTAGAAGCGCTCGATCTCCTCGTGAGTGGCATGCTCGGGCGGCTCGCCGCTGCGGTTGCGCACGGTTGCACCCCATGCGGCAAGCCGCAATTCGTAGGCGAGCACCTGAACCGCCGCCGCGACGTTGAGCGAGGAGAATTTAGGGTCGGCGGGGATGGTCGCGAGCAGCTGGCACTTGCCGACCTCGGCGGCGGTCAGCCCGTAAGTCTCGTTGCCGAATACCAGCGCCACGGACTGCGTACGGGCGACCTCGACGATGCGCGCGGCCGCTTCACGCGCCGCAACCATCGGCACCGCCACCTCGCGCGGCCGCGCCGTGCAGGCGACCGTGAATGCCGATCCCGCCAGCGCCTCGTCCAGGCTGGCGCACACGTGCGCGCGCCGCAGCACATCGGTCGCGCCGACCGCCAGCCACTCGGCCTGCGGGTCCGGATACCGTTCCGGTGCGACCAGGAACAGCTGCGCGAGCCCCATCGTCTTCAGCGCGCGCGCCGCCGCGCCGATATTGCCCGGGTGCGCCGTCTCGCACAGCACGACGCGGATATTTTTGAGCGGATCAGCGGCCATCACTTACAATACGCACCCCATGCATCCCATGCTCAACATCGCCGTCAAGGCTGCGCGCCGCGCCGGCAACCTCATCAACCGCGCATCCCGCAACCTCGACATCATAGCCGTCAAGGAAAAAGCCGCAAAAGATTTCGTGACGGAGGTGGACCGCGAGGCGGAACAGGCGATCATCAGAACGCTGCACGACGCCTATCCCGATCATTCGATGCTGGCGGAGGAAAGCGGCGCCTCCGGGACATCGGAGCACCAGTGGATCATCGATCCCCTCGACGGCACGACGAATTTCGTCCATGGCTTTCCGCAATACGCCGTGGCGATCGCGCTCAGGCACCGCAACGTGATCACGCAGGCGGTGATCTACGATCCCTGGCGCAACGATCTCTTCACCGCTTCGCGCGGGCGCGGGGCGTACTTGAACGACCAGCGCATCCGGGTCAGCAAACGCGCCAACCTCGCGGCCAGCCTGATCGGCACCGGGTTCCCGTTCCGCCAGCTCGAGCACCTCGATACCTATCTCGCCATCCTGCGCGACGTGATGACGGGCGCCGCGGGCGTGCGCCGCGCCGGTTCCGCCGCGCTCGACCTCGCCTACGTCGCGGCGGGGCGGCTCGACGGTTTCTGGGAAT
>MERD01000025.1:10208-10407 GCA_001771935.1 Betaproteobacteria bacterium RIFCSPLOWO2_02_FULL_67_26
CGTGGGAGACCTTGCCGGGGAAAACCGCTATCTCGAGACCGGCAACATCGTCGCCGGCACGCCCAAGGTTTTCGTGGAACTCCTGCAAGTGATCTCGCGTCACCTCACGCCGGTGCTCAAGCAAGGTTGAAGGCGTGAGCGGTGCTTAGCGCGACGCGGGGCGCATTTCGGCGAGTTCCTTCGCCAGCGGCGGGCTCAA
>MERD01000026.1:0-26628 GCA_001771935.1 Betaproteobacteria bacterium RIFCSPLOWO2_02_FULL_67_26
GACTGACGACTGACGCGCCGGAATGGCGTGCAGCGTTGGGCCAACCCGAAAATCCGGGACATCGCGCCTTCCCGCCCTCACGGATCCTGTCGCTCTCCCGCCCTCCCGCTCTCCCGCCCTCACGGGCGTTCTGCCTTAGGGCTCCGCCCTTGCGTCAACGGCCGCTGGGCCATTTCCGTTATGTGACTTGAGGAGGTGGAAATGGCTGCACGCAGCAAAGCGGTCAACACGCCAGTCCGGATTGAGGAATCAATCCTGATTCTGCGCAGCCAGAAAGTGTTGCTGGACTCCACTCTGGCTGTTCTGTACGGTGTTCAGACCAAGGTTCTTATGCAAGCTGTCCATCGGAATCGATCACGGTTCCCCCAGGATTTCATGTTTCAGTTGAGTATTCAAGAAGTTATGAACTTGAAGTCACAATTTGTGACTTCAAGTTGGGGCGGCCGCCGGAAGTTGCCGCATGCGTTCACTGAGCATGGCGTAGCCATGCTCTCGAGCGTGCTGAACAGCCCGCAAGCCATCCGTGTAAACATCGAGATCGTGCGCGCGTTCGTGCGACTGCGAGAAATGATTTCAACCAACAAGGAACTCTCAAGAAAGCTGGACGAGCTGGAGCGGAAAGTGTCCACGCATGACAAGGCGATCGCAGGGCTGATCACCGCGATTCGCGAGCTCGCCACCCCAGTACCACCCACGCCGAAACGCCGCATCGGGTTTGTCATCGACGACTGACCGCAGCCGGCGCCAGTCCCTGGCTACCTCACCTTTGGAGCCAGCGCGGAGGGGCGCTTGCTGGTTGTCGCCTATACCGAAGCCGGGGATACAATACGCATCATCAGTGCACGTCGCGCAACGCGCAACGAACGAAAGATCTATGAGGAAGGCTAAACACACGGCGGACGACCTGAGAGCCGAATACAAACTCTCGGATTTCAAGACCAAGGGCGTCCGCGGCAAGCACTTGAAGCGCTACCGCGCCGGGAACAATCTCGTCCTGCTGACCCCGGACGTGGCACGCGCATTCCCCACGGACAAGGCGGTCAACGACGCTCTGTCGGGCTTGATGCGCCCCGGGAAACGGCCGGCATCGCGTTCAACAACGAACGGCCGCAAGCGCTAGCACCACTGCCCAGCCGGGCCATCCTCCAGGTGGTGCCGACCCATCACCCACACCGGGGCCAGTCAAAGGCACAAGTCACAAGGCATAAGGCACAAGGAAAGGCCTGGCTGAGTCGACTCCTTTTGCCTTGTGCCTTGTGCCTTTTGCCTTGGCTTCGCCGCGTCGGGAATCGCCGACACTTCGCGTCAGGGTTTTCCTGACAACGGCGTGAATCCCCCCTTTGCTGCGGCGCTGGCACCTTGAAATAGAACAGCTTTGGTTGACGAGAGCCCGCTACGCGGGAGACTCATCACTCGTCACCCATCACTCATCACCGCCACCACAGGTGGCACTGGCTGGGGTTTGGCGCGATACTTTTCTAATGCAAACACCCTGCCCCGTTTTCTAGCCGAGTGTCGTCATGCGCCTGGGTAGACATGTCCTTGCCGCGGGAATCCTGGCTGTTTCCCTGATCACTTCCGGGCCGTCCTGGAGTTACGGCTGGCTCAGCCACTGGAGGATCGTTGAAACCAACTGGGAAGCATTGAGCAGGAACTTGTGTCCAGACGCTGGAGGAGTTCAGCGTCCGGACCTGACCCGGAAGGAATACGAGAGGCCAGCCATTGCCAACGCCGCGGCACTCGGCGCAGTCATCAGCGACCTGAGCTATGTCTATCCGCCCACTCCGCGGCGGTTCAGTGATCTCCTGCATTACACGGGCACCGGCAGATTCACGGACACCGTGACGAGGACGGCTTGCGAGCTTGGCGACCGCGAGTTGCTGGCATTTGCCGTCGGGCTGCGCTCTCACTACTGGGCGGACCGCCTGGGCCACCACCACGGCACGAACGTCATCGTGGCCAGCCTTCCGAACAAGGCGCCGAATCACCTGCGAGGCATCCCACGCCTCGTCTACGAGCGCGATACCGCAACCCACAGGATGGTCGAGATCCAAGCCCTCTCCGCCGTGGACCTGTCGCTCACCCTGGTGGAGGCGGCGTCTGTTTTCATCGGCCGCGCCGACGAGAGCCGGGAGCTCGCCGCGAGGGTTGAAAAACTCCTCGGGGCGTCATTCGGGGTGTTTTATGGAAAAGCCATGCTGGAACTCGTTCCGGACCTGAACAGGATAATCGAGTTCTCCGGGCGCGTTGCGTCGGTCACCTGCTCGGCGATCGACACCGCCTATGGCGAGGCGCCTCCGTCCAGCAAGGATAATTTGCAGCTACTCGACCGGTGCAAGCAGCGATTGCGGTCCGACGAGGCGAAGGACAAGGATGCGGCGCAGCGCCATCAACAACGCCGCAGCAATCTTCTGAGAAACATCCAGCTCGTGAAGCAGTTTCCTTCGATCGTGACCACTTATCGCAAGTCGCTCAACGACGTTGCGCAAGGCATTTCGAAGCACGCCGGTCCACTCCCCGACTACAACCTCGACACCAATCTTCCAGCCGCGGGCGGGCAATCCCGCATCGCCGACCGCACGTTCTGCGGACTGGTAGATACCTGGGGAAAGTCATGCAAGGACGGCTCGGTATTCTCGTTAACCGAAAAGGTCCGATTCGACTGGAAGCAGTATCTGGATGAAGGGCTGCGCGCGCGAGCTGATGGGCCGAAAGGCGGCGGTGGGTTCGTGCACAGCCCTTCTAAATGACAAGGAGATCAAGTCCGTCGTCGAGCGCTGGCAGGTGCCGGTCGAAGTTGGTGGAAATTCAACTTCGTCACCTCACAATTGCCAGAATGCGGGCACATTCAAATTGCTCGATAAGTCCTTTCGCCTCGACGCCAAGTGTGACGGGTTCGGCGCGCTCAAGGATATTCGAAACGTCGACATGTTGTATGGATGCCGCGTGGCCCAGGAATTCAGGAAAGCCAGGACGACTCGGAAGCCACCCGCCCTGCAGGCCGTGGCGAGCCAGATCGAACCGGAGTACATCGAAGGCCTGGAGAAATTCAGGCTGAGCGCCGAGGAGATCGGCGATATAGAGGCGTCGACGAGCCTGTATAAACAGCCTTGACCATCCGGTCCGCCTGGATTCATCTAGCCTTCGGTCTCCCGCCTCTCCGACAAACGGGCGGCCGCGCGTTTGTCTGTGGCGGGGTTTGGCGCGATACTTTCAGAAAGAAACCGTGGTCTGTCCCAGATATTCAATCATCAGTCGCCACTGGGGTTAAAGGGCCCTCATCCCTCCGCCCTCATCCCTCACAATTGGGCGTTCGCCCAATTGTTTGTGGCGGGGTTTGGCGCGATACTTCAACGAAGGTTAAATCTGCCGCTGAATACCTATTAATCCGGACCGGTGATGTCAACTCTACTTACCAAGCGCCCGTCAAACATAACGCAACTCGTTCGTATCGTTGAAAAAATTCAACGTAGATTCGGACAACCTTTATGGTTCCGCGGATGTGGTGCTTCGCGTTTTCGACTAGTTCCGAGCCTTTACCGCCATCAAGTGATACGAAAAGCAGCGGACATCGCGAAGTTAGAAGTCGACTTAATGGATCGGTTTAAGCATAGAAGCCTCCCTTTCAACAACAGAAGTTTCGCGGATGATTGGGACCAGCTTTTCTACATGCAACATTACCGAATTCCAACGCGCTTACTGGATTGGACTGAAAACCTCTTCATTGCACTTCATTTCGCCGTTATGGCCGCGAAGAGGAGGGTTACCAGGAATGGGAGCGAACGATTTTCGACCGATGCAGCGCTTTGGGTGCTAAACCCTGCGCGGTGGAATAAGTTCGCACTCCGTAATCAACGTTTCGAAGGTGCGATACTCATGCCAGAACATGAGGCACTGAAGAGTTACAGACCACGTGAGTATTCTCGAAACATCGGCAGTCAGCCAATTGCCGTTTCAGGTCCACACAACAGCAGTAGGATCGTTGCGCAACGTGGAGTGTTCACAATATTTGGCGAATCACGCGTTCCAATGGAAAAACTTTTCCAAGACCAAAGATTTCCTCAGTGGAGTTTACTTAAGATTGTTCTGCAGCAAGATCTGCTTCCTAATTTCCGGGAGTCAGTCCTAAACCTTGGATTCACAGAGTCTGCGGTATTTCCAGATCTCGAAGGATTAGCCAGAGAAATTCAGCGGGGCTTTGGATTCAGGGAGGACACATGACTGACGAACCCAAGAATTTTCTCGTTCGTGCATTTGAGCCGAAAACCTTAACGTGGTGGTGGAGCCGGCGCACAAAGATAGACTTCGCCCCTCCCTACCAGCGCCGTGGTCATCTTTGGTCAAAAGCTGACAAATCCTATCTAGTGGATTCGATCCTGAACGGTTTCGATATCCCCAAATTGTATGTGGCAGATTTCACATGGGGTAACTCACGACTCAACCTTCGAAAACTTCCGTACGCCATCATTGATGGCAAGCAGAGATTCGAGGCAATTTTTGATTTCTTCGAAGGAAAGATTGTTCTAAATGACGACTTCGAATTCTTTGAGAACACTTCTCTCAAGCTTGGCGGCCTAGGATATTCAGATCTCAAGAAGAATCACGCTGAGATTGCTGAGATATTCGACAACTTTAATCTTTCCGTAGTTAGTGTTTATGCCCAAGATGAGGAACCCATCAACGAGCTATTCGTTCGCCTGAATCGCAGTAAATCATTGACGGGCGCGGAGATTCGAAATGCCATGTCAGGGCCGGCCCCAAAACTGATTCGAGAGATTGCAAGACATGAATTTTTTCGGAGCAATATCAATTTTACCGTGCAAAGGGGGCAGGATTTGAACGCGAGCGCAAAAATTCTTCTGTTTGAGTACGCCAAGGGTCTCAAGGAAACTAAAAAACGAAACCTCGATGCATTTGTAAAGGAAACACAAAAAGGACCGAAGGAATCACTTGAGCTTGCCGTAAGAAAGGTCATTGAGGGTTTGGGAGATATGGCAGGTATTTTCCTTCCGAAGGATCGACTGCTCAACTCCAACGGAATAGTTCCAGTTTACTATTGGTTTATTCGCCAGCGGTCAAAAGACGAATATCCATATGTTCGTGAATTTCTAGTCCGATTTGAACGTGCGAGGAAAGAGAATAGATCACTTGAAGATGCCGACCCAGCAAGCAGAAGCATTAATCGAAAACTACTCGACTTCGATAAGTTTAATAGAAGCACTAATGATCTACAAAGCTATACAGGTCGATGGGAAATACTTGAAGAGGACTTTAAGAAAGCTAAACCGAAATTAATGCAGGAATTGTCAGCATACACCGTCTCAACTTAAGAACAAAGACGAAATAACAGTGCCGGGGTCGCCCATTAGCCGCCGCGTGTAAAGAGCGCGAATGAAGTACCTGCGATGACCTGAGGTAAGAGATCGGGAGGTCGCGAGATCGAAAGGTCGTCAGAGAGGTTTTCCCCTCTCCCGCCCTCCCGCTCTCCCGCCCTCCCGTCTTCTGCTGTAAAAATGGGAAGAAATAGGGTCAGACTCGACATACGCTGGTGGTTTCGCCGTCGAACTTCTCGAACCGGGTCGCCCATTAGCCGGCGCGTGTAAAGAGCGCGAATGAAGTACCTGCGATGACCCGAGGTAAGAGATCGGGAGGTCGCGAGATCGAAAGGTCGTCAGAGAGGTTTTCCCCTCTCCCGCCCTCCCGCTCTCCCGTGTTCCAGCGCTAGCGGACTTTGAACACGAGCTTGCCGCGCAAATGGCGGCCCTCGCTCACCCGGTGGGCGGCGGCGGCCTCGGACAGGGAATAGACCTTGATCTCCGGCACGCGCACCGCGCCGGCGGCGACGAGCGCGACGATCCGCTCGAGATGCGCGCGGTCGCGCCCGACCTTGGGACGCAATGAAACGACGTCGCTGCGCGGCGCGACGGGCGCCGTGGGGCCCGAGCCGATGAACGCCGCGCGCCCGCCCGGCCGCAGCACGGCGAACGAGCGGTTGACCACGTCGCCGCCGACGGTGTCGAACACCGCATCCACCCCCGACACGACCTGGGTGAAGTCCTGCTTGTTGTAGTCGATGACCTGGTCGGCGCCGAGGCTCCGCAGGTAATCGTGGTTGGCCGCGCTCGCGGTCGTGATGACGCGCGCCCCGATGTGCCTGGCGACCTGAACCGCGAAGCCGGCCACGCCGCCGGCGCCGCCCTGGATGAGTATCGTCTCGCCGGATTTCAATTGCAGCGTGTCCTCGATCGACACCAGCGCGGTGAGGCCGATCAGCGCCAGCGCGGCGGCTTCGACGTGGGTGAGGCTGTCCGGCTTCCTCGCCACGATGGCCGCTTTGATCGCGACCTTCTCCGCGTAGCAGCCGTCATCGACCTGCTGCACCACCCCGAACACGGGATCGCCGGCCTTGATGTCGGTGACGCCCGCCCCGAGCGCGCTCACCACGCCGGAAAAATCCCGCCCCGCGACGTAGGGGAACCTGGTGATCGGGGCGTAGGCGCCCGTGCGCACCTTCCAGTCGGCCCCGTTCACGCTCGCCGCGTGGACGTCGACCAGCACCTGGCCCGCTGCGGCCACCGGGTCCGGGACCTCGCCGTACTGCATCACTTCCGGCCCGCCGTTTTTCATGAAGAACGCCGCTTTCATCTTCTCTCCAGGGTATTTTTTCGCAGGGTGGCCATCCTAGCACGTGCGGCAGGCCCTTCGGCCCGCTAAGGACAGGCTCTAGCTTCCGGAAGAGAGCGGTGGCAGCGGTAGCCGCGCCCCGTCCGGTAGCGGGGTCTTGTCGGTGTTGAGGCACATCGACACCAGCACGTAGAACCCGTTGACGGCGATCAGGTCCACGATCCCCCGCTCGCCGAAGCGGCCGAGCGCGGCCTTGTACGTCGCGTCGCTCACGCCGTGCGTCCTGTGCAGCTCGGTCGAGAAGTCGTAGACGATCGTTTCGTCCGGGTCCATCCGCGCCGGCCGGCGGCCGTGAGCGATGTCGTCGGCGATGGCCGGGTCGAGCCCGGCCTCCAGCGCGAGCTTGCAGTGGGCGAACCACTCGTATTGAGACGTCCACTGGCGCGCCGTGATGATGATCGCCATTTCGTTCAATTTGGACGGCAGCGACGAGCGGAACCGGATCTCCGCGCCGAGCTGCTGAATGAGGTTGCCGATGCCCGGGCTCCTCAGCCAGACGTTGAACGGCCCGCCGATCGGCCCCGGCTTCGCGGCGGAGGAATTCGCCACCTTCGCGCGCGGCCCCGACCGGATCGCGTCCGCCACCGCCCGCTGCTCCGGCGTGAGGCTCTCGGACGGAATCAGCCTGAACCGGCGCCCATCAGCGCCTGCAACGCCTTTCGAATCTGCCATGCTCGCTCCTCGTGGATCGTGGGTCGTGGGTCGCGTCTACCAACGTGAAGGGTGAATAGTGAATGGATGTTGGGCCCCGCGCAACGCGCGGGCGCTTCCTCCGCCTTTCGCCTTTCGCCTTTTCCCATTAAAGTGCGCGGTTCGCCATTCCACCGAATCGAAGCGCGCGAGTCCAGTCCGTGAACAACGCCGGGGAACCAGCGTCCCTTTTCACCAGGCCGTTCGTCCTGCTGTGCGTCGCCATGTTCCTCGGCTACGCCAACCAGTGGCTGATGACGCCGATCATCCCGCTCTACGTCCAGGACAGGGGTGGGTCGGCATTCGTGGCCGGGCTGGCGCTGCTGGCTTTCGCCCTGCCGAGCTTCGTCAGCCGGCCGTTCTTCGGCCGCCTCGCGGACCGGTGGAGCGCCACCGGCGTGCTGGCCGGCGGGCTGGTCCTGCTGGCGGCCGGCAGCCTGCTGTTCCTCGTGCCGTGGCTCGCGATGGTGTTCGTCGGCGGCGTGGTCCGCGGTCTCGGCTGGGGCGGCCTCAACATCGGCGGCTATACGACGCTCGCGATGGCCGCGCCGGCGCAGCGCCGGGGAGAGGCGGCCGGCTACTACACCAGCGTGACGACGAGCGTGTCCGTCGTGTTCCCGGCGCTGGCGCTCTGGCTCGTCGCCGGGCACGGCGGATTCGGCGCCGTGTTCCTGCTCTCGGCAGCGCTGGTGCTGATGGGGCTGCCGGTCATCTCCATCCTCGCGCGGCACCGGGGCGAGGCGAAGAAGCCCGCGGCGGCCGCGGAGGAACGGGCGTCGTTCATCGACAAGGGCGTGCTGCTCGCCACCGGGCTCAACCTGTGCGCGACGCTCGCCGCGCCGTCCGTCATGGCGTTCCTTCCGCTCTACGCCCGCTCGCTCGGCATCGACAACATCGGGCTGTTCTACGTGCTGGCCGGCATCACGAGCATCGTCATCCGGCCCGTGCTCGGCAGAAAATCGGACGCCATGGGACGCGGCCCCGCCATCGCCCTCGGGCTCGCCGCGCAACTGCTCGGCCTCGCGCTCATCGTCGCGGCGCAAAGCCTGCCGCTGATACTCGTGGGCGGCGTCTTCGTGGCGCTGGGATGGGCGATGATCGGATCGACCACCACGGCGCTCGCGATGGATCTCACCGACCCCCGCTCGCGGGGCCGCGGCATGGCGACGTTCAGCCTCTCGTTCCAGCTGGGCATGGGCGTGGGCGCGATCATTTCCGGCGCGCTCGCCGACCTGGTGGGACTGCGGGGCATGTACGCCGGGTCCATCGTCATTACCCTGGCGGGCTTCGGGCTGCTGGCGGCGGCCTGGAAGCTGTTGCCGCGGCCGCGCTGAAGCTTCGCCGTGAAGGCTAAACGGGGACGGAGCCGTTCACGGTGACGCGATGCATGAGCCGCCGCTGGCCTTCGCCGTAATCGCGCACCGCGAGGTGCTGGCAGGAGCAGTTGTCCCACATGAGCACGTCGCCGACGCGCCACCGGTGGCGGTACTGGAACCGGGGATCGATCAGGTGCCGGTGCAGCTCGGCGATGAGCGGCAACGCCTCGGCGTCCGCCATGCCCTCGATGCCCGTGCACTCGCCTTCGGTCACGTAGATGCACTGGCGGCCGGTGACCGGGTGGGTGCGGAATACCGGGTGCGCGACCGGCGGCGTTTTGGCCAGATGCTCCGGCGTGACTTCGCGGGTCAATCCGACCGCTTCCTTGCGCGCCATCATCTTGGCGAGGTAGCTGTGCGTCGAGCGCCTGCCCGCCAGGCGCTTGCGGGTCTCCGGCGCCAGCGCATCGTGCGCGGCGGCGGCGCTGGCGAATATCGTGTCGCCCAGGATCGTGCCGTCGGCCGCGCTCGGCACCTCCTTTGCGTAGAGGATCGAGCAGCGCGGCGGGCAGGCGTACGCCGACATGTCCGTGTGCCAGGTGGTGCCCGCGTCGGCGAGCCCGATGTAGCGGCCGTTTTCCCGGATGTTCGAGACCAGCAGGACCTCGGGATGGCCGGGCAGGCAGGCCTGGGTATTGACGTTGATCTCCACCTCGCCGAAGCGCCGCGCGAAGGCGATCTGCTGCCCGACCGTGATGTCCTGGCCGCGAAAGAAGATCACCCCGTGCCGGTTGAACGCGTCCTCGATGCGGCGGAAGGTTTCCCCGTCCAGGTCGCGCGCCAGATCCACGCCGCGGATCTCGGCGCCCAGCGCCGCGCCCGTCGGCATGACACTCGTGGTTGCCACTGCCTGCATCGCCGCTTTCTCCCCAATGTTCCGGCCGGACAGGAATATTAACTCATGAGACGCGGCCCGCGGTGCGGTAGACTCCGGAAGGAGCCCGCATTGTCCGCCCCCGCCGCCGCGCTGCCGACCGACCCGCTGCTGATCGAGATCGCCAATTACGTGGACGGTTACGCGGTCCGTGGCGACGCCGCCTGGAACATGGCGCGCCATTGCCTGATGGACAGCCTCGCGTGCGCGCTGGAAGCGCTCGACCACCCGGACTGCGTCAGGCTGCTGGGGCCGGTCGTGCCGGGCATCACGGTGACGCACGGCGCGCGCGTGCCGGGCACGCATTTCCTGCTCGACCCGGCCACCGCGGCGTTCAACATCGGCGCCATGGTCCGCTGGCTCGACTTCAGCGACACCTGGGTCGCGACGCCGACGACGACCCATCCTTCCGACGACGTGGGCGCGATACTCGCCACCGCCGATTACGTGAGCCGGGTGCGGGCGGCCGGCGGCAAGCCGCCGCTCGCCGTCAAGGACGTGCTCGAGGGCATGATCAAGGCGCACGAGATCCAGGGCGTGCTGGGCGGCGAGCTGGCGATCACCGATCACGGCGTGGACCACCCGTTCCTCGCCAAGCTCGCGGTCGCCGCCGTCGTCGCGAAGCTCCTCGGCGGCACGCGCGAGCAGATCGTCAACGCGGCCTCGCTCGCGCTATTCGACGTGAGCCTGTGCGTGCACCGCTACGGCTCCAACACCGGGCCCCGCAAGGGCTGGGCCGCCGGCGACGCGACCAGCCAGGGCGTGCGCCTCGCGCTGATGGCGCTGAAGGGGGAGCCCGGCTACCCGCAGGCGTTCAGCCACCCGCAGTGGGGTTTCGCGAAGACCTTCCTCGGCGGCGAGTTGCCGCAGCGCAGGACGCCGTTCGGGACCGCCGTGATGGAGAACGTCTTCTTCAAGCTGCTGGCGCCGGTCGTGATCCACGCGCAGTCGTCGATCGAGTGCGCGCTGGCGCTGCACCCGGAGGTGCGGGCGCGCCTCGACGACATCGCCGGCATCCAGGTCGCGACCCACCGGATCACCATGGAGAAGATCGTGAAGACCGGCCCCCTGCGCAACCCGGCCGACCGCGACCACTGCCTGCAGTACGCGATCGCGGTGGCGCTGCTGCACGGGCGGCTCACGGCCGGCGACTACGAGGACGCCGTGGCGGCCGACCCGCGCATCGACCGGCTGAGGGCGCTGATGACGGTGAAAGAGGACCCGCGCTACACGGGGATGTACCGCGACACGGCGCTGCGCGCGAATCCCAACGCGATCGAAGTGCGCTTCAAGGACGGCACCGGCACCGGGCTGGTGGAGGCGCTCTACCCCATCGGGCACTCGAGCCGCCGCAAGGAGGGCCTGCCCGTCCTGGAAAGAAAATTCGAGCAGCGCGTCGCGCGCCGCTTTCCGAAACGCCAGGGCGCGATCAACGCGTTGTGCCGGGACCACGAGCGGCTGTTGGGCACGCCGGTCAACGCCTTCAGCGACCTGCTGGCCGCGGAAGCATGATGCGCGATGGGTGATCCCGTCAGTTCTCGACCTTGATGCCGGCGGCCTTGATGACCTTGCCGAGGCGGTCCATCTCGGACTTGACCCGCGCGGCGAGCGCCTCGGGCGTGCTGCCGATGGTTTCCACGCCCGCCTTCAGGAAGATCTTCTTCGTCCCGGGCTTCTGGAGGAACGGCACGAACTCCCGGTTGAGGCGGTCGATGACGGCCTTCGGGGTCCCGGCCGGGGCGAAGATGCCCTGCACGGAGACCAGCTCGTAGCCGGGCAGGCCGGCGGCGGCCACCGTCGGCAGATCGGGCAGCAGCGCGGACGGCTCCGCGCCGGTGACCGCCAGGGCCCGCAGCCGGCCGGTCTTCATGTGCGGCGCCACCGCGCCCGCGTTGGCGAACATGATCTGCACCTGCCCCGTGATCAGCTCGGTCAGCGCCAGGCCGCCGCCCTTGTAGTTCACGCGCACCATGTCGACGCCCGACATGGACTTGAACAATTCCGCCGCGAGGAAGCCCGAGCCGCCGATGCCCGAGGTCGCGTAATTCAGCTGGCCCGGCCTGGCCTTGATGAAAGCGATCAGCTCCCTGACCGACTTCGCCGGCAGCGAGGGATGCACGACCAGGATGTTGGGCGAGGTGATCGCCAGCGTGACCGGCGCGAAATCCCTGATCGGATCGTACGGCGTCTTTCGCAGAAAAGGACTGATCCACAGCGGAGCCGCGGACAGGCACAGCGTGTAGCCGTCGGGGGCCGAGCGCGCCACGACCTGCGCCGGGATATTGCCGCTGCCCCGGTTGTCCACGATGATCTGCTGGCCCAGGGCGGACGAAACGCCCTGCGAAATCACCCGTGCCGCGAAATCCCCGCCGCTGCCGACCCCGGTGACGACCATGCGGATCGCCTTGGCCGGGTACGCCTGGGCGGACGCCGCGCCGGCGCCGCACAGCAACCCGGCAACCGCGAGCAGTCCTGGAACGATGCCGAGTCTCATCGAAACCTCTCCTCGTTGGAATGGTGCAAGCCCGGGCATTTTACGCCAGGCCGCTGCGATTCATGGCGGCCAGGCGCGATGGACGGAAACTCGCGCCTGCCCGGGCATCCAGAATGCGGAAACCGCGTCGGCCCGGCGCCGCGGTTGTTATACTCTCAGCCCCCAACACTGATCGCGGGGTTATGGCAATGACCACCAGCGTACTGACGGCTCACGAGATCGACATCGAGGACATCGAATACCTGCGCCACGGCGCCAGGCCGCTGCTCGCGCGCCTGTTCAAGCCGCGCGGAACGGGGCCGTTCCCCCTGGTCGTGGAAGTGCACGGCGGCGCGTGGTGCCGCGGGACCCGGTTGAACAACAAGGTCATCCACGAGACGCTGGCGAGGAGCGGCGTGCTGGTGGCCGCGGTGGATTTCCGCATGCCGCCCGATGCCGCCTACCCCGGCTCGATCGCCGACGTCAATTACGCCGTGCGCTGGTTCAAGTCGCGGGCGGCCGATTTCCGGAGCCGTCCCGGGCGGGTGGGGCTGCTCGGCACGTCGAGCGGCGGGCACATCGCCATGCTGGTGGCGATGAAGCCGCGCGACCCGCGCTACGCGGCGCTGCCCCTCACCGGCACGCTGGCGACCGTCGACGCGACCGTGCGCTGCGTCGTCATGGGTTGGCCCGTCATCGATCCGCTGGGCCGCTACCAGCACGCGCTCGGGCTGAAGGCGGAAGGCGACTCGCATCTCGCGGACGCCGTTGGCAACGATCACATCCAGTACTGGGGCACGGAAGCGGCCATGGCCGAGGGTAGCACCACGATCGCCCTCGAGCGCGGCGACCCGGTGGAGACGCCGCCGGTGCTCTACCTGCAGGGCGCCCAGGACACCAACCATCCGCGGGCCAACCTCGACCGCTTCGTCGCGGGTTACCGCAAGGCCGGCGGGGAAGTGGAGCTGCACCTGTACGACGGCGAGAAGCAACAGTTCATTCCCCAGCGGCCCGATTCGCCGGCGGCGATCCACGCGCTCGACCGGATCGTCGATTTCGTTCAGCGCCGCCTGCGATAGGGAAACTCCGCGCCGCCGCTTCGCCGCATTCATCCGCGGCGAGATCGCGTTTCGCCTTTCGCCTTCATTCGGGGCGTATGCCGCCTTCCCGGATGAGCGCCCGGTAGCGCAGGTACTCTTCCTGCATGAGGCGCATGAATCCGTCCGGCGTGCTCTCGGGCGTGGATTCCGCCCCCTGGCGCGCGAACTGCCGGCGCAGCGCCGCCTTGCGCAGCCCGCGCACGATATCGCCGTGCAGCTGCTCGACGATCCGCCGCGGCGTGCCCCGGGGCGCGACGATGCCCGACCAGCGGTCGAACTGCGCGTCGGGCAGCCCGAGCTCGGCGATCGCCGGCACCTCCGGCAGCGCGGGACTGCGCTGCGGCGTCATTACCGCGAGCGCGCGCAGCCGCTTCTCGCGCACCGGCCCTATCACCGCCGGCAGCGTGAGTATGGCGTAATGCACCCGCCCGAGAATCATCTCGATGAACGTGTCCGACAGGTTGCGGAACGGAATGTGCATCGCCTCGATGCCGAGCGCGCGCGTGAAGACCTCGCCGGCGAGGTGCGACGCCGACCCGATGCCGAGGGAGGCGTAGTTGAGCTCGCCGAAGCGCGGACGCGCGAACGCGACGAATTCGGGCGCCGTGCGCACCGGCAATGCGTGGGTCACCACCAGCACGGTGGTGATCGACGCGACGTGCGCGACGCCGACGACGTCGGCCAGGGCCCGGTACGGCGGCGGGTCGCGTATGAGCTCGGTGATGAGCCGCGTGACGCCGACCATGGCCAGCGTGTATCCGTCGGCGTTCGCTTTCGACACGATGGTGTTGCCGATCAGCCCGCCCGCGCCCGCGCGGTTGTCGATGACGACCCGCTGCTGGTAGAAGGCTTCCAGCTGGTCGCCGACGGAGCGCGCGAAGAAGTCGTCGGCCGCGCCCGGAGAGACCGCGACGATGATGCGCAGCGGCTTTACGGGAAAGACAACCTGCGCCGCCGGTTGCTTCGCGACACACGGCGCCGCTCCCAAAAAAACGGCCGCCGCGCACAGCGTGGCGCGCAAGACGCTGGCCGATACGATATTCAGGAAACGGGCCACGACCATGCTTCATGCTAGCCCAAATCGGGCCGGACGAGCATATAAGAAGCGTGCCTACGGTGTATTATCCGTCACCCTAACCTCGTCACCATTTCGTCAGTAAGGTAATGCCATGCTGAAGCATATCGAAGCCGGCGCGCTCAGCGTGGCCTACGAGGAGAACGGCTCCCCGGCCGGCGCGCCGGTGGTGCTGCTGCACGGCTTTCCCTATGACGTGCACGCCTACGACGAGGTGACGCCGCTCCTGGTCCAGCGGCGCTGCCGCGTCATTACGCCGTACCTGCGCGGCTACGGCCCGACCCGCTTCCTGTCCGGGGACGCGCCGCGCTCGGGCCAGCAGGCCGCGCTCGCCCACGATCTCCTCGCCCTGATGGACGCGCTCTCGATTCCCAACGCCGTGCTCGCCGGCTACGACTGGGGCGGCCGCGCCGCCTGCATCGTCGCCGCCCTGTGGCCCGGCCGCGCCAAGGGGCTGGTGACGGGCAACGGCTACAACGTTCACGACATCCCCGGCTCGGCGCAGCCGCAACCGCCGGAAGACGAGCACCGGATGTGGTACCAGTACTATTTCCACGGCGAGCGCGGGCGCGCGGGCCTGGAACAGAACCGCCGCGAGCTGTGCAGGCTGCTGTGGCGGCTCTGGTCTCCCAACTGGCGCTTCGACGATGCGACGTTCGAGCGCACCGCCGCCGCTTTCGACAACCCGGATTTCGTCGCGGTGGTGGTCCACTCCTACCGCCACCGGTTCGGCCTTGCGCCCGGGGACCCCGCGCTCGAGGACACCGAGCGCCGCCTGGCCGACCGGCCGCCCATCGCCGTGCCGACGATCGCGCTGGACGGCACCGGCGATGGCGTCGTGCGCGCGGGCGGCGCCGAAAAGCACGCCCGGTTCTTCAAGGCCGCCTACGAGCACCGCCGGATTCCCGGGATCGGCCATAACCTGCCGCAGGAAGCCCCGCAGGAGTTCGCGAAAGCGGTGCTGGCGGTCGCGGGCCGCTAGCGCAACGACCGAAGGCTGACGACTGACAGTGGAGGAACGCCGCATGGCCGCGGAAAACGATCTGCCCGAAGTCCTGGAGACCACCGAGGCCGAGCGCCTCGCCACCGGCTTCCTGTTCACCGAAGGCCCGCTCTGGCATCCGGACGGCTACTGGTACTTCGTGGACATCCGCCAGAACAAGCTGTACCGGTTGACGCCCGGGCGGGCGCCGGAAGTGGTGAGAGACACCGCCGGCGGCAACGGCACGACCTTCGACCTGCAGGGGCGCCTGGTCATTTGCGAGGGCGACGGCCGGCGCGTCTCGCGCATCGGGCCCGACGGCAAGCTCGAAATCATCGCCGAGCGCTGCCAGGGCGGGCGCTTCAACCGCCCCAACGACGTGGTGTGCCGCTCGGACGGCAGTCTCTATTTCACCGACCCGGACAAGCGCAGGCCCTACCACGAGCGGGAAATACCGGGCCCGGCCGGCATCGACAACCTGTGGGACGGCGCGCGGGTCTACCGCGTGACGCCCGACGGCGCGCTGACCGTGCTCGCGCACTGCGAATATCCCAACGGCCTCGCATTCTCGCCGGACGAGCGCACGCTGTACGTCGCCAACACCCGCTCCTCGAAATACATCCACGCGCTCGAGCTCGACGCGGCCGGCACCATGACGCGGCGGCGCATCTTCGCCGACATGAACGAGGGCGAGCGGGCCGGCATCCCCGACGGGCTGAAGGTGGACAGCCAGGGCCGCGTCTACTGCACCGGGCCGGGCGGCATCTGGGTGTTCACGGCCGGCGGAAAGCGTGTCGGCATCATCCAGTTCCCCGAGCAGGCGGTGAACTTCGCGTTCGGCGGCGCGGACCTGCGGACGCTCTTTTGCTGCGCCCACACTTCCGTCTATACCCTGCGGGTGAAGGTGGCGGGGAATCCGCACCCCTGGTACCGGCTGCGCCGGTAAATCATTTCTTCATGCGCAAATCCTGCATCCCGTCGTCAACGGCGCGCCGGATGTCGTCCTGGTCCTGCCTGCGGTCTGCGCTCGCCGCATTGCCCCGGCCGAGCGCCTGGTCGGCCTTGGCCGCGAGAATGAAGTCGCTCTCGGTCAGCCCGTCGATCTTGTGCGTCCACACGGTCAGGACGACCTTGCCCCAGGCGAGGTGAACGTCGGGATGGTGCCCCTCCTCCTCCGCCAGCGCGCCGACCCGGTTGGTGAATTCGAGCGCCTGGCGGAAATCCGAAAAGCCGTATTGCTTCTCGAGATGGTGTCCCTTGACGGCCTTCCAGCCGCTGCCCAGCATCTTCAGCAACCGGGTGACCTCGGCGCCCTTCAACGGCGGCACGCCGCCTTCACACGGGATGCATTTCCTGCTTGCCAGTTCGCTCATCGGAAGCCTCCCATCACTCATCACCCATCACCGCAGCTCAGTCGGCCCGCATCCCCCGTTCCTTGATCACGACCGCCCATTTCTTCAGCTCGGAGGCCATTGTCGCGGCCGCCTGCTCCGGCGTGCTGCCGACGACGTCCAGCCCGTCCGCCGCGAGGCGCTTGATCGTTTCGGGAAAGCCCATCGCTCTCTTGAATTGCTCGTTCAGCGTGGCGATGATCTCGCGCGGGGTGCCCTTGGGCGCCGCCAGCACGAACCAGGCGACGAACTCGTAGCCCGGCAGGCCGGACTCGGCGATCGTCGGCACCCCGGGCAGCGCCGCCACGGGCTTCAGGCTCGTCACCCCCAGCGCCCGCAGCCGGCCGGACTGAACGAATCCCACCGCGCCGGCAACGCCGGAAAACGCGACGCCGACCTCGCCGCTGATCGCCGCGACCAGCGCCGGGCCGCCGCCCTTGAACTGGACCGCGACGAGGTTCACCTTGCCCAGGTAATTCAACAGCTCGCCGGAGATGTGCGGGTTGGTGCCGAAGCCCGCGGACGCGTAGTTGAGCGCGCCGGGGCGGGATTTCGCGAGCTGCAGCAGCTCGCGAACCGACCGCGCCGGCACCGACGGATGCACGCTGAGGAACGACGGCGTCGTCGTAAGGATAGAGATCGGCTCGAAATCCGCGAGCACGTTGTACGGCACCTTGCGGTACATCAGCGTGTTGGTCACCATCGGCGTGGTGTTGATCAGCAGCGTGTAGCCGTCCGGCCTGGCGCGCGCCGCCTCGGCCGTGCCGATGATGCCGGACGCGCCGGCGCGGTTGTCCACCACCACGTTCTGGCCGAGCGCTTTCGACACCGCCGGCGCCAGCAGCCGCGCGTTCACGTCCACGGTGCCGCCCGGCGGAAACGGCGAAATCAGCCGGATCGGCCGGTCGGGAAATTTCTGCGCCGACGCCACCGGCATGGATGCCGCCACCCACGCGCACAGCAATGCTCCTGCCCATCTCATGATTCGTTCTCCCCTCGTTGGTGAATGGATAGTGGAAGAATACCAAACCCCGAGCAGCCCTCGTCGGGCCCGGCGCATTCATCGCCCAGCGCGCACCACCCATCACGCATCACTTAAGGAAGGGGGGTTAGTACTTTGATTAAAAACAAGATATAATGTTGGTCCAGCGGGACTATTCCCGTATGGACGACAAGCGGAGCGAATGGCCAAGCGATACGACGAGAGTTCAGTCAAGAAACTGCGGGGCATCGAGCCCGTCCAGCGGCTCCCGGGAATGTATACCCGGACTTCCGATCCCACTCACATCATCCAGGAAGCGATCGACAACGCGGCCGACGAGGCCCTCGGCGGCCACGCCGACAGGATAGAAGTCACGGTGCACCAGGACGGATCGGTCACCGTCACCGACAACGGCCGCGGCATCCCGGTCGGCCTGCATCCCGAAGAGAAGATCCCCACCGTCGAACTGGTGCTGACCGAGCTCCACGCCGGCGCCAAGTTCTCGCGCACCGACGTGGATGCCGCGTACAAGTTCTCCGGCGGGCTCCACGGCGTCGGCGTGTCGGTGACGAACGCGCTCTCGGAGAAGCTCGAAGTCGAGATCAAGCGCGACGGCGGCGTGCACCAGATCGCCTTCGCCGACGGCAAGGTCGTGAAGCAGCTCAAGAAGATCGGCAGCGTCGGCGAAAAGAACACCGGCACGTCGCTGCGCATCTGGCCGAACCGGAAGTACTTCGACTCGCCGAAGATCGCGCTCGACGACCTCGAGCGCATCGTGCGCTCCAAGGCCGTGCTGCTGCCGGGCGTGAAGGTGACGCTCAACATCGAAACGGCGAAGGAGACGAAAAAGCAGACCTGGAGCTACCCGGAGGGGATGAAGGGCTACCTCACCGAGCTCATCGGCAAGGCGAGCAGGGTTGCCCCCGTCTTCGACGGCGAGAAATTCGTGAAGGAAGGCGAAGCCAACGGCTTCGCGGCGGGCGAAGGCGCGGCGTGGGCGTTCGCGTTCGTCGAGGACGACAAGGGCTACGGCGAGTCGTACGCGAACCTGATTCCCACGCCCGACGGCGGCACCCACGAGGCGGGGCTGCGCGAAGGCATCTTCGAGGCGGTCAAGGCCTTCGCCGAGTATCACAACCTGACCCCCAAGGGCGTCAAGCTTCTCGCCGAGGACGCCTGGTCGCGCACCGTCTACTTCCTCTCGGCCAAGGTGCTGGAGCCGCAGTTCCACGGGCAAACCAAGGAGAAGCTCTCCAATCGCGACGCGGTGAAGCTGGTCGCCACGATGGTGCGCGATCCGTTCGCGCTGTGGATGAACGGCAACGTCGAGCACGGCACGAAGATCTGCGACCTGGTGATCCGGCAGGCGATCGAGCGCTCGCGCTCGGTGCAGAAGGTCGAGCGCAGGCGCTCCTCGAGCGTGGTGATGCTGCCGGAGAAGCTGACCGACTGCGAGTCCACCGACATCAAGGACAACGAGCTCTACCTGGTCGAGGGCGACTCGGCGGGCGGCTCCGCCAAGCAGGCGCGCGACAAGCGCTTCCAGGCGGTCTACCGCATGCGCGGCAAGGCGCTCAACTCGTGGGAGGTGAAGCGCGAGGTGCTGTTCTCCAACGCCGAGATCCACGACATCGCCGTCGCGCTCGGCGTCGATCCGCACGACGAGAAGGACGACCCCGACCTCTCGGGCCTGCGCTACGGCAAGGTCGCCTCGATGACCGACGCGGACGTGGACGGCGCGCACATCGCGGTGCTGCTCCTCACCCTCTTCTACCGCCACTTCCCGAAGCTGATCGAGCGCGGCCACATCTACATCGCGTGCCCGCCGCTCTACAAGGTGGACGTGCCGGGCCACGGCAAGCGCCCGCCGAAGAAGCTCTACGCGCTCGACGAGGAGGAGCTGAAATCCATCCTCGACCGCGCGCGCGACGACGGCGTGAAGCGCGAGTCGGTCTCGATCCAGCGCTTCAAGGGCCTGGGCGAGATGAATCCCGGGCAGCTGTGGGAGACCGCGTTGAATCCCGACACGCGGCGGCTGCTCAAGGTGCGCATCGAGGACCGCAACCAGACCTTCAAGCTCTTCAACATGCTGATGTCGAAGAAGGAAGCGGAGAAGCGCTGCGCCTGGATGGAAGAGAAAGGCAACACGGTCGAGGCCGACGTCTGAGTGATGAGTGACGAGTGACAGAACATGACTGATACACGCAGCCGTGCGCGGCGCGAGCAGGACGAGGCGACGCTGGACCTGTTCGAGCCGGCCGCCGCGAAATCCACCGATGAGAAACCTCCGATGAAATCCGGAAGCAAGCCGCCCAAGGCGCAAAAGGCTCGAAAAGGCAAAGGCGGCCAGGTCGCCGACGGCGGCCGCGGCGGAAGCGGCAAGGGCGGCGGCTCGACGGCCGCGGGCGACGACTCCATCGACATGGGCGTGTTCGCCGAGCGCAGCTACCTCACCTACGCGATGAGCGTGGTGCGCGGGCGGGCGATCCCGAACGTGGAGGACGGCCAGAAGCCGGTGCAGCGCCGCATCCTCTACGCGATGAACGAGCTGGGGCTGAAGAGCGGCGTCCAGCATTCCAAGTCCGCGCGCATCGTCGGCGAGGTGCTCGGCAAGTTCCACCCGCACGGCGACGCGTCCACTTACGAGGCGCTGGTGCGCATGGCGCAGGATTTCTCGCTGCGCTATCCCCTGATCGACGGCCAGGGCAACTTCGGCACGCAGGACGGCGACCCCGCCGCGGCGTACCGCTACACGGAAGCGCGCCTGACGCCGCTCGCCGACCTGCTGCTCTCCGAGATCGACCAGGACACGGTCGATTTCATCGCCAATTACGACGGGCGCCTGCAGGAGCCGAAGCTCTTGCCGGCGCGGCTGCCGATGCTGCTCCTGAACGGCGCTTCCGGCGTCGGCGTCGGCATGGCGTGCGAGCTGCCGCCGCACAACATGAAGGAGGTGGCGGAAGCGGCGGTGTTCATGATCAAGCACCCCAACGCGACGCCCAAGGCCCTGATGCACATCATCAAGGGGCCGGACTTCCCGGGCGGGGGGAGAATCATCAGCCCGCGCGAGGAAATCTTCGACGCCTACAAGACCGGGCGCGGCTCGTTGCGCGCCCGCGCGCGCTGGAAGGTCGAGAACATGGCCCGCGGCCAGTGGCAGATCGTGGTCTACGAGCTGCCGCCGACGACCTCGGTGAAGAAGGTCATGGCGGAGCTCGAGGCCATCACCAATCCCAGGCCCAAGGACAAGGGCGGCAAGGTCTCGGCGGCGCAGACCAACCTCAAGCAGGTGGTGCTGAACGCGCTGGAGAAGGTCAACGACGAGTCGGACAAGGAAAGCAGGCTGCGGCTCGTGCTGGAGCCCCGCTCCTCGCGCCAGGACCCCGACGAGTTCATGCGCTTCCTGCTGACGCACACCAGCATGGAGGAGAACTTCCCGGTGAACCTGGTGGCGCTGGGCCTCGACGGCCGCCCGGTGCGCAAGAACATCGCGGAGCTGGTCGGCGAATGGGTGCGGTTCCGCGTCGGCACCGTCACGCGGCGATCGAAATTCCGCCTGACGCAGGTCGAGAAGCGCATCCACATCCTCGAAGGCCGCATCGTCGTCCTCCTGAACATCGACAAGGTGATCAAGGTCATCCGCAACTCGGACGAGCCCAAGCCCGACCTGATGAAGCAGTTCAAGCTGACCGAGGCGCAGGCGGAGGACATCCTCGAGATCCGGCTGCGGCAACTGGCGCGGCTCGAGGGCATCAAGATCGAGACCGAGCTGAAAGGGCTGAAGGAAGAGCGCAAGGGCCTGAAGGGGCTCCTCGGCTCGGAAGCGGAGATGAAGGCGCTGGTCGCGGAGGAGATCCGCAACGACGCGAAGACCTACGGCGACGCGCGCCGCACGCAGATCGAGACGGCGGAACGCGCGAGCTTCGAGCGCCAGGTGATCGACGAGCCGCTGACGATCATCGTCTCGCGGAACGGCTGGGTGCGCGCGCGCACCGGCCACGGGCTCGACCTCGCCGGCACCGGCTACAAGACCGGCGACGGGCCATACACCGTCTTCGAGACGCGCTCGGTGCACAACGTGGGAATCATCGATTCCACCGGCCGCGCCTTCAGCGTGGAATGCTCCGAGCTGCCCAGCGGCAAGGGCGACGGGCAGCCGCTCGCCTCGTTCATCGAGCTTGCGCCCGGCGCGCGCCTCGCGCACGTGGTGGATGCGCAGCCGGGGAAGAAATACCTGGTCGCGAACTCAGGGGGCTACGGCTTCATCGTCAAATCGGAAGACATGTTGACGCGCGTGAAGGCGGGCAAGACCTTCATGACGATCGAGCTGGGCGAGGAAGTGATCCGCCCCGCCCCGGTGCCGGCCAAGCCGGAGCTCGCGGCGGCGTTCTCCGAGGAAGGCCGCATGCTGCTGTTCCCCGCGGACGAGCTGAAGGAGCTCGCGCGCGGGCGCGGCATCACGCTGATGGGCCTGAACGACGACGAGAAGCTCGTCGCGGTCGGCTTCGCCGAATCCAGGTCGGTCACGGTCGCCGGCATGTCGCGCTCGGGCAAGGAGAAGACCGTGACGGTGAGCGGCGAGGACCTGCAGAAGCACATCCTGCACCGCGCCCGCAAAGGCTGCCTCCTTCCAGGGAAACTGAAGCCGGGCGGCGTGACGACTGGCGGCTGACAAAAGTTTACAGAATCAACCGTTTGGTATAGATTTCCTCCCCCGCCTCGCCCGCGGAATGAGGGCGGCAAGGGATGAGGGAGGAACATATGGCGCAACTGCACCTTTCCATCGCGACCACGGATTACGACCACTTCCGCGATTTCCGCTTCGGCTTCGTGAAGGCCGAGGGGATCGAGCTCAACTGGCTCAATCTCGGTCACCACGAATGCTTCGCGCGCTTCACGGCGAACCGCGAGTTCGACCTGTCGGAGCTGTCGTTCGCGAAATTCGCGACCCAGGTGACGCGCCGGGACACCGACATCATCGGGCTGCCGGTCGTCTGCTCGCGGCTGTTCCGCTTCAGCTCTTTCTACGTGAACAAGCAGAGCAACATCAAGACCGTGAAGGACCTGGCCGGCAAGAAGGTCGGCTCGCCGGAATGGGCCCATTCCGCGGCCGTGTACATGCGCGGCTGGATGCACAACGACATGGGCGTGAAGCTCACCGACGTGCACTGGGTCCAGGCGGGAACGAACGCGCCCGGCCGCGAGGAAAAAGTCGAGCTGAACCTGCCCAGGGGAGTGAAGCTGACGCGCGTCCCCGACAAGTCGCTGAGCGACATGCTGGCCGCGGGCGAGATCGACTGCGCCATCATCGCGCGCCCGCCGGCCTGCTACCAGGAAGGCCATCCCGACGTGATGCGCCTGTTCCCGAATTACCACGAGATGGAAGAGGAGTACTACGAGCGCACCCGGGTCTGGCCGATCATGCACATCATCGCGATGCGCCGGCGGATCCTGGACGAGCATCCCTGGGTCGCGCGCAATCTCTACAACGCGTTCCTGGAGTCGAAGCGCCGCAGCCTCGAGCGCCTGCTCGACCCCGCCGTGTCGCGCTACCCGCTCGCGTGGCTGCCCACCTACGCGCGCACGATGCGCGAGATGTTCGACGGCGACCCGTTCCCTTACGGCATCGAGGAAAACCGCCCCACCTGGGAGCAGATGGCGCTCTACACCTGGCAGCAGGGCATCGCGCACCGCCACTTCAAGCCCGAGGAGATTTTCCCGGAGGGCATGATGACCAAGGTCATCATCTGAAATGGGCGCGCCCAAATCCGGCGGTCCAGTAGGCGCCGATGTCCTGGCGGATCTCGCCGCCGCCAGCCGCATCCTCGCCGCGCAGGGCGTGGTGGACGGCTTCGGGCACGTCTCGCTGCGCCACCCGCAGGCGCCGGCGCGCTACCTGATGGCGCGCTCGATCGCGCCGGCGCTGGTGACGCCCGACGACATCATCGAGTACGACCTCGACAGCAACCCCTGCAACGCCGACGGGCGCAACAGCTTCCTCGAGCGCTTCATCCACGGCGAGATCTACAAGGCGCGGCCGGACATCCAGTCCGTGGTGCACAGCCATTCGCCGTCGGTGATCCCGTTCGGGCTGGTCGGCGTGCCGATGCGGGCGATGTTCCACAACGCGGCGTTCATCGCGGCCGGCGTGCCGGTGTTCGACATCAAGAAAAAGTTTGGCGCCACCGACATGCTGGTCAGCGACGGCAAGAAGGGCGTGGCGCTCGCCGAGGTCATGGGGAAGAAGGACATTGCGCTCATGCGCGCGCACGGCAGCGTGGCGTGCGGCCCCACGCTCCAGACCGCGGTGTTCCGCGCGGTCTACACCGAGGTCAATGCCCGCATCCAGCACTGGACGCTCGCCCTCGGCGGCGGCGCGCCGATGGCGGTGCTGGACGAGGAGGAAGGCCGGCTCGCGGACGCGATCAACCGCACCGCCGGCATGCGCGCATGGGACCTGTGGCGCACGCAGATGCGAGGCCAGGTCGGCTGGTAACCTGGGAGAACCGGTATGACCGAAACCGAGTTGCTGAAGCAGGACCTGGTCGACTGCATCCGCATGCTGGAGAGCGCCGACATCATCGACTACAACGGCCATTGCAGCATCCGCGCCGGCGAGGGCCGCATGTTCATCAACATCGGGTCGTGCCAGAGGAGCCGGCTCACGGTCGCGGACATCTGCACCATCGATTTCGACGGCAACGTGATCGAGGGCAACGGCAAGCCGCCGCTGGAGTTCCACCTGCACGCCGGCATCTACCGCGCGCGGGCGGACGTGAAGGCGGTGGTGCACGCGCACCCGAAGTGGTCCACGTTCCTCACCATGACCGGCCATGGCTACGAGCCGGTGTACGCGCAGGGCTCGCTGGTCTGGCCGCTGCCGGTGCTCGACTCGCCGAACTCGATCAACAACCGGCCGATGGCCGACCGGCTGGCGGCCACGCTCGGCGACCGCCCGGCGGCGATGATGAAATCGCACGGCGCGGTGACGGTCGGCAAGGACATCGTCGAGGCGTTCGTGCTCGCCAACTATCTCGAGGAAAACGCCTACCGGCAATACATGGCGCTGCAGATCGGCAAGCCCTATGCGTTCAGCAAGGAGGAAGTGGCGCTGTGCCGCGAGAAGCTGTGGACGCCGAGCCTGTTCAAGCGCACCTGGGACCACTTCCGCGCCAAGCTGTAACCCTCATCCCTGGGCTGAGAGACTTCTCTCCAGCAAGTCTCTCAGCTCCGGCGTGACCTCCGGCTCGATGCCGAACCACGCCTTCCACGCCGGGCGGCCCTGGTGCAGCAGCATGCCGAGGCCGTTGACGGCCCGGTTGCCGCGGCTTCGCGCGGCGGCGAGAAACGGCGTCTCGAGCGGGGTATAAATGATGTCCGCCGCGAGCGCCGACTTCGGCAACTTGTCCAGCCGGATGTCGAGCGCGGGCTGGCCCGTCATGCCCTGGCTCGTGGCATTCACCACCATCGCCGCGCCGTCGAGGGCGTCGTGGCGGCTCTCCCACGGCAGCGCCTCGATCGGGCCGCCGAACTCCTCGGCGATCCCCTTGGCTCGGGCAAACGTGCGGTTGACGAGCCGGATCTGCTTCGCGCCCTCCTGCGCCAGGGCGTAGCAGACGGCGCGCGAGCCGCCACCCGCGCCGAGCACGGCGACCGGCCCGGCGTCCGCCCGCCAGCCCGGCTGCGACTGCCGCAAATTCTGTATGAAGCCGTAGCAATCGTTGTTGCTGCCGGCGAGCGACCCGTCGGGCCGGACGACGACGCAGCTGATCGCGCCGATGCGCCTGCCCACCGTGTCCACTTCATCCACGATCGTCATCGCCTGCTGCTTGTGCGGGATCGTCAGGTTGCAGCCCGCGAACCCCAGCGGGTGCAGCGCGCGCAGTGCCGCAGCCAGATGCTCGGGCCTGATCGCGAATGGAACGTAGGTCCCGGCGAGCCCGTGCTTCCCGAACCAGTGGTTGTGCAGCAGCGGCGAGCGCGAGTGCATCACCGGCCAGCCCATGACGCCGGCCAGCAGGAAACGATCGGGATGCGGCACTACTTGCCGGTCTAGTAGGGCTGGATCACGCCGCAGGCGATGCGAGCGCCGGCATTGCCGTGCGGCTGGGTCTTGTAGTCGTCGGGGCCGGCGTGCACGACCACGCCGCGGCCGATGATGCTCGCCGCCCCGGGCCGCAGGGAGATGCCGTCCAGCTCGACCTGGACGTTGCCGCGCCCCGCCTTGTTGGCCTTCAGCGAAGGCAGGTCGCCGGCGTGGTGGTTGGCGCTGTCGTACTTCCCGTGCGGCTTGCCATGAGGGTTGAAGTGCCCCTTGGCGCCCATGGCGTCACCCGAGCAGTCGGCGCCCTCGTGGATGTGCAGGCCGTGCTCCTGTCCCGGCTTGAGTCCCTGGACGAATACGACGGCCTTGACCTTGTCGCCCACCTGCTCGAAGGTGGCTTCACCGAAGGTCTTGCTGCCCTTGGTCGGCTTCAACTGCGCCGTCGCCATGAGCGGTCCTTCGGGTGTCGTCTGGCAGGCGGTCAGCAGGATAGCAACGGCAATGGCCAATATAATTTTCATGGGTCCCTCCTCCTTGAGAGCCTCAATCTACTCAAATCCTCGCAAGTCTGGAAGCCCCATGGAAGCCTCCGCGCTTTTCGGGTGTTGCTGCAACGGCGGGCGTGAACTGAAATTGCCGCAGGCACTGACGAAACCACAATAAAATCATTCACTTGACCAGGACTCCGGGTGCAAGACGCGCCCATCGATGGTGGACGTGTGGCACGCGTCACTCTATTGACACTATCGGTGGGCAGTGCAGAATCGGGAGGCTGGGCAAGACTCGATCGCCGTTAATCCAGGGGGAGACCACAATGAAACGCTTGGCCGCAATATTGATTGTCGCCGCATTCACCGTCGCCGGATGCGCGAGCCCGGGGCCGGGTTCCGGATGGATCACGCTGATCGACGGCGACAAAGGCATGGAAAACTTCAATAAGGTTGGCAGCACTAACTG
>MERD01000026.1:26759-27219 GCA_001771935.1 Betaproteobacteria bacterium RIFCSPLOWO2_02_FULL_67_26
GCATTTTTATGCGCTGTCAGAATCCAAGCATCATCACAGACAGGACTTGCTATGAGGCGAATATCTTCGACCAGCGCAAGGACCCGACGTACGGCACCGGGGCAATCGTGTGGCGTGCGGCAATTTCACCCATGCCAAAAGCGGGAGGCAAGTGGAACACCTACGAGATCTACGCAAAGGGGCCGGAGGTGACCGTCAAACTTAACGGCGTCGTCACCGTCAGCATGCAGAACAGCGAGCTTGCGAGTGGGCCGTTTGCCCTGCAGCATGGCCAGGGCGTCATCAAGTTCCGCAAAGTGGACATCAGGCCGCTGTAGGCTCGAACAATCGTCACTCGCAGTTGCCACCTCTTCTGCATTGGCATACAGGAGGGCTGCAGCATGTTCGCGATCGTCTGCAAGGCCGACGGCTTTCCGGTGAGCCGCCGGGTCGGGGAGGACACACCGGACCTCGTCGTGAC
>MERD01000027.1 GCA_001771935.1 Betaproteobacteria bacterium RIFCSPLOWO2_02_FULL_67_26
AAAAACGCGCGGCCCAGCAAATACGCCAGGTAGAGTCCGGCGAGCAGAAGCCCGGGGCCGAAGGCCGCGGCGTAGAGATCGGCGACCGAGACGCCGAGCACCGGCCCCATCACGATCAGCATCACCGACGGCGGGATGAGGATTCCCAGCGTGCCCCCCGCGGTGATGCAGCCCGCGGCGAGCCGCCCGTCGTAGCCGGTCTTCACCATGATCGGCGCGGCCATGATCCCGAGCACGGTCACCGCCGCGCCGACGATGCCGGTCGCCATCGAGAAGATGGTCGCCGTCAGGATCACCACCGCGAACAGCGACCCCCGGATCGGGGCGAGCAGCAGCCGCAGCGCGATGAACAGCCGCTCCATCAGGCCGGCCTGCTCGGTGACGTAGCCCATGAAGATGAAGAGCGGCACGGCGGCGAGCAGCTCCTCTTTCATCATGCCGATGGTCTGGAAGTAGGCGAGGTCGAACACCGTCCGGCCGAGGCCGAGGTAGCCGAAGGCCAGCGCGAGAAACAGCAGCGTGAACGAGATCGGGAACCCGATGAAGATGGCAAAGAGCATGACGACCAGCATGACCAGGCCGAGCAGGGAGAGGCCGGTCATAACAGCGCCTTCTCCTTGTGCTCGAGCACCCGGCCGGTGCGCGCCGCGTAGACGCTCTTGATGGTCTCGGAGACCCCCTGGATCAGCAGCAGCAGGCAGGTGAGCGGGATCACCATCTTGAACGGCCACAGGATCGGCCGCCACGGCGTCTGCTCGGAGGTCTCTCCGATCTCGAACGCGTACCAGCCCTCCGCGCCGGTGACGAAGAAGAACACGGCGAGCGAGGGAAAGAAGAACACGAGGTAGGCGACCGAATCGATCACGCCCTGGGTGCGGATGGACCACTTCTCGAAGAAGAAATCGGTGCGGATGTGCGCGCCCTTGTGCAGCGCGTAGGCCGCCCCGAGCATGAAGATCGTGCCGTACAGCATGTAGGTGACGTCGTACGACCAGATGGTGGGCGCGTCGAACGCATAGCGCGCGACCACCTCGTAGGTCACCGCCAGCACCAGCGGAACGTTGAGCCACGCGACCCAGGTCCCGGTGGTGTCGGTGAAGCGGTCGATCGCGCGGACGATGCGAATGTGCAGCGGAACCATAAAAAGAAAAAAGGCGGTCGCGCCGCCTTTTTCCTGTCTGTCGCCCGCGTTATTTCTTTTTCCCTGCCGCCTTCGCCGCGCCTTTCGCCGCGGGCTTCTCGGGCCAGTAGTGATTGGCCGCGAACGAGTACGGCGGGAACATGAAGCGCTTCGCCGGCACCACCTTCGCCGCGTAGGCGCGCTGCGAGTCGAACACCTTCTTGAAGAACGGGTTCTTCGCCGACTCCTCCTTGGCGATCTCGTCCCAGGCCTTGAAGAACGCGGTCAGGACCGCCGGCGGCGTGCGCAGCAGCTGCGTGCCGTGCTTGACGCGCATTTCCTCGATCGCGTCGGCGTTCTGGCGCTGCCACTTCGCCCACCAGCGCGTGAACGTCTCGGTGGACGCCGAGCGGACCGCCTCCTGCTGCTGCGGGGAAAGGGATTTCCAGACGTCGCCGTTGATGATGATCTCGCCGATCGAGGCGCTCTCGTGCATGCCCGGCGTGTAGTGGTACTTCCACACCTGCGGCAGGCCGAGCCGCAGGTCCTCGACGCCGCCCACCCACTCGGCGCAGTCGATGACGCCGCGCTGCGCGGACGGCACGATCTCGCCGCCCGGCAGGTTGACCGTCTGCATGCCCATGCGCTGATAGACCTCCGCGACGATGCCGGTCTGCCGGCACTTCATGCCCTTGAAGTCGGCGAGGCTCTTGATCGGTCGCTTGAACCAGCCGAGCGCCTGCGGGCTCGAGGGCAGGACCGGGAAGACGACGACGTTGAGCTTCAGCTCCTTCTGGTAGAACTCCCACCACAGGTCGAGACCGCCCCCCTCGTAGATCCAGCCGAGGAAATCGATCTGGTCCATGCCCACGACCCCGGCCGGCGTGTTCGAGAACAGCGTCGCCGCCTTGTTCTTGCCGACCCAGTAATAGGAGATGGCGTGGGCGCCGTCGATCACTTTCTTGTGCGTGGCGTCGAGCACCTCGAACGGCGGCACCACCTGGCCCGCGGCGAGCGCCTCGATCTTGACCTGGCCGCCGGTCAGCTTGTCCACGCGCTCGGCGAAGAAGCGGAAATTGTCCTGCAGGGTCAGACTCGCGGGCCACGTGGACTGCATCTTGAGGTTCTTGACCTGCGCCGCGGCGGGCGCCACGAATCCCAGGACGGCCGCAAGCGCCGTCAGCGCAAAGGTATTGCTCAGAGCGGTACGCATGGGTTATTTCCTCCTTTTCCGGGGGTATGACGGGGGGAAGGCAAACGATGTTAGGAGCCTCGTGTGCCCCTGTCAATGAACCGCACAAGTTCCCGTCCGTGCGGTAGCATTCACGCTCCTGTATCCCCTTGAGGAGGCTGAACGATGGCTTCAGGCAGCAAGACCGCGCTGGTTACCGGCGCCGGCACCGGAGTCGGCAAGGCCGTCGCGCTCGCGTTCCTCAAGGACGGCTACCGCGTGGCGCTCGCCGGGCGCCGCAAGGAAATGCTGGAGCAGACGGTCAAGGAAGCCGGCGCGGCGGGCGGCAACGCGCTCGCCGTGCCCACCGACGTCGGCAAGCCGGAGCAGGTCGCGGCGCTGTTCAGGCAGATCAAGGACCGGTTCGGGCGCATCGACGTGGTATTCAACAACGCCGGCGGCAACGCGCCCGGGGTGGCGTTCGAGGATCTGCCGTTCGAGAAATGGCAGTCGGTGGTGGACGTCAACCTGACGGGCATGTTCCTGTGCGCGCAGGCGGCGTTCCGCATGATGAAGGACCAGGACCCGCGCGGCGGGCGCATCATCAACAACGGCTCGATCTCCGCGCACACCCCGCGCCCCGGCTCCGCGCCGTACACCGCTACCAAGCACGGCGTGACCGGACTGACCAAGACGATTTCGCTCGACGGGCGCCCGTACGACATCGCCTGCGGGCAGGTGGACATCGGCAACGCCATCAGCCCGATGACCGAGCGCATGGCGCAGGGGGTGAAGCAGGCGAACGGCACCACCGCGCCCGAGCCGCGCATGGACCCGGCGCATGTCGGCAATGCGGTCGTGTTCATGGCCAACCTGCCGCTCGACGTGAACGTGCTCACGATGACGATCATGGCGACCAAGATGCCCTTTGTGGGGCGCGGCTGACGCGCGCCCCGGCGCCGCAGCGACGGCGGGAACTTCTTGATTTAGGTCAAACCCGGCGGCCGCGGGAGGCGCAGACTTCTCCGTGGGCCCGCACCCGCCCCCAGGTCCCGGAGGAAATCCAATGACGCAAGACCCTGGTCGTTCCGCCCCAGCGGCGTCCGCGCGCGGCCTCGCGCTGCTGCGCGACCCGTTGCTGAACAAGGGCACCGCTTTCACCGAGCGCGAACGCGACGCGCTCGGGCTGCGCGGCCTGCTGCCGCCGCACGTGCTGTCCCAGGACGAGCAGGTGGAGCGGTTCCTGGAGAATCTGCGCCGGCAGCCGGACGACCTCGCGAAGTACGTCGCGTTGAACGCGCTGAACGACCGCAACGCGGCGCTGTTCTTCCGCGTCGTGTGCGACAACATCGACGAGATGCAGCCCCTGATTTACACGCCCACCGTCGGGCTTGCGTGCCAGCGCTACGGGCACATATTCCAGAGCGCGCGCGGGCTGTTCATCGGGGCCAACGACCGCGGGCGCGTGGCCCAGGTATTGAGGAACTGGCCGCTCCGGGCGGGCATCATCGTCGTCTCCGACGGCGAGCGCATCCTCGGCCTGGGCGATCTCGGCGCGAACGGCATGGGCATCCCGGTCGGCAAGCTCTCGCTCTACACCGCCTGCGCCGGCGTCCAGCCGGACCTGTGCCTGCCGGTCATCCTCGACGTCGGCACCAACAACACGGAGCTGCTCGACGACCCGTTCTACGTGGGCCTGCGGCAGCGGCGCCTGCGCGGCGCCGCCTACGACGAGCTGGTCGAGGAATTCATCACCGCCGCGCTCGAGGTGTTTCCGGGGGTGGTGATCCAGTTCGAGGACTTCGCCAACCAGAACGCGTTCCGCCTGCTCAAGCACTACCGCGACCGCATCTGCACCTTCAACGACGACATACAGGGCACGGCGGCCGTGGCGCTCGCCGGCATTTTCTCGGCGCTGCGCATCACGGGGGGCAAGCTCGGCGAGCAGAAGGTGCTGTTCCTCGGCGCGGGCGAAGCGGCGATCGGCATCGCCGATCTCATCGTCGCGGCCATGGCGTCCCAGGGGCTCACCGAGCAGGCCGCGCGCGCGCGCTGCGCGATGGTGGACTCGCGCGGGCTGGTGGTGAAGAACAGGACCGACCTCTCGGAGGAGAAGCGCAGGTACGCGCAGGAACACGCGCCGATCGGCGATTTCCCCGCGGCGGTGAAGGCGCTCAAGCCGACGGCGATCATCGGCGTCGCCGCGGTGGGCGGGACCTTCACCGGCGAAGTGCTGCAGGAGATGGCGCGGATCAACCAGCGCCCGATCGTGTTCGCCCTGTCCAATCCGACTTCGAAGTCGGAGTGCACCGCCGCGGAAGCCTACCGGCACACCGGCGGGCGGGCGCTATTCGCCTGCGGCAGCCCGTTCGACCCGGTCACGCTCGACGGCAGGTCGTTCGTGCCGCGCCAGGGCAACAACTCCTACATCTTCCCCGGCGTGGGACTCGGCGCGATCGCGAGCCGCACGCGCCGGATCACCGACGAGATGTTCATGACCGCGGCCCATACGCTCGCGCACGACGTGACCGAATCCGACCTCGAGCAGGGCAGCCTCTACCCGGCGCTGCCGCGCATCCGCGAGGTCTCGACACACATCGCCACCGCGGTGGCGCGCGTCGCCTGGCGCAACGGGCTGGCGGCCGGCCGCGAACCGCAGGACATCGCGGCGCACGTCACGTCGCAGATGTACGACCCGCACTACCACCGCCTCGTCTGATCGTTCCATATGATAGCGATGATGTTACACGGCGGCGGCGACCTGCGCCGCGAGACCGTACCGGATCCGGCGCCGGCGCCCGACGAAGCGGTGGTCCGGGTCCGCGCGTGCTCGATCTGCGGCTCCGACCTGCACGCCTACCACGGCAAGCACCCGCGCCTCACGTTTCCCCGCGTGCTGGGCCACGAGTTCGCCGGCGAAATCGTCGCGCTCGGTGGGGCGGTGACGGGGTTTCACGCCGGTCAGCGCGTGTGTTGCGACATCGATCTGGCGTGCGGCCGGTGCGGGCCCTGCCGCGAGGGCCGCGGCAACCTCTGCGAGCAGCTGAAGACGATGGGCTTCGATCGCGACGGCGCGTATGCCGAGTACGCGGCGGTGCCGGACTTCAACCTGCATCCGCTGCCGGAGAACGTGAGCTACGACCAGGCCTCCGCCGTGCAGGTGCTCGGCATCAGCTACCACGCGGTCGCCGACCGGGTGCGACCGAAGCCCGGGGAAAAGGTCGCCATCATCGGCGCGGGCCCCATCGGGCTCGGCGCCGCGCTCATCGCGCGCTCGCTGGGCGCGGAGGTGACGATACTCGACATCCTCGACTATCGCCTGGCGCTTGCGCAGCGGCTCGGCATCCCGGCGACGATGAACGCGAACGAGGGCGACCTGCGCGAGCGCGCGCTGGCCGCCACCGGCGGACGCGGGTTCGACAAGGTGGTCGAGTGCGTCGGCGGGTTCCAGGAGCGCACCGTCGCGGATGCCGTGCGCATGGTGAAGCGCGGCGGGCAGATCACCATCGTGGGAACCTTTCCCGAGAACAAGGCGACGATCCCGATCGCCCATATCAAGGACCGCGAGATCGACATCAACTTCTCGCGCGGCAACTTCCAGGCGTTCGCGCCGTGCCTCGAGCTCATAGCGAGCGGCAGGATCGACCCGGAGCGCTACATCAGCCACCGCTTTCCGCTCGCGCGCGCCGCCGACGCGTTGAGGTTGCTCGAGGCGCGCGACGTCGAGGCGCACAAGATCGTGCTGCATCCCGGGGCAGGCGCCCAGGGACAATAGGAGGACATTACGATGAATACGAGATTCCTGACGGTCTTGATGGTCATGATGGCGGCGACCGCCGATGGGTCGCCGGCATTCGCGCAGCAGAAATACCCCGCCCGCCCGATCCGCATCCTCATCCCGTTCCCGGCGGCCGGGGCCGCCGACACCATCGGGCGCACCATCGCGGAGCCGCTCGCTGCCCGGCTGCGCCAGACCATCGTCATCGACAACCGGCCGGGCGCCGCCGGGCGCCTCGCGACCGATCTGCTCGCCAAGGCCGAGCCCGACGGCTACACGCTGCTCGTCGGCGGCGTGGGGCCGCTCGCGATCAGTCCCTGGCTCTACAAGAAGCTGCCGTACGACGCGGAGCGGGACATCCTGCCGATCACGCGCGCGGCCGAGATCATCAACGTCATGGTGGTCAATCCCGCGGGCGGCGTGCGCGGCGTCAGGCCATTCATCGACGGCGTCAGGAAACGCTCCGGCGAGACGCGTTTCGGCAGTTCCGGGCCCGGCCAGCTCGATCACCTCGCCGGGGTGTTCTTCCAGCGCCTGGCGGGCATCCAGATGACCCACGTGCCGTACAAGGGCGGCGGCCCGGCGCTGATCGATCTGGTGTCGGGCGACCTGCAGGTGATGTTCTCGACCTACGTCGTCGCCGTGCCGCACCTGCAATCGGGAAAATTGCGCGCGCTCGCAGTCACCACGGCGCGCCGCCAGCCCCTGCTCCCCGACCTGCCGCCGGTCGCGGAGGCGCTCCCCGGGTTCGACATCAGCAACTGGAACGGCATTTTCGCCCCGGCGCGCACCCCGCCCCGGATCGCGGACCGCCTGTTCGCTGAATTCAACAAGGCGATGCTCGCGCCCGAAGTGAAGAAGCGCCAGAACTACTCCGGCATCGAGCCGGAAGGCAGTCCGTCGCGCGCGGCTTTCGCCCAGTTCATGCGCGAGGACCGGGCGCGCTGGGGCAAGATCATCCGCGAAGCGGGCATCACGGTCGAATAGCGTGTTCTTCGTCGAGCAGGACAACTGGGCGCTGCCCTCGTTCGAGACCGCCGTGGGCGAAGCGTGGCACTTCGCGCCGCGGGTCGCCAAGGCGCTTGCGCCGTGAGTCGCGGCGCAGAAGCGCAAGGCAAAAGTCACAAGGCATAAGGCAAAAGGAAAAAACCGTTAGTCAGCGAGTTGTTTTGCCTTGTGCCTTGTGCCTTGTGCCTTGTGCCTTGTGCCTTGTGCCTTGTGCCTTAGAATAGTCTCCATGCCGAACATCACGATGCTCGACATCGAGGCGCTGAGGAAGACCAAGCTCCGGCCGTATATCGACAAGTGCCTCGAGAACCGGGCCCCTGATCCCGGCTTCCACGCGATGATGGGCCACAACGTGGACTTGTGCGAGGCGATGTTCGTCGCGTGGGACACGATCTTCAACACCGGCCGCGTCAGCCACAAGCTGAAGGAGATCATCCGGGTGCAGCTCTCCCGCATGGC
>MERD01000028.1 GCA_001771935.1 Betaproteobacteria bacterium RIFCSPLOWO2_02_FULL_67_26
AGACGAGGCGCGCCATCGGCTTCAGCCCCTTCTTCTCGGCGGCGGCGCGCTCCATCAGCACGACCGCCGCGGCGCCGTCGTTGATGCCGGACGCGTTGCCGGCGGTAACGGAACCGTCCTTCTTGAACGCGGCCCGCAGCTTCGCCATGCCTTCCAGGCTCGCGTCAGCGCGCGGATGCTCGTCGCGGTCGAACACGGTGGTGCCCTTGCGGGTCTTCATCTCGATCGGCAGGATCTGGTCCTTGAAGTAGCCCTTCTCGATCGCGTTGATCGCGCGGCGGTGGCTCTCCACCGAGAATTCGTCCTGCTGCTCGCGCGTGATCTTCCATTTCTCCGCGATGGCCTCGGCGGTGAGGCCCATGTGCACGGTGTCGAAGGGATCGGTGAGGGCGCCGACCATCATGTCCACCACGCTGCTGTCGGACATGCGCGCGCCCCAGCGCAGGCTCGGCATCAGGTAGCCGCCACGGCTCATGGACTCGGCGCCGCCGCCGACCGCTACGTCGGTGTCGCCGAGCAGGATCATCTGCGACGCGGAGACGATCGCCTGCATGCCGCTGCCGCACAGGCGGTTGACGGTGAGCGCCGTGGAATCGTCGGACAGCCCGCCCTTCAAGGCGGCGACGCGCGAGAAGTACATGTCCTTCGTCTCGGTGTGGATCACGTTGCCGATGACGCACGCGCCGACTTCCTTCGCGTCAATCTTGGCGCGCTTCACCGCTTCGCGTATCACTTGCGCCGACAGCTCGGTCGGCGCCATGTCCTTCAGCCCGCCGCCGTAATCGCCGATCGCCGTCCGCACGCCCGACAGCACCACCACTTCGCGTCCGCTGCTCATGATATTCTCCTAACTATCTGATTTTTCAATACGATTGAAGACGGCCTCGGTTCCCTGATCGCCATGGAAGGGGACAGCGAGTCTACGCCGTGCCCTGCACCGTGTCGAGATTGTGCGGCACAGCAAACTATATGACACGTTGATGAGGTGACGTATTGACGAAGATCAAACCCGATGTTCGTCACCTGCTTACTTCTTCGGGCGGCGGTAGAGCCTATAACGCTCGTCCTTGTCCCCCGGCCGGCCGCCTTCCCAGGTTTTTTTCCACCGCCCGGGCGGGTTGACTTCCACCTGCGGGTGGCCCTGTACCAGCAGCAGCTCGCAAGCGCGCTTCCGGGACGGCGCTTCCTCGCGGTAGGTGACGATGCCGGCGAAGTAATGCAGCATCGCGCGCTGCGCATCGCCGAGGTCACGGCTCGAAACGCAGTCGTATTTCCTCGGCAGCGCTTTCTGCAGTGAGACCGCCATCGAGCGGTAGCTCTTCACGTTGTCGGCCCAGCCGAGGAACAGCGTGGCCATCAGCGCCCAGATGGTGGTGATCCCCGCGCCCCACACCACGACCGGGCGCATCGGGGTCTTCCGGAACGACGCCAGCACCGCCACCCAGAACAGCGAGTAGGAGACGCCGAGCGCGAAGGGCAGCCACCGGAACCCCGGTGGGTAGCCGGGCCGGATCCGGTGCAGGTGCTCGTGCAGCCGCGCCGGCACGCCCAGCTCGAGCCCGCTCCAGTAGAACCAGAACACCACTACGAAGAAGGTGACGGTCATGGCGCTGAACCAGTACCAGGCGCCCGCCGCCCCGCGGGGCAGCGTTTCCGGCGCGGCGACCGCGGCCAGCGACAACGGCAGCAGCAGCGGCAGCGCGTAGAGCTCGCGCGCTTCCGACGAGGCGGAGAGCACCGCGAGCGTGATCACGAAACCCGTCACCGGCAGGATGATCGCCGGCCGCGCGTATCCCCTGGCCCGCGCGCCCCACAGCGTCCACAGGGCGAGCAGCCAGACCGGAAACGCGTACCAGGGCAGGATGCCGAGGTAGTACAGGATGCCGGCCCGCGTTCCGGGCTGCGTGCGGAAGTAGTGCGCAAGATTGGCGTCCCACAGCCAGGCATCGAACAGCTGCGGCGCGCGCAGGTAGAGCAAGGCGGGCCAGACGACCAGCCAGGGCGCCGCCGCGGCAAAGGCAATGCCGAGCGCGGCAAGGGTGCCGCGGCGGCGCCAGTCGCGGCAGAGCAGCGGCAGCAGCAGGGCGGTCGCGCCCAGCACGACCGGCGCAAACACCCCGTTGGCGAGAAACGCGATGCCGGTGCCGGTGCCGATCCAGAACCCGCCCACGACGGGCTGGCGCGGGACGGCCGCGAATCCGTAATAGGCCATGGCGAATCCGGCGAGCATCGCCATGTCGGTGATCAGCAGGTGGGCGCGGACGACGAACCCGAAACACCCGAGCAGCAGCAGCGCGGAGACCGCGCCGTAACGGATGCCGTACAGCTCCCGGCCGGTGAGGGCGATGAACGCGAACGTGACCGCCATCCAGAATCCGGTTGCGAGCCGCGCGGCGTCGTGCAGCGGCAGCGCGAACGAGAACGCCTTGGCGGCCGCGGCCGCGCTCAGGTAGAACAGCGGCGGCTTGTCGAGGTACGGCTCGCCGGCGAGCGTGGGCACCACCCACGAGCCGCCGCGCAGGATCTCGTACACCACGCCGAAGGTATGGGCCTCGTCCGGCTTCCACGGGTCGTGGCCGATGAGCCCCGGCAGGATCCACGCGGCGCAGAGCAGGACGAGAAGCAGGGTGCGGAAGGAGATCATCACTCGACAACCTTCAATGCCTGGCCCGCAACCGGCTCGCCGGCCGGGTACAGGCCGTTGATCACCCGCAGGTGTCCTTCCGCGAAGCGCCCGAGCGGGGAGCGGCGCGCGAGTTCCGCGAAGGTCAGCCCCGCCCGCGCGGTGATCACGCGCAGCCGCAGCGGGTGCGCGAGCGCGCGCTCCGCTTCCGTGATGGCGTGAAAGCTCATGATCGAGGCCTCGATTTCACCCCGGATCGGGTCGAACGTCGCCGCGGTGCGTGCCTGCGCGCCGATGAGGTAGGCCGCCTTGCCGAGAAACACGCACGCCACGCGGGTCGGGCGCCCGCCGATATTGGTGTCCATGATCGCGGCCGCCAGCCCGCCGATCGTGGCCGGCGTCACCCTGGCGCCGGACCCCGACTGGACGCGCCGCTTCAATACGTCCGCGGGGCTGCCCTGCGCGGGACCGCCCGCGCGCAGGTCGATGAACGCCTCGCCGCCCGGGCTCGTCGCCACCACGTTCTGCGGGCGGTTCTGCACGCGCCACCCCGCGGGAAAGCGCATGGCGAGGCCGAGTTCGGCGTGATAGAAGACGTTGTTGCGCGAGATGCCCTGCTTCGGGCTGTCGCCGTAGACCATGCGATCGGCGCGGCGCATGAATTCCTCCCGCGCGACCCGGGTCTCCGCCTGCTTGTGGCGCGCGGCTTCGCCCACGACCTGCTGCAGCCGGGTGTCGTTGTCGGGGTGCGACGCGAAGAGGCCGTGGTAGGCGCGCGGCTGGCGCCCCTCGGCCTTCGCCACCTCGGCGTCGAACGATTCCTGGTTCTTGAGCACCCCGACCACTTTCACCATGGCCTGCGGATCGTAGCCGGTGCGCGCAAGGTATTCGGCGCCGAGGCGGTCGGCCTCCAGCTCGTGCTCGCGCCCGTAGCCCGAGAGCAGCGCCCCGCCCAGCAGGTTGATCACGTTGTCGCTGACCGCGCCGCGGGTCTCCGGAACGAAGATCTGCAGCAGGGAGACGCCGATGTTCGCGGCGGTGACGGCGGTCAGCTGCTGCACGGAATGGCGCGCCGTGACGTGCCCCAGCTCGTGACCGAGCACCGCCGCGAGCTCGGCCTCGGAGTTGAGATAGGCGAGGATGCCGCGGGTGATGTAGATGTAGCCGCCGGGCAGGGCGAACGCGTTCACGTCCGGAGAGTCGATGACCAGGAAATGGTACTCGATCCCGGGGCGGTGTCCTGCCCTGGCGAGCCGCTGCCCGAGCTCGCTCACGTACTGCTGCAGGGCCGCGTTGTCGTAAGCGCCGTACTGCTGCCGGACCTTGGGATCCTCGCGCCGCCCGATGGCGATCTCCTGCGACTCGGACAGCAGCACGAGATTCGGATTACCGGTGACCGGGTTCTGCGCGCAGTTCGCCATCAGCAGGGCGGCGAGCAGCGCGGCGCAGCGTGTGCGTGAAGTGGGCCGCATGAGTGGATTCTACTCGTGGAAGTGAGAGGCACGAATGTGGTGCGCCCCGCACTATTAACGTGCATGGCGGCTGCCGCTGCACTGAACGCAATCAGGAGACGGTTTTTCGAGCGGGTATCGATAGTACAAGTAAATCAGGTTGTTGATGCATCGATTCAGCGCTTCGCGTGGCGTCGCGAACGCAGCTGGTATGCATCGTGCAATAAGGCGGGCGTGACCGTTAACAGGAGGCCGCTATGTCCGCTTTCAATGATCCGTTCAATCCCGATGTGAAGCTCGGCTGTGGCTGCGGCCGGCACCAGGACCAGGCCGAGCACGACGCCGCGTCGGCGCACACGGGCGACACCGAAGCGCTCGCGAGCCGCGCCGTCGATCAGGCGGTGATGCGCGCGCTGTTTCCCAACGACGGGACGCGCCGCCGCTTCCTGAAGGCCGTAGGGGCCAACACGGCGCTCGCCGCGGTCGCGCAGTTTTTCCCGCTCGCGGCGGCGCGCGAGGCGTTCGCGCAGGGCAAAGGACAAATCGAGAAACCCAACCTCAAGGTCGGATTCATTCCCATCACCTGCGCGACGCCGATCATCATGTCGCAGCCGATGGGCTATTTCGGGCGCGCGGGGCTCAACGTGGACGTGGTCAAGACCGCCGGCTGGGCGGTGATCCGCGACAAGACCCTGAACAAGGAGTACGACGCCGCGCACATGCTCTCGCCGATGCCGCTCGCGATCACGCTCGGCGTCGGCTCGAGCCCGATTCCCTACACCATGCCGGCGGTGGAGAACATCAACGGCCAGGCGATCACGCTCGCGATCAAGCACAAGGACCGGCGCGACCCCAGGTCGTGGAAGGGCTTCAAGTTCGCCGTGCCTTTCGACTACTCGATGCACAACTACCTGCTGCGCTACTTCGTGGCGCAGCACGGGCTCGACCCGGACCGCGACATCCAGATCCGCGCGGTGCCGCCGCCCGAGATGGTGGCGAACCTGCGCGCCGACAACTTGGACGGCTTCCTCGCCCCCGACCCGATGAACCAGCGCGCGGTGTACGACGGCGTCGGCTACATCCACACGCTGACGAAGGACATCTGGGAGGGGCATCCCTGCTGCGCCTTTGCCGCGAGCAAGGAGTTCGTCACCAAGCTGCCCAACACCTATCGCGCGCTGCTGAAGGCGATCATGGAGGCGACGGCATTTGCCTCCAAGGCCGAGAACCGCAAGCAGATCGCGGAGGCGATCGCGCCGGCGAACTACCTCAACCAGCCGGTGACGGTGGTCGAGCAGGTGTTGACGGGCACCTACGCCGACGGGCTCGGCAACGTGCGGAAGGTGCCGAACCGCATCGATTTCGATCCGTTCCCGTGGCATTCGTTTGCGATCTGGATCCTGACCCAGATGAAGCGCTGGGGCCAGATCAAGGGCGACGTGGACTATGCCAGGGTCGCGCGCGAGGTGTTCCTGGCGACCGATGCCACGCGGCTCATGAAGGAGGTCGGCATGAAGCCGCCCGCCACGACGAGCAAGAAGTTCGCGGTGATGGGCAAGGAGTTCGACCCCGCGAAGCCCGACGCCTATCTCGCGAGCTTCGCGATCAAGCGGACGGCCTAGCATGAAAGGCGTCCAGTACTGGGGCGCGCCGCTGCTCTCGGTCGCGCTGCTGCTCGCGTTCCTGGCCATCTGGCATGCGGCCACGCGGCCGGAGACCGGCACGCGGGTGGTGGACGCCGAGTACGCGAAGCTCGTCGGCGCGGAGGCCGCCACCGGGCAGAAATCGGCGTTTCCCACGCCCGCCGAGGTGGGACGCAAGCTCTGGGGTCATATCACCGACCCGTTCTACGACAAGGGCCCCAACGACAAGGGCATCGGCATCCAGCTCGCTTTCTCGATCGCCCGCGTGCTGATCGGCTACCTCCTTGCCGCGCTGGTGGCGATCCCGATCGGGTTCCTGATCGGCATGTCCCCGCTCGTCTACCGCGCGTTCGACCCCTTCATCCAGGTGCTGAAGCCGATCTCGCCGCTCGCGTGGATGCCGCTCGCGCTGTTCACGCTGCAGGACAGCGGCGTCTCCGCGATCTTCGTCATCTTCATCTGCTCGGTGTGGCCGATGCTGATCAACACGGCGTTCGGCGTCGCGTCCGTCCGCCGCGAATGGCTCAACGTCGCGAAGACGCTGGAAGTCGGGCACCTGCGACGGGCGTTCCGCGTGATCCTGCCGGCCGCCGCGCCCACCATCATGACCGGCATGCGCATCTCCATCGGCATCGCGTGGCTGGTCATCGTCGCCGCCGAGATGCTGGTGGGCGGCACCGGCATCGGCTACTTCGTGTGGAACGAGTGGAACAACCTCTCGATCGCCAACATCATCAGCGGCATCCTCGCCATCGGCCTGGTCGGCATGGTCCTCGACCTGAGCCTCGCCCGCCTGACCCGGCTCGTCACCTTCCCGGAATGAAGCCGTGAGCGATCCGCTGATCCGCATCGAAGGCATCGCCAAGCGCTTCGCCGCGCGCGACGGCACGAGCTCGACCGTGTTCGAGAACGTGCACTTCGGCATCGAGCAGGGCGAGTTCGTGTGCCTGATCGGGCACTCGGGCTGCGGCAAGACCACCATCCTCAACATCCTGGCGGGCCTCGAGCCCGCCTCCGACGGCTACGTCTTCGTCGGCGGGCGCGAGATCCGCGGCCCCAGCCTCGACCGCGCGGTGATCTTCCAGAGCCACGCGCTGATGCCCTGGATGACGGCCTTCGGCAACATCGCGTTCGCGGTCACCTCGCGCTGGCCCGAGTGGGACCGGGCGCGGCTGCGCGACCACTGCCAGAAGTACATCGACCTGGTGAACCTGACCGGCGCCGAGAAGAAGCGGCCGGCCGAGCTCTCGGGCGGCATGAAGCAGCGCGTCGGGATCGCGCGCGCGCTCGCGATCCAGCCCAAGATGATGCTCATGGACGAGCCGTTCTCGGCGCTCGACGCGCTGACGCGCGGCATGCTGCAGGAGGAGGTGCTGCGCATCTGCGCCGAGACGCGCCAGACCGCGTTCATGATCACGCACGACGTCGACGAGGCGATCCTGCTCGCGGACAAGATCATCCTCATGACCAACGGCCCGGAGGCCAAGATCGCCGAGATCGTCGTCAACACGCTGCCGCGCAGCCGCTCGCGCCACACCCTGCACAAGGAGCCGCACTACTACCCGATCCGCAATCACCTGGTGGATTTCCTGGTGAGCCGCTCGAAGCAGTTCAATGAATCGCTGCCGGCGGATTACGACCCGAAGAATCCGCCGCTGGTCTCGCCGGGGTTGAGCGGGGCCGTGCCGGCCGCCGCCGCAGTTCCCCCGCGGCCGGTGGAAAAAGCAGTCGTCGTCAACCTCAGGCACTGAAGTTCCGGACCAAGGAGAGTGACATGAAAAAATCCGACGCACCCGAAGCGCTGCTCGCCGCCGCGGGCATGGCGAAGCCGATGAGCCGTTCCGACGTCACCGAAATGGTGGTGATGGCGAAGCTCAAGAAGGGCCTCACCTGGCCGAAGATCGCGAAGGCCGTGGGGCAGAGCAAGGAGTGGACGACCGCCGCGCTGCTCGGCCAGATGCAGATGACGAAGGAACAGGCGGAGACCGCCGGCAAGCTCCTCGGGCTGCCGGCCGACGCGGTGCTGCTGCTCCAGCAGGTGCCGTACAAGGGGTCGCTGCCGACCGCGGTGCCGACCGATCCCCTGATCTACCGCTTCTACGAGCTCGTCAACGTCTACGGCACCACGCTGAAGGAGCTGATCCACGAGGAGTTCGGCGAC
>MERD01000029.1:0-7503 GCA_001771935.1 Betaproteobacteria bacterium RIFCSPLOWO2_02_FULL_67_26
GCTGCACCTGGACGATGAGCGCGTGACGCTCACGCTCGCTTTCGGCGATGTCGCCGATGTCCTGCCGAAGCTGCGGCTTGCCGCGGACGCGATCTACCTCGATGGTTTCGCCCCGGACCGCAACCCGGAGATGTGGACGCCCGGCGTCATGAAAACGCTGGCGCGGCTCGCCCGCCCCGGAGCGACCCTTGCGACCTACACCGCGGCGCGCACCGTCCGCGATGCGCTGGCCGCGGCGGCGTTCGCGCCCGCGCTGCGCGCCGGATTCGGCCGCAAGCGCCAGATGCTGGCGGCGCGCTTTACGCCGCGCGCGCCATTGCGACACGGCGCGCCCGCCGCGCCGCACTGGAGCGAGCGCCGCGCCATCGTCATCGGCGCGGGCCTCGCGGGCGCCGGCGTTGCCGAGCGGCTGGTCGCGCGCGGCTGGAAAGTCGAGTTGATCGAGCGCCATGCCGCCCCCGCGGCGGAGGCGTCGGGAATGGCCGCCGGCATCATTCATCCGCAGGTCTCGCGCGATGACAGCGTGCTGTCGCGGCTCACGCGCGCCGGGTTCCTGTACGCGCTTCTCCGCTGGCGCGCGCTCGAGCGGGACGGCCACCGCTTCGCATGGACGCGGTGCGGGCTGCTGCAGTTCGGCAGGGACGTCCGCGAGGAGCGCCGCATGGCGGATTCGGTGCGCGCGCTGGGAAATCCGGCTGACTACGTGCAATACGTGGCGCGCGAGGAAGCAGGCCGCCACGCGGGACTCTCCACGGAAAACGGGGGGCTGTGGTTCCCCGCGGGCGGCTGGGTCCGGCCGGTCAATCTCGTTACGGCGCTGGTCGAGGCCGCTCGGCCCGGCCTGACCTTCTTCCCCGGCCGCACGGTAAATGCTCTGGTGCGTGATAAGGATCTCTGGCTCGCCATCGCGCCGGACGGCACTCCGATCGCGGCGGCCCCCGTGGTCGTCCTCGCAAATTCCCACGACGCCGCGCGGCTCGTGCCGGTGGCCACAGCGCTCAAGCGCGTGCGCGGGCAACTTACCTGCCTGCCGCCGGGCAGCATCGCACCGCCTGATACGGTCGTGGCCGGTGCGGGTCACCTGATACCGGTCGGGGACGGCGCGGCGGTGGTGGGCTCGACCTACGATTTCGAGGACGACGACCCCGAGCCGAGCGCGGCCGGGCACGCCGGCAACCTCGAACGGCTGGAACGATTGCTGCCGGGCATTGCGGCGCGGCTGAGTCCCGGGCGGCTTGCCGGAACCGTGGGATTTCGCTGCGTAACGCAGGACCGCTTGCCGTTGATCGGCAGGCTGCCGGACGCGGGGGCGGCAAGCGCGAACACCGCGCGCTACAAATCGCCAGCGTGGGACGTGCCGCGGCTGGAGGGGCTATACGGCGCATTCGGTTACGCGTCGCGCGGACTCACCTGGGCGTCGCTGGGTGGGGAACTCGTGGCGAGCGCCGTCGAAGGCGAGCCGCTGCCGCTCGAAGGCGACCTCGCCGACGCGATAGACCCGGCCCGCTTCGTGCTGCGGCGCGCGCGGCGCGGGAGGTTGTAAACATAGTCCGGACGCACGGGGCAAATTCGTGTATAGTGCGCCCCAAGGTTTCTGTTTCGCGTCGTCCGGTTAGCGTCTCAGTCGTTTCACGGTCCATCCTGGATCGTCGAATCACCCAGCCTGGTAATTCATCTGCCTGAACCGGTTTGGAAGGCTCGCGCCTTCCCGGGCCGATTTCAGGAGAAAGTTATTACTACGTCATTTGATTCCCTCGGCCTGTCGGCCGAGCTGCTCCGCGCTGTCGCCGAGCAGGGTTACACCGTACCCACCCCGATCCAGGCGCAAGCCATACCCGTCGTGCTCTCCGGGCGCGACCTGCTCGGCGCCGCGCAGACCGGCACCGGCAAGACCGCCGGCTTCGCCCTGCCCATCCTGCAGCGGCTCGCCGCGCAGGCCAACGCCAGCGCTTCGCCCGCGCGCCACCCGGTACGGGTACTGATCCTGGTCCCGACCCGCGAGCTCGCGGCGCAGGTGCAGGACAGCGTCCGCACCTACGGCAGGTATTTGAAGCTGCGCTCGACCGTGATTTTCGGCGGCGTCGGCTTCAACCCGCAGGCCGATGAATTGCGCCGCGGCGTGGACATCGTCGTCGCGACGCCGGGGCGCCTCCTCGATCACGTGCAGCAGCGCACGATAGACCTGCGCCACGTCGAGACTCTGGTGCTGGACGAGGCGGACCGCATGCTCGACATGGGATTCATCCCCGACATCCGCCGCATCCTCGCGCTGCTGCCGGCAAAGCGCCAGAACCTGCTGTTCTCGGCGACCTTTCCAGACGAGATACGCAAGCTGACCAAATCGTTCATGCACGATCCGGCAACGGTGGAAGTTGCCCCGCGCAACAAGCCGGTCGAGCTGATCTCGCAAATCGCGCACCCGGTGGACTCGGGGCGGAAGCGTGAAATGCTCTCGCATCTCGTGAAGACCAACAACTGGCAACAGGTGCTGGTGTTCACCCGGACCAAGCACGGCGCGAACCGGCTCGCCCAGCAACTCGAGCGCGACGGCATCGACGCCGACGCGATCCACGGCAATAAGAGCCAGGGCGCGCGCACGCGGACTCTCAAGCGCTTCAAGGACAACGAGCTGCAGGTGCTGGTCGCGACCGACATCGCGGCGCGCGGGCTCGACATCGAGGAACTGCCGCACGTGGTGAACTACGACCTGCCGCACGTCGCCGAGGATTACGTGCACCGCATTGGCCGCACCGGCCGCGCGGGCGTCTCGGGCGAGGCAGTAGCGCTGGTCAGCGGCGAGGACCGGCCATTGTTTGCCGCGATCGAGCGCCTGATCGGCCGGCGTATCGAGCAGCGGGTCGTCGCAGGGTTCGAGCCCGGATCCGCGTCGCATGTTCCGGCGCAGCGCCACGAGCCGCAGCGGCACCAGCGTCACGAGCACGCGCGGCAAGGCACCGGGCAGTCGCGCCACCGTAACGGCGGCAGCCGCCAGCAGCAGAACAACCGGAAGGAGCGCGCGCACGGCCCGGGCGCCTCCGCTCAAAGCCAGCGCCACGGTCCTCAGCCGCAGCGCCAGCAAGCGCAGCAGCCGCAACGACACCCGGCGCAGCAGGCTGCCCAGCCGCGGCAGCACTCTCCCAACGAAGACCGGCAACCCACGCCGGAGCGCGCCCGGAGCCAGCTGTTTCCGGCGTTATTCGGCAGCTTCCGCCGCAAAGCAGGCTGAGCGCGCGGTTCAGCGCTCACCGCTGCGGCTAGCACCGGCGGACTCGGGCTTATACGCCGGGACGTCTTCCCGCTGTTTGATCCAGGTCAACAAAACTCGACCAGCGTAATAAACAGGAGCTTAAGCTCCGGTGCTCAACCGGAGTATCATTAGTTTCCCGGTATCGATTCACCGTTCACCGTTCACCGTTCACCGCTTCATGAAGCTCAACGATACCGGCCTCGCGCTGCCCCCGCAGCAGGTCACGCTCGATGTGCTGCTGGAAAAGTACGCGAAAGGCGGCGAGAAGAGCATCGAGGACGTGCGCCGACGCGTGGCGCGCGCGCTCGCCGCGGTCGAGAAGGACCCGGCGCGCTGGGAGCCGGTGTTCTACGAGGCGCTGGAGAACGGGTTCATTCCCGGCGGGCGGGTCAACTCGGCGGCGGGCACGCCGCTCCAGGCAACGCTCATCAACTGCTTCGTGCAGCCGGTCGGCGACTCGGTGTCGGAGACCGTGGATGGCAAGCCCGGCATCTACGTCGCGCTGCAGGAAGCGGCGGAAACCATGCGCCGCGGCGGCGGCGTGGGCTACGACTTCTCCGCGATCCGGCCGAAGGGCGCGCGGGTGCGCGGCACGGACAGCACCGCGAGCGGGCCGGTGTCCTACATGCGCGTGTTCGACAAGAGCTGCGAGACGGTGGAGTCGGCCGGCTCGCGGCGCGGCGCGCAGATGGGGATACTGCGCTGCGACCATCCCGACATCGAGGATTTCATCCACGCCAAGGACCAGGGCGAGCTCACCAACTTCAACGTCAGCGTGGCGGTGACCGACGCCTTCATGCAGGCGATCGAGCGCGACGCCGGCTGGGCGCTCGTCCATAAGTCGCCGCCGGCGCCGGACTACGAGGGCGAGTCGCGCCAGCGCCCCGACGGGCTGTGGGTCTACCGCACGGTGAAGGCGCGCGACCTGTGGCAGCAGATCATGGAGTCCACCTACGACCACGCCGAGCCGGGCGTGTTCTTCCTGGACCATGCGAACAAAGATAACAACCTGTCGTACGTGGAAAAAATCGAATCGAGTAATCCATGCGCGGAACAGCCGCTGCCCCCGTACGGCTGCTGCTGTCTCGGCAGCGTGAATCTCACGCCGTTCGTGCGCGAGCCGTTCGGCGCGCAGGCGCGCTTTGACTTCGATGCCTTCGGCAAGGTCGTCCGCCCCGCGGTGCGGATGCTCGACAACGTGCTCGATGCGACGGTGTGGCCGCTCCGGCAGCAGCAGGAGGAGGCGCGCGCGAAACGCCGCATCGGGCTCGGCTTCACCGGGCTCGGCGACGCGCTGATCATGCTCGGCCTGCACTACGACACCGACGAGGCGCGCCGCATGGCGGCGCGGATCGCCGAAACCCTGCGCGACGAGGCGTACGCCGCCTCGGTCGGGCTGGCGCGGGAAAAAGGCGCGTTCCCCGCGCTCGACGCCGAGCAGGTCCTCGCCGCGCCGCGCTTCGCCTCGCGCCTGCCCGAAGGATTGAAAAACAGAATCCGCCAGCACGGCATCCGCAACAGTCACCTGCTGTCGATCGCGCCCACCGGCACGATTTCGCTTGCGTTCGCCGACAACGCCTCCAACGGCATCGAGCCCCCCTTCTCCTGGACCTACCAGCGCAAGAAGCGCATGCCCGACGGCTCGATGAAGACCTACGACGTCGAGGACCACGCCTGGCGGCTCTACCGGCACCTCGGCGGCGACGTGGAGAAACTGCCGCCCGCGTTCGTCACCGCGATGGATATTTCCGCCCTCGACCATGTGCGCATGGTCGCGGCGGTGGCGCCGTACGTGGACTCCGCCATCAGCAAGACGGTGAACGTGCCGGAGGCTTATCCGTACGAGCAGTTCCGGGACCTTTACCTGGAGGCGTGGAAGGCGGGCCTGAAGGGGATCACCACTTATCGTCCCAACCGGGTCCTCGGCAGCGTGCTGTCGCTCGCGCCGCAGGACGCAGAGCCCAGCGACCTCGATACCAGCGCCGACCGCCGCATCCGGCTCGAGGCCGCGCCGCAGCCCGCGCTCTCCAGCCTGCGCTGGCCGGGCCGGCCGAAGCTCGCCGCCGGCAATCCCGCGTGGACTTACATGGTGGAGTCGCCGTTCGGCCAGTTTGCAATCTTCGTCGGGCACGTCGAAAACGGCGAGCCGTTTCCGTTCGAGGTCTGGGTCAACGGCACCGAGCAGCCGCGCGGCCTCGGCGCCGTCGCGAAGACGCTCTCAATGGACATGCGCGCGCAGGACAAAGCGTGGCTGAGGATGAAGCTCGACATCCTCGCGCGCACCGCCGGCGACGACGCCTTCGATTGCCCGATGCCGCCCGAGGGCGAGCCGCAGCGCGTGCCGAGCCTGGTCGCCGCGTTCGCGCGCATCGTGCGCTACCGCGTGGACCAGTTGGGCGCGTTCGCGAAGACCGACGGCCGCTCGCCGGTGCTGGACGCGCTGTTCGCGAAGAAAGAGCCCAAGACCGGCCCTTCCGGCACCATGTCGTGGACGGCGGACGTGCACAACGCGCGCGCCGGCGACGATTTCGTGCTGATCCTGAAGGAGCTGCAGTTGCCCAACGGCCAGCGCCGGCCGTACTCGGTGTGGATGGCGGGCGACTACCCGCGCGCGCTCGACGGATTGTGCAAGCTGCTCTCGCTCGACATGCGGGTGATCGACCCGGCGTGGATCGGCATGAAGCTGCGCAAGCTCCTCAACTACGCCGAGCCGCTCGGCGATTTCATGGCGCGCGTGCCGGGCGAGAATCGCCAGCAGAACTTTCCCGGCACCCTCGCCTACTGCGCGCGGCTGATCATTCACCGCTACGCGATGCTCGGCGTGCTCGACGGGCGCGGCTACCCGCTCTCCGAGATGGGCGTGCTCGAGATCCCGGAAGACGACCGCATGCCGGTGCGCGAGGGCGCCGCCTATCGCCCGCTCCCCGGCAAGCGCTGCGCGGAGTGCGGCAACGCGGCGGTGATCCACAAGGACGGGTGCGAGTTCTGCACGGCGTGCGGGGCGATCGGCGCCTGCGGCTGACGCCCGGCTCCGCTCCGCCGTAACGCGGTACAATTCCGCGCGTGCCCCGGACCCGCCTGGAACTGAGAGAAGACCGCGTCGAGCGCGACCCCTACTCGCAGTTCGCGAAGTGGTACGGCGAGGCGCAGGACGCGGAGCGGCCGCTGCCGGACGCGGCGGCGCTCGCGACGGCCACCACCCGCGGCCGCCCGTCGCTGCGCATGGTGCTGTTGAAGGGCTTCGACGCGCACGGCTTCGTGTTCTACACCAACTACCGCAGCCGCAAGGGACGCGAGCTGGCGCGCAACCCGCACGGCACGCTGCTGTTCCACTGGGGAAACCTCGCTCGGCAGGTGCGGATCGAGGGCCGCATCGAAAGGGTGTCGGCGCGCGAATCCGACGAGTACTTCGCGACCCGGCCGCGCGGCAGCCAGCTCTCGGCCTGGGCTTCGACGCAAAGCACGACGGTAGCGGGACGCGCCGCGCTCGAGCGCCGTTTCGCGGCGTTGGCACGCAAGCATCCCGAATCGGTGCCGCGGCCGCCGCATTGGGGCGGTTACCGGCTCGTGCCCGAGGCGATCGAATTCTGGCAGGGGCGCGAAGACCGCCTGCACGACCGCATCCTCTACCGGCCGGCGCGCGGCGGCTGGCGGATCGAGCGGCTGGCACCTTGAACCCGTGAGTCGTGAGTGGTGAGCGGTGATTCGTTTGGGCTGAGAGCCACGTCGCTGCTGCTCACGTCCTGCCGTTACTCCCCATGATCGTACTGTTGAGGACGCTTGCGCTGTTCGCGCCGCCCATTGCGCTGCTGGCGGCGGCGTTCGTCCTGGTCTTTTTCAGCGCGGCGCTGCCGCCGTCGCTGGCCGGGATCAAGACCTTCGGCCCGTACTTCGTATTCGCGCTGGGCGCGGCGCTCGCGATCGGGTTCAACCGCGGCCGCGCGCTGATCGCGCTGCTCGTGCTGGCGCTGGCCTACGGGTTGCAGCAGGCCTGGTTGCAGCAGGGCCTGGGCGGCCATCCCGCGCGCGCGGTCTACGTCGCCCTGACGGTGCTCGTGCCGCTGAACCTCGCGGCGCTCGCACTGCTCCCGGAGCGCGGCGCCTTCACCCGCGACGGTGCGCTGCGGCTGGCGGCAGTCGGGCTGCAGGCCGCGTTGACTGCCTGGGTCGCGGCGGCGAATCCGTTCGGCATCGTCGACTGGGCCTACCAGAGGTTCCTCGAGCCCGCGCCGTTCAGCGCCGGGCGCATTCCGCAG
>MERD01000029.1:7589-26634 GCA_001771935.1 Betaproteobacteria bacterium RIFCSPLOWO2_02_FULL_67_26
CGGCGCGATTCTCGCGTTCGCGATCGCGGCGCACGTGCCCAACGCCGCGATTACCTTCTCGATCTTCACGGCAATGGCGGAATTGATGGTGATGGTCGCTGTGCTGCAGGACACCTTCCGCATGGCGTTCCGCGACGAGCTGACCGGGATCCCGAGCCGGCGCGCGCTGAACGAGCGGCTGGCGACGCTCCCCCGCATCTATACGGTGGCGATGGTCGACGTGGACCATTTCAAGAAATTCAACGATACCTACGGCCACGACCTCGGCGACCAGGTGCTGAGGATGGTGGCCGCGCACCTCGACCGGGTGGGCGGGGGCGGCCGGGCCTACCGCTACGGCGGGGAAGAGTTCACGATCCTGTTTCCCGGCAAGGAAGCGGACGAGGCGGTCCCCTATCTCGAGGCGCTGCGCGAGGAGATCGAAGCCTATCGCATTGCGCTGCGCGGCACCGACCGGCCGCGCAAGTCGAAGGGCACGAAGCGCCAGCGCGGCGGGTGGCGGGGCCGGGACGCCGCTTCGGTGACGATTAGCATCGGCGTCGCGCACCGCAATGACCGCCTGGCCACGCCGCAAGCCGTCATCGATGCCGCCGACCGCGCCCTGTACCGGGCCAAGGAACAGGGTCGCAACCGGGTGAGCCGTTGAGCATACGCCTCATCGTCTTTCTCACCGTCCTCACGCACTTGTCGTTCGCGGGCTGCCGCGTCATCATCGCGCTGACGGCGATCCACTTCGAAGCCACGCCGTTCACCGTGGGCGTGGTGATGTCGCTGCTGACCGTGGTCGCCATGCTGTTCGCGGTGCGCTGGGGGCGCTGGGTGGACCGCGTCGGCGTGCGCGGGCCGATGCTCGCCGGCGTGGCCGCGATCCTGGCGGCGATGGTGCTGGTGTGGGCCGTGCCGCGCCTTGAAACGCTGTTCGTGGCGAGCCCGCTCGCGGGCACGGGGTTCTTTCTCTTCCACATCGCGGCCGGACAGGCGGCGGCCGTGATCGGCCGCCCGCAGGACCGCGTCAAGAACTTCAGCCTGCTCGCGCTCGCGTTCTCGACCTCGGGCTTCCTGGGACCGACGCTCGCCGGTATCGCCATCGACGGCATCGGCCATGCAAACGCCATGCTCGCGCTCTCATTCGGGGCGCTGGTGAACGTCGTAGTGCTTGCAGCAAGCAAGGGCGAGATCCCGCGTCACGAGCCGTCCGCGGCGCAGCAAGGCAAGCGGCGCGTCGCCGACCTGCTGCGCATTCCGGGATTCCGGCTGGTGTTCCTCGTGAGCGGGTCGCTGTCCATGACGTGGGACCTGTTCGCTTTCGTCATCCCGATCCACGGCTCGCAGATCGGGCTTTCCGCGACCACCATCGGCGTCATTCTGGGCGCCTTCGGCGCGGCCGTGTTCGTGGTGAGGCTCATGCTGCCGCTCATCGCGCACCGCCTCGACGAGTGGCGCGTGCTGATCGCGGCCATGGTGCTTTCGGGCGCGACGCTGCTCGTCTTTCCGATGGTGAGCGGCGTACCGCTGCTGATGGCGCTGTCTTTTCTGCTCGGCATCGGGCTCGGCGGCACGCAGCCGCTCATCATGGCGCTGCTCTACGAGAAAGCGCCGGCGGGACGCGGCGCCGAGGTATTGAGCGTGCGCACCTGGCTCATCAACTTCACCCAGACCAGCGTGCCGCTGGCCTCCGGCGCGCTCGGCGCGGCGCTCGGCATGCTGCCGGTGTTCTGGGGGATGGGCGCGGTGCTGCTCGTCGCCGGTGTCGTCGCCGCCCGCGGCAGAAACGGGGAGCGGTGATGGGCGCAAAAAAAGGCCGCGTCTCCGCGGCCTCTTTCCTGCGACGTGAAGCGCTGTTAACGCAGGTGGTTGCTGACCAGCCGGGTCATGTCGAACATCGACACCTGCGACTTGCCGCCGAACACGGCGCGCAGCTTGTCGTCGCCGTTGATCATGCGCTTGTTGACGCGGTCCTGCAGGCCGTTGCGCTTGATGTAGGCCCACAGCTTCTTGGTGACCTCGGTGCGCGGCATCGGGCTGCTGCCGATCACGGCCGCGAGCGTCGCGCTCGGGGTCATCGGTTTCATGAACGCGGCATTCGGCTTGCGGCCTTTGCCCTTCTTCGCCTTCGTGCTTGCTTTCTTCTTCGCCATTGACACTCTCCCGTTGATTGCGCTGAAACAGCGCGGGTGGTTGGTAAGGACGTCTGACCGTGAATTCGGCGAGTAGAGGATGCCAATGTCCGGCCAACCTTGCAAGGGGTATTTTGGTTTTTTCATAGGGGGCGGCGCGCCGCGACGCCGGTTCCTGCACGACGCCGGCATCGTCGGTGGATGCCTGTTTGCGCGCATTTCAGCGCGCGCACGGCCGCGCCCCGCGGCGCGGGGCCATCCTGCCGCGGCGTGAAGTCAATGACTTATCGTCACTTCTTGAGTTTTTCGAGGAAGTGCTTCCTGAACTTTGCGACTTTCGGGGCGACCACGAACTGGCAGTACGGCTGGTACGGATTTCGCGCGAAGTACTCCTGGTGGTAGCCCTCGGCCACGTGGAAGGTGGACGCTGGCGCGACCTCGGTGACGACGGGACGGTCCCACAGTTTCGCCGCCGTGAGCCGCGCGATCACTTCTCCTGCCTCGGCTTCCTGCTGCGGCGTGTGGTGAAAGATCGCCGAGCGGTACTGGGTGCCGGCGTCGTTGCCCTGCTGGTTCAACGTCGTGGGATCGTGGATCACGAAGAACACTTCGAGCAGCTCCTTGAACGAAACCGCCGCGGGATCGAAGGTGATGCGCACCACTTCGGCGTGGCCGGTATTTCCACTGCACACCTGCTCATAGGTCGGGGCGGGCGTGCGGCCGCCCATGTAGCCGGACTCGACGGATTCCACGCCCTTGACGCCGTCGTACACCGCCTCGAGACACCAGAAGCAGCCGCCAGCGAGCGTGGCTATTTCCCGACCAGCGGGGATTGCAGCAGCGGGGACCAAGCCAGTCACTCCCTGAATGGACAGTCAAGGACGTTGTTACGGAATGGCGAGTCTAGCGGATTCACGGCGCGCCCGGGCATGGCGCGCGCCGTGGGCCCGCTTCCGCTATGCCGCGCCGGCCTGCACGGCATGCGACAGCCACCGGCCGGTGCGGACCACAGGGGCCTGCGGCACCGGCGCCGCGCGCTCGCGCTCGAGCCAGGGGCGGAACAGCAGCCGTTCGATCGCGCCGAGCGCGGCGTGACGCTGGATGAACTGCGCCATGCGGTCGCGAAACTCGGGATAGCCGAAAGCCGGCACGATGGACGTGCCGTTCCAGTTCCGGACGAGCGGCTCGAACGCGGCCGCCACGTCGTCATCGCGCGCCGAGCGGCTGATCGCGATCGCCGTGCGCCAGGTGGCGCCAAAGCCGACGCGCTCGACCCGCTTGCAGCGCTCCAACAGGGCGCGGAAGAAGTCGAAATACCCCGCATGGTCGCGCGCGGCCCGGCGCGCGAGGTCGCGCAGCGCCGGCTCGTCCGCGCTGTGGGCCAGCGCGCGATAGAACACCGCGGCCTGGGCGGCGGTCACGCACAGCCCAAGGGCCTCGTGCGCCACGGTGAGGTGCCGGCCCCGCAACCCGGAGCACGGACGATACTGGTCGTGGAACTCGCGGTAGGCCGCGTTCCAGTCGAACTCGGGCCACGTCGCCTCCACGTGGCCGCGCAGCTGCCGGCCGAGCTCGGCCCGCCCCGCCCACCAGACCTGTTCGAGCCAGAGCTGGACATCGGGGTATGCGGCGAACACCGGTGCGAGGCGGTTGACATGCAGCGGCACGGCCGTTTCCAGGAAGGAAGCGGCGGCGAGGCTGTGAAACGTCAACCCGTTGAAGCGAACGAGCGCGCGCGTCCGTGCGTCCTGGCTCTGCCCGCGTTGATTCGTCATTGTCGTTGCGATCGCTTGCATGGTTCCCTCCTTTTCGGTTGGTCGCGGGCGACTGCCCACGCGCGAACCCAGTATTGCTGCGGCGCAAAACACAGGGCAAGGAATTGTTCCGGCGTTGCTACCCGTGAATCCGGCGGTATCATTTAGCGCTACCTTGGGCGGTCACTGGGGAGGGACCATGGCACACAGCGGTGCATTGGTGGAGGTGCTCAAGCGCGAGCTGAGATCCCGCGGCGTCACGTACGCCCAGGTCGCGCGCAAACTCAATCTGAGCGAGGCGAGCGTGAAGCGCATGTTCTCGCGGCGGGATTTCACGCTCAAGCGGCTGGACCAGGTGTGCCAGCTCACGCAGGCCGACTTCTCCGATCTCGCGCGCACGCTCAGCCGCGAGGAAACCCTGATCTCCCAGCTCACCCCGGAGCAGGAGAAGGAGATCGCGTCCAGCATCAAGCTGTTCCTGGTCGCCGTCTGCGTGCTGAACCACGTCCCGCCGGGGCAAATCGTCGGGATCTACGAGGTTTCCCAGGCCGAATGCATCCAGATGCTGGTCAAGCTCGACCGGATCGGGTTCATCCGATTGATGCCCGGCAACCGCATAAAGCTCCTGGTATCCCGCGATTTCGCGTGGCTGCCGGACGGGCCGATCCAGCGCTTCTTCAAGCAGCACGCGCACGGCGATTTCGTGCGCTCGCGCTTCGACCGGCCGGACGAGTACTTCGTCGCGGTGAACGGCATGCTGTCGGCGAGCTCGCGCGCGACGATGGTGGCGCGGCTGAAGCGGGTGGTGCGGGAGTTCTCGGAGCTGCACAACGACGACGTCCGGCTGCCCCCGTCGCAGCGCCTGAACATGACCATGCTGGTCGCGATCCGCCACTGGGAGCTGCAGGCTTTCACCGAGTTGAGACGCAAAAAACCGGCGAACCCGACGAGGAGCTGACCATTAGCGGCTGCGGGCGCGAGGCGCGGTTGCAGCAGCTGTGGGGCAAGTCCGGCGGCTGACGCCGCATTGCGCCGCGACCATCTCGTCTTGGACTGGCGGACGATTACCGCCTGCATACGGTTTGGTAATCTGGGGGCGCCCGCGCGCAGGTTTGCTTGTGAGCCGGGCGTTGGTGCGCTATCTTACGCACCGATGCGGCTGGCGCCGCCGCATCCGGCGCCGGGCCGCCACACCATAAGCTTCCAATGAAGATCCTGCTGATCGAGGACGACACGCAGACCGCGGCGTACGTCGCGAACGGACTGCGCGAGCACGGGCACGTGGTGGATCACGCGGCGAGCGGCCGTGACGGGCTGTTTCTCGCTTCTGGCGGCGGCTTCGATGTCATGGTCATCGACCGCATGCTTCCCGTTGTCGACGGTCTCGCCATCGTAAAGACGATCCGCGGCGCGGGCATCAAGGCACCGGTGCTCCTGCTCACGACACTGGGCGGGGTAAACAACCGCGTCGAGGGCCTCGAGGCCGGCGCGGATGATTACCTCACCAAGCCCTTTGCTTTTTCCGAGCTGCTCGCCCGAGTGAACGCGCTCGCGCGCCGCCCCCCCATGGTGGAAGAAGCGACGATCCTGCGCGTCGGAGACCTCGAGCTGAACCGGCTGAAGCGCACGGTGAAGCGCGGTGACAAGCCCATCGAACTGCAACCGCAGGAATTCAGGCTGCTCGAGTACCTGATGCGCAATGCCGGGCACGTGGTGACGCGGACCATGCTCCTGGAGAACGTCTGGGAATTCCATTTCGACCCGCACACCAGCGTGGTCGAGACCCACATCAGCCGGCTGCGCGCCAAGGTCGACCGGGAGTTCGGCGAGGAGCTGATCCACACGGTGCGCGGCTCGGGATACACCCTTGGTGTCTCCAGATAGCTTTTTTCGCAGCACGGGCTTCCGCCTCCTCGCGTGGTATGTCGCCGTCTTTGGCGCGTCGGTTGCGATCCTGTTCTTCATCGTCTACTGGATCGCGCTCGCGGCTCTCGACGAGCAGCTCAGCGATTCGGTGGGGCGGGAGACGGATGTGCTGGTCGAACTGTATCGCGGCGGCCGTGTCGAGCGCGTCGCGCGCGCCATCGAGCTGAGGATGGCGGATTTGCGGGCGCCGCGCCGCTACTACCTTCTGCTCGATGCGCAAGGAGAGCGCATTGCCGGAAATCTTCCGCCGATGGAGCCCATCGAGGGGGAGGTGGTGCTTCCCGTGTCCTTCCTGTCCCCGGATCGGCGCCCGAAAGCGGACGAACCTGCCGAAGCGTATCCCGTCCTGGCCGAGGGGCGCCGGCTCGAGAACGGCGAATTCCTGCTCGTGGGCGAGAACCGCTACCGGGCGGTGAAGGCGCAGGAAGCGATCTTCCGGGCGCTCGCCTGGGGCATCGCGATCACGGTGCTGCTCGCCGCGGGTGGCGGCGCGGCGCTTGGCGTCGGGTTCCTGCGCCGCATCGAGGAGATCAACCGTACTACCCGCTCCATCATGGACGGGAATCTCTCCAAGCGCGTGCCGGCATCGGGCGGCGGCGACGAGATGGACCAGCTGGCGGTCAACCTGAACGCCATGCTCGACCGGATCCAAGTGCTGATGGAGAGTCTGAAGCGCGTTTCCGACGATATTGCCCACGATCTGCGCACGCCGCTCAGCCGCCTGCGCCACCGGCTCGAGGCCGCCCGGGTGAAGGCGGGACCGGACGGAGATGCGGTCGTCGAGCAATCGATCGCCGAGCTCGACGCCATACTGGAGACATTTTCAGCGTTGTTGCGCATTTCCCAGATCGAGTCCGGGGCCAGGCGCGCTGCTTTTTCGGACGTGAGCCTGGGGCAAATCGTGTCCACCGTTTCCGAAGCGTACGCTCCGGTCGCGGAAGACCGCAGCCAGCATCTGAGTGCCGTTGTCGCCAGCATCCCGTTGATCCACGGCGACCGGGAGCTGCTGACGCAAATGGTGGCGAACCTCGTCGAAAACCCGATCCGCCACTGTTCGGCCGGAGTGGAGATTACGGTCGGGCTGGCACAGGACGGCGCTTCGCCGGTACTGTTCGTCGCGGATACCGGTCCCGGCATCCCCGCTTCGGAGCGCGAAAGTGTATTCCGCCGCTTCTACCGGCTGGAAGCGAGCCGGACCACGCTGGGCAGCGGCCTCGGCCTGGCGCTCGTGAAGGCCATTGCCGACCTGCACGGCGCATCGGTCGAGCTGTCCGACAACCACCCCGGGCTTCGCGTCACCGTCCGCTTTCACGCAAGCCTGTAAGCTTCGCGAAAGCTCCCGGCGCGGCTCGATCCGGGGCTTGCGCCGGCCTTACGCGCGGATTACAGGTTCGTAAGAAACCGCACAGCGCGTGAATCTCGAATATCTTTCGCTCGCCCAACGAAGAGTTGGCCGAAGCGACAATCCTCAACTTTCACTTTTTATGGAGGTTCACATGAATCGCAAAACCATACTGGCGCTCGCACTGGCGAGCGTGTTCGCTGCATCGACGTCCGCTGTCTTCGCGCAAAGCGACGAGCAGGAGCCCAAGAAGCCCGAGCAACCCCAGCTGATCGTCGCTGATGGCGACGAAAAGGAGACGTCAAAGCCGGAACTCATCGCCGACGGCGACGAGAAGCAAGGCTCGACGCCGGAGCTGATTGCCGAAGGCGACGACAATAGCACCGCCTTCCCCGAAGGGTCGCAGTACGCCCCCGGGAAGATCGCGTAACGCATTACGCGAAGGTACTTCCTGCAGGGCGCACGAGGTCGCGAGACCCGTGCGCCCGTTTCATTTTTCGGCCTGCAAGCGCAACGCTGGAGGAGAGTCGATCGGGCTTCAGGAAATGGTGACGCGCGCGAACTTGCGCTTGCCGACCTGCAGCACGGCCTGCGTTCCCCGGGCGAGCTTCAGTGCCTTGTCGCTCACCTTCTCGCCGTTCAGCTTCACGCCGCCCTGCTCGATCATGCGCAGCGCCTCCGACGTGCTCGCGGTTAGGCCCGCCTGCTTGAGCGCCTGGGCGAGCGGCAGCGTCTCGCCCTTCGCGGCGATCGTCATCTCCGGGATGTCGGCGGGCATCTCGTCGCGCTGAAAACGCGCCTCGAAATCGGCAAGCGCCGCGCCCGCGGCCGCGGCGCCGTGGAATCGCGCGACGATTTCCTGCGCGAACCCGACCTTGACGTCGCGCGGGTTGCGTCCGTCCTTGACCTCGCGCCTCCAGTTGCGGATCGCATCGGCGGGCTCGAACGACAGCAGGTCGATGTAGCGCCACATCAGCGCGTCCGAGACCGACATCAGCTTGCCGAAGATCTCGGCGGGCGGCTCGGTAATGCCGATAGTGTTGCCGAGCGACTTCGACATCTTGTTGACGCCGTCGGTGCCCTCGAGCAGCGGCAGGGTGAGGATGGATTGCGGCGGCTGGCCGTGCTCCTTCTGTACCTCGCGGCCCATCAGCAGGTTGAACTTCTGGTCGGTGCCGCCGAGCTCGAGCTCGCTCGCGAGCGCCACCGAGTCGTAGCCCTGCACCAGGGGATAGAGGAACTCGTGGATCGCGATCGGCTGCCGGCCCTGGTAGCGCCTGGCGAAGTCGTCGCGCTCGAGCATGCGCGCGACGGTGTGCTTCGCCGCGAGCCGGATCAGTTCCGCGGCACTCATCCGGTCCATCCACGCCGAATTGAACACCACCTCGGTGCGGCTGCGGTCGAGGATCTTGAACACCTGGTCGGTGTAGGTCCGGGCATTCGCCTGGACCTCCTCGCGCGAGAGCGGCGGCCGCGTCGCGCTTTTCCCGGAGGGGTCGCCGATCATGCCGGTGAAATCGCCGATGACGAACTGGATGTGATGCCCGAGCGCCTGCAGCTGCCGCAGCTTGTTGATGAGCACGGTGTGGCCGAGGTGCAGGTCGGGCGCGGTGGGGTCGAAGCCGGCTTTCACGCGGAGCGGCCGGCCCGATTTGAGCCGGTCCCGCAGCTCGGACTCGACCAGCAGCTCTTCCGAGCCGCGCCGGATGATTTCAATTTGTTGCTCGATCGGGGTCATTCTCCATTTCACGATGCGAAAAGGTGGTTTGAAGGCGTGGGCTATTCTGTTAAGCTTGCCGCGCCCGGAAATTATTCAGGTAAATCATGCAGCAAGAGAACGGCGTGATTCTAGCGCAAAAGCTCGCGGGACTCATGGCGGGTTCCCGCCTCGCTCGCGTGGCCGCCGCGGTCGTCCTGCCGTTCATCGGCATCGTGGCCGCGTTCGGGATCGCGCCCGATACCATCACCGAGCCGGTAGCCACGACGCAGGTGGTGCAGGAAGTGGCCCTGCCCGCCGCCCGCCTGGCCGGCAGCACCGACGACGGCTACTGGCGCGAGGAGCGCATCCAGCGCGGCGACACGCTCGCGGAGCTGCTGGCGCGGCTGGGCGCGGAAGATCCGGAAGCCGTGCAGGCGCTGCGCAACTCGCGTTCGGTCCGCGCCCTGTACCAACTGGTCCCGGGCAGGACGGTGCGTGCCCGCACCAGCGCGGAGGGCCGCCTGCTCGAGCTGCGCTACCAGAACGGCGGCAACGTGCTCAACGTGACGCGCCAGGGCGACGACCTCGCCGTGAGCGAGCAGCCAGTCCAGTTCGAGCGCCGCGTGCTGATGAATTCCGGCGAGATCCGCAGCTCGCTCTTCGCCGCGACCGATGCCGCCGGATTGTCCGACGCGGTCGCGATACAGGTCGCGGACATGTTCTCGACCGACATCGATTTCCACCGGGACCTGCGCCGCGGTGACCGCTTCTCGGTGGTCTACGAGATGTTCTACGACCAGGGCAGCCCGGTGCGCGCCGGCCGCGTGCTCGCCGCGGAGTTCATCAACGTCGGCAGGCTGTACCGGGCGGTATGGTTCCAGTATGCCGAGGGGCAAGGCGGCTACTACACGCCCGACGGCAGGAACATCCGCAAGGCGTTCCTGCGCTCCCCGCTCGAGTTCTCGCGCATTTCGTCCGGATTCACCAATGCCCGCTTTCACCCGATCCTTCGGCAATGGCGCGCGCACAAGGGCATCGATTACGCGGCGTCGACCGGCACACGCGTGAAAGCCACCGGTGACGGCATCGTCGAAGTCGCCGGCCGCCAAGGCGCCTATGGCAATCTGGTAGTGCTGCGCCACCAGTCGAAATTCACGACCTGGTACGGACACCTGTCGGGCATTGCCAAGGGCGTGCGCAAGGGCGCGCGCATCGCCCAGGGCGAGGTCATCGGCTATGTCGGGGCGACCGGCCTCGCGACCGGCCCCCACCTCCACTACGAGTTCCGCATCAACGACGTGCACCAGAATCCGCTGCGCGTGGTGCTGCCGGCGGCGCCGCCCATCGGGCCGGGCGAGAAGCCGGCGTTCGATGCGGCTGCCGCGCCGCTGGCACAGCGGCTGGCGCTCCTGCGCAGCACCCATATCGCCCGCCTCGACTAGACTTTTGTTCACGCCGCACGGCCTGCCCTGCCGCAAATCCGAATCGCAGCCGTAACAAGCTTCCCATGCCCGAGTACTATATTGGGCTGATGTCGGGCACCAGCCTCGACGGCGTCGATGCCGTCCTCGCCGCCGGGCGCGGTGGACGCCTGCAGCTCCTCGACAGCGCCCACCTCTCTTACCCCTCAAGGCTGCGTGAGCGCCTGCTTGCCTTGCACCGGAGCGGGAACGACGAGTTGAACCGCGCCGCGCTCCTGGCCAACGAGCTGTCGGACGTTTACGCGAGCGCCGTGCGCAGGCTGCTCGCGCGCGCTGGCGTGCGCGCGCGGGCCGTCACCGCCATCGGGTGCCATGGGCAGACCGTGCGCCACCGCCCGCGCGCGGGTTACACGACCCAGCTCGTCGACGGCGCGCGGCTCGCCGAACGGACCGGCATCGCCGTGGTATGCGATTTCCGCAGCCGCGACATCGCGGCGGAAGGCGAAGGCGCGCCGCTCGCGCCGGCATACCACCACGCGGTATTCGGAGCCGCGCGCCGCAGCCGCGCCATCGTCAACGTGGGCGGCATCGCCAACATCACCCGGCTTCCCGCGCGCGGGGCCGTCACCGGATTCGACTGCGGGCCGGGCAACTGCCTGCTCGACGCCTGGGTCCGGGAAAAGCGCCGCAAACCATTCGACGCGCACGGGGCCTGGGCCGCGCGCGGCCGCGTCATCCCGCAACTGCTGAAGAAACTGCTCGCGCATCCGTTCTTCCGCCGCCGCCCGCCGAAGAGCACCGGCCGCGATGATTTCGAACTGCGGTGGGTGCGGCGTTTTCTGTCCGGCCGCGAGCGGGCGGCGGACGTGCAGGCGACGCTCACCGAATTGACCGCGGCGTCAATCGCCCTGGCGGTGCGCGCGCACTGCCGGTCCGCGCGCGAGATATTTGTCTGCGGCGGGGGCGCCCGCAACCGGGCGCTCATCGGGCGGCTCGGCGCGCTGTTGCCGGATCGCCGCATCGCGACCACCGCAGCCCTCGGCGTCGAACCGGAGCACGTCGAGGCGCTCGCCTTCGCGTGGCTCGCGCGCCAGGCGTTAAAGCGCCGCCCGGGCAACCTGCCGTCGGTCACCGGCGCGAAAGGCCCGCGCGTGCTCGGAGCGATCTACCCCCGGTGACGCGCGATGGGTGATGGGCAACAAAAAAGGCGGCAGTGCCGCCTTTTTCGCTTGTTGAGGCCGGCTTATGCGGAGAACGAGGAGCCGCAGCCACAGGTGGAAGTGGCGTTCGGGTTCTTGATCACGAACTGCTCGCCCTCGACGTTCTGCTGGTAATCGATTTCCGCGCCGGCGAGATACTGCAGGCTCATGGGGTCGATCAGCAGCGTCACGCCGCCCTTGTCCATCCGCGTATCATCATCGCCCGCGTCCTCGTCGAATGTGAAACCATATTGAAAACCGGAGCAGCCGCCCCCCTGGACGAACACGCGGAGCTTCAGGTTGGGGTTGCCTTCCTCGTCGATCAGGCTCTTCACCTTAGCCGCGGCGGCGTCGGTGAACACCAGCGGCGCGGGCAACTTTTCGGTCACTGCATTCATGTCCCTGCTCCCTAAACCATCAAGCCGACCCGCTGTGCTTCATTCAGCCGCAACCGGCTTGAACTGGACCACTTTGTCGGACTTGCCGTCGTTCTGGTAAACCAGCCGGCCCTGCACCACCGCGCCCAGCTGGATCTCGAGCGTCTTGTAGTATACGTCCCCTGTGACATTGGCTTTCGCCTGCAGTTCCACGTATTCCGCCGCGTGCACCGGCCCGACCACCGTGCCGTTGATCACCACGTGGGAAACGCGGATTTCGCCCTCGATCTGGGCCTGCTCGGACAGCACCAGCCGGCCGGGCTTGCCCTCGGCGGCGACCACGTCGCCGCGCACCCGCCCGTCCACGTGCAGACCCCCGGCGAAGGTGATGTTGCCCTCGATGGTGGTGCCGGCGCCGATCAGGCACTCGATATGGTTGGAGGGCTTGTTGCGCTTGCTGCCGAACATGGTTCCGCTCCTCAGGAAACGGTCACGGTTTGCGATAGTTTAGGCGCAACCGAGCCGTTTTCAAAGACCCGTATTTGCAGGCTTTTCACCACGGCCTCGGGGGCCACCTTGAACGTGCCTTCCACGCGCTGGAAGAACTTGAAGCTGATCTGGTAATCCCTGACGTCGCGCTCGCCCTCCTGCGGCAGCATCAGCACGTACTTGCGGTCGCCCTGCTCGAGATTCAGCACGAACTGCAGCGTGCCCTGGAACTCCTTCACCCGCTGTCCGGTCTGCACCAGCAGCAAGCGGTAGCGGTACTCGCCGGGCAGCGCCTCCGGCCGCACCCGGAAACGGTTGATGGTGACCGAGCCCTCCTTGCCGCCGGCCGCCATCAGCGACTGGAAAAAAGCGAGATCCTCCCGCAGCCCGGCGTTCTCGTTGCTCAACGCCTTCACCTGGCGGGCAAGGTCGCCGTAGGTCGCGCGCTCGATCTGCATCTGCCGCTCGGCCGAGGCCACCTGCGAGCGCAGCTCGGTGATCTCGGCTTCGCGGCTCCGGATGTCCTCCTTGAGCCCGTCGAGCACGCGCGCCGCCTCGCTCTGGCGGAAGCCGGCCAGCTCCATCCCGTAGTCGTAGGTCGTCCAGCCGACGCCGACCACCAGCGCGCCGAGCGCGACGTAACCGAGCCAGCGCCAGTACCACGCGACATGCGTCCGCACCACGAGCCGCTGAGCGGACATCCCGAGCTTGCGCTGCAGCGTGCGAATGAACTGCGCCATGGCGTCAGGGGAGCAGCGCGAGCTGCTCGAGCCCGGCGGTCTCCGGCAGGCCGAACATGATGTTCATATTCTGCACCGCCTGCCCCGAGGCGCCCTTCACCAGGTTGTCGATGACGGACAGGACCACCGCGGTGTCGCCGCCCCGCGGCCGGTGCACGGCGATGCGGCAGAAATTCGCGCCGCGCACCGAGCGCGTTTCCGGATGGCTGCCGGCCGGCATCACGTCGATGAACGCCTCCTTCGCGTAGCGCTTTTCGTAGAGCGCCTGCAGATCCACGCTGCCGGTGATGCGCGCATAGAGCGTGGCGTGGATGCCGCGGATCATCGGCACGAGATGCGGCACGAACACGAGGTTGACGGCGCGGCCCGCGGCCCGCGCGAGCCCCTGCGCGATCTCGGGATGGTGGCGGTGTCCCGATACCCCGTAGGCCTTGAAGTTGTCGGAGGCCTCGCCCAGCAGCGTGTGCACCTCCGCCTTGCGGCCGGCGCCGGAAACGCCCGATTTCGCGTCGGCGATCAGGTGCTCGAGATCGACGACGCCGGCTTCGATCAAGGGCAGGAAGCCGAGCTGCACCGCGGTCGGGTAGCAACCGGGGTTGGCGACGATCCGCGCTTCCCGGATTTTCTCGCGGTTCACCTCCGGCAGCCCGTACACCGCCTCCGCCACCAGTTCCGGGCAGGCGTGCTTGACGCCGTACCACTGCTCCCACAGCGCGACGTCCGCGATGCGAAAGTCGGCCGCGATGTCGATGACGCGCACGCCGGCGTCCACCAGCGCGCGCGCTTCGTTCATCGCGACGCCGTTGGGCGTGGCGAAGACCACGAGGTCGCAATCCTTGAGCCCGGCTTTCGCGGGCTCGGAAAATTTCAGCGCCACGCGCCCGCGCAGGTTGGGAAACATCTCGGCCACGCCCATGCCGGCGTCCTTGCGCGAGGTGATCGCGGCAAGCTCGCAATGCGGGTGCTGGGCGAGCAGGCGCAGCAGTTCCACGCCGGTATAGCCGGTGCCGCCCACGATGCCGATTCGAATGCCGTTTTTTGCCATGTCCAGTTCCACAGACAACAAAGCCGCCCGCAGGCGGCTCGGTTGCGCGGGATGAGTAGTTTACCGCTTCGAGTACTGGCCGCGGCGGCGCGCCTTGTGCAGGCCCACTTTCTTGCGCTCGACCTCGCGCGCGTCGCGCGTCACCAGGCCCGCCTTCTTGAGCGCGGGCTTGAGGGCGGCGTCGTGCTGGATCAGCGCGCGCGTGATGCCGTGGCGCACCGCGCCGGCCTGCCCCGACTCGCCGCCGCCGTCCACGTTGATCAGGATGTCGAAGCTCGACAGGGTGTTGGTCAATACCAGCGGCTGGCGCACGATCATGCGCCCGGTCTCGCGCGAGAAAAACTCGTCGACCGGCCTGCCGTTGACCGTGATCTCGCCTTTTCCGGGCTTGAGATAGACGCGCGCGACCGCCGACTTGCGGCGGCCGGTGCCGTAGTAGGGTTGCGATGCTCGTTGCATGGCCATGATGCCCGCCTCAGATTTCCAGTGGTTTGGGTTGTTGCGCCTCGTGCGGGTGGCCCGCCCCGGTATACATCTTCATCTTTTTCAGCATGGCGTAGCCGAGCGGGCCCTTGGGCAGCATGCCCTTCACCGCCAGCCTCAGCACGCGGTCCGGGTGGCGTGCCTGGAGCTTGGCGAAGCTCGTGCTGTAGATGCCGCCCGGATAGCCGCTGTGCCGGTAGTAGGTCTTGTCCTGCGCCTTCCTGCCGGTCACGCGCAATTTGTCGACATTGACCACCACGATATAATCGCCGGTGTCCACGTGCGGCGTGAACTCGGGCTTGTGCTTGCCGCGCAGCCGCCGCGCGATTTCGGAGGCGAGCCGGCCGAGCACCTTGCCGGCGGCATCCACGACGTACCACTCGTGCGTGGCCGTCTCCGGCCTTGCGGAAAACGTTTTCATGGATCCTGCCCTGACTGCGCCTGGCGCTTGCGGAAAAGGGCGAATTCTATTGCAAATCAGGCGCATGTGTCAAACCTTTTAGTATGGAATGGCTGATCACCAATGTCATCGCGGCGCTTCTGATGCCGCCGGGCAACCTGCTGCTGCTGGCGGCGGCCGGTGCGCTGGTGGCGTTGCGCCGGCCGCGACTGGGTCGGGCGCTGGTCGCACTTTCGCTCATCGGGCTCTGGATCCTGTCCACTCCGTACGTCGCAGGGGCGCTCGTCAAGTCGCTGGAACCGGCGCCGGGTGATCCGCTCGCCGACAGGAGCGGGCAGGCGATCGTGGTGCTGGGTGGCGGCACCTACATATCGGCGCCGGAGTACGGAGGGCAGGATACGGTCAGCGCCGCCGCCCTGGTCCGGCTGCGCTATGCCGCGCACCTGCACCGCGCACTCAAGAAGCCGGTGCTGGTCACCGGCGGCGCACCGCTGGGCAACTCCACCTCCGAAGCGGCACAGATGAAACAGGTGCTGGAACGGGAATTCGGGGTTCCCGTCCAGTGGTCGGAGCAGGGTTCAATCAATACCCTGGAGAACGCCCGCCTGAGCCATCGCCTGCTCGGTGCCGCCGGCGTCCGCAGCGTCTACCTCGTCACCCATGCCTGGCACATGCCGCGCGCGCGGCTTGCCTTCGAGCGCGCCGGGTTCACGGTGATTCCCGCGCCCATCGAATACTCCACGCGCTTCAAGGTGACCGCGCTCGATTTCATGCCGAGCGCCGGAGCGCTGCACGACAGCAGGGTATTCTTCCACGAAGCGATCGGCATCGGCTGGTATCATCTGCGCATCGCGATCGGGCGCTGAGATGAAAGTCCGCATCAAGTGGCTGGAGAACGTCGCCTTCGTCGGCGAGTCCGGGAGCGGGCACGCGCTCGTCATGGACGGCGCGCCGGAGGGTGGCGGCCGCAACCTGGGACCGCGGCCGATGGAGACGGTGCTGATCGGCACCGGCGGCTGCACCGCCTACGACGTCGTGCACATCCTGAGAAAAGGGCGCGCGCCGGTCACCGACTGCGTGGTGGAGATCGCCGCCGAGCGCGCGGACCAGGATCCGAAGGTCTTCACGAAGATCCACTTCCATTTCATCGTGACCGGGAAGGGCCTCAAGCGCGAGCAGGTCGAGCGCGCCATACACCTGTCGGCGGAGAAGTACTGCTCGGCGTCGATCATGCTCGGCAAGATGGCCGAGAACACGCACGACTTCGAAATCCGCGAAGCGTGATTTAAAGCCAGAACGCGGTTTCGGTCATCACCTTCGACGACAGCCGCATCGCATCCTTCGCGGGCTGCGGCAGCTCGGCCGCGCCGTGCTTGATGGCGCTGGTCGCGTGCCGCGCCTCGTCCGCCTTCATCGACTCGACGATCGCGCGGCTCTTCCCGTCGCCGTCCGGCAACCGCCCGAGGTGGCCCTGCAGGTGCGCGACGACCTGGCGCTCGGTCTCGGCGAGAAAACCCAGGTTCCAGCGGTCGCCGATGAGGCCCGCCGCCGCGCCGATCGCGAACGAGCCGGCGTAAAACAAGGGATTGAGCACGCTCTTGCGGCCGCCCAGCTCCTCGATGCGGCGCTCGGTCCACGCGAGGTGCTCGGTCTCTTCCTGCGCCGCCTGCTCGAGCGCCGCGCGGGCGGCCGAGTCGCGGGCGGTGAGCGCCTGGCCCTGGTACAGCGCCTGCGCGCAGATCTCGCCGGTGTGGTTGACCCGCATCAAGGATGCCGCGAGCCGGCGCTCGCCATCCGTCAACTCGGCCTCGGGCAGGTCCGCACCCGGCGTCGCGCGCAGCGAATGCGCCGGCGCGAACACCGTGCGCAGGCCCTTGTCGAAGGCGACGATCAGCTCGTCGAGTGTCGGCCACGGAGGAAGCGGGGACATAGGCGAAAGTATAGCCGGCCCGCGCTCAGCCGGCAGCAAACAGGCGCGCCAGCTCGGCGCCCGGGTCGGCCGCCCGCATGAAGGCCTCCCCGACGAGGAAGCAGTTCACCTTCCCATCGCGCAGGGTCCGGACGTCCCCCGGCGTCAGCACGCCGCTCTCCGTCACGACCAGGCGCCCCGCGGGGACCCTCGGCACGAGGTCGAGCGTGGTCTCGAGACGCGTCTCGAAGGTGCGCAGGTTGCGGTTATTGATGCCGATGAGGGGCGTCTTGAGCCGGAGCGCCTGCTCCAGCTCGCCGCCATCGTGCGCTTCGACCAGCACCGCCATGCCGAGCTCGTGCGCCGCCGCCTCCAGCTCCAGCATCCGCGGCACGTCGAGCGCCGCGACGATGAGCAGGATGCAATCCGCGCCCGCCGCGCGCGCCTCGCACACCTGGTAGGGGTCGATGGTGAAGTCCTTGCGCAGCACCGGCAGCCGGCACGCGGCACGCGCCTGCTTCAAATGCCCGATTCCGCCCTGGAAAAACTGCTCATCGGTCAGCACCGAAAGGCACGCCGCGCCGTGCCGCTCGAAGCTCGCCGCAATCGCGGCGGGGTCGTAGTCCTCGCGCAGCACGCCCCGGCTCGGGCTCGCCTTCTTGATCTCCGCGATCACGGCGGGCTTTCCGGCCGCGGTTTTCGCGCGGAGCGCCCCCGCGAAGTCGCGTGGCGCCGCCGCCCGTCCCGCCTCTTCCCGCAGCGCGCCCAGCGGCTTCGCGCTCTTCGCGCGGGCAACCTCCCCGGCTTTCACCGCCAGGATGCGCCGCAGCACATCAGCCATGGGCTTGCGTGAACCCGACGAAGGCGTCGAGCTTCTTGCGCGGCGCGCCGCTCGCGATTACCGCCTGGGCCTTTTGCACGCCGCCCGCCAGCGTTGGCGCGAGTCCGGCGACGTAAATGCTGGCGCCGGCGTTCAGCGCGACGATGTCGCGCGCCGGTCCCGGCTCGTTATCGAGCGCGGCCAGCACCATCGCCTTCGACTGCTCGACGCTTTCCACCCGGATCGCGGCGCTCTTGCCCGTCTTCAAACCGAAGTCCTGCGGCGCAATGTTGTACTCGCTGATCTTCCCGTCCCTGAGTTCCGCCACCAGGGTCGAACCGGAAATCGAGATCTCGTCCATCCCTTCCAGGCCGTGCACGACCATCACGTGCCGGCTGCCCAGCCGCTGCAGGACGCGGGCCTGGATGCCGACGAGATCGGGATGGAAAACGCCCATCAGCTCGAGCCTGGCGCCCGCCGGGTTGGTCAGCGGGCCGAGGATATTGAAGATAGTCTTGACGCCGAGCTCCCGTCTCACCGGCGCGGCGTGCTTCATCGCGCCGTGGTGATGCGGCGCAAACATGAAGCCCACCCCCACCTCGTCGATGCAGCGGCCGATGGCCTCCGGCTTGAGATTGATGTTCGCGCCCAGCGCCTCCAGCACGTCGGCGCTGCCCGACTTGCTGGATACCGAGCGGTTGCCGTGCTTGGCGACGCGCGCGCCGGCCGCGGCGCAGACAAAAGTCGCCGCGGTCGAGATGTTGAACGTGTGCGCCCCGTCCCCGCCGGTGCCGACGATGTCGATGAGCCGGTCGGGATCCTTGACCGGGACCTTGGTCGCGAACTCGCGCATCACTTCCGCCGCCGCCGCGATCTCGCCGATGGTTTCCTTCTTCACGCGCAGGCCGACGATGATCGCCGCGATCAGGGTCGGCGAGACTTCTCCGGTCATGATGGCCCGCATCAGCGAGAGCATCTCCTCGCGGAAGATCTCGCGGTGCTCGATAACGCGCGTCAGCGCTTCCTGGGGTGTCATGTTTTCCCTCCTTCAAGGAAATTCCGGAGCAAGCGGTGGCCGTGCTCGGTCAGGATCGACTCGGGGTGGAACTGCACGCCTTCCACGGCCATCGACTTGTGGCGCACGCCCATGATCTCGCCGTCGGCGGTCCAGGCGCTCACCTCGAGGCTCGCCGGCAGGCTCGCCTTCTCGATCACCAGGGAATGATAGCGCGTCGCGATGAACGCATCGGGCAGGCCGTTGAATACACCGCGCCGGTCGTGGTGTATCGCGGAGGTCTTGCCGTGCATGACCTGGCTCGCGTGC